>JAQBTR010000016.1 GCA_027624915.1 bacterium | reverse complement strand
AATAGTGAGTAGCAGGGTAGGGTATCAGCTAAATTCCCACAAAACAGGTTCGAACGTCTTCGAGTTGCTGACCCTGGTAAAAGTTTCCTATAACTTTTAAGATGGGGGTATGAATAAGGTATTGAAGGAAGTGTTTGTTTGGTTTGTAATTCTTTGGGGCGCAGCTATAGCAACTTTTATTTTTACTTTTCTTTCAGAACCAGTTTTGGGAATAGATTATAGCAACCAAACAGGTACAATCTTTTTTGTAGTTGTCTCAATTCTAGCTCGCATCGCTTTTGGTATTTTCACAAGTTACCAAAAGGGTTCTAATAGTGTTGGCTAGACGACCCAGATAGGTCTAAATATAATTTTCTGATACCATAGGGGTATGGAATTATCTCCAGAACAATGGAGTAAGAAAAATAGAGGAGTGCAAATATATTTAGCTGTAGTTCTTCTTGCGCTCCTGTCTCTCTTTATTTTCAAGGGATTTGATTTCGTAAGTTCCTATGGGCGCTGGCCATTTGTTCTAGCTATTATTCCAATTTTGCCTGCTATATTCTTGCGATGGGGAGAGATGCCAAGTCGTAATAAGCGTTTTTTCTTTTGGCAAATTGCTTTTACATTTGTGCTCTATGTAGGCGCTATAATGGCGTATCTAATATATATGAACAGTTTCTGATTTATTGAAAGGGTTAAACTTCTAATCTCCTACAAAACAGGTTCGAACGTCTTCGAGTTGCTGACCCAAATAGAATTCAATACAACTTTTTGGTATGATTAAGCTATGAGTGAAGTGAGAAAAAAGGATTTGAAGGCATCTCTTATCGCGTTGGGAATAATGGTTCTGTTTTTCTTTTCCATTCGTTTTGCACTGAAGACTGGCAATGAGGGGCTAACCTATCTTACAGGTTTTCTCACTGTTATTGCTCTGGGAACAACCATTACTTTTCTTCTTAGATTTTTGAGATCTTATAAATCTTTCAAAATTATTTATGCGCTCATTGTCGTTGTTGCTATTATTTACTTTATTTTGACCCTCGTTTTATCACTTACAAAAAACACTCTTTAGTGCTAATACATTCTCCGGTGTATTAAGGTTTCTCTCTATTTGAGCCCAATCCAAAGTTCTGAACCTATCCAACAGGCGACCTCTCCAACTTAAGATGTAAGAGACACTTGCATCAAAGCAGTTCTAAATAAAAACAGCCCTTCGGGACTGTTTTTGGTTTGCGTGATATACTGAAAGTATGAATGAAAGTGATTCAAGAGGAAAGAAATTTTTAAAATATTTTGGATATGTAGTTGGATACTTAATTGGGCTTGCCATTTTAATACCAGTATTTTTGGGTATTGCAAGTGTAGCGCACCGTACACTTTTTTATGACAAAGTTGGGTATGCAATCGCTCCTTTTGACAATATTTTTGTCGGTACAATTATCGTATTAGGAGTTGTGTTGTATTCCTACCTCGTATGGAAACACAATCGTAACAAATGGGTCATGGGGGCGGTGCTTGTGGCAGTAATTTTTGGTTATACTATTATTCTTAGTGGGCTGAATAATTCAAGACCACAACATGGACCTGATCGTGTTGTAAGGGGCACGATGTCTGCTATGAGAGTTCAGGGTGAATTATATTTTGATGAGCATGGATCGTACGGGAGTGCGCCATTTTCTGTAGGGCCATGTCCTACAGAAAGTAAGAATTTTGTAAATGTTCTTTCGAGCTTCGAAGATAGTATTGAATATATTAAGAATGTACCGGAAAGAGAGGTTTACTGTGCAGTTTCGCTTACACCACCATCGTGGGCTGTAAGTTCTAATTTTGTGGGAGATTATAAAAAAGATAAATTCTGGTGCGTCGACAGCACCGGCGCATCAAAAGAAGTTTCCCTCCACATCACCGAAGCGCAGTGCCCGGAGGAATAGCAACTTATAACTTGACCCAAGCCAGACTTCGGTCAATAGACCCATTCTTGTCATATTCATCCTTAGTAATCCGCCAAGTCCTCAAAAAATAAAGATAAAATTGCCAAACTTATGATAAAATTAGCCTATGATAAAACCACGCCCTTATTTCTGGATTTTCTTGGTTTTGACTGGGCTGTTTTTGATAAGGGTTTTAGCTCAAGCGCTTCAGCTTTTTTTTAATCTCAATTGGCTCCCTTCTTTTGGGACATGGCAAAGTGGAGCATTACCGTATCAATATCTGGTAATTTTTCAGATACTTATTTTAGCAATTTGTGTAAAGATTCTGCTTCAGTTTAAGGGTGAGTATCCTGCTCCGAATGTAAGGAAAGGGAAAATATTGCTTATTCTCGGAGGCATTTACTTTGCAAGTATGATTGGGCGACTGGTAATAGGGTCTATAATAAAGGAAGGTCATTTTTGGTTTGACGCCCCATTGCCATCGTTTTTTCATTTGGTGCTCGCTTCAATTGTTCTGCTATTAGGCTATTATCATTACAAGGAATCTAAATCCTCAAGAGCATGAATATATTCCAAAAAATAGCATCACGGCTTGGTTACCCCTTCACAATGGTTTTAAGCCTCTATCTGCATTTTTATCTCGTGCAGACTGGTATTGTTCCATATTTGAGCGCGGTAATCGCGATTTTATTTGGAGGTTTATTAGTTACTTTGCTTGAAGCATATTTGCCTTACCGAGTCGCATGGCGGGAGAATCTTTCAGATTTTGCTAATGACGCTGCGTACATGGTTTTCGTGCAGGTGGCACTGCCCCGATTATTTGCTTTCCTTGTTACCATTACGCTCCTTAACTATTTGGATGCTGCTGGTTTGACGTTGGGATTTCTTTGGCCGCACAACCTTCCCATATATGTGCAAGCAATTATCATGCTACTAATCGCTGACTTTTTGCGGTACTGGTTTCATCGAGCAAATCATCGCTATGTATTTTTATGGAAATTACACATGGTGCATCATTCACCCAAGAAGCTTTACTGGATAAATACGGGCAGATTTCATCCTGTTGAAAAAATTATACAACTATGTGCGGATACCGTCCCATTCCTCATATTAGGAGTTCCAGCAGAAGTACTCGCTATTTACTTCACCTTCTACTCGGTAAATGGATTTTTTCAGCATTGTAATATAAACTTGGAGCTTGGTTTTTTGAAATATATTGTGAGCGGCCCGCAACTCCATCACTGGCATCATTCCATTCATCCGAACGAAGGCAATAAGAATCTCGGGAGTAATCTTATTATTTGGGATATTATATTTGGCACATGGTATCTACCTAGCGACCGTGAAGTAGGCGAATTAGGAATACTTGATGCTGATTACCCTCTCGATTTTTGGCGACAGCAATCAGCTCCATTTACGCACCGTCATTAATATGTCAGTTTTCTTAGCGCTAACGAAGACGCTGATAGCTACAGAAATGACGTTAGTGAAACGTACCCTGTGGAAGTCTTTCATTAACTCAACGAAAAATCCAAAGGAAACCCAGGATAACGTTCTTAAGCGGATACTCAAAGAAAATCAAGATACTGTTTATGGCCAGGAACATAATTTCCAATCAATACACGATTACCAGCAGTATTGTCGTGAGGTTTCTATTTCTGAATATGAAGATTTAGAAAAATATATTCAAAATCAAGAACAGCTCAAGAAGCCTTATTTAACCAGCGAACAACCCTTCTTATATGCCCGCACAAGTGGGACTACGAACGAATCGAAGTTGCTACCAATCTCACGCTCCACCGCAGAGAGATACAAGCGAAGCCAGAAAATAGCGGCTTACGGCCAATATGCTTCTTATCCAGCAATGTTATCCGGGTACGTTCTTGCTATTGGAAGTCCTGCGGTTGAGGGCTACTTGCCCGGGGGGACTCCTTATGGCTCAATGTCAGGGCTTCTTTACAAAGAAATGTCATGGCTGGTCAGAGGTAAATTTGTCGTACCAACCAAAGTGTTCGATATAAAAGACTATGAGCTGAAATACATTATCATTGCGGCGTTCAGTCTTCAGCAGAAAAAAATTACTGCAATGGTAAGTGCTAACCCTTCAACCTTTATAAAACTACTCGATGTAATTAATACACAGCAGCAAGAAATCTTACATATAATCAAAACAGGAAGTTTTGTTCAACTAAAAGGACTCACAGAAAGCGAGCAACAAGATTTAGAGAAGCAGTTTAAGAAGAATCCCGTTCGTGCCCAAGAGCTTGAAGAGTTATTTACGATGCATCACAGGTTAACTTATGCACACGTGTGGCCTCATTTGGTAGCCGTCTCTACATGGACAGGGGGGAGTTGCGGCGTCATAATTCCGGTTCTTAAAGAAAATTTTTCAAAGGATACTCACATCTTGGAAATAGGTTATCTTTCGAGCGAATTTCGCGGGAGTATTACAGTTGATGCGCAAAATAACCACGCTGTTCCTACGCTACACGAGACATTTTTTGAGTTTGTTGAAAGAGATGATTGGGAGAATGCTAATCACACTTTCAAAACACTGGATATGCTGGAGAAAGGAAAACAATATTATATTTTTATTACGACTGGGAGTGGTCTCTATCGTTACAACATGAATGACATCGTCGAAGTAACAGGATATTTCAATAAGACCCCAACTATTGTTTTCGTTCAAAAAGGAAAAGGCGTTATTAATCTTACTGGTGAAAAGTTGCATGAAGGTCAAGTATTGAAGGTTTTAGAACAGCTTGAAAAAGATAAACGAATAGAGCCAGTTTTCTTTGTAATGATTGGTGATGAAAAAGAGCTCGAATACATTCTTTACCTTGAGGATGCAAAAGGCAGTGCTGATGTTAACATTGCTCAATTAATTGACATAAACCTTGCCATAGTAAATATCGAGTATGAAGCGAAAAGAAAAAGCGGGAGATTAAAGCCATTAAAGATCGTTTTCTTAAAACGCGGCACAGGAGACGAGTATAAGAAAGAAGCGCTGGAGCGTGGTGCCCGTGAAAATCAATTTAAAGTTTTGCCACTCCAGTATAAACGAGATTTCACGTTTGATATTGGAAAATACGCATTGTAAGACATGAAAATTACCGAACTAAAAATCTATCACTTGGAAATTCCTTTGAGAGTTTCTTTCAGTCATTCATCTGCCACGAGAAGAAAGACAGATAGCATCATAGTATGTATAGAATCAGTAAATGGAAATGTGGGATATGGTGAAGGGTGTCCTCGCTCGTATGTTACTGGTGAGGATTGGAAAAGCGCTAAAGTCTTTTTTGATACCATTCAAAATAAAGTCAAAGGAATCGGGTCTTACGAAGACTTGCTATCGTGGGTAAAGAGTAATGAAAATGAAATTAATAAAAATCCAGCTGCCTGGTGTGCTATCGAACTTGCTGTTCTTGATTTATTGGGCAAAGAGAACAAAGAGTCTATCGAAGAAGTTTTGGGATTACCGGTACTTACGGGCGAGTTTTCATATACGGCCGTTATTGGTACACGAAGAATGGTCTCGTTTTGTATACAAGCCCTGATATACAAACTAAAAGGTTTTAATAATTTTAAGGTCAAGATATTCGGTGATGGAAGAAGGGACAAAAGAAAAATAGCATTTTTAAGAATGATTATTAGCAGAGGGCTAAAGCTGCGAATAGATGCAAACAATCTTTGGGCTGATACGGTAAAAGCCACTTCATCGTTGAAGGATCTGGGCTACAGGTTTCTAGGCATTGAGGAGCCCATAACGGCGAATCAATATCAGGCATTAACCGAAATTAGTAAAGAAATCGACGCATCGATTATTTTGGATGAAAGTTTTTTACGTATGAATCAATTTCAAAACCTTGAGAGTAATCATGCTAAATGGATTATAAACGTTCGAGTATCCAAGATGGGTGGACTGATTCGGTCTATTGAAGTCTGTAAAGAAGCTCAAAAAAGAAAAATTCCAATCATTGTTGGCGCTCAAGTGGGGGAAACAAGTATTTTGACACATGCTGCGTTGTCTCTCGCAAATGCATTTCGAGGAAACCTTCTCGCACAGGAAGGTGCATTTGGGACGTACCTTTTGGAGAAAGATATTACAGAGCCTTCCATTCGGTTCGGCCAAGGCGGTATAGTAAAGGCAACAGATGTAACGGGGGATAATAAATATGGATTTGGTCTCTCAATAAAAATGCCCAATGGACTCAACTAAAGATATTCAATCTAACGAAGGAAAAATAATTGAAGCGGGTGGCAAGAAAGTTGCCGTTTATAATGATAATGGCACTTTGAAGGCATTCTCGCCTATGTGTACGCATCTTCAATGTGATGTAGATTGGAATGTTCAAGACAAGACTTGGGATTGCCCATGTCACGGTTCTCGCTTCAAAGCAACGGGCGAAGTATTGAATGGCCCTGCAGAGAAAAACTTAGATTCTGTGGAGTTGCCTTAAATTGCGTTGCGTTTCCAGAAGTATGCAATATAGAACAGCACTAAAAATATAAGTGCGTTTGTCCAGATCGCTGCCATATTGAGGCTCTCGGTGAGGCTAATCTTAAAAAAAATAAAATCGTTTACTACTGGAAAACTGCCAGCCTGTTGTATGAGCATGTGCGCTAATACATGAGCGGCCTGGAATCCAGCGCCAAACTTCGCCAGTTCTTTGATGATTTTCATATAAGTTTATTTTATCATATTCATCCTTGGTAATTCTCTCAAAAACAGGTTCGAACGTCTTCGAGTTGCTGACCCATTCTTGTCATATTCATCCTTAGTAATTCACACGTGGTATTGACAAATATGGTGTTTAGGTGTCTGATAGTAGGCATAGTTCTTTGATAAGACTTGCGATCTGGTCATAGCGAAAAGTGGCTTAACCAATAGGCCATTCCTCGCTATGACCACATAGGCCATGGTTCCTCCTCGGATTAGAGGAAAACGAAACGGGCAAATTAGCCCAAGGAGATACAATCATGAGCACAGAATTCGCATCCGCCAGCCTCACCGCCGGCCAACTCAACGCCATCGTCAAGAAACTCGGTGGCCACGACATGGCGCTCCGTTTTCTCCGCGACGAACTCTCGGTTTCCGAACCGACCCGTTCGTGGCGGGAGGAAGACGGCGTCATCTACTTCTCGGTCACCAGCGACGGCGCGATCGGCGAGGAATGGATCAAGCGTCTGGAAGGCAACGGTTTCCGCGTCGGAGACTACGCCAAGCAGGTGCTCCGTTCGCCGGACTTCAAGCCGACCAACGGCGTGACGACCGAAGTCGCCGTTCTCAAGGGCATGCTCTTCGAGGACCACTTCGACCGGATCACGAAGAAGATTCGCGCCGAGGCCGACAAGCGCAAGCTTTCGAAGCCGAACGCCGAACTGGTCTGCCTCATCCGTGAGAAGTTCACGGACAAGGAGATCGAGCAGATGGGTCTGTGGTACATCGTTGCCATGCACAAACTCATCAACGACTCCGACGGCGATCCGCGCTTGCTGAGCGCGCGCCGTAGCGGCGATGGTCGCTGGCTCGGCGCGTGCTACGGCAGGCCTGGCCGCGGGTGGGCTCGTGCCTACGGGTTCGCGTTCGTTGCTTCGCAAGTCAGTTCTCAACACTAAGACTCTCGGGACTTCAGTCCCTTTGAACTTAGTCCTTACCCTGTTTCGCTTTTAGCGAAACAGGGTTTTTTATTTTTACAATTTGATAAGATAAAGATGGTAATACTCGAAGAGCATGGAGAGGCGCTCTATACATATTTAAAAAAGAAGATTCAAATACTTGAAGAGAATGGTTTTGCCGCTAATGATGCTGAACGAGCATTGCTCGAGGTCTTTTCAGATACAGAAAAAACTTGGACCACATAAAACAGCAGTATCGTGTCTTTATGTAAGACATCTTTTTGATGTTCATATGCCAACACTTCGTATGATTATGAAGGACTCTCTCCAGCAGATGAAAAAAATATATAAAATAAAATAAAAAAAGGTCGCCCCTTACCACCATAGTGGAGCGACACCCGGGCTTTTTTTGTTGGATTTGGGTCGGCCTCCGCCGACGCATTTAGTAGTGCTAGCCCGCAGCAAGCTGACGGGATAGCATGCCAATAAAAAAAATACTCCCGATTTGTCGGGAGTTTTTAGTATTTTACTTTCATGCTCATAATTGAGCGAACGAGTGGACCGGGTTCAATAGTAGGCCCTTCAATTCCGTCGTATTCAATTTGAGGCATGCGCCTCAAGACCTCTTCTATGACAACACGAGTTTCCATACGTGCAAGACTCGCACCGAGACAGAAGTGTTCACCGATACCGAATGCCAGATGTTCTGGATTCCGGTCAATTCTAAAGTCGTTTGGAGCATCAAAGTGTTCGGCATCTCTGTTGGCTGATGGGTAAACCAAGAGAACCTTTTGACCAGGGTACATGTGTCGTCCACCAAGTTCAGTCTGCTCCACAACTGTTCTTGCAAAGGTCCGGACTGGTGTTACATGCCTAATCATTTCTTCGACCGCACTTTCTAGAAGCTCAGGGTGTTGGATGAGCTTCATGCGCTCATCTCGGTTTTCGATAAGAAGTTGTATACCTCCAGAGATGGCATTACGAGTTGTTTCGTTACCAGCCACTAGTAGTACTACAAAGAACATGGTCATCTCGTCAGAGCCGAGCGCTAATGACTCTTCAGTTTCTTGAATCGCACCGCGTGGCCGATGCTCTGGTACATCATATGTACCGAGATCTCCGCGCTCTTTAGCTCCAACCAAGAGACTTATTAGATCGTCCTGAGGATCTTTTTTTCGTTGTTCTGCAAGATCATTGATATATCGTGCGAACTCCACAAACCCATGCTGTGAGCGCTCCATAGCTGTAGGGTCATTGAAGCTACCGACACCAAGGATCATGTCATCAGACCATTGGTGTAGTTCCGGGTATTTATCTTCGGGTATACCAATTAGATTGGCAATGAGCAAAAGAGGGAGCGGCACAGAAATCTTTTCTACGAAATCACATTGGCCATCCCAGAGGACTTCTAAGATTGCTTTTTGCGTGAGCCGTCTAAAATTTTTCTCCAACGCATTAACGCGTTTTGGAGTAAATCCACGTCCAAGCATCTTTCTATGGATTTTGTGGATTTCAATTTCATCATCTAGCAATGGAAGCTTGAGTGGTGCTCCAGCAATGGATCCACGCCCTGATGTAAAGAGTTCCTGATGCTTCGAAACATAATCTACATCATCATATCTAGTTAAAACCCAGATGCGAGACTGTTCTGACCAGTGTACGGGGTCGTTCTTGCGAAGCCAGCATAGTCGTCCATACATCTCAGGGGAGTCATTCCATATTTCTGGGCCAAGCCAATTTACAAATAGATCAGGCGGCGCTGTCTCGAGCATGTTTCCACTCCTTTCGAGAGTCCATATCTAGTATACTATATGTGTGCGCAGAAGATTAAACCAAACTTGGAAGCTCTTTGAAAAGTATGAGCGACACATGGGTGTTGCTGCCATTTTATTTGGGTTCGTTTTTGATAGCATAACACTCAAAAGAATAGATCTTTTATATGAAAATCTTGTATTAATAAGTTATCTTTTGATAGCGGCGCTCGGCATCGTCTTTGTTCATATATACGAGGACAAACTTATTACAAAAAGACGTTTTTCTGGTATTGGTTCGTGGGCGGCTCTCCCAATACAGTTTGCCTTCGGTGGACTATTTAGCGGGTTCTTTATTTTTTATTTTAGAAGTTCGGCAGCATCAGTAAGTTGGCTTTTTTTGTTGCTTCTAATCTCTCTTCTAATAGGAAATGAGTTTTTTAGAAAGCGTTATATGAAGCTCAACTTCCAAATGGGAGTCCTTTTTGTTGCGGTCTTTTCTTATGCAGTGTTAGCCCTACCAATTATTACAGGAAAAATTGGAGCCAGTATTTTTATACTAAGTGGGGTTCTGAGTATCGTGTTTATGTTATTGCTCATAAGACTCCTTACGTACTTAATGCCACATAGGATTAGAGCGAATAAGAAAGGTCTCATGACGACCATCGCTACCATCTTTGTTTTAATGAATGTTTTGTATTTTACAAACGTAATTCCACCGATACCCTTGTCATTAAAAGAAGCCGGTGCATATAATTACGCCGAGCGAAGAGGGGACGAATATATTCTTGAGAGAGGTGATAGGTCTTGGTACGCGTCACTGCTGCCATACGACGAACTTCTTTTACCAGCCGGCGATCCAGTTTACTTTTATACGTCAGTATTCGCACCAACACGACTATCAACCAATATAATTCACAATTGGGAAATGTATGATGAAGAAAATGGTTGGGTAGACAATTCAAAAGTTAAGTATCCAATAAATGGTGGAAGAGATGGTGGCTACAGAGGGTTTACAATCTCTTCTAAGGTTGAGCCTGGGTGGTGGCGTGTTAGCGTAGAGACAGAACGAGGGCAGGTGTTAGGAAGGGTTAAAATCAAGGTTGTAGGAGTAAAATAGGCCTAACAGACATAGCGAAAAAAGCCCTCCACAGGGCTTTTTTCGCTATGTCTACTATAATAAAAGCATGAGTGAGATTATGCCGGAAGATTTCGATCTACCGAAAGAGCTAGATATCGAACAACAAAAACAACTTGTCGATATGCATATAAGTGAAGATACTGGTCTTCACGGTGATATTTTTAATGCGTGGGCATCTCTATTTTATATTGGAGAAACAGACGAAGAAGCAATAACAGGTTTGAGACCACGAGATACATACGAGGCTCACTTTCATGCACGTAAAGAGCCAGAAGTTGCTAACTATGTTTTGGCTAGTAGTAGGCAGAACTCCGTACTCTCATATAACTCATTAGTAATGGAGTTTAACGGAGACCTCGAACGAATCAAAAAAGAAAAAGACCACATGGCAGTTCGTTCTTTTTATGATAGAGCTAAGGAGCTTGTTAGGGGTTTGGTATAGGTTATACACGAAACCTATTTTATCCTAGTAGATCGTCACGCTATAATAAAATCAATGGCACATAATAAGCTTTTTTATATGACACGCCAACACGAAGACAGAATTATCCGTTTTGGTATTATTATCTTCTGGTTTTTTTACTGGCTACTGAATGTTGTCGACAAATTTATCGGAGAAAAAACATTTTTATGGGTAGGAAAAGACAGGTTTGCTCAGTTTGTAGATTACTTTTCTTCGATTGGACTTGAGAATATAATTTTTGCCCAAACAACACTTGTTGTTTCTACCGTTCTCGAATTATTAGCTTTTGTGTTTGCTGGGTTCGCCCTTAAGTTCTTTCTTGAGGGGGATCGTAGACAGGCGCGAGGTGCAATTTTTTGGAGCATACTAACTGGCCTTATTACATTTAGTTTTTTTGCTATTGGAGATCAGATATTCGGGGATCGCGTCGAGCTTCTCGAACATACAACTTATTGGATCGCCTTAGTTATTTCGTGGTTTGTTTATACGAAGACCGAGGAATAGTTAATATCATATGGGAACAACAATTCTTTTCGCACAAATATTCGGTGTAGTCTTGTTAGTAGAGGGAGCGTCTATGCTGATAAGACCAAAAGAGATTCACCATCTAGTCGGTGAGCTTATAGATAGCGAAGCACTTAGATATGTGGTAGGTATGGCACTTTTGCTTCTTGGACTATTGGCCGTGTTAAAACATAATGTTTGGGGAGGCAGTAAGCTAGAAACCGTGATATCTCTTCTTTCATGGGCGGTGCTCGTAAAAGGTGCTGTGTATATACTTGCCCCAAAGGCCACGTTTAAGCATTTTGAGAAGCTCATACAGAATAAATCTATCTACCCAGTAGTTGGTGTTGTGTTGATAGTAGCTGGACTTTACCTAGCAAAAATTGGTTTCTAGATGAGGGGCTCTACGGGCCTTATAGGTCTTTTGATAACTATAGGTATAATTATGTTTGTTGTCTTTGGAAGTTTTTATCTTAGACCACAAACCAGAGAGCAAGGACCAAGTACAATTAAAGAGCAGATAGAGGTAATAGACTCCGTAGAGGACGCACGAAAACAGATAGAGCAAAGATATGAGTAAAAGCCCACTAGGGGCTTTTTTATACCCACCTGTAGACAGAGGATTGACCAGATTTCCAGCTGTGCTATAATGGGGGAGTACCTGCAGATAGTGCGATTAAGCACTGGCTCGAGGCCGAGAAGCCTCCTGTCCCACAAGAACATACTGCAGCAGAACCCCCGCCTTATGGCGGGTTTTCTGTTTCCGGAGGCTTTTTTGGTTGTGTTACCCACAAACTTGTTTGTGGGTAACACAATAGACTGTGTCGGCGGTGGCCGACTCAAATCCAACAAAAAAGCCCTGGCACCGCCCCTACTAAGGGCGGTCTTTTTTATAAACAGCTCTAATTCGTACTAATTATAGTAGTGGTATAATCAATACAAGGTCAGCCATTATTTATTTATTATATTTTTACTATGGAACAACTCTCACGAGACTTTGTTTCTACAGAAGATCGTAGCTACCCAATTAAAATCGGGCGCGTACTCGCTTCAGCTTTGACTGGCTTTATTGCTGGCGCAATAGTTGCAAGCATGATCTGGATGGTTGCATTTTACTATATTAACAACATAGTCCTTCAATAGGGGGCTTTATATCTGGAAAGCGCCCACGTATGTGGGCGCTTTTACTTGACAAGAAGAAAGAAGTAAGGTAGACTCTTTTTAGATACGTTCTAAAGAAAGGAGAAATGAGCCGTGAAAATTAGTTTTTTGACCTTTGTCCTATGCACCATCTCGGGTGTGTTGGCAGGCGGTTCGTTTGCAAAAGAGATGTCCCGTGAGACCTCTGTTAGATTTGAGGTAGACCGTATTATCGACGGAGCACCACTTTTGCAAGTTACGAACAATAGATCTCAAAGTATAGCAGGCTATTATTTTTATAAGGAGAGACGATACTCTCCTCCAAAACATCGTAGTAGAACAAAAAGAAGTTCTACACCCGAACCATGTCCAGACAGAGAGTCTCCCTCACGGAGAGTGTCCGTTCTTACAACTAGGGAAGTAACAGTAACAGCTTATACTTCAAGAAGAGAAGAGACTGACGACAGTCCGCACACTACAGCCTCTGGTACTAAAACCAGATGTGGTGTTGTAGCTATGAATGGTTATAAAATTGGAACCAGAGTGAGGTTCCCCAATCTTTTTGGTGATAAAACATTTGTTGTCGAAGATAGGAAACACAGAAGATATGCCTCAAACTGGGCTGACATATGGTTTCCAAGTCTTCGAGATGCCTTAAAATTTGGTATTAAAAAATCAATTAAGATGGAGGTTGTCTATTTTAGATAGAGCCCCTCAATGCAGGGGCTTTTTTATTTGCACAAGAGACGAAGGGCACAGGCTTTTGAGGGGGCACTCATTACACTTTCTCCGTTGAGCGGTACAGGTTTCGCGTCCGTGTTCAATTGTTAGGTAAGTAGATTTAAACCAATCTTTTTTGGGTATCAATTTCATTAATTCGCGTTCGATTTTGACAGGATTATCAGTCGTTGCAAATCCCCAGCGTTGATTGATGCGCGCAACATGTGTATCAACAGCAATACCCTCAACAACACCATACGCATTCCCAAGTACAACATTAGCCGTTTTTCGTGCGACTCCTGGAATCGTGAGTATTTCATCCATGGTGTGTGGGAGCTCGCCACCGAACTCTTTGTCTATTTTTTTGGCAGCAGCTATGATATTTTTCGCTTTGTTTCTATAAAAACCAGTTTGCCTCACCATTTTTTCTAGTTGAGACCCAGAGAGCTTCGCAAAGTCAGATGCTTTTTTATATTTTTTAAAAATGGGTATTGTTACTTCGTTTACCTTCTTGTCGGTACACTGTGCAGATAAGATGACAGCCATGAGAAGCTGAAAGTGAGTCGAATAGTTGAGCATCATATTTGCCTTTGGATATTTTTTCTTGAGAAGGCTTAAGATTTTTGAAGCACGTACACGCTTTTTAGCTTGAGACTCTCGACGGATCCAAGATTTTGTGTAACTCCTAAACTTGTGCATAAGGGGAGTTTATCACATATGGTACACTGGTTGCATATGAAGAAAGTAGATATTTACACCACTCCATCGTGCGTATATTGCAAAAAAACAAAGGCTTTTTTTGTTGAGCACAAAGTAGAGTACACAGAGCATGACGTTACAAAAGATGCAGCAGCTCGAGACGATATGATTAAGCGCTCTGGACAGATGGGCGTGCCAGTAGTAGATGTCGAAGGGCAACTTGTTGTTGGTTTCGACGAGTCAAAACTTCGAGAACTTATTGGTATCACAGATTAGTCATGAGATTCGGGGGGCGCTACATCAAAGATGTGATTTATGGCGCTAACGATGGCATCATAACAACTTTTGCAATCGTTGCCGGCGTCGCAGGCGCCGGTCTTGATGTATTTACTATTGTTTTGCTGGGGGGCGCAAGTTTACTTGCTGATGGTTTTTCTATGGCGGCTTCAAACTATCTTGGTTCAAAGTCCGAAAGAGACTTTGTGCGTCACGAATATGAAGAACAAGCAGAGACTTTGCGCGAGGATCCGGCAACAGAGAAGGGAGAGATGCAGGTGTTACTACAAGAACAAGGATATGACGAGCACGATGCCTATACGCTTGTAGAACTGATGTTTAAGAATAAAAAATTCTTCACAGATTTAATGATGCATGAAGAATATGAGTTGTCATCACACTGGCAACCAAAATTAAACTATGGTGCTGGTCTTACATTTTTAGCTTTTATTACGGCTGGGTTTATACCAATACTTCCTTTCATATTCTTTGCGGAGGTAAGTAATATTTTTCTTGTCTCTGTTATTTCCACAGCTATCGTTTTATTTATAGTTGGTGCGCTGCGTGCTTTGGTTACACGACGCTCATATATTTTCTCGGGGATTGAAATGCTTTTCGTTGGCGGCGTCGCCTCAACAATAGCCTACTCTGTAGGCTCGATGCTTAGTTCGCTTTTGGGAGGGATTTAAACGATGGGACGCTCCTCGAGTGTTAGTTTTACCGTGTCTTTTGTGTTACCTCGCAAGAAGGTTAGAGAGACTCCATCGCCTGGAAAGGTGTTTTCCAAAATATCTTCCAAAGAATTTTTTTCTGTAATTGCTTTCTGATTACATGCAAGTACTAAGTCTCCATCTTTGAGGCCTGCTTTATCTGCTGGACTGCCAGGGACAACCGCATGATCACCAGGCATCTCTTCTTTTACGATAAGTGCACCATAGTCCACAGGAAGACTAAAATGTTGCTGTAAGGCCTTGTTTACAAGTATATACCGTATACCAAGAAATGGGCGACGTATATGTCCATGCTCTTTTATGTCATCTAAGTCTCTTTTAGCTTTTTCTATTGGTATTGCAAAACCAATGTTTTGGGCTCCAAATACAACCGCTGAATTAATACCAATTACGCGTCCATGTATATCCATAAGCGGACCACCAGAGTTACCAGGGTTGATTGCAGCATCAGTTTGTATGAGGCCGCGAAGACGTTCTTGATGTCCCGACATGTCAGACACGGCCGAGATCATACGAGAAAGGCCTGATACCACACCCGTTGATACAGAGCTTTGAAACTCTCCAAGCGCATTACCTATAGCAATTACAGTTTGTCCAAGTCTTAGGCCTTCGCCAGTGCCGAGTGGGGCTACTGCAAACCGCTTTGGGGGGTCCATTTTGAGAATCGCAACATCGTGTATTGGGTCACGTGCTAGCACTTGTACCCCACTACGACTGCCATCCTGATCGAAGATGGTGTAGTCCGCATCCCTATCTGCAATTACGTGTTTATTTGTAAGTACAAGACCATCTCGAGAGATGATAAATCCTGAACCACCACCAATCTTAATGTTGCCTTTTTCATCTTTTGGTAGGGTGTCAGTATTCATCCCAGGGAAGGGGAGTGTTTGTGCGACAGCATCCGCATGCTTAGAAATTATGATTGATACAACTGAGGGAAGTATCTTTTCTACTGCATGAATAATTTCCGTTTCGTGATTCATTCTATTTAATATACCAAGAAATCATGCTATAAAGAAGCGCAAAGACATGGTATGTTTTTGCGCGGTTGCAGTTCGCGCGGTAGCGTGAAAGGTATGTCTGTGACCGAGTCAACCAATAAGCCCTTGTAGTTCAATGGATAGAACAGTCCCGTCCTAAGGGATTGATGTGGGTTCGATTCCTGCCAAGGGCACCAAATATAGTAGTGGTTTTTTGTATTTGCTACTATTATATTTTATAGGG
>JAQBTR010000015.1 GCA_027624915.1 bacterium | reverse complement strand
GAGTTTTATAAAGTTTTTAAGAACAACTTGCTAGGAGAAGGAAAGGAATTTTTTAAAGGATAATATGAAAAACATTATTACAAACATTTCACTACAAACAAAAAAAGCCTGCCGAGGCAGACATTCTTTGTTAGAAGTAGCGTCTCTTAAGATGAAGTTCTTCAGCTTTATAAACAATTTCTTGTTTATACCTCAGATTCTCCGAGGGAACACCAAAGCATCTCAAAAGCTATTATTGCATACTTCTACTAATAATATAGCATTCTCCACCATAAAAGTCAAGGTTATCCACAGGTAAAAAATATGAAAATTAACCTAACAAAAAAACAATATGAAACATTAGCCAAGACCGTTTATCTCGGTAATTGGATGGCGAATGCGCAACGCGAGAAATGGAATTCATCCCTTTAACCTCCCCCACCCAATCAAATTCAAAAAACGAAATATATAAAAAGCGATGAAAAAGGTTACTGCATATTTGCCGGAGGATTTTCGGAAATGGTTAGATAAGTATCACAACAAAGAAACAAAGGTACAGGTTGTTGTATATAAACGACATACCGGAAAAAAAGCACCGACACATCGAGAGCTTATGGATGAGGCGATTTGTTATGGTTGGATTGATACAACTGTAAAAAAGCTTGATGAGGATCGATACATTCGATATTTTTCAAAACGAACTAAAAACAGTACCTGGAGTGACAATACCCTTAGGTATGGAAAGTTACTTATCAAGCAGGGGAGGATGACTCCGCATGGGTTGCCATTTTTTAAAGCAGGACTGGCCAAGCCAACGCTTGACCATGGCATACCAAAAAATCCTGATATGCCACCCGAACTTGAAAAAGCACTAGCAAAAGAGAAAAAGGTACAAGTAGCCTTTGAAAAACTGTCGCCGTCTGTCAAAAAAATGTACTATCGCATGATATTGCGTTCGAAACGTCCCGAAACAAAGCTAAAACGCATCACTGAAATTTTAAAAAAAATGGTAGAATAGATTTATGAATATATTTATTTGGATTTTACAGGGTATGCTGGCAGGTATGTACGTAATGGCCGGTAGCATGAAATTAAGAACCCCAAAAGAACAGCTGGCTCTCAAAATGGGGTGGGCAAATGATTTCTCTCAGAAACAGATCAAACTGATTGGTACGGCGGAAATACTTGGTGCACTGGGATTAATTTTTCCACTATGGCTTGGTATCGTGCCAGTTTTAACTCCTTTGGCGGCGAGTGGTCTAGTACTGCTCATGCTTGGGGCTAGTGGTGCTCACTTGCGCAGAAAGGAAATGCCCATGGCATTCATGACAGTTGTTCTTGCTATTGTTTTAGCATTTGTTGCGATTCAGAGATTTTAGTATAAAACATATGACCGCCCTGCGTCACTGTGCTTTCGCTTTGCAGAAAAGGGGTCAGCCACCATTAACCCCCGCCACCCAATCAAATTTTATGAATGAAAATAAAAGGGGTCAGGGAGCCAGTCAGAACAAGAGGCACCACACTTGTAATTGTTAGTACATTGAGTAACACTAAAAAGTATGAAAAAAGTAACATGTAAGGCAGTACAGGGCCCCGCAGAGTGTAGTCACACGTTTGAAGTAAAAGATTTTGATGACTTCATGACACAAGCTCATGAGCATTTTGGATCACACCATGCAGATATGATCAAAGATGTAGATGAAGAGGGGAAGAAGAAATGGCAAGAAATGGCAAAGGGAGTTGTTGAGGCAACCCCAGAGGAATAGTCAGTAAGTAAAAAACACTGAGCACAGCTCGGTGTTTTTTGTTTGTTAAATGGTGTATACTCTTTACATGGCAAAACGAAAAACAGGAGTGGGCAAGATGAAAAAGACCCGCTCAAAAAAGACAACAAAGCGACTTGCAGTTAAGCGCGAAATGCTTTCCAAAAAGAGCAAAAGGAAGAGCCGAAGATAGTAAGACACCTTTGGCCTCAAAAATCTTGTAACGTTACATGGAACGACATTGTTGTCCTACGAACGATAGTGAGTAGCTGACAACAAGAAGTGCCCTTGTGGTGCGTTACAAGATTTTTTTATATAAAAATGCTAGAGTACTATCGGAATAAGGGGGGGGGTGTTTGGTGGCTACCGATAAGCAAAAAGAAAGACCTCTTTTTACTGTTCATGACTATTCTGAGTTTATAGAGTTAGCAAAGGATCCTGCATGGACTCACTACATTGGGCGTTTACTCCCATTTAATTTAGGAGTAAGAGAATGTTTTGTGACACTGGAGTTTACTTGTTATGACCCAAGAGATGAGGAGAAGAACGCGAAGTTCTTGTATCGGATTTTAAATTTGGGTGGCGCAATCTTTGCCGTTGCGAGCATTCCAACCGAGGATGCTCATCTGATGGAACAAGTGGCCGATGGTGTTGGAATGCGTTTTTCGCGAGATGTGCCTGTGGTCTTGAGTATTTCTGATGACATCCCAGAGGTAAGTATATTTCCAGTTAACAACGAAAGAATTTTCTCGATTTTATTAAAGAGAGACCATCCGTATCAGAGACCATCCGTATCAGAGAGCATCCGATGATGAGCGCGCAGAAATGTTCGCAAGAGAAAGAGAACTTGTGGAGCAAATTAGTCGTATTCAAAATGAGGGAGAAGAACGGGGAAACTAAGGGTGGGATACTCCACTCTTTTTATTTGGTCATTATTTCTAGATGCCTGCCATGTTCAGTATCGATTGGCATGACGGAGAGGCGAACTCCTTTTTGAGCGACACGAATACCCTTGAGCCTGTCGTCTTTTTTTATTGCTTTTAGCGTGATTGTTTCTTTGTATTTTTTAACAAAACAAAGGTCTACGTTAAACCATATTGGGCTGTCTTTTTTTGATTTCGGGTCGTAGTGATTATCTTTTTTATCAAGGGCTGAAATATCTGGGTGAGATTCTTGACACACCTTTGCTATACCAACGATGCCAATTGGTTCAGTATTAGAGTGATAGATAAAAACTTTATCTCCAACCTTCATATCATCGCGTATAAAATTGCGTGCTTGATAATTGCGAACACCATTCCATTCGGTACGTTGATCTCGTTTCAAGTCATCTATCGAGTATGAGGTTGGTTCAGTTTTGCAGAGCCAATAATTCATGTTGTTTATTATATCGTTTTAGTGAGGCACCTGTCATTTTTTATAAATGTGATACCATTTATGTATGAGTAACGAATAAATGCCTCCGCCAGAGCATGATAAGGCGCGAGATGAACGTAAAGATATTGGAGACCATTCTACAAATCTTTATGACCTAAATGAGTCCTCCTCAGAGGAGAAGATAGACCCCGCAACTGGAGAGGTGATTAAAAATGATCCAGCAACAGAGGCAGCAGATGAGGAGGTGAGAGAAGTCAAAGCCAAGTGAAAAAAGACCGAAGATGCGCTTGGAGACATGCCAGAGGAGGGGGATGAGGCAGCCCGTTGGCTCAAAAAGCACGAAAAGTAAGGGGTTGACTTTTATTTCTGGGTATGCTAGTATTAGGTCAATCAAAAAAAGAGCTGTTGTAGGGGGGCTAGTCGAGTTTTTCCGTACAGTACACTGTTTTGAGTTTTACTAGTTTTTCTACAAACAATGGCAGAAGGAACTATCGCTCGCGTCACAGACCGAGGATTTGGTTTTATCAAGCAGGAGGGGCAGGAAAAGGATCTCTTTTTCCACGCTAACGAGCTTGAAGGTACCGAGTTCAACGATCTTAAAGAAGGCGACAAGGTAACCTTTGAAGTAGCAGACGGTCCTAAGGGTCCATCAGCTACCAAAGTAATCCGAGCATAATACAAAACAAAACACCCCCGCTAAAGCGAGGGTGTTTTGTTTTTGATTTGTTTATTTTACATAAAAAAACCCCTCGAGCTCTCGTGCAATGGCTCGTATGGACTTTCCCTCCCAAAGTCCTTTTTGTATGGTTTCTCTCTCCTCAATACCTAAATGTCTGTATTTCATACCACTCTAGTTTACTAGAGTGGTGCACTTACTTGTTGAGGTGAAGAGTCACACAAAATCATTACGAGATAAGGATTTTGGGTGGCTTTTTGGTACAATACTTCTATGACATTGAAGCTTGGTATTTTTCTTTCAATTGGAGTTATTCTTATCACTGTTATTATTCTTTCGGTGATGGGCCGTGTGCCATTTTGTGAGTGTGGTGAAATTGGTTTATGGGGTGGAATTTATTTAAATCCACAGATGTCACAGCAGTTAGCTGATATATATACTCCGAGTCATTTTTTACATGGAATTATTTTCTTTTGGATTCTTTATGCTCTACGCAAAAAAATACCAATGTCGATTGGTGTAATGTTGCTTATAGCGACAGTGGTTGAGGTAGGTTGGGAAATATTCGAAAATACAGAATTCATTATCAATCGATATCGAGAGGTGACAATATCTTTTGATTACTACGGTGACAGTATTTACAACACGGTAGGGGATATTTTGTTTATGATGGTGGGCTTTGTGTTCGCATATAAACTTCCTGGATGGGCATCAATCATAGCCTTTTTAGTGCTTGAAACGGGAGTCTTGTTGCTTATTAGGGACAATCTTACGCTTAATATACTTATGTTGGTTTATCCAATGGAAGCTATACGTATTTGGCAATCAGGGGGTATATAATAAAGTAATGGATAATTTCCAACAATCAGTAACGCCGCCGCAACAGCCAGCATCTAAAATTCCACAAGGTACGGGTCTTGCACTCGGTGTGGGTATTGGTGTGGCAATTGGTATTGCGCTAAAAGACTTGGGGTTGGGGCTCGGAGTTGGCATCGGTCTTGCGGTTGCATTTGAAGCAAAATCAAGCCAAAGCCTTTTTGGGTCTGAACTTCAGAATAAAAGAAAGTTTATGCTCTCATTGGGAGGACTTGTTGTCGCTCTCATTGTTGTTGTCTCTTTCTTTACTCGATAGTCAGTATTTGATAGTGTGGCAAAGAACGCTCTTTTTGGAGGTGTTTGATGCGCATTTATTTTGGTCATCCACTCAATACATATGGAACACCGCTAGAAGCTAAACTCCTTGAGGCTATTCAAAATCGATTTGAAAAAGTAGAAATAGTCAATCCAAATTGTTCAGAACATCAAGCGGGGTATCTCGTTAACGGCATGCAATATTTTGTTGAGCTTGTTGGTACATGTTATGGGGGAGTGTTTTTGCCATTTGGTGACGGCGCATGGAGCGCCGGTGTGCATCTTGAGGCGGAGACACTTTGGAGGAGACACCGCCATGTCTGGGTGATTACCTTTGATGGTCGAATCATGGAAATACGGAATTTTGCTGGCGTACGAGGATTGTCACGCCAAGAGACAAGTGAGAGACTATATTTGCCACCCCCAGGGAGCAACGGTTTTAGACCCTATAAGTAATTGCCCCGAGCTAATCGGGGATTTTTTGTGCTTGTTCGACGGAATATTCGCCAATTTGTGTTCTACGGAGATTTTTTAGTGTGGCTACCGTACCGATACGTTTACCAAGCTCTTGGGCGAGACTTCTTATATACGTTCCACTTTTTACACTCCATTCTATAGATACAGATTTTTCATCGATACTTACAATATTGTATGAAATAACACTCATGGTTTTTGTTGGTATTTCGACTTTAGTATTTTCGCGTGCGTATTTGTAGAGAGGCTTACCATCTTTTTTAATTGCAGAATAAGCGGGGACTTTGAGTTTTATGTCTCCTGTCATAGTTTTAAGCGCTTCGACAAGTAATTCTTTGGTAAGAGTAGGGATTGGTTTTTCATCAATGATTTTTCCTTCAAGGTCGCCAGTATCTGTTTGTTTACCAAACAAAACTTCCGCTACATAAGTTTTGTCTAGTTTGAGGAGTGTGTGTAATTCTTTTGTGCCTTGCCCTACACCAATGAGTAATAGGCCAGTAGCAAGTGGGTCGAGAGTTCCAGCATGTCCCATCTTTTTTATACCAAGTTGACGTCGTAGTTTTCTAATCACATCAAATGATGTAATTCCTTTTGGTTTATCTATAAGGAGTAATGTCTCCATAATGCTTGCAATATAAGCTATTATCGACTCTTTTCATAATTCCTTGCAAAGGTAAATCGAGAGGTGCTTGTATTACTATAGATGAAGAGAGCTAGGTGATTTGAAATGCGTATCATCAAAACTGCTTTTTTGAGCTTGATTTTGATAATTGGATGTTCGATGAGGGATGGGCCATCAGTTGCGCATGCGACTAACTTTCCTAACAATACGTTTTCTGTTATGTCTGCCGAAGAAAAAGCAGATATAGAGGCAAACTTTCGGCTTAACGCTGAGTCTTATCGAATACATGGGGATCATCTCGAAGATGTGCGAAGGCTTACAGGCAAAGTAAAAAATGTGCCGCCTCCATTTAGGCAAATAGCTGAAAACGTTCTTTTTAATCTGAGAGAAACGAACCCAGGCGCTGTTGATTTTTTTACGTTGAGTGACGATCTTGGGTCAGTTAAAGAGCTTAATTTGGATGTAGCACCAAAAAGTGGGGCTATGCGTGAGAGTGAAGAAGAACCCTGGATAGAATGGGACACTGGAATCTATGTGGTTGTCTCTAGCGATAGATTTAATATCCAGCTTCCGAATGATCAAAAGCTATATCCCTATGATAGGGCAGCCGATATTAAGCTTCGTGCTAAGACTAATCTATTTCAGCTCACGGTTGTTGACCGAAGGGGTTATGAAACAGATATCGGTCCCAGTCCAGATAGACAGGAATTAGCGCGAGAGCATGGTGGGCTATTTTTTAGAGGGGTTCCAAAGATGAAACTCTTTGGTAATCCAATTAGACTTGGCCTTCAGTTTGGTATAGATAAGCACTTTAACGGTCTCGTTTCTGGTGTAATCGACATCGAATTCACACCTCCGGCAAATTAATCGCCGGAGTTTTTCTATTAGCGACGTAGAGCGAGCGAAATGGGAATAGCGAAGCTTTCACATTTCCGAGTCGAGGAACTAATACGAGACGTAGTGCTCGTATAGCTAGCGACGTAGAGCGAGCGAAATGGGAATAGCGAAGCTTTTACATTTCACTGCTCACTACGCCCCGCCAGTTAGCGGGGCAGATTCCCAGCATTCTCCAGTCCGCAAGTGAACAATCAGAGATTGTTCAGCGGAACTGAGATCCGAGTCGAGGAGCTAACAGGGGTGTCCTCTATCCTCAGTCTGTCCACTTCGCCTTATATTGCAACACTTTTTGACACTACTTGCTTGCATTTTTGGTATCTGTGTTATATACTCATTGAAGAGCTCGGTATTTAAAAAGGTTGGCCGAACTTCTAATATAATTAGTTATCTTCTTCCAGCTTTTATGCTTGGAATTAAACTAATCACATGATTGACTACAAACTCGAGGACGAAGCACCAGTAGAAGGTGATGCACCAGCAGGTGACGCTCCTGCAGAAGGTGATGCGCCATCAGATGACGCACCAGCTGCATAACTATAACCAAATCTTTTGATGTCTCAGAACCTAGTTCTGAGTTATCCATTAGTACTAAAAACCCGCGCCCTGTGTGCGGGTTTTTAGTACTTGTCCACTTAGGATATGGGCCACGTCGTAGTACTATACGTGTATGGGAACAAAGAATTTGCCCGTAATTCTACACATAACGAGTCGCGATAGGTATGCGACTATAGAGGATCTTTTCAAGAGAAGTCAGTCCGATTCTGTTTATTATACGTTTCTTTTTCTTTCTTCTGTGATTATTGCAGCTGGTCTTTTGTTTAACAGTATAACGGTCATGATTGGTGGTATGCTTGTCACTCCACTTTTGACACCTCTTTTGTTGTTGTCGCTTGGTATATCAGTTGGTGAATTTCATACGATCCGGAAGGCTTCCATTTTGCTATTACAGTCTATCTTTGTCGTTATTGGGGTTTCATTTTTGATTTCTATAATATTTGGTGGCGGGGTAGACAGTGTTTTATTGGGGGATTCACTCAGAGTTGCCATGCTCTATTTTTTTGTGGCACTTGTTGCTGGAGTTGCGGCCACCTTCGGATGGGCACGAAAAGAATCCGCTGATATCTTGCCTGGTGTTGCGGTTGCTGTTGCATTTTTACCACCACTCGCAATGATTGGTATTAGTCTCTCTGGGTTAGATTTTGAAACATTGCGACTCGCACTTTGGACGTTTACATTCAATATTGTTGGTGTATTACTAGGGAGTATGATTGTGTTTTCACTTTTGAAATTTTATAAGACCGGGCGCGTTATAGAGCACGAGGCTATTCATCAAGAAGAACAAAAGAAAGAAACTCAAGAGGCGGCAGTCGCTGAAACTAAACAGTCAAAGTGATATGACAGCGCGACTGATTGAAGCGACACCGACTGATCTCGAGAGTTTACGAGGCAAGACATCTCTCAAAAAATCTCGCAATAGAAAAGTACGTCTTAGTGCACACTCAGCACTTTCGGGCCACAGAAAAATTTCACCAGAGATTTTTAAAAAAATTGATACACACATGGAGTCGCTCAAAAGAAGAACTGTGATTCATATTAATTCTACGGCCGTAGCTAATGGAGGCGGGGTTGCCGAACTTCTTCGGAATCAAATTCCTTTTGAGCGAGCACTTGGACTCAACAGCAGATGGCTTGTTCTTGATCGAGTCCCACCAAAATTTTTTGATGTTAGCAAGAAGATACACAATCTTTTGCAAGGTGAGGTTGGCAGCTTAACAAATCAAGAAAAGAAGCTATATCTCAAAGTACAAAAAGAGCTAGGTGAGTCATTGAGGGATTTTTGCGAGCCTTATGAAAATGGGGTATTAATGGTACACGATCCACAACCAGCAGGTATTATTGATTATGTTCCGTCTGGCTTCGTTTCCATATCCCGTATACACATAGACTTAACCTCACCAAATAAGAGTGCGCTTAAGTTTTTTCAAGTATTTTTTAAGAAATATGATGAGATTATCGTGCACAGTCCAAAGTATCGAAAGGCTATAGGAAAACTTGGCAAGACAAAACTTCATATCGTTGGAAATAATGTAAATCCACTTTCTATGAAAAATAAACCGATACCTTTAGCAATGGCCAAAAAAATTCTTGCGAATTATGGCATAGATACGAAACGTCCAATTGTCACGCAGGTTTCTCGTTTTGATCTATGGAAAGATCCCATCGGAGTAATTGAAGCATATGAACATGCAAAAAATAGTTTTCCTGACCTTCAGTTAGTTTTTTCTGGTTTTATTATGGCAAGGGATGACCCACAAGCATTCCAGATTGTTGATGAAGTAAAAAAGCGAAAAGGTAATGATAAAGACATCCATATTTTTTATAATCCAAAACAATTAAAAGCTTGTGCTATGGATACATTTATAAATGCGCTTTATACAGCGTCTGATATTATTATGCAAAAGAGTATACGAGAGGGGTTTGGGATTACTATGACTGAGGCCATGTGGCATGGAAAACCTTTGATTGCTGGGCGTACAGCCGGAGCCTTACTTCAGGTTAATGATGGCACAAATGGTATCATTGTTGGTTCGCGATTGTCTGCTGGCCATGCAATAGCAAAATTGCTTAGTAGCAAAAAGCTTCGTGATAGATTAGGCCGTGCCGCACATATATCTGTTAAGAAAAATTTTATACTTTCTGGATATATTTTAAACCATTTACAAATTTATAAGTCAGCTTTAAGATAGTGAATATGGAAGACATCATAGATAAAATCGTTGATTTTATTATTAGTTGGGGGATTTCTCACGGTCCACGTATAATTGGAATTTTGGTTTTTGGGTGGATAATTCACAAAGTTAGTCATCGAGTTGTTGAGGGTACGGTAAGAAAACTCGTTACATGTGAAGAGGGCTCTTCGAAAGAAGCGGAAGAAAAACGAGAAAATACTTTGATACGTATTTTTCATATGACCGTTGCTACAGTTCTATGGGTCATAATGGGCATGCTCGTATTATCTGAGTTTGGTCTGGATATTGCGCCACTACTGGCAGCTGCTGGACTTGTGGGCGTTGCTGTTGGTTTTGGAGCCCAGTACCTTATACGAGATGTTATTACAGGATTTTTCTTGATTATGGAAAACCAATTTCGAATTGGAGATGTTGTCTGTCTCGATGATACATGTGGTTCTGTAGAAGATATTACTCTGCGTCTTGCAGTATTGCGTGATCTTGATGGGGCTGTACACCACATACCACATGGAAGTGTTTCTAAGGTCTCTAATCTTTCAAAGAAGATGGCACGCGTTAACCTTGATATTGGTGTCAGCTATGATGCTGATATAGAAAAAGTAGAAGAAGTTGTTAATCGTGTTGGTGTAGAGTTGGCAGCTGATCCAAAGTTTAGCGAAATGATTACTAAGCCACCACAGTTCTTACGTATTAATAATTTTGGTGACTCATCTGTTGATATAAAAATTCTCGGTGATACACAGCCTCTCAAACAATGGGAAGTAACTGGCGAGTTACGAAAACGAATTAAAATAGCTTTCGATAAAGAGGGTATTGAGATTCCGTTTCCACAACGTGTGATGCATCAGGCAAAAAAATAATCTATGAATAAAAAGACAAAAAAGCAATTAACTGCTTTTATCGTACTTATTGCCATTTTGGCAGTTGGATACTTTCTTGGTAATGCGTTAATTAAGCCAGGCCCACTGGACAACTTTGCAAGGTGTTTAGAAGAAAATAACGCTACGTTTTATGGAGCATTTTGGTGTCCTCACTGTCAGAATCAAAAAGCTCTTTTTGGAAGCTCGGAAAAACATATTCCTTATGTTGAGTGTTCAACGCCAGATGGAAAGGGACAGACCGAAGAATGTAGCAGTAAGGATATAACTTCTTATCCAACGTGGGAGTTTGGAGATGAGAGTCGGATTCTTGGAGAAGTATCTATCAGAGACTTAGCCGAGAAGACTGGTTGCGAATTGCCTTCATGAGTGTGACATTTACCGCAGTCATATCGATTCTTACTGTCGCAAGCCACATCGTGCTTGCGATTTTGGTTGTCTCTCTTATTCTGCGTCACAAGGTAGCCAAGTGGGTTGGACAACACGCACTCTTGCTCGCATTCTTTACGGCACTTTTAGCTACATTGCTGAGTCTTTATTTTTCAGAAATTATAGGATTTGAGCCATGCCGTCTATGTTGGTATCAGCGGATATTTTTGTTTCCTCAGGTTGCGATGCTAGGTCTTGCATGGTGGTATCGTGACATGTTCATTCGTATTTACAGCGTTGCCCTCTCTGTCATTGGTGTTGCCATAGCGGCATACCATACCGTGATTCAACATACCGGTCATTCTGTACTTCCATGTTCTGCAGAAAATATTTTATGCACACAACGATTGGTTTTTGAGTATGGATACATAACTATTCCTGTTATGTCTTTGACCATATTCCTGTATCTTGTTTTCTTTATGGTTGCGTCAAAGCAGGGAGAATGATAAGAAGAATATAGAGAAAGAAGAGGTACATACCTATGGGAGTTTTAAGGGATTTGATTCTTGTTGCTCTACATCTTGGGACTGCCATTGTATTTGTTCCAAATCGTTTTTTAACATATTGGATGTATACGCGTGGAATTGAAACGTGGGGCGACAATGCCATGACGAGGCTTCGTGAAAAGCATGTCATGCGAGAAGAAGAGCTACGTAAGTCGCCACAAGAATTAAATACAGACCGAAGAGTTCATACGCAAGCTAGAGAACAAAAGATACGCGATGGCGTTGATCCAACCGCGGGCGGCAAGGTTGTGGGTAGAATTGGTGGTGGCGTACGACGCCCACTAACACAAAAGGTAGCTTCTGGTAGTAGTGATGCAGGTTTTCGGGACTTTATTCCACAAAACGAGCCTCCGCCCGATCGAAGGGCATGATGGAGCTGAATGACAGCTCCATTTTTATTAGCGCTCGTATTATGAGAAACTATACGTATGAGTCCCGTTAGTTATCGCGGACGCAAAAATATAACATAATGATTTATACTATAGCTATTATAAAATTATCAAATAAAAACGTGGATTTTATGTCTACGTCCTATAACTAACGGGATGAGATTGCATAGATTTTTTGGAGAGTTTGATTTTAAAGAGAAACTTGCATCTATTGATGATGCTAATTTGGTAAGTCAAATTCGTAATGTATTACGTTTAAAAAAGGGCGATATGGTACTTCTATCAAATGGCACAACTAAAGAGGCTCGTGCTACGATTGTCGACTCCACTAAAGATCAAGTTGGCTTTGAAATAGAAACTATTTTAGAAAATGAACGGGAGCCAGACTGTCACGTTATTTTATACCTAGCACTACTTAAAAGTGATCATTTCGATCTCGTGGTACAAAAGGCAACGGAGATTGGCGTCCGAGAAATCATTCCTTTAATTACTGAACGTACTGTTAAGTTTGGCTTGCGCGATGAACGTCTTAAAAAAATTATAAGAGAGGCCGCAGAACAATCAGGACGTGCCGTTCTTCCTAAACTTAATGAGCCTATGGATTTTCCAGCAGCATTAGAGCATGCAAAGCAAAATGACAAGAATTATTTTTTTGATATTGATGGTCAAAGATTTGGTGGGAGGGGTGCCGCTCGGCAAGTAGGTATCTTTATAGGGCCAGAAGGTGGATGGACAGATAATGAACGAGAACACTCCTCGGAAGGAAAACACGAACATGTGACGCTCGGAAAGCTTACTTTGAGGGCTGAAACAGCAGCTATAGTAAGCTCTTATCTTGTTATCAACACATAGAGGAGCATATGGTGATATACTTACATAAAGGTCTCACTAAATAGATTCTTATATTATGAAAGTATTGCACATCATTGCATTTATCCTTCTAGTTGTAGGAGGACTGAACTGGCTACTAGTTGGAGCTCTAGGGCTTGATTTAGTTGCTAAAGTATTAGGTGATGGAAGTATGCTTGCTCGCGCAGTTTATGTTCTCGTAGGTATTGCTGCGGTTCTCGAGTTTGTAACTCACAAAAAGAGCTGTAAGGCTTGTATGGCGGGTGGCGGTAGCGCACCAACACCAAGCGTTTAGGGTGTAGGTATTGCAAAAAGGTTCTGCTCTAGGCGGAGCTTTTTTGTTTGGTATGATATGATAGTGAACATCAGCAAAATGAAACTTGATCTTCAAAATGGAATATTAAAAATTAAGCTCGAGGGGTGGGAGCGATTTTTTGCGATGAAAAGAGAACTTGATATATCACACGGTGACATTGTTTCAGCTCACGTGGGTGAGGCAGAGGGGATGGTTACAGATTTTAGGTTGCCAGGCTCATATATGCCGGGTTTCATCAAGGCCGGTTCTTTTTGGAGCAAGTCTCGTGGTTGGGAGTTTTGGTATGTGAGACGTGGTTATTTTTATAGTGCGCTTACTATACAACTCAAAAACGAATCCAAGTACCGGCGCGTTGTATTGGGTATGGAAGAGGCTAGTCAGTGGGCGAACATGTTTCCTGAAAAAAAATACCATGGTTTTTGATATAGAATCAATTCTTATAGCGTCTGGATATTTTGGTATCTTTGGCCTTATGATTGCCAATGGCTTTATTAGCTTTCCGTCGAGTCAGTTTCTCTATATATTTGTTGGTATATTTGTGACGTCAGGCAAGCTTAATCTAGTACTTGCATCCTTGCTTGGTGCTCTTGGTAATACGGTAGGTAATATCATCTTGTATGAATTAGCCCGCAGAAAGGGTTTAGAGTATATAACCACATATAAAATATTTCCTTTGCGTGAGGTAAAGAAAGTTCAAATCGCATTTGAAAAAAAGGGTGCATGGTTTTTGTTTGTCGCAAAATTATTGCCAGCAATCAAAGTGTGGGCGCCAATACCAGCCGGACTTTCAAAAATGAATAGAGCTTTGTACATTGGAATTATTTTTGTATCATCGTGGATTTGGTCACTCATCTTTATTGGTCTTGGTATGGTGTTTGGTAAGAGTGCTAATTTTCTGGGCACATATTCTCTTATATTGATTATTGTTGCCCTCGTTGTTGTGTGGCTCTTCTATAAATATATGAATAGTAAAGAGGTTATGAGTGAGCTTGAAAAATCTGAGAATTAGTGTATAATTTAGAAAACACTTAAGCACTTGAAAAACAAGGAGGTTAGCGACATGGCTAAGGCCCTAGGATCTTACCCAGGTACCTTTTATCAGGGTGTGAGTGATCATGCTGTTGACGAGGTAAGTCGTGGCAATCTGTTTGGTCCTGATAATATTTTACCTGGGCAGTGGGCGGACATGGCGAGGCAACCTATTTCTGATATGTTTGGAGAAGCAAAGCTCATGCTCGCTGTTCTGGAGGACGCCGTATCTATTTTTCAAACGGGTGTTCATCCTGGCGCACATCTTGCGAAAAAAAAGTTGGTCTATGAAGTACGGACTTGGTTTAGCAGCCGCAACGACTCGTGGCTGTATTCGTTTGAGGCTATATGCGGGGTATTACAAATAGATCCAGATATATTGTGGCAAGGTCTTTTAAAGTGGGAGCATGATGTCGTAAAAAACCACTCAATGAATCCACACGTTGCCTCTAGAAGGGTCACAAATAGGAAAAAAAGGATAAACCAGAAAAGAGAAAAAAAGTAAATGCCGTTATTGTCAGAGTACAAACAACGGCTTTTTTTGTACTTTAAAAAGAGGTACACTACATGCATCTAGGAGATTTAATATATGACAGCAGAAGTTAATTTGGTAGCAGTACTCGTAGCATCGCTTGCTAATTTCATTATTGGCATGCTTTGGTATTCGCCATTCTTGTTTGGCAAGATGTGGATGCAAGCAATTGGAAAGACCGAGGAAGAAGTCAAGGCCGGAAGTCCAGCGAAGGCTATGATTGTGAGTGCAGGTGGAGCTTTGGTTACGTCTTATGTTCTCGCGGTTTTAATTCAGATAATGGGGCTCGTAACAATTAGCCAAGGACTTGTTCTTGGGTTTATGTTGTGGCTTGGTTTTGTTTTAACATCTCAAATGCCAAGTGTTGTATATGAAGGACGGAATAAAAATGTTGTTCTTATTTTTGTTGCGTATCAGCTAGCAGCTATAATTATTTCAAGTGTAATTCTTGCGGTTTGGCAGTAAGGTATCCAGAACGTTTGGCCCGCGACCTCGTCTTAGACGAGGTCTTTGATCTGGCACTGTACGAGCGAGTTTTGATATTTGCGCCCGATAGAATGCAGGATATGTTAAGAGAGTTAACTGCGATAGAGCGCAAACATATAGCATTTTGGAAAGCATTTTTTAAGATAGATGAAGAAGAGCTTGGCGTATGGCGGAAGATAAAACTCTCTCTTTTTGTTGGCGTTTGCCGTTTGTTTGGAGAGTCAGGGATTCATCTAATTCTCGAAGCAATTGAAGTGTATGGCATAAGAAAATATCTAAATGTATGGGAGGTTTACAAGGATGAAGAATTGGGCAGCGCTGTTCGTAGTATTTTGGAAGATGAGTTCGAACATGAGGACACACTTGTAAGTACTGCAATAGAAAAAAAGATTAATCCAGAGACAATTCGTAATATTTTTCTTGGTTTTAACGATGGACTTGTTGAAATTTTAGGTGCAGTAAGTGGTTTTTTTGCAGCATTCGCCGCAACTAGTTCTGTCCTGATGGCGAGCATGAGTGTTGCGGTTGCGGGTGCTATATCAATGGCAGCTGGAGTATTTGTATCATCAGGTTCGGAGGCCGAAGTGCGACGAACCGAACAAGAAAAGTCTAAGTTTTTGGGCAAATCATCTACTGGTTCATATGCAGTGTACCCCGGCTTTTCAGCAATTGTTGTTGGTACCTCATATTTTATTGGAGCGATGGTTCCCGTGTTACCAGTATTGTTAGGCTCTCAGTCACTTGTAGCGTCCATCGTGGCCTCTAGTGTAATAATAATATTTGTTTCTTTCATTCTGGCGTTTTTGTCTGGGATGGATGTTAAGCGAAGAGTTTTAATTAATCTTGGAATAATAGCGTTTGCGGTTATAGTCACGTACGCTATTGGGATTGGGGCTCGCGCCATTTGGGGGGTTGAGATATAGATGGTAGTATAAAATCCAATGGAAAATCCTGAAAGACAATTTGAGCAGAAAGAATTCGTGGACAAACTTTACGAACGTGCACTTTCAATGTTACAAGATGATAGACCTCATCCAGATGATTTTAAAGATATCCGTTCTAACGAGGAAATTAGTGCGGATAATGCTTATGTCGCTGACAGGGAGGAAAAATTTAGGGAGGCAGACAGAGCAAAAAACAGGAAAGATGGCAGACCTGAGAATGAGGTTCGCGAA
>JAQBTR010000014.1 GCA_027624915.1 bacterium | reverse complement strand
TCTGGATTCGACCCTCAACGAGGATCATGCTCCCTTTATTTAGGTATTGGGTAATGACTTCGGCAGTCCGTCCAAATGCCACAATGTTGTGAAATTCAGCTTGAGTCTGCTTCTGACCATCTTTGTTCCATATACGATTAGTCGCAAGACCAAAAGTGGTAACAGCCGTCCCAGAAGGAAGAGTTTTTATTTCTGGGTCTCGAGTAATATTACCTATGAGAAATACTTTATTTAGATTCATGCCTTTGCTTCTTCTTCAGCTCCTTTCTGGAAAATTTCTTCAAGCTTTTCATCCAATGCCTTTTCGTCTGTTGGGACTTGCTCCTCTGCTTGTCGCATAGGAGGCTTTGGCAGACGAACTCTAGCTTCAAACTTCTTCCATTCGAGAAGCATAAAACGAATAATTTTTGAATTGCCCCGCAAACTTTTCTGGAGGGCCTCTATTTTATCTTTTGCAACATTAAATCTATATGCCCCAAAAACTGCTTCTTTGCTATCGTTAATCTCGTATGCTAAGAACTGTCGTTTTGGGTTATCCCAAGACTCCATTTGGGCACCAGCATTAGCGAGGAGCGTTTTGAGCTCTTCTTCAATTGTAACTACTTCTTCCTCTTTCAAGCTTGGACTCAAAATGTAGGACAATTCGTAGTATTTCATATCCTCGTTCATGCAGGGATAGTACCAGAAATAGCTCCATTTGGCAACTACTTGAGTTGCCGTGCTAGGGCAAAAATATGGCCCAGATAAGCCAAAATAAACAGCTCACTGAATGTGAGCCGTTTATTTAGATCTTGAATTCTATTACGTCGCCGTCTTTTATTTCTTGAAGTAGTACCCAGTCCTGTCAATTCTTACAAGCGTATGATTTTTAGTGGATAAAAAATTATCCACGGCTTTTTTGCAGCCACCATATGTTCCATAGTCGTCCAATACTACATACCCCCCAGGGGATACATACTTATAAAAGGTTTCCAATGAGAGTTTTACGGATGTATAATAGTCAGCATCGATATGTAATATTGATATTTTTTCTGGTTCCCATGTTTTAAAAGTATCAGTGAACCAACCTTCATATAGTTTTAAACGATTTAGGAGGTCAAACTTTTTGAAAAGTTTTCTCACGTTTTCTGAGCTTGTTTTATTGAGTCCCGTATGATGTCTTTCTTTTGTCCTTTAGTCATCTTCTTCTGTGGGTTCAGGGAGGCCTTGGAACGAATCAAACAAATGAAGAACCCTTTTATTATTCTGGGTGAGTATTATTCCAGACCCCCCCCTCCAACAGCCACATTCTACTATTATTCCGTCCACACTCTCTTTTTCTATTTTACTAGCCAGCTTGTATAAATGAATCATTCGACCCCTTTTTAACATAGTGTGTTTTTTTGCAGTTTTTGTATGAGAAAAAAAATCTTCAAATCTGGAGATAAAATAAAATCTCTGTAAGTGCTTTTGAATTTAGAAAAAGCGTCTTTCAACATAACTGTGTTATTATACTAAATTTTAAATTCGATAACGTCGCCGTCTTTTACTATGTATTCTTTGCCCTCTGTGCCTATGAGACCTTTTTCGCGGGCGGCAGCATATGAGCCAGCCTCCAATAGCACATTCCATAAGATAATGTCAGCCCTTATAAACTTTTCCTCAAAATCAGAGTGTATGGCACGCCCAGCACGTTTTGCAGTAGAGCCCAGAGGTATAGTCCATGCGCGCGTTTCGTCTTCACCAGTTGTAAAGTAACTAATGAGTCCCAAGAGGCGATAAGCTTCCATAGCGAGGACGGGGAGCTTGGATTCGATACCAAGCTCTTTCTTTTCCTCGTCGGTCATCGTCGCTAATTCGTCTTCAAGTTTTACATTTAAATATAGTTTGCCGTCTTGGACGGACTCTCTTTCGTCCGTAATATTATACAAATACAAAACAGGCTTTGTAGAAAGAAGTGAGAGTTCGCGTCCTAGATATTCCAAATCCTCGGTTGGTCGCTCTGCATTTTCAATGAGTTTTTTAAGTTTTTTTGAGTCCTCAAGTCGTTTTAGTGTTTCTTTGCCACCAGTCTTCGCATCTTTCTCAGCGCGTATTAAGTTTTTTTCAGCCGTTGATAGGTCGGCCATAAAAAGTTCTGTCTCAATTGTTCCTATGTCGCGGTCTGGGTTGATTGAGTCTTCGACGTGGATTATCTCTGAGTTTTCAAAATCTCTTACAACCTCAACAATCGCATCACACTCTCTTATGTTCGCCAAAAATTGGTTACCAAGTCCTTCTCCCTCGTGAGCTCCTCTGACGAGCCCTGCAATATCTACAAACTCTATAGCTGCTGGAATTACCTTCGCGCTCTTTGAAAATTCGGCGAGTTTACCGACACGATCGTCCGCGACCTCCACAATGCCGATATTCGGTTCGATTGTTGCAAATGGGTAATTAGCTGCATCTACTTTGTTGAGTGTAAGCGCCTGAAAAAGTGTCGACTTGCCGACATTGGGAAGACCCACGATACCAATTTTGAGAGACATGATAAGGATGGTAAACTAATAATCAATGTATGTAAATCCTGACATCTTCAAAGCGTATGATATCCGTGGGATATTCCCAGAGCAGATCAATGGCAAGATTGCTTATATTATAGCGCGCGCCTTTGCTGACTACATACGAAACGCAAATAGGGGTGAGGACCCACGAATTGTAGTTGGTTCCGATGAACGGTCATCTTCGCCAGAGTTGAAAAAAGCTACTTTGGAGGGCCTGCTTGACTCCGGTGTTAATGTTATTGATCAGGGACTTACAACGACACCTTTTCACTACTTTACTGTCAGGCATGAAGAGGCAGACGGAGGCATGATGATCACTGCCTCACATAATCCGTTTCGAATGAATGGGTTTAAGCTCTCAAAATCTGGAGCAGAGCCGGTTGGTGATGACATGGAGATAATCAAAAAGACAGCACGTCGTGGTATTTTTGAAGCACGCACGCATAGAGGTGAGATAGTAGAGCGAAGCAATCACAGAGAGTATTATGATTTTTTGCTCTCTCAGGTAAATCTCGAGGACACTCGCGACCTAAAAGTTGTTTTTGATACTGGCGGAGGGATGGTATCTTTGCTTTTACCAAACCTCTTAAAGCGCATCCCAAGCAAGTCACAGATCATTAATATGAATATGTCTCTCAGTCCTTCGAGGGCCCCACTTAATCCTATAATTGAAGAAAGCCTGGCTGAATTAAAAAATGAAGTTATAGAAAAAAAAGCAGACCTTGGTGTGGCGTTTGATCCAGACGGGGATCGTGTTGGGTTTGTTACAAACAATGCTCGGTTTTTTAGACCAGATTATGTGGCCGCACTCTTTGCTAGAGAATTGTTAAAAACGAATCATAAGGCTAAGGTTGTCTATGATGTACGCTCGTCGAGCATCTTTAATGAGACGGTTGAGGCATATGGCGGAACGGCAATCATGTCACGAGTAGGGCATAGGTTTATTAAAGAAATAATGAGAAAGGAAAAAGCCTTGTTTGCCGCCGAACTTTCAGGACATTATTATTTTGAATCTACCGAATATAGCGATTCGGGATTCTTGCCAGTTTTATATTTTTTACAGTTTTTGGCGGCCTCCAAAAAAACCTCAGACGAATTACTTAATGAATTTGCTGTATATCCATCGAGTGGCGAATTGAGTTTTAATGTAGACAAAGCCGAAGGCATGCTTGAAAACATCGCAGGACACTTTCATGATGCTAAGGCAACTCTTTGGGTAGATGGGGTCTCTGTCTATTATGATGACTGGTGGGCGAATGTACGCCTCTCAAATACAGAAAACCTCGTACGTCTAAACGTCGAGGCCCGAACCATCGAGGTGGTCCAAAAGAGAGTAGAGGAGTTTAAAAAGTTGATTGTAGGTTAGAGAAGTCCGATTTTATTTTTAGCCTCAATGTAGGTAGCTTCCGCGATTTTGCGAGCCTTTTTGTTTCCGTCTTCGAGGAGTTTTTCGATATACTTTTTATCTTTCGAAAGTTTTTTGTAGTTTTCCTGAATTGGTACGAGATATTCGATGAGTGATTCGGCGACAGCATTCTTGAAATCCCCATATCCTTTGCCTTGGAATTCTTTTTCAATATCCTTAAGGCTTTTGCCACCGGCCAAATGCATTATCATCATGAGGTTTGCAACAGCAGGCTTCTTTTCTGGATAGTACAAAACTTCCGAACCTGAATCCGTTACAGCTGTTTTAATCTTTTTTCGGATTTGCTCTGGTGTGTCATGTACGCCAATTTGAGTTGGCGCTCCGTGTGACTTAGACATTTTCTTTTTTGGGTCTTGCAGTGATAAAATTTTGATATCCTTTTGGAGTTTACTTTCTGGTTCTGGAAACGTTTTGCCGAAGCGCGTATTAAAGCGTCGCGCAATCTCACGCGTAAGTTCGAGGTGTGGTAGCTGATCTTTGCCGACAGGGACCAATCCTGCTTTGTATGCGAGGATGTCAGCGGCTTGTAAGACGGGGTACGCCAATAGCCCTAAGTTGGTAGCCTTTGGATGGTCGGCTATCATTTCTTTGTAGACTGGGTTTAACTCAAGCATGCTTTTAGGAACAATCATGCCAAAGAGCGTCGATAAAGCTACTTGCTCAGGAATTGCAGACTGAACAAACAACGTAACTTTTTTGGAATCGACGCCGGAAGCCAAATACAACATAATAATATCGAGTGTGTTTTCTTTTATTTTTTTGGTTTCCTCCATGGTTGTGAGCGCATGGATATCAGCCACCATGAGGAATGTTTGATATTTACCCTGATACTCTACTAATGGTTTTAGCGCACCAAAAAGATTGCCAATGTGTAGGTGGCTCGTAGGACGCATTCCAGTTAGAAGTACGGGTTTATTCATATGAGGTGATTGGGGCTGCTCCCAGACTCCATTTTTACCAAAATATGCAGATTTTGGCTCCAAAAGCGAGCTTGGCAACAGCCCCATTATATACAAAAATCTCTACCTGCGAAAGCCGAGGTTTAGCTTGAGGGGTAAAAGGTAAACATTACGATGACGAGTATTACAAGGAAGAAAATATACCAAACAATACGTCTTAGATCGAGATCCTGGACTCGATAGCCAACGGCAGCTTTAAAGGATAATTTATATTTTTGCCAGAACGTTAAGGGCTGTACTTTGTGTATTTCTTGAGCATAAAATGCAGTCTTTAATTTTCTGTCAATTCCATAAGAGCCACCAATCGTAGCAAATATAATAACAAGAAAGATTACTGCCCAATGTGGTAGTGTTACCCCCTGCTGTGCTAATGCGAAAAGAATAAAAACAAAACTCAAAGTTCCTATTACGATATATACTTCACGTTTTGAAAGCATACTTTTATTATAACAAAATCCCGGCTCTTGCGAGCGGGATTTTTGTTTTACACCTCGATGACTACTGGGAGGACAACTGGTCGGCGTTCGGTCTTTTTGTAGAGGAACTGACCAATCTTTTCTCGTAGTTCTTCGCGTAAGTATTGTACGTTGAGAGGATGCATCTTAACTGTTACGTCTTCGGTGAGCTTTTTGATGCGGAATCGTGTCTCGCGCAAAAGCTCTCCAGATTCTTTGAGGTAAATAAATCCACGAGAGATAATATCAGGTGAACCACGAACTTTACCGGTTTTTTCATCAACCAAGACGATAACAACAAACATACCGTCTTCCGCCATCATCTGACGGTCACGAAGTACAACTTCTTTTACGTCCCCCACGCCAAGTCCATCAATGAAGACTGGATTTGATTCAACTTCTTCGTTGGTTAGAACAATAGAATCTGCCTTGAGTCCAATAACTCGTCCGTTTTCTGGGATGACAATATTTTTTTGAGGTATGCCCGCGGCAAGTGCCAACTTGGTGTGAAGCTTGAGCATGAAGTAATGACCATGAATAGGTGCGAAGAATTTTGGCTTCATTAACTCAATCATTTTTGTAAGGTCTTCTTGCTGTGCATGTCCACCAGCATGAATATCCATCATTTGATAGTGAAATACTTCAGCTCCTTCTCGATAGATAACATCTTTAAGCTTTTGAACACTCTGTTCGTTTCCTGGTACGACGGATGAAGAGAACACAACCGTGTCTCCCTCATGGAGTCGTATGAATCGGTGCTCACGTGTTGCAACACGCATTAATACAGCGCCTCCCTCACCTTGAGCGCCAGTACATAGGAACAAAACTTCGTGATCTTTGTAGTCATTAATGTGCTTAACGTCTACCATGATACCCTTAGGAATTTTAAGGTAGCCGAGCTCTGTAGCCAACGCAACGTTTGATTTCATAGAGTAACCATCAATTGCTACTTTGCGGCCATGTTTTTGGGCCAAGTCAATCAACTGCTGAATTCGAGAGATGAGAGAAGCAAAGGTCGCAACCATAATTCGTCCTTTTGAGTTTTTGAAAATATCTTCTAGATTACCCTCGATATCTCTTTCTGATATAGAGTGACCAGGGCGTTCAGCACCAGTCGAGTCAGACATAAGAAGCAGTACATCTCGTTCGGCTATCTTTTTAATTTTTTCGTAGTCTGCTGGAACGTCACCCACTGGATAGTCATCAAACTTAAAGTCAGCTGTGTGGCAGACGGTTCCTACAGGAGTTTTTATAGCTACTCCAACGGTATCAAAAATGGTGTGGTTAACATGGAAGAAATCTATCTCAAAACGACCCATTTTTAATTTGTCTTCTGCTTTAAACTCAATCATGTTGAGTTTGGGTAGATGAGTGTAGTCACCCTGACGCTTTTCAATAATCGCTTTAGTAAAGCGCATTGCGTAAATTGGTGGCGCACCTAAGTCTGCTGACATGTAAGGGATTGCACCAATATGGTCATAGTGACCGTGTGTGATAATAGCACCTCTGATTTTTTTCTTGTTTGCTTTTAGATATGCAACGTTAGGTATAATAAAATCAATTCCTGGTGTATTCTCCTCAGGAAATTGAAGTCCCATATCAATAATCATTATGTCGTCCCCGTATTCAAGGAACATACAGTTTTTTCCGACCTGTTCAACACCACCAAGCGGTACTATGCGTAGGGTGTCTGCGGACGTTGTAGGTTTATGGACAAACGCTGTTTTTACTTCAGTCGTTTTTCTACGCATTGGCGGTCGTCCTGACCGTCTCATGCCTCCTCCTCGTGGGGCAGAAGATGGTTTATGTGAACGTGAAGTTGGCTTACCAGTTGGTCTTGGTACAGGTTTTTTATCTACAGGCTTGCTTTGGGGTTTTCCTTCTGATGATGTATTAATCATATGTTATAGGAGTTGGGATTCCATTTGCCCGTTGAAAGTTCTCCCAGAGCTTTCAACCCAATGGCATTCGAATCTGTTCAAGTCCCTTGTTCTTAATTTGGACTTATATAAGTCTCTTGTTGCTAATAATATGTTTTACAAACATTGTGCCGAGAGAGGGACTTGATTTGCCCATCGCAAATCCCGCGGACCCTCACTTCTTTTGCCCCTCGCAAAAGCCAGGGCTTTGCCCGTTGAAAGCTTTCCCAGAACTTTCAACCCCATGGCGTTCGGATCCGTTCAAGTCCCTCGCTGTTTATGTATGCTTTATTGTAATTTTCATTGCTAATAATTAATTCTTTCTGTTGTCATCTGTGCCGAGAGAGGGACTTGAACCCTCATGAGCTTGCGCTCACAGCGCTCTGAACGCTGCGTGTCTGCCAATTTCACCATCTCGGCCCGTTACTGCTCAGCTTGCAATCAATTGTATTTATGGACAGCAACGGTTTTGCCCCGACCTTGTCTGCATATAGCAGTAACGGGCCGAGGCTCCTACCTATCTTATAGTCATACCCACTTGTATCGGTTAATTAATGTATTGGGTCCTTCTGAAAGGTAGACGTACTACGTGTATTTATATTGTTCCTTGAGAAGTCTTTTTATTGAGACTGTGTTCCAAGATGTAGATGTCCCAAAGAGGGCAAACTACTTATCTAGAATATATATAGTTTTTTACGATAGTGAATTCATTATATCGTAGTTAAAGTTGTATGTCAACCTCCATACTAATTATCACAAGATATTTTATGTTGTGCGTAGCACTTTTGTGATAATTAGTATGGGGGTCAACCCGAGTCTACTGGATTTGGTGGGGTCTTACGGTGCAAACCCCCTAACTAATTAACACAATGCACTTCGTGCGCTGTAAAAACAGCCTTGTGCTGATTAGTTAGGGGGCAAAAATGTTCCATACATTCTTTGTGTGTATATACCAGTGTTCAATGTCAGTAAATCGTTCTTGAGGAAATGGAATCTGTCTCAAATCTATACCAAGAAGACCAACGGGCACATAATATACATAACTTGGACTGTAGAGTATGACGGCTGGTCGGTCTTCACTAATAGCTTCTTGAAAAAATGTGTAGAGTTCTTCTCGTCGGTCTCGACTAATAGCTTTATGAGCAGCATCCAAAAGCGAGTCTACCTTTGTGTTTGCATACAGTGCGATATTAGAGCCGGGATGTTTTGACTGGCTCGTGTGCCAAAAACCATATGGGTCAGTTTCGTATCCATACACTTGCCCAAATAATAGCGCATCATAGTCACGAGTTCGTATAATACTTTGCTCAAGGTCTCCTTGCTCAAAGCGTTCGATGGTTACCTCGACTCCAATCTCAGCCCACATACTTTTAATGAGCTCTGCAGTACGCACAAATTCTGGATTTTCTGGAGTGGCGAGCTTAAATCTTACAGGAGCATATTCTGTTTTTGAAACTTTTATTTCAACAATGCTGTCCTCGTCTTCTTCGCTATCCGTAATTCCGGCATCTGTGAGTATTTGTCGTGCGCGCTCTACATTGTATTCGGTGTTTTCAAGACTGCCTGCATGAGCAAATGTGCCAGGTGGTATTGGTAACGAGGTTGCAACAGCATTACCGCCGCGTGCACTTTCTATAATTCGTTCGCGATCCGTTGCGACATGTAGAGCCTCTCTGAGCGAAGCGTTTTTGAACGGTGTGTATTGGTCTTGGTTAAAGAATACGCCAACAATAAGTGGAAGATTTACATCAAGTCGTTTTAAGCCTTTTGGCACCTTATTTATATCGGCAGACCCTGCATCGACAATGCCACCTTCAAGAGCTTTTTCAAGTTCTATGTCTGTTTGATAAAACCGTACAATAACGCGCTTGAGATGAGCTCTTGGTACAAATCTATTAAATCGCTCCAGTGTGTATTTTGTAATAATTCCGGTTCCTGTTCGTGATATAGATTCTATAAAAAATGGCCCGGAGCCAATAGGCTCCGTGTTTAAGTCAATGAGCGCAAATTGCTCCGCAGGAATATTTTCCCACAAGTGTTTTGGCATGATACCAAGTGTTGTGTTCTCCAAGAATGGGGAGAATGGTCGCTGGAGTATAAACTGTATTGTTTTCTCATCAATAACCTTGACTTCAGTCCCTTCCCACTGTGCAAGCTTGATACTTCGTATTTTTGGATTTTTTGTAAGTTCAATGGTGAATGCGATATCATCAGCAGTTACAGGAACATTGTCGTGCCAATAAAGATGTTCTTTTAGTGTGAATGTATAGGTAAGACCATCTTCAGAAATTACAAAATTATCGGCCAATTGAGGTTCGAGACCCCCACGTCCATCTGCCTTCATGAGGCCAGAAAATATAATTCGTGTAAGGTCGCGGTCTGCTTCAGAGATTGCAAGAAGTGGATTAATAAAGCGTGGTGTTCCAACAATACCTTCTGTGATAGAGCCACCAGGTGCCGGGAGCTTGGTCGAATAGTCACTATCAAGACCAATCAAGACAAATACGCCAGCTGTCCAGGCTGTCAAAAAAAGACCAATAAAAAGAACCCTTTCTGCCTTAGAGAGGTTATCAAATAGTGTCTGCCATTCTTTGCGCGAGGGGAGTGTATAGCGCATGAGTTATATATATTGGGTGTTGCTATTCTAGGAAAAGTGACGCAAATGACGTCAAGAAAAAAGCTATTCCAAGCACGATAGTTACATAAAAAATGTATTTCTCAACTCCACGTCGCTGTGTGTGCGCACCTCCATCGCTACCACCACCAAAGGCAGCTCCCATACCGGCACCTCGCTGTTGAATGAGGATAGAGCCAATAAGGACAAGTGAAAGCACAATCTGTATATAAGGAAGGATTTCTTTCATAGGAGTAGTATATGTAATTTACCTCTCCGTTACAAGACGGCGTCTTTGCTTACGATGAAAGGTTATAGCGAAGCGATGAGACTCGTCTCGGAGGTGAGTGACGAGATTAAGAAGTGGTGGTGGGAGTTGTTTGAGTTTTATTGGGTCACGTCGTCCATCTATATATAACTCTTCTTCGCGCTTGGCGAGAGATGCGAGTGGTATATGTTTTTTGCCGAGAGCCTTGCGGGCGGCGGATAGCTGACCCTTACCACCGTCTACTATTATGAGGTCGGGCATCGCCCATTCGTCGTGTTTGAGACGACGGGATAAAACTTCGGTCATGCTTGCAAAGTCGTCCACGCCCTTTACTGTTTTAATATTAAATTTTCTGTACTCGTCTTTGGCGGGCATTCCGTTTTCAAATACAACCATGCTGGCTACTGTAGAGGCACCTTGATGATGTGATATATCGTACCCCTCTATACGTTCTGGAAAATGACTAAGTTTACAAATTTCTTTGAGCGACTCGAGCGCCTTTTCGCGCTCTTCTGCAATATCGCGTTTAAGGTGTGGACTATGAGCAAAGATTCGCTCGAGTGATCCTAGCTGATTGCGTATGAGTGCGGCCGATTCATATTTGCGCGCCTTGGACAAGGTGACCATGCGTTTTTCTAGTGTTCCTAAAAGCGAACGACTTTTTCCAGTGAGCACCTTTTTTATCGCATGAAGGTTTGCTTTGTATGTTTTTTCATTCTGCTTTGTATTTTTAACATCAGAACAACAAAAGCCTAGACATTTGCCAATTTGAGCATTAACGCATGGGCGTTTGTGCTTGGGTGATGGAGGGCACGTACAGTATGGAAATGCGCGACGCAAAAGTTTTAGTACACGTCTAAGTGCCGTTACATCGGTAAAAGGTCCAATATAGATTTCATTTTTACTTTCACGCGGTTGATGTGTTATATACATACGAGGAAAGGTATTCTTCGTAAACGCTACATATGCGTAACGCTTATCATCTCTCATGATGAAGTTATATTTCGGCTTATTACGCTTGATGAGCTCGGCTTCTCTAATGAGTGCGGCCACATCTGATGAGAGTACCTCCCACGATACAGACTTTGCTTTGCGAAGCATGTCTTCTTTCCATCCACGACCAGTGTAAGATTTGAGCCTGCTTTTTAAGTTGGCTGCTTTTCCTATATATAAAATACCTCCCCGAGAGTTCTTGAAAGTGTATACTCCGGGTTCGTTCGGAGCCTTTTTTATCTTGTCTTTAATCGACATGCGTACTTATTGTATAGCATAGAGAGAGGGTGTATGGATGTTTGAACGGTTTTTGAAGCTAAAAACTTCAACCTCGGAGCGTATGGCGAGAATGAGTGAAAAGATCCATACGCCTCTCTGTCTGTTATAATTCATCGTTCTCACACCACAAGAGTATTTCCATTTTCATAGTCGTTGTCACTCCTTGAAAATTAGGTCACACCATAATGCTTGAAAGATCTTGATTTCTGCGCTATCATACCAGTCACTTAGATGAAAAAACCAGAGAATAGTATCAAGCTCAAGGGTGCTCGCGTTCACAACCTTAAGGATGTGGATGTCGATATCCCCAAGAACTCTCTTGTGGTCATCACAGGTCTTTCAGGGTCTGGTAAGTCTTCGCTCGCCTTCGACACGATTTATGCCGAAGCTGAACGAAGGTTTGTAGAGTCTCTATCAAGTTATGCCCGACAGTTTTTGGGTGTAAAAGAAAAGCCAGACATCGAATCAATCGAAGGGCTAAGCCCTGCAATTGCAATTGACCAAAAAAGTATTTCAAAGAATCCACGAAGTACGGTCGGTACTATTACTGAGATACATGATTATCTCAGGCTCTTATATTCGCGCGCTGGTATTCCTCATTGCCCAACCTGTGGCAAGCCAGTTAAGCGCCAGACGGCAGGTGAGATAATAAAGCGAATTTCGTCCATAACACCAGGGAGTCACATTGTTATCATGGCTCCAATCATTAGGAATAAAAAAGGTGAGCACAAGACAGTGATGGCAGAGGTGGAGCGTGGTGGGTTTTTGCGAGTACGTTTGGATGGCGAAATATTTCGGGTAGAAGAAGCACGAGACTTAGACCTCGACCCAAAGAAAAAACATGATATTGAAGTTGTTATTGACCGGCTCATTATAGACAAGGAACTTGACCGCGCACGTCTTCGCGATTCGGTTGAAGCTGCTCTCAAGATTGGTCACGGCTTTTTGATTGTAAACGACACAACTACTGACGTTTTGTTTTCTGAACATTTGGCGTGTCCATCATGTGGTATTTCTCTCTATGACTTAGAGCCACGAGCCTTTTCATTTAATAGTCCGTATGGTGCATGTTCGCATTGTACGGGTCTTGGCTCTACCCTTGAGGTAGACCCAGAACTTGTCATCCCAAATAAAAAACTTTCGCTTCTTGAAGGTGCGATTCAGCCGTGGGCGCGAGCCTCACATAAGGTAGGACGACAATCATGGTATTGGTGGATGCTCGAAGAACTTGCGACCAAGCACAATTTTTCACTAGATAAACCGGTAGCGTCATTACCAAAGAAAATTGTTGATATTATTTTAAAGGGTGAGGGCGAATCATATGAGGGTGTAATCCCTAATTTGCGAAGACGATGGAAAGAAACAGACTCGGATTGGACTCGTGGAGAAATAGAAAAGTATATGATTGAGAAAACATGTGAGGCATGCCTCGGCAAACGCCTTAAACCAGAAGCGCTTGGTGTACTTATCGAAAAGACCAATATCGCAGATGTTTCTAACTTTGCGATTGCAGATGCACTCCCATTTTTTCAGAACTATTTCAAAAAAGCACCAAAAGAAACTCATTTGATACTCAAAGAAATTGTTCGCCGTTTAGATTTTTTGATGAATGTAGGACTTGAGTACATGACACTTTCTCGAACATCAACCACACTTGCAGGAGGTGAGGCGCAGCGCGTGCGTTTGGCAACACAAATTGGGTCACAATTGACCGGTGTAATTTATGTACTTGATGAACCATCTATTGGTTTACATTCACGCGACCACGCCATGCTTATCAAAACAATCGAACATCTAAGAGACCTGGGTAACACCGTTTTGGTTGTTGAACACGATAAAGAAACAATGCAAAAGGCAGATTGGATAATTGATTTAGGACCTGGGGCTGGTAAGCACGGAGGTGAAATTGTATTTGAGGGGACGTATAAAAAAGTTCTAACCGCCAAGACTCAAACCGGTTACTATTTGAGCGGTAAGAAAACAGTCTCAATCAAAAACAAAAAGCGAAAGAAAGAAAAGACCGAAAACTGGCTAACACTATCTGGCGCCAAGGGTAATAACTTACAAAACGTAACTCTCAAATTGCCACTCGGTAAGTTTTCGTGTATCACCGGTGTATCAGGAAGTGGCAAGTCAACGCTCATCAACGACACGCTTGCCAAAATTTTGCTCGGGCATTTTTATAATGCGCGTGCGATTCCAGAGGAATACAAAGAAATCAAGAATCTCGACAAGATAGATAAGGTGGTAGACGTTGATCAGTCACCAATCGGACGAACACCTCGTTCGAATCCAGCAACATATACCGGTATGTTTGGGCCGATACGTGATTTGTTTTCAAAAACACGTGAGGCGCGTTCACGTGGTTATACTCCGGGACGGTTTAGTTTTAATGTTAAGGGTGGACGATGCGAAGAGTGTGAAGGACAGGGTGTCAAAAAAATTGAGATGTATTTTTTACCAGACCTCTATCAAGAGTGTGAGGAGTGTAAGGGTCAGCGATATAACAAAGAAGCACTCGAGATTGAATATCAAAACAAAAATATTGCAGAGGTCTTAGCCATGTCTGTTGAGGAGGCGGCCTCATTCTTTACGGATATCCCACAGGTAAAAGATCGAGCCGATACTCTCGTTAAGGTTGGTCTTGGCTACATGAAGCTTGGACAGCCTGCAACAACTCTCTCTGGGGGAGAAGCACAGCGAGTTAAATTGGCTACTGAGCTGGCACGCAAATCTACTGGTAAGACTCTTTATATTTTGGATGAACCAACAACAGGACTTCACTTCGAAGATATTCAAAAACTTTTACATGTACTTGATGCACTCGTAGAACGTGGCAACAGTGTTGTTGTCATTGAACATAACATGGATGTCATTAAAAATGCAGATTGGATTATTGATCTCGGTCCAGAGGGTGGGTCAGGTGGTGGTACCATCATCGCAGAGGGTACCCCGGAAGACATAATAAAAATCTCAAAATCTTATACCGGCCGTTGGTTAAAGAAGTCTATTAAGTAGGGGCATACCAAAATAAAATACTCATTTTTTACATGACCATTACCATCTTGTGGTGATTCGGGCTGGCTCGTCAGAAGCGCATCAACAACAATTTGGTTTTGTTTATAGACACAATACACCAACATTCTCAAGTTTGTTGGGATATTGTTTCTGTGAGTGTGAGTTAAAGATTAAAGTATAAAAAATCCCCTCGTTAAGAGGGGAGAGGCTGATGATACATTTGATCAAAGTATTGTTCGAGATGAGGAAATGCTGTTTCGTCATCAATTCCAAAATCTACTTTGGGATACATATCTGCCATGAGCCGTCGTCCATCATCTGGGTTGTCGACTCTCATCTCAAGAAATGAGCGAACTATGTTGAGAGTTTCTTGGTCAAAGACAATTCCTGTATGCGTGATGGGTGTTGGTTTGCCACCACGTGCACAGAGAATATGTGGCAGACCGTTCGTCTCTGGGGTTGCGATTTGATCTCCATGAGTTGATACAAACATGATTTCAGAAAAAAGTTGCGGATCATTCTGTTCGAGAATGGTAACGATGGGCTCGACAACCTCGTCAGGTATGTGTCCTGGGTCGAGGCCTGTTCGCGTCTTCACGCTATCCATCAAAAATTCTGGGACAGAGATTTCTGAGAGGGGTGTGCCCAAACAGACAACTTTGCCAATTCGCTTTGGAAACATGGACTTCATGGCGATTGCCAAAAAGCCCCCCATGCTGTGTCCAATGATATGAAAAGGATAGTCGATGATCGGATGAGTTTGCTCGGCCATGTGTTCTTCGACTTCGTGTGCAAGGTGTGCAAAGACCTCTGGAAAGCGCGGGATCGCAAACCCCCACTCATTATAGATAGACCTTGGGAACCATGATGGATATCCGTGTGTTTTCAAATCATGAACCAAATACCTGTAAATCCAGTGAGGGGATGAGTATCCGCCAAGCATGATGATATTGCCACGACGCTCACACGGTGTTGGTCGTGCAAAAGCCATCTCAATCTCTGATTTAGGAATATCGTATAACATGGATGCGCCCTCAACGGCGCAGATTTGAAGCATGTTCATAGTCCGCTCCTCTAGGCACATTTTTCTTCTCCTCGGCAACTTCTATAGTTAACGGTAACCTACGTGTCAGTTATTACAATTGATAAGAATGAAGCCTATTGACTTTTAGGTTTAATTAAGGTATAATGCAAACGAAATCAAGTAAGTACCATATCATTCAAGTCCGAGTATTTTACTCGGCCAATAGAAGGAGGTTTTTCATGCACGGTACAGCGAACGTTCCTCGCGACCGGCAAATTTACCACCTGGAAGGTGAGGAAGTCGAACTCTGGGAAGATCCCAACTTTCCGTTTGGCTGGGGACTCTCAGAAATGTCGGAGTATGCAACCAAGCATAAGTGGGTACTCCTCTTCAATGCCATGGTTCTCGACGGTCTCCTCGACCAGCAAGAAGACTGACGTGACGACCCCCCGTCTCGACAGAGTTTGACTCCTCCAATCCATAAGGCCCGCGCGACCACATATGTCGGCGGGTCTTTCTCGTGCTTGCTTTTTTGTACCACAAGGGGTGTAATTAAAATGAACGTACAAATCTCCAGTCCGGACTCATCTAGAAAGGAGAGAACAATGAGAGACCTTATTTCAGTACGACCAATGTTACCGAGCGAGCTCGGTCAGGGTTTCCCTGAACTCACCTCAGACAAAGACGGTTACGCTCGTATCTACGAAGATGGCAAGGAGACCCTCATCTGGACCAACCCAGATCTTCCTCTTGGTATGGTGCCACAACCACATGAGATTCAGGCCTTTGCTGATGCTGGCCGGTGGGATCTCGTCTGGTTCGCACTTATGCGAAACCAAGAGGTGAGTGAAGATGACGGAGAATTCTTTGGTGACGACGACGATGATCATTGCTGCCGATGTGATGGTTGCGATGAAGAGTGAGATCGAAGTATCTATATATTGCCCGCGCTGTGTTTCTGCGCGGGCCTTTTCATTTGTCTATTTTTGTGGTATTTTCTTTTGAGACACAGAAGCGGAGGTCTTATGGGATCTACAAGTGGTGGCGCCCCTATGGTGGGCGGCCGATTCGATAAAGACATCATGTTTAATGAGGAGATGTTCCCATTTCTGAGCGATTACAAATATGAGAGACAGGCCTTTGCCATCGACAAGGTGACATATGTCGCAGCTTCACTTACTCGAACGTCTGAAGAGGACTTGATCCGTCTTCTACTAGATGACGGTGTCATCATGAAAAGCCCATCTAGATTGTCTCCTGATGCCAATTATGTACCTTTCGAATGGGCTCAAAAACATTTCTCTGATCATCCGGCGTCTCGTGATGATTGGAGAGACTACCGTAAGTTGCTCGTACAATTCAATTTTCCACTCGCTGAGACTCCAGTAGAGTAAGCGCGGACCT
>JAQBTR010000031.1 GCA_027624915.1 bacterium | reverse complement strand
GGCTAGTGTTCGGAGTGTAATACTCCTAGCCATTGGGCTTTTGCAGAGTACATAGATATTCTTCGCCAATACCTCCTTCCAGATGTGTTGAGATACTTTCTCCTCTGGCTTCTTACTCTTTTTGAGCTGACGTGAGTAGATATTGTACGCTGACAAAAGAGGATACAATCCGGACTTAGAATTTATCTCGAGTAACTTCGTGTCTTCTTTCTCCCATACACTCGTATCAACATCTTTACTCTTCCATTCTGGTTTACCGATTTTGTCCGTAATCCCACTACTAAAATCGTGACCGCCAAATGCTTTTGTCAGGTGCATATTTACGACGTTCCATGGCGTGAAAACTGTTTCTTTGTCGGGATTTTTGAAGGTGCTAAATATTTCAGCAATGGCTCGTATACGCTCGGTTGGCAAAAGATTATCGCAGTCATAGGCTTTGGCACGGATGCTGTGCGCAACCCCCTTGAAGACATCTTCATCGTAATATTTGGTAAACTCTCTAAACTGATCTTTCGTTAATCCTGCGGGCATAAATTCTTGCCAGGATTCTTCATCAACTATATCGATGAACTTTTGCAATGTGATGTCGTCTCGAATCGATATGTTCGCGCCGTAGACCAACATCGGCATGCGTATACTCACTGCGCGTAATATGCTGACAGCTGTTTTCTTTTGTTCTCGGGCTTCTTTTAATTTTCTTAATGCCTCCTTTTGCTCTTCGGATAGCTCCTGCCACTTTTTACGCTCGGCTTCTTCGGCTTTTTGCATCTGAAGATCATCCATACCAAGTTCGTTAATCTTGATTTCATTTACCTTTTTGCTGGTTGATTTACCAACAATTTTTTTGAGTTCATTAAACCTAGCTATGTCTAATTCATCAAGTTTTAATAACTCATCGTTATATAGCTTAGGATCATCAAAGCCATTACGCCTTACACGTTCAATAATAGCTTTTTTAAGTTGGCCTAACATTGCCTCAACATCATATGGTTTCATAGCCCCGCCCTTTGCGGCGAGAATTGGGCAGAAGTTGAGAAATTGCTGCATGGCATCTTTTTGTTCGGGAGAATTGGTTTTGCCTGATTTATGGTTGAGTTCTATAGCCTCTGCAACTAGTTTCAGTGTGCGATCCGGCGCAAAATCAAACACATATCCTTGAGTTTTAATCTTGCCGTCAATTTTTGCTGGAGTTTGGCAACGAAATGCTGTTTGTAAATAGGTTGTTGCAGAGTTAGTGTCAGACATCATAAAGACCGCTGTCCATTCAGGAATAGATGCTCCGGTTGTGAGACGCTGACCTGTCAGTGTAATGGTATAGTCATGGTTTTTAATTGCACTAGTAACGCGATTTTTGGCGTCTTTATCTTCATCATAATCACGATTATCGCCAGAAATATTTACGATACCAAATTGATTAGAACCAAAAATCGAATGGTCTTTGAGCAACTTTTCCATCGCTCCGATAACATTGACGCGATTAGGTAATAGCCAGAGAGCATGTTTGTTATAGCTACGATATTCTTCTGTTGCATATGGAAACTTCGTTTGTAACGTATTATCAACCAGCAAATCCAAGAATTTTTTTACCATCGGCTCGTGCACAAACTCCGCAGTATCGTCATCTTCATTATTTTTGTGTACACGGAAAAACTCATGAAATTTAAAAGCACCATCTAAAGAATCTATATAGTTTCCACCTTGAATGCCGATATGGTTGGCAAAAGTATCTACATCATATGTAAACATACTAAGAGCTGGTAGCTCCGCGTAAGGATTTGGTACTCCTGGATTACGCTCGTCCCAATTAGTCTTCGCTTCTTGCTCCATTACATAATCCCAAGTGTATATATCTTCTTCTTCGCGCTTTTCCAAGATATTAAACGGTGTACCGGAAAGTAGAAGTGTAAAATTAGCCGGTATTTTTGAAAAAGTGGCATCGCCAAGGATACTTTGTGTTCCTTCATGGGCCTCGTCAACAATGAGCATGTCCCACGTGGTGTCAAAAACTTCGTCGTTTTTATCAAAGCCTCCGGCTTGAGAACCAGCAGACCCATCTTCCACTACACGCTTTGATCCGCGTAAATCTTGTAATGATGCAAAGTAAACGAACGGTTTGTCTCCTTTGCTGAGCGTCTTAATATGTTCTCCCCTTGTCTTCGAAGAGTATTGGTAGTTTGCACCTGCTAATATCATGTCAAAATCATTGTTCCAATCAACACTCACGCTGGGGCGATGAGTAACAATAAGGACCTTTTTCATTTCATTTTCTTTGGCCACTTGCATTGCTGCAGATGTTTTACCGAAACGCATCTTTGCGTTCCAGAGAAAGTGTTTGCGTTTTTTCTTGATGGCTTTGGTGGTTTTATCAATAGCATCGCGCTGATTTGGACGAAACGGGAATTGAGAAGTTTCGGTTATAGTTTTTTCTTTGGTCGTGAGTGCTGTTCGACCTTCTTTTACAGCTTGAATTGCTTTTTTTGCCACCTCCAAACTGACCTCAAACCACTCTGCATGTGAATTTTTAGTACTCTTTGCTTTACGCGGAAAACCAGATCGGATGAGAACATTATGGACATCTTGATCAGAAAAATATTCGCGATTGTCTGTGACTGCTAGTACTACATACTCAAGTTTAAAAGGAATATCTGCTGTTTGTGTTTGATTTTTTATACGATTATCTTTAGCAGCAATCTCGATATCTTGTTGGGTGGGGTTAGGTATATTTGTAGTGGTTCTGCCTATTTTTAAGCGGCCTTTCCAATATGGAAGCGGGATAGAGTAAACATAGATTACGCCATATGAAAAAGTTTCATTTATATCATCTGCTTCATGCCCCG
>JAQBTR010000030.1 GCA_027624915.1 bacterium | reverse complement strand
GTAAATCCTCCCTTAATTTCACCAAAAAGTTTAGGTGTTTGGTCAAGCCCATATCTAACGGCTTCTGCCCTTACAAGGCTTATCAATTCGTCACCCAGGGACATAACACTCCATGGTTCCAGCTGCTCTATGAGCAAAGTAAGTAATACTTTTGTGAGAAGACCATGTCTAACATTAGGATGCTCGTAAGCTTCCTGCTCTTGCGAAGAGGCTGTCAAAATAACTCGACCATTACCCGCTAAGTCAAATAGTGGACTGTGGGGACTTTTTGATGTTGGAGAATCTTCTATGACCTTTGCTGAGAGTCCACCACTAAAACAACAGTCTAGAATGATGATTATTTTTTCAGCAGCACATGACTTAAAGAGCGACGCCAGTTCATTCATTGAGATGGTTGTTTCACCCTGTTTCTTTAAAGACGTGTCATATGGAACGATTTGATGGTCGTTGGTGCCATGACCAGAAAAGAATAGTATAACTGTATCGTCAGCCACTGCTTTTTCTTGAATATTGTTGAGTGTTGAAAGTATTGCTTCTTTTGTCGCTTGTTCGTCGACAAAATATTCGATATCTTCGTCAGGTAATGTGTCTTTGAATATGGAGTACAATGCCAAGGCATCTCTAACTGCGCCCTTGAGTTCTCGTATTTCTTCGTCTTGGTGTTTGTTGACTCCTATAAAGTAAGCATGGAGAGACATTTTTTTATCTTAATTCTGATTTTGATATTGGCTAATTCTATCATTTTCTTCTCAATATTTTCGGTTTATTTTCAGACTTTTGTTCAAAAGTCTCGGAAGTATGTTGTTTAGCAAAATACTCAGTCATCTATCAAAAAATACCTTTTTTAAACAAAAGTTATTCCTCGAGTAGGGAAATTTACTACCTCAGGTAATGAACAAAAATTAGTTTAAAACCAATAAAAGACTTATTTATGGGTCTACTACCTCAAGTACAGCCTAGGTACAGGACAGTAAGCCAGAGGTACACCACACGAAAGGCTATACCTACGAGCCGACGGACGAAAACAAAAAAGGCTCTTTACCTCACTAAACCAGAGTAGACATTTTCAGTACATAGTTTGCGTAGCAATGGCATCGCATCATCGGTACTTTCTACTAAGTCATAGTAAACTCGTGCGTAATGAGCTTGCCCGTCGAGTGTGTCAATAGCTTTGTGTAAACGGCTTTTTGCATAGGTGTTTTATACGGTAAACCTCCCTTCAAAATGAATAGCCAACTGGTTTCATAATAAGTGCCCAATTGGTGATGGATTTGTCCCACTTCTTTTTGGCATTGCGGTAGGCGAGGTACAGCACTTTCTCCAGTGATTCCTGGGTAGGAAATGACGCTTTGGTTTTGGTCATCTTTCGCAGTGAGTGGTTGTACGATTCAATGCCATTGGTGGTGTACATAATCCTTCTAACCTCTGGGGTGTAGGCAAAGAAGGGTGACAACTCTGGCCAATTGGTTTCCCAAGATTTGATGGCGAGTGGATATTTCTTCATCCATTTTTCACTGACTGCACCGAGTGCTGTTTTGCCTGCTTTTTCATTGGGTGCTTGGTAGATAGTTTTCAGATCATGAGCTACCTCTTTCTTGTCTTTCCACCCTACGTACTTGAGTGAGTTTCTTATTTGGTGAGTAATACAGCGTTGTACCTGGGTTGCTGGAAATACAGCTCTGATTGCTTCACCAAATCCAGTAAGACCATCCACACAGGCAATGAAGATGTCAGTCACTCCACGGTTCTTGAGATCTGTCACTACAGATAACCAAAAGTTAGCACCCTCAGCTCCATCTCCTACCCAGTGACCCAAGATATCTTTGTGACCAGAGGTAGAAATACCAAGGCAGATATACACTGCGGTATTCTGAATTCTGCCATCACGCTTGAGATTAAGGTGAATAGCATCAAGGAACACGAATGGGTAGACTGCCTCCAAGTTTCTGGTTTGCCATGCTTCCACCAGTGGCCAGATCTTTTCAGTGATGGCACTGATGGTTGTTGGAGACACATCCATCCCAAACGTCTCTTCCAGATGATCTTGAATATCCCGAGTACTCATGCCATGGGCATACATACCAATGATTCGATCTTCTAGTTCATTTGAAGCAGTGGCATATCGCCGTAAGGTCACTGGTTCAAACTTTCCTTCCCGATCTTGAGGTACCTCGATCGGGATTTCTCCCGCTGATGTTTTTACCTTGCGATCGTATGATCCATTGCGAGAATTTCCTGAATTCCTTCCTGCAACGGCGTGTTTGGTATATCCCAGGTGACTGGTGAGTTCCGCCTGCATCATGTGCTCTAGAGTAGGACCTACTAACTTGGCAACAACTCCGTTCTTACCAAAGAAGTCATCTAAACTTTTTGCTTCTGACAATGCATCCTGAATTTGTTCCAACGAAGGAACTGGCTTCACTGAATCTGTCATACATACTTTCTTGTGTTAATTACTACTTCAGCACGCTAGCGCGTGCCGCCGTTTACACAAGAAATTGTACAGACTCTATTTCTGAGCTTGATGATGACCTGGATTTTGCAGTAAAAGCACGACTTGAGTTTGAAAACGGTGGTTTAGCAAAGCGTAGAGAAATAATTACTAGACTTGGCTCGAACTTCACACTCTATGACAACTTACTTGACTTGGTTGTTAGAGAACCGTTAGAAAGAGTTCAAGAAATATCGTCTTTGGTAAATGAGGCTGCTGAACAGTTCGAACCTCTAAATAATGCGGATAACTCGGCACAATTTAAGCTTTACATGTCTACAAATATCGAAATGGGTGCCTGACGAGATTTGAACTCGCGACCTTCGCTGCCACAGAGCGACGCTCTA
>JAQBTR010000029.1 GCA_027624915.1 bacterium | reverse complement strand
AGTTATAAAAGAAAGAATTTTTTTCTTTTTTATTCCCATCATTTTTCAAATAAATAATCCTAAAAGCGTAATTACGCCTAATGTGCTTCGGTATATGCGTAGTTTACGACAAAACTAAGAGTTTTAGAAGTAAATTATGTATATGCCGTGTTAGCTGATGTATTCTTTTTCTTTTTTCCGACAGCAGTCGGAGTTGTTTTTAAAAATTTTTCAAACTCCTTTACTAATTTGAGGGGTTAAAGATAATCGCTTTTTCTCCATGTTGAGTGATAAAACTAAACCACATTTCGAAATAAAAGGGCAACTCGCGTCCTTTTGAGTCGGTAATAGTAAATAAATCGCCACTGCGCATAAATGTTATATTCTCTCTTTCGACATTTGTTTCAAAAGTAGTGCCGTCAGAAAACACAAGGTATGGAGCTCCAACTATGTTGCCCTCAAAACGAAAGACAACAAAAATTGTTTTTGATGGATATCGCAAATCTTCTCGGCTTGGTGGAAAGACATAACCTTCGCTGTCCTCATATCCGGAATAGGGATTGCTACCATAATCTCTGCGGTGTCCTGTATCCTCACTTAACACCAAAGCATTTTGATACATTTTCTTTACTTCACCCATGGTCATTAGTTGAAACGGGGCTAGAGATAGTTCAATATTTAAATCTCTTCCAGCCAGAACACGACCTGTACTTTGTTGCCAAAGGGACTCATGCACCCTGTCAAACATAATCAGGTTGCTCTCCAAAAGAAAGCCGCTTACTCCAAATGTAAGTGTTTCTCCCTCTACTCTTCGGTCATAAACGATCGCACTTCCGCACAGTGGGCAAAAAGTCACCGCAACCGGCACGCCAGCTACAGTATCATTCACAATCTCGTGCCAGATGAGTATATTATACGGATAAACTTTAATATCCTCTCCATCTTTAAGAACGATTGCTTGCACAGTATCGGGATGCTTGAAGGTATCTATTGGTAAAAACCTTGGATTATCAATAGAAGGTATGCCGTCTTTTCCCGGTCCTCCGGAAAGTGCTTTTTCTATATTGGGGTTTACAAAACTCCATTCTGTTTTTGAAAATGCTCGTTTCAAGTTTCCGGGAATATTTACTGAGCTTGATTTCTCGAGCGCACTTTCAGTTTTCGGCGCAAAGCGTTCTATAAGCGACTCCTCAAAGTTGATAGTTGCACCATAACCAGAATCAAGAATTGCGGTTTGAAGCTTCTTGTCGTAGCCGGTAAGAATGGCGACACCAACAAGAATAATCAGTACTCCAAATATTTGTTTGACGCTACCCACCGCACCCATGTGGCTAGTGATTTTATTCACCAGTTGGCCCCCAAAGTAAGCGATAAGAAAAAGCGAGATAGCAAGACCGAAGGTGAACCCTAAAAGATAAATAATGCCAGCCACAAATCCTGCCGGAAGGATGGTGGCTATGATAAATAGGTATGTTGGAGAACAGGTAGTAAAGACCGGTCCCAAAGCAAGTCCGATAAGCGCGTCACCGGAGTAATTTTTTTTCTGATATCCGGTGCCAATAGCCTTGTTACTCAGATTGCTTAGCTTTTGTACGAAAGGAATCCGCGACCAAAGCGACGGGAAGACAATGGCGAGCCCCACGAGCACAATGATCGTGCCAGAAAACATATTCCAAAATGTCTGTGGAATATCAATAAGAAGTGTTGATGCTTTCAGAAGAAGTGTGAATAAAACAACAGAAACAGAGAGCGATCCTATTACCACGAGCGAGCGCCGAGATACACGGTGCCTTTTCGTCTCCGAAGAGCCGATGATGATAGGCAAGAGCGGTAAAATACACGGTGCAAGCACCGTCAGTATCCCCGCGAGTACTGAGATAAGAAAGAAAATCATATTACTGTATTTGTGAAAGTAGGTTTACGAGTTTTGAACCCCCACTCCACTTTTTAATCAGATTACCGTCTTTATCTACCTGCACCAACGTATGTTGGTACGTGACGCCGTATTTTTTCTTCATTTCTGTTTCCTTGTCATAATCAGTCTTAAGAATAGTTACTCCATCCGGAATTGCACTCAGATTTTTTTCTATGTCAGAGTTCAAAGCTTTGCATGATGGACACCATGATGCATGAAAGAAGATTACCACATCGCCGGTCTCTGCCATTGCAAGTTTATCTTCACTGTAGGCGATGTATGATCCCGCCTTCACCATTGTCTCATCTAAAACAACTTGCAAGTTCACGCTCGCGGGGAATCGCTCCTCAATAATATGCTTATCTGGTGCTGGATTACCATCATTAGGTTCAGAAGTAATAACTACGAAACGATACTCTGACATATCTCCGTCTGTGACAAAATCAAGGCGCGCTTCTTTTGTAGAAGGATCGTATTTCATTTTTCCACTTGATATAAATCCACCTGGTACAGGGTTTTTTACCAACCATCCTTCATAAAAATCAGTTCCAGGAAGTGCGGGCATGTTCTTTGCAATGACACGGTGATATGTTTTTCCATTGTACACAGCAAGCCAAGCAGTACCTGTTGCTCCTGATTTTGAAACATCCGGCAAGTTTATTCTTGGGGCTTTAGCGATAATTGCCTCAAAATCCTTTTCTGTCATTGCAGTTTCGTTGTTGCTTTTCGTTGCCTCATTTTGAGCTTCAACACCAGTATCTTTTACATCTTTCTTTTCTCCAGTCTTCTCTTTAGAGAAAACAAAATATCCAATTCCTGCGATAACAATGATTCCTATGACAATGGCGATGTTTTTTTTCATATATTTTTTTAATTATAAACTAATAAGTTATTTTAACTATAGATGTTTTTCTTAAAAAGAATAGTATTTTCGGAACGAAGTGGAGAAA
>JAQBTR010000028.1 GCA_027624915.1 bacterium | reverse complement strand
AATGATTTTAAGATAAGGCGGGGTGGCGTGATTCCGCCGTTTGATGTGGTATAATATTTCATGCAAACATATTCAAGCAAAATTACCAAGTTAGCGCCTAATCAAATTTTCGTTTTTGGAAGTAATACACAAGGCAGGCATGGTAAAGGATCTGCGCTTCTCGCAAAAGAAAAATTTGGTGCTATATATGGCCAGAGCGATGGTCCACAAGGACAGTCATACGCCATTATCACCAAGGATTTGACGAAAAGAGTACACCCTTCAGTTCCTAAAGGTCGTATCATCCAACAGATCAAACTTTTGTATCAATATGCCAAACGGAAGCCTTTTTTGCAGTTCTACGTCGTATATAGCGGAACGGGAAGTAACCTGAACGCGTACAGCAGTCGAGAGATGGCTGAAATGTTCGCTTGTGAAGATATGCCAGAAAACATCGTATTTGAAGAAGAGTTTGCAAAGTTATTGGGCACCGTAGCGCAACTGGCAGGAGGCGTCTGACTCAAAATCAGAACAGTGGGAGTTCGAATCTCCCCGGTGCCACCATTTTACTGGTTGACTTTTCGTGCTACTATAGTATAAATATAGCTAGAGGTAATATATGGTAGAAAAAATTGACAAGGTTTCAGTTGTGGCCGGAAGATTGATCAGGGTTAAGAACACCAAAAAGGCAAAGTTTTCTAATGCTAATAATGTTTATTATGCTGTTCAAGTAGAAAATTGCAACGGTAAAGGCGAAAGATGCCTATTGTTTACCGAGCGAGAAATAGCTTCGGCGGAAAAGCGTGCTTTGAATAATGTAGAAGACCTTACTAAAAAGGGGTTTTTTACAGATTTGCTTGACTAATCGGCTGGTAGAGTAAATAGTAATAGAACTTCACACCATGTGAAGTTGTTAAAACGAAGTCCTCAGTTGTGAGGCAAGGAGATAGTATGAATAAGAATAGTTATGTCGTTCGTGTGCTCGTCAATGGGCGTTCTGTCCAAGAGTTCGAAAAAGACAATCAAGTCTATATCGAAGGTAGAATCGGTTCACAATATTCCATAGAGGTTAAAAACCCCTGTTATACCAGAATGTTGGCGGTTGTCACTATTGATGGTGTTAATGTAATCAGCGGAAAACCATCTAGTGAAAACGACCATATGGGATACATAATCAACGGAAACAGTTCAACGGTTATTGAGGGGTTCCGTAAGGACAAGGAAACCGTTGGAAAGTTCAAATTCTGTCAAAAATCCAAGAGTTATTGCAATGAAAAAGGATTAGACGGAAACAATGGTGTTATAGGTGTTCGCATATATGGCGAAGCGTTTAAATACATTGAGTCTACCGCTGTTCCATATATTCCACCTGTTCCAGTTGTTCCATATGCTCCTCATAGAAATGGTTATATTCCTTGGGATAACTATAACTATTGTAGTTCAACTACTAATACTAATGGCGACGTTTATACATCCAGCGTATTAAACGGTGTTTCAAAAACAGTAAGCTCAACTTCTTATGCGTCTTGTCTTAGAGAATCTGCGCCATTAACAGAAAAGGTTGACGCCTTTAATGTTGGAACAACATGGGGAGAACAGAAGACTTCTTCTGTTGACTTTGTTAACTTCGACGTTGGATCGTTATTGCAAGAGTTTTTGATTTACTATGCCAGTATGAAGGGATTGCAGAAGCTTGGTGTTCCTATCAAGAAAAAGGCCCAAGTTGTGTATCCAAAGGCGTTTGGAAACTTTGCTGAACCACCAAAGGGTTGGAGAGGATAAATTTGTTGGGCGATGAGCAAGGAGTCGCGGGTATCTCCTTAAATTAACCAACTCCGTAGAGGCCCACCTGTAAGACTGGTGGATTTGCCCCTATAGTTCAGATGGTAGAACACTCCGTCGGTATCGGAGAAGTCACAAGTTCGATGCTTGTTGGGGGCTCCAATGCCCGTGTAGCTCAGTTGATAGAGCGGCGTACTCGTAATACGCAGGTCAAGAGTTTAAACCTCTTCTCGGGCTCCATTTTCGTTGAAATGCGCAAAATATAGTATTATAATAAGCCATGAAGACAATTACACTCATTTATCTTACGGACGTTCTTAACATTAACAATCGTGTCTATCCAAAAGATGTGGTTCGGAAAGCGCTAGATGAGTACGCCGAGATAATCCAAGCAGGAAAGGCGCTCGGGGTGCTAGGGCATCATCATGATAATGAAGTGCCGATGTCTAAGGCGAGTCATTTAGTGGAGAAGATTGAAGAAGTTCCCGAGGGGTTCACAATCACGTCGAAGACTCTCGATACGCCGTATGGGAGAATGTTAGAAGAGTTTGAAGATGAGGTCCGGTACGGGTTGCGAGGTACAGGTGGAATAAAGACAGCAGACGATGGATCGCATATTTTGACAAATATCAAAATCATATCGATTGACTTGATTCCGAAAATAGAAGATGCTAAGATTCAAGACAGAAGAAGCTCAGGACTCCACAGCAGCTGATTGGAATTTGAAAAAAACGAAAACTTACATGGAGAAAGGATGAATTTGCTTTCTGTTATCATGATATTTGTATTGGCTATGATCTTCTATGGTGTGGCTGAATACGCTTCTAAAATGTTTGGATTATCCGTGTTGGGATGGAAATGGTTTTGGATATCAATAGCCTGCTATATGTTTACATCCTTTCTTTGGTTTCCTTTTTTTCTATATTCCAAATCCCTTACAATTGCAGGAAGCATCTGGTGCATCACCTATACATTCGTGACTTTGTTTATGGGATTTGTTATATTTCAAGAACAAATAAGCACCTTACAAATGTGGGGTGTTGTACTAGGATTGGTTTCACTGATTTTACTATTGTTTGGATAAATATTAGAAATGCCCGCGTAGCTCAATTACAGAGCGCCAGACTTCTAA
>JAQBTR010000013.1 GCA_027624915.1 bacterium | reverse complement strand
CCTTCATCGGTTGAAACCGCCAGTGTCATACCCTGACTTTCATACCCTTTAAGTTTGCGTGGCTTAAGATTGGTAACGAATGGCATTTGTCTCCCAACCAAAGTTGCTGGATCCTCGATAAATTCTGCCATGCCTGCTATGATTTGTCGTTTTTCTTCACCAAAATCTATTTCAAGTTTTAATAATTTATCCCCTTCGGGAATCTTTTCTGCACTCAAAATAGTTCCTATTTGCATACGAACTTTGGCAAAATCATCAATCGTTATTTGATTAATAATTTCTGGTGCTACTTCTTCATTGTTTTCTTCCATCTGCGCATTGTATAAAAAAGGCGCGTTTAAGTAAAACGCGCTATTCGGGTCGTACGATGCCTGTTACAAATCGCTCTGGCTTAAGATACCTGGCGCGATAAGCTTCGAGTTCAGCTATGGTAACTACAATCAACAAAATAAAAATAGGGCCGAAAGCCCTATTTTTATTTTGTGCGAGCGGCGGGAATCGAACCCGCGCTACTTGCTTGGGAAGCAAATGTAATGCCACTTTACGACGCTCGCGATTTAAATACGAAAGTTGAGAAATTTGTACCCTCGCGCCCCTCGCGCGAGCCGGGGCTTCGCCCGTCGACAGTGATAACATCACTGTCGACCCACTGTACTATGTCCGCTATCATTTACGCTCTAGGCGAGAACTAGACCACTCATACGGAAGAAAATAAATTTTTATATTTGAGGCACTGAGTGTTTCCTCTAGCCAAATTGGATACTCACCTCCTCCACCCTCAACTTCTTCACGCAACAAAATTTCTTCAACTTGTGGTCGTAAAAAATATTTTCTAAAATCTTTAAAATTGAGTCCGTAAAGAGTACGGACGGCTCGTTCTGTATTCGCACGGTCCTGGTCATTTAAGGCCTCATCAATACGAACTTCGGCAGACGCTCGAGCCTCTAACGAAAGATTTTTATTTACAACATTCTGAATAATTAACTCCTCAAGCACAGCCTGTCGTTCGTCCCCCTTTATATCGCGAACAAGCCCCTCAAGAATCGGATTCTGTGTTTGCGCGGTTTCTCTAAAATGTTCGGCTACATCCACTATTGCCTTAACGTCACGGTATAAAATTGTCTCACCGTCTACTCGAGCTGCCGGAAACCAACCCATACCAACAATAACCAAGAGAAGAAAGATGGCTGGGATAAGTATATATATAAATATTTTTTTCATTACAAATTAAACCAGTTAGTTATTCGTGTCCAAAGTGATTTTTTGCTATCAACTGTATCTTTTTTTGTATTTTGCTTGTCATCAACAATAATAACAACTTTTTCATCTGGACGTCTAAGATTGAGTCTTGCTCGAGCCTCAAGCTCCAGACCCTCACCAGACTTTAGCATATCGAGCTTATCTTCCAAGGCCTTGATATCTTCTTGTTTTTGTTCGATTGTAGTCGTCAATTCGTTATTATCTTTTTGAAAATTACGTGACCGTAAAAATGCAGACACCGCATTAAAAACAAGACCAATTGTTATAAATAAAACGACACCAAAAATAATTAATGCTTTTGGTGATTGTGTTTGTTTACGTCTTGCTCGTCGTCTCATGTTCCTTTATAATCATGGTACTTCTATGTTCGGAAAAAGAAAACGTATGATTAAGGTCTTCTGGACCATTTTCGCCATCTTGATAGCAGTAAGTATGGTCTTTTTCACTATTGCTCCAGGTCTTTTCTTCTAGTTATCAGTGAACTACATCTTTATGAGTTTGAGGTAGGTATCCGGAGAAATATTTACGCGAGCGCCCTCCTGAAGGCGCTTTTTTCCTTCCTTTTGTTTTTTCCAAAGCTTCATTTTTCGTGTTCGGTCACCACCATATAGATAGCCTGTTACGTCTTTTTTGAGCGCACCAATAGATGCTGACGCTAAAATTTTTCCTTCTATCAATCCCTGAATTTTAATTACAAAAAGTTCTTGAGGAAGAACAGTCTTTACCTTGTCTACAATCTTACGAGCATCTCGTTCAGCATCCAAAGAACGAATTACACGAGAAAGAGCCTCAACCCTGTCGCCAGGCACGTGGACATACAGCAGAAGAAGATCGGCATCGCGCCAACCAGATTCTTCATAATGAAACGATGCATACCCATGACTCGCACTTTTAAGAGCGTTGAAAAAGCCACTCACCATCTGACGAAGTGGTAACTCTACCTCAATAGAGAGACGGTTTCCCGCTAGTGTTTTCATTTCTCCAACAGCTCCCTCAAAGGCTTCAACAGTTCTAATTGTGTCTTGCATGGAATCTTGTGGTGCCAAAATTTCGAGCTTCATCCATAACTCTTCCGTTCGTTCACGATCGTGCTTCAATGGAAAATTCGCGGCTGAAGAAATATATACCTCCTCTCCTTTTTGCGTAACTCGATACGTAACAGATGGGTTTGTTACAACAAAATCAACATCAAATTCGCGACGCAATCGTTCGGCTGTAACTTCGAGATGAAGAGTCCCCAAGAAACCGCATTCAAAACCTCGCCCCAAAACAGCGCTATTCTTTTCTTCAAACGTAAGAGATGAGTCATTGAGTCTAAGTTTTGATAGTGCATCTCCAAGAACAGATAAGTCTCCTTGGTCTGTAGGAAAAAAGCTCGCCCACACAACAGGCTTTGGCTCTTGATAACCTGGAAGAGCTTTAACATTAGAGTGTTTTTCTTTTGCTTCAATAATTGTATCCCCAACACGAACCTCACCAGGCTCCTTGATTCCAGTTACCACATAGCCAACTTCTCCTGCAGATAACACGTCTTTTGAAACAAGGGCTGGCGTCATAAACCCGACTTCTTTGGCTGTAAATTGTTTTTCTCGCGCCTTCAAATAGAGAGCCTCTCCCTTTTTGAGTTCACCCTCCATTACCCGTACATGAGCAACAACCCCCTTGTGGCTTTCAAAATATGAATCAAAAACAAGTGCGCGCAACTTATCATTTTTTGGTTTTTCTGGCGGAGGAAAAGTCTTAATAATACCATCGAGAAGATCCTCAATTCCTGTACCATCCTTTGCAGACACATGATAAATCTCATCTTTTAAAAAACCACCGAGTTCACAAAGCTGTTCGGCTATTTCATCGGGTCGTGCGTGTGGTAAATCTATTTTATTAAGCACCGGAATAAACTTGAGACCCATTTTTTCTGCAACATGAAAATGTGACAAAGTCTGTGCCTCAATCCCCTGTGTTGCGTCCACCAACAGAAGTGTCCCCTCACAACAAAGAAGCGCGCGCGAAACCTCATATGAAAAGTCTACGTGTCCTGGTGTATCAATGAGATTCAAAATATGTCCTTTGTATTCGATTCGAGCTGGCTGCATTTTAATCGTAATGCCACGTTCACGCTCAAGATCCATAGAGTCCAAAACCTGCTCCTTCATTTTTCGCTTCTCAACCGCACCCGTTATCTCTAAAAAACGGTCGGCAAGCGTAGACTTGCCGTGATCGATATGCGCGATTATAGAAAAATTTCTTATTTTGCCCAATTCCATTGTGTCGCTACTATAGTATATTTTGGGCCAAAAATCTATGGCTTAGAGATGCTCTACCTCTGGCTGCAAGACGTTTTTTTGTTTTCGAAACTTCGTATGAAGGGCTGATACAATGTCTTCAAATTCTTCAACGCCAAGCTTGCGGAACAAAAACATCCCAACACCCAAAGAGACAACAAGTGCTATCCCCGCCTGTAAAGACAAGCCAATAAATGTATCGAATGTAAAACTGCGCCCTAGTACTTGCAAAACAAGATATGCCGTTGCTGACATCCCTATAGCTGCTGCAAGAATTCGACGAAAACTTCTCATAAGCTTCTTAATCTCATTTTCTCCATTCATCCGAAATAGCCCTCGCCCCAAAAGAATTGCATTTGTTAAAGACCCAATACTGAATGCAAGCGGTAGCCCTAAAAGTGTTATATCTCGTTCGGCAATATTTTCTAACCCAACGTGCAACAATTTCGCAAAACCCTCTTTAAAGACCAGACTTGTATCCAAAATCCATATACTAAAAAACGCGACAAAAATTATTACTGCTGATGAAATTGCATTATACAAAATTGGCTGACGAACCTTGGCAAGAGCATAGTATGCACGGACAAAAAGAGTAACAAGACTTTGAGCCATAATCGCGAATGAGAACAAAAACAAACTCGCAATTGTAAGGTGTGTATCAATCCAACCAAACGCACCCGCACCAAGAACAAGTCGAACTATGTGTGCACGAAACACGATAAAGAGAGCGGTTATTGGAACTGTCCAAAAAAGAATGTGGCGAGTTGCAGAAACAAGATGGTCAAAGAAGACTTTCTTTTCATTTTTAAGTGCAAGTTCAGCCATTGATGGAAAAGCGGCAACACTATACGACAACCCTATAATAATAAGTGGGAGTGAATACAAACTGTGAGATAGGTTAAATATAGAAATTGCGCCAGCACTTAACGTGGAGGCAACTGCCGTTAATATAAGAAGCGTTATTTGATTAAATGAAAGTGCAAATGCTCTTGGAAAAGAATACTTGAATATTTGAAATGGACGAGCGGCCCTTGAGAACCTAATCCTCGGCAAGCTATGAAGTTTAAGTAACGTTGGTAATTGAACAAAGAGATGCAACAAAGCTCCTAGCACCACACCATATGCGAGACCACTGAATCCATATCTTGGAAAGAAAAAAAGTATCCCGAGAATAATCCCCCCGTTATACATAATTGGAGCCATAGCGTAAGCAAAAAATTTCTTTGCTGATTGAATAACACCCGAAACAATACTCGAAATTCCAAAAAATACTGGGGACAAAAGCATAATACGAGAAAGTATAAGTGTATTTGCTTGCTCCTCAAGAGAAAACCCAGGAACCACAAAAGGAATAACATGCGGCAAAACAAAAAATGCTATGACAACAAGAACAATAACTGCTCCTAAAAATATAGAAAATATCGAATCAAAAAATAATTGAGCTTCCTTTTGGGAACGATTCCTATGCTCTAAAAAAAGAGGGATAAATGCAGTGGATGCTATAAAAAAAAGGGACAGAGAAAAAATAATATCTGGGACGCGAAACGCCGCATAATACATATCAAGCATGCGACTAGCTCCAAAATTAGAAGCAAGAAGTCTGTCACGAAATAAGCCAAGAACACCATTAAAAATACTAGTAAATGCTAAAAGGAGTGCCGCTTGGTGCACTCCTTTTAGTTCAATTTTGAAGAATCGCGACAGTACCATTATTTTTAATGATACCTCTATCTACTTCTCTATTCAATAACGGGGATGACCTCTCGAACAGGAGGAGTCTCTCGTTCTTCTGGGGGTGGTTGGCCAAGAACAGCTGCCGCACTTCCACCAGATTCTAGAGAATCAATAATAGCTTTTACTTCTACATTATTTGGATTGAGTTCTAAGACTCGACGAAACTGTTCGAGTGCTGGCTCCGTACGTCCAGCACGATCATGCACGAGACCTAAGAAGTATCGAGCATTTGAAAAGTTTGGCGAAACTTTTATTGATCGCTCAAAGATTACCTGCGCTTGGTTAAAACTTCCTCTCTGATAATAAAGAAGTCCGAGTTGGAACAAAACGCCTGTATCGTTTGGGACAAGGGATGTTGTTGCCTCTGCTCGCGTGATGGCTTGTGCTAACTCTTCCTCTGCCACATAAAGCTGTGAGAGCGTAAAGTGAGCTTGAGAATAGTTGGGTTTCATTTCAGTCGCTTCAATCAAAAGCTGAATTGCTTTTTGTCTTTCTTCTGATGCAACCTTTCGTGAAGACGACCCACCTCCTCGAATAATTGCCAAGTCAGCAATCGCAATGTGAACACGTGCCTCATCAACCAACAATGATGGGTCAAGAGGGCTTAACTCTCGTGCTTTTTCATAATTTTCAAGTGCTGCCTTCCCAGCTCGCTCATCAACCGGAATACCTAACTCGTGGACTTGGGCAAGCGTTCTATAGTTAGCCGATTCAGTATCTGATTTATTAACCGCTTCTCGAGCTACCGAAACACCAGCATTATACGCCTCACTAAAGATTTGAAGACGCTCTTCTTGTGGTCGTTCCGTATTACTAAGCTCCCTTTGCATTTTTATTATCTCAAGTTGTGCCAGTGTGCGATAGTATCTGTCCTGTTGTCCATCAAGATCTATGGCACTACGAATCTCTCGTCCTGCCGTATTTAAGGCGCCTTCAGTGTTTAATACTTCGAGTGCGTCAGCGAATGCAATATTTCCTAGATAACGAGTCGTGTGGTAGTACACGCCTGCAACACCACCAACAAGCAAAAAGATGATAAGTAGAGAAAAGACAAATCCACGCTCCTTTGTTGCAAATAGATTAATATCACGAACCGCCAAATTACCCGTATCTCTTAGCGACACATAGAAGAGGGCCATGGAGATAAATGTAAGTAATACAAGTGCAAGGTTAAATGGATACAAAAACCACATCACAATAAGAAAGAGTGCGCCCGCAAAAGATGCTCGAACATACATTCCTCCTTCTCCACCCGTAGAGCCCAGTGCTCGGATGCCATGCCAAAGAAACATGCCAAGAAAAAGAAGCATAGCTAAAGCGCCAACAATCCCTGTTTCTGCGACAAAAGTTAGAAACGTATTAAAGCCCGAAGCAAATCTAACTTGCCAAAAAATAGTTCTATTAATATCTGGGTTCTTATAAAGATCCCAATCAAGACCAAAAGTACTTGGCCCAGAACCAAGAACTGGAGACTCTGCTAATACATTTTGTGTGATGCGAAATGAATTATTTAGAGACAGAACTACTTCTTGTGGCTTACCAAAACTCTCAAAACTATTTGAAAAGTATGAACCAAGGGCTGAATTCAAGAGAACAAAAAGGACCGATGCTAAAAGAACAAAAAGTGCTGTCGCAAACATTTGTGATTTTTGTTCTCTTTGTGATAAAGCTAATGCAACAAAGAAAAGCGCGACCACAGCAAGTGCTCCCCAAACAAACGAGAAGTTAATGAAAAGACTTGCAAGTAAAACGAGTCCAAGCCATACGGGTGCCAAGCGCATATACCACGATCCACGACTTCCAAGAAATGGGAGCAAAAACGCTACCCCGAGACCAAGGTACACACCAAATGAATTCCATAAACCAAACAAATTAAATCCTCTGTTGTTCTGAAGAATGTTAATTCCGAACACACTCTGTAAGAAGAAAAAAAGTGTTTGAATAAGAACTGGGAGCAAAAACAGCAAAAACGCGAGTCGTGTTTGTTTCTGATTGCGAATGGTAAGTGGAACCAGAAAAAACACCACTACCCCCAAAAGCACATTAGCAAATGATCCTGCCTCAGAGCCAAGCCCCCACAGTGAGAGTGTTGGATTTATAGAAAACAAGGAGGCTGCTAACCATACTATTAATAAGACAAAGGAAGCTAAATAAATACGAGATGCAAGCAGCCTCACTCGCCCCTCCTGAAGAACTCCTCCAAGAGTGAGCATAAGTGAACCAATTAGAGTAATTGCTGCAAAATAGCCCTTATTTATATCTACTGGTCCGGTTGATACCGGAAGTACCCACAGAGGGAAGAAAACAAGAAAAGTATAGAAGAGAAAGCGTCCTGCACGTGTCAAAATAGACTCTTCAGTCAATTCTGACTCCTCTACAATGACCTCTTCCTCAAACGATACGATATCGTTTTCATAATTTATTGTGTCTCCATTCATATACACGTATACTAGAAGCAAACAACCAATTCGCGCAAGGTGTGGAAACAAAAAAAACGTGTTTCTAAGATCCCTCAAATGCACAGGTTATCCATACCAATATATAATTGACGATGATAAAGTTTCATTAACCTTACAAAGAAAATACACTCTATGGAATCAAGGTTTTATACTATCAAACAAGCTGCAGCAATCTTAGGGGTAAGTCCCCTCACCCTCCGTAACTGGGATAAAAAGGGTAAACTTATTGCAAATCGACACCCAATAAATAACTACAGAGTGTACAAACATGAAGATCTGCAGGGAGTCATTGATGGAATAGAAAAAAATACAAAAAAACCAAAAAAACTAGCAATAGATTTTATAGAAGACGAGGACTAATCTAGACAAAACAAAAATCACCCCGAGGGGTGACTTTTGTGATACATCCGTAAGCCGGATTCTGTTTTAAGTAATCATCTATCTAGGCTCGCAATTACTCACGAGCTCAAGCCCTCTCCCCGACGTTACGTCGGGACTCGAGGTTGCACCGGGTAAGTGTTTTCCACCACGTACGATTACTCGTACGTGCCGTGGTCTCTTACATTCATCCCGACTCTCATCAGGACTATCCCGAACAAACGTCGGGACCACTCTTTTCACCCTTACCTCCTCCAACTCTTCAAGGAATTATCTCAAAGCGATGACGATCGGCGGTATAGTCTCTGTGGCACCTCCGACGCAATATTGAAAAAACAATAATTAGGTCGGAGCCCCGATTTATCATCGGGATATCTCGTATCCCGACGCAAGGTCGGGAATGGATGGTCGTTAACCATTACCTCTCTCCCGACGCAAGGTCGGAACGGTGTCCGGACTTTCCTCCCCCACACTAATTATCACAAAGCATTTCATGCGGTGCTGTGCACCATTGTGACGATTAGTGTGGGGGCGATTACTCAATGTATCTAAAAGTATTATACATGAATTAAGTCTAAAGTCAATGGCTATTGACCGGATGTTTTGTTTCCTGTATCTTTGGGGCGGATGTAATTTCTCGACATAAGGAGGAATAATGTCGATTACTATGAGTTTTCATAAGCACGAGGGCGCAGTCATCGGCTTTGAGCTGAATCCCGATCCAACCGATCAGCAGGCTGTGCGTTTCTGCCATCGATTCCCACGACTCTACGATGAAAAGCGCGCCGCAATTACTATCCGACCAGAAACAAAAACAATTCATCTCTCAAGTTCTGATGGATCAAAAGATTTTGCAGGTAAGAAAAACAAACTTGCTGGTCTCTTAGCTCTTTTCAATGATCATCAAAATAAACAATTTATTTTTTATAGAGTGAGAGGTGGTGATGGCTTTGGGATAATCCTTAAAGAATATGAGGGTAGGAAGAACCACAAACGAAGAAGACAACTGACACGTAAACCTACCACTCAAATATAAGCTCCTGATGGAGCTCTTTTTTATGCTTAAAATAAAAATGCCCCGTAATGTACGGGGCTAAGTCTCGAAGACGAGCTCTTTGATTCGAGCGGCAGCCAAAGCCTCGGCCTCAGGGCGAGTTTTGTCTGTGAGCCAAAACCCAAGATCAAGACTCAGATGTGCTCCACCCTCGCCTCTGCCATCTGGTGTAATTTTTGCCCCCGCCGAATCCTGTCCAAATCTTTCTTTGAGAAATGTGTCTAGTGGTGTCCCTAAATCGGTATTACGTGCACTTACGCGTACTGCACTGTCAATAATACCCCACACAACAACCATTGTGATACCCGACATGCGCAACAACTCGTCGGCAATTAGAGCCAAATCATCACCTTCATCAGGCCGCAGATGACCAGCATTTGCAACCAATTTTTCACCATGGATTTGCATGGTCGAAAGAACTGATGCAAGGTGATCAAAATGACTTCTTGGCAAAACGTATTCGATGAGAAGATTCATATCACTCGCTACAACCTCGCTCGTTACCCTACCGTAGGCATATCTATCGCGAACACTAGCGCCGACAAGACGCTTTGTGTCCGTGTATATGCCGAGCGCAAGTAACAACGCAGTATTTGCCGAAAACTCAACATTGATAGCTTCCACCAGCTCAAATACGAGAGTACTCGCAGCTCCTACTTCGTCGACCCAGAAAAAATGACTGTCGTCTTCGTCGGGAAGAGAACTTCTGTGGTGGTCAATGATAATTACGGGATGAATTCTATGCTTTGCTGAAATTCTTGAGTCCTTCATCTCAGAAGAATCAACAAGAATACAATTCGTAAGCCTTTCTATATCGACAGACGATATATGAACCATGACTTTTGCAAGATCACATTTGGTCATAATTGCTCTATTTTGTGGATGGGCAACATCACCCGCATACACAATTTGTATCCTGGGCTCAAGTTCAACTTCATCAGCAATGTGATCCAAGATTGACATAACACCAACAGCACATCCAAGGGCATCTGGATCAACCTGAGCCACTATAATATGAATGGTTTCCCGAGACTGGAGTAACAGAGAAGCGATGCTCTTGAACTTTTCCACACGCTCGGGGGAGAGAGTTTTGCGAACTTTTTCAGTTTTTTGAGCTAGCACGGAACACCTCTTTCTGAACCACTTATACACCACGTGCACCAAAAGTCAACTAGGCCCTTGACGAAATGGTGGGGGTGCGAAGTGAAGCAGGACATGCACCTCACGCGCGCAGAACGAAATACATGGATCGGTCTTGGCACGACCGTTGCTCTCATTGGTGTAGCGTTCAGGTGACCAATACTTATGGGAAATCCAATTCTATTTGGCCTCACAGCAACAGCGCACGCCTGGACGCTTGGGCAGAGTGTCGAGCGTCGTTATCACTTTCTTCATCAAAACCCCTAAGTGGGGGTATTTTTTTTATTAAAAAAATCGAACGTTTTTGCGTTCGACCAAACCTTACTCGAGCAGGCCGACATGAGCTACAGGGTCCCCTTGAGGATTGCCCGTACCAAACAGGTTAATCTCTGCAACATCCCGCAGGGCGGTATTTCAATGGTGACTCCAGCGAAACTAGCGTCCCGCCTTCATAGTCTCCCGCCTATACTACACACACGAAATGTCATGCCGACCCCAGCCTTAGGGACTCGAACCCTAACTTGGACCAAGGGGTCTCCCCCAACAGGCCAACCTCAGCTGTTACTCGAGTAAAATTACATTAGCAAATATATATTTAGGCCGCAATACACAAAACCCGCCATACGGCGGGGTTTGTGCCCCTATCTAAAACCCCTACCCACATGCACCGAGGTTCGCCCCACATGACCGGCACGTATAACACGAACCAGTACGAACCATAATAGCGCCACAACGGCAGGCAGGTGCATCTTGGTAGCTCGGTGTCGAGAGCTTCACAACTTCCTTTGTTACAATTTGTTCTCTCTCAACGCTGGTGACGGCTTCATTCTTAACTACGCTTTGTTCACCTTCAGCTTGCTGACTCTCTGCATAAATTCCAAAACTTCGCTGCTCTTCAGGAGTTAAAAATTTGAGAGCCAAGAATTTCGCAATATAATCAAGAATCGATTTAACAGCAGGTATGTCTGGATTTTCGGTAAAGCCTGCGGGTTCAAATCTGGTATGAACAAATTTTCGTACGATTGTCTTAACCGGTACACCATATTGTAATGAAACAGATAGGAGTACACCAATTGAATCCAAGAGACCAGATATTGTGCTACCCTCCTTTGCCATTCGAATAAACACCTCTCCCAAAGATCCATCCGGGTACAAACCATAATGAATATATCCTTCGTGTCCCATTACAGAAAACTTGTGTCGGTAAGAAACAACATCATGAGGCAATATCTTTCTTGTGAGTGGTTCAGGGATTCCCTCAGCATCTTCTTTGTCGGTGTTAGAACTCTTGGTACGTTTTGTGTTGAGAGGTTGTGCGCCCTTAGAGCCATCGCGATACACAGCAATTGCTTTTAGTCCCATCTTCCAACCCTCAGTGTATACATTCATAATATCATCTATCGATACACTTTCTGGAAGATTTACTGTCTTGGAAATAGCTCCACTGATAAATGGTTGAGCGGCAGCCATCATGCGCAAGTGTCCCATATAATGAATTGAGCGTGTTCCACCAGATGCATTCGTCGCACAATCAAAAACGGCCAGGTGTTCGTCTTTTAATCCTGGAGCCCCCTCAATCATGTCATGCTTCTCTATATAAGAAATGATTTCTTCAACTTCTTGTTTGTCGTATCCAAGCGTTTTAAGTGCTAATGGAACTGTCTGATTTACAATCTTCAAAAACCCACCTCCAACCATTTTCTTATACTTAACAAGTGAGAAGTCTGGCTCCACACCAGTAGTATCGCAGTCCATCATAAATGCGATTGTCCCAGTTGGAGCTAGAACTGTTGTCTGCGAATTACGTACTCCAAACTTCTCTGAGCGCTCAACTGCCTTGTCCCAAGCGGTCGCAGCAGCAGCCATCAAATCATCCTGAACACGCTTTTCATCAATGTTTTCAACCTCATCCCGGTGCATGCGCAAGACCTTAAGCATTGGCCTACGGTTCTCCTGAAAGCCCGCAAACGTCCCTACGCGCTTAGTTAGATGGGTTGAAGTTAAGTATGCCTCTCCGGTCATCAAAGCTGTCAGAGCGCCAGCTAGGGCTCTTCCGTCATCCGAATCATATGGAAGTCCATTGGACATTAAGAGAGCCCCGATATTGGCATATCCCAATCCAAGCTCACGAAAATCTTTAGCATTTTTTGTAATCTCTTCAGTTGGGTATGCGGAGCCCGCAACAGTTATATCCATCGCAACAATCATAGTACGAACTGCCGCACGAATTGCTGACACATCCATTGAGCCATCTTCTTTTCTGTACTTCATCAAATTAAGAGAGGCAAGATTACATGCAGAGTTGTCGAGATGCATATACTCGGAACATGGATTTGATGCATTAATTCTTCCAGTTACTGATGCTGTGTGCCATCTATTAATTGTAGTATCGTACTGAACTCCAGGATCAGCACAGTGCCATGAAGCTTCAGCAATCAAATGCAAAATATCTTTTGCGTTTGTTGTCTCAAGTACTTCGCCTCCCCCATCTTTAACAGATTTTAATTCCCAGGCTCCATTGTTAGCTGCCGCCTCCATAAACTCATCTGTTACTCGAACAGAGTTGTTGGCATTTTGGAAAAATATATTATTGTAAACAGCGCCATCAATTGCGTCATCATATCCCATTCCAATTAATGCTTTTGCTTTTTCTTCTTCTTTCCACTTACATGTAATGAACTCTCTGATATCTGGATGGTCTGCATTCATAACAACCATTTTTGCAGCACGACGAGTTTTTCCACCCGACTTAATTGTTCCAGCAATTGCATCCGCGCCCTTCATGAAAGAAACTGGGCCTGAAGATTTTCCACGACCAGAAATTGTCTCTTGGCTTGATCGCAAGTTAGAAACATTGACACCAGAACCTGAGCCGCCAGAAAAAATAAACATTTCATCTCTGTACCACTTTACAATTGATTCTTTGTTGTCATCCACTGACAAAATAAAACAGGCTGAACATTGTGGGTGGTCGGTAACACCAACATTAAACCAAATTGGAGAATTAAAAGAAGCGTACTGGTTGATCAAAATCCATTTCAATTCTTCATTGAATACTGTTGCCTCTTTTTCGTCTACAAAATAGTCATATTCATTCCCCCATCCAGTAATCGTATCAGCAACTCGATTAACAATATCACGAGCACTTGTCTCTCTGCCCGGTTTTCCTACGTGACCTGCAAAATATTTCTCTGTAACAATATCAGTTGCGGTTTGTGACCAAAAGTCTGGGACTTCAACATCGTTTTGTTCAAAAATTGTCTCACCCTTTGCATTAGAAATAACTGCGCGACGTCTTTCCCAGGTAATTTCATCGTACGGATGCTTATTTTCTTGAGTAAAAAAGCGCGCGATTAATTGTGCGCGGTTTTCTTTCTTTAAGTAAGATTGTTTTGCTGGTGTTGCTGATGATGACATAAATTTAACAGACGAGAATTAAGTATTCACATTCTACTCCCCACCCCCTGGGTGAGCTAGCAGATTCCTGTGCTTAACTCAAAAAAAATCGACCCTGTTCTGTAGAACAGGGTCGATAGGTCGTACAATTTTTAGCGACTGAGGTTAGCAGGATAGGGCAACAAAGATTTATTTCTTTGATCGTCGCAGGAATGCTGGAATGGCATCCCAATCAGTCCCATCATCATCTGTATCGGTCGGCTTTATTGGTTTCGCTGATCGCGGAATCGGCGCCTCTTCTTTTTTTGGTGCTGCCTGAAACAAGCTTGGACTTTTTGCAGCGGCTGCTGCCGGAACTTCAGTAAAACCTGACGCGACGACTGTAATTTTTATTTCACCCTTGCGAAGTCGTTCATCTTTTACGGCACCAAAGATTACTTTTGCGTCTTTTGCAATTGGTTCGGTAATAATTTTAGCAGCTTCGTTAACTTCCCACATAGTTAGGTCGTCTCGTCCAGCAATTGAGAACAAAACTCCATGTGCACCCGCTATTGATAGATCAAGAAGTGGCGAGTTGATAGCATTCTTGGCGGCTTGCACGGCACGATCATCTCCGGTTGCTCGTCCAATGCCCATCAAGGCACTTCCTGCATTTTTCAAAATCGCCCTAATGTCTGCGAAGTCAACGTTGATGATACCTGGTAGCGTAATCAAATCAGAAATACCCTGAACTGCTTGTCGCAAAATTTCATCACACATAGCAAAAGCTCCTATGAATGATGTATCTTTTTCTATAATCCCCAGGAGTCGATCATTTGGGATAACAATCATTGCATCCACCGAATCTTTTAATCGTTCGAGTCCTTCGTCAGCAATACGTGAACGCTCAGCTCCTTCAAATGTAAACGGTCGTGTCACAACTCCGATTGTTAGTGCGCCCTCATTGCGCGCGATATCAGAAATTACTGGAGCGCCACCAGTGCCAGTTCCGCCACCAAGTCCACACGTAATAAAAACCATATCGGTTCCTCGAACAATGTTGGTAATCTCTTCTCTGTTTTCTTCAGCGGCAGCACGTCCAGCTTGCGGATCCATACCGGCACCAAGTCCACGTGTTGCTTCTTTGCCAATGTGAATTTTTTGCGGGGCAAGTGAATGTTGAAGATCCTGAGAATCTGTGTTAATTGAAACAAAATCAACACCCAAAACTTTTGAGCGAATCATATGGTCAACGGCGTTGTTACCAGATCCACCAGCACCAATAACCTTGATGCGTGCAAATGTCTCTACGTCTGGATTAATTCTCGGCATGCAACTACTCTAGCGCGCAAGCTTGTAAAGTCAAGATTAAAATAGCTCCATCAAATATTGACAGAGGTGTCAAGCTGTTGGGTGGTAAGAGTGAAAAAATAAAAAATGCTGTCAGACGACAGCGAGCTGTGCAAAGAGTGTGAATTAGTTACGCTCACATTTTTAATCTATGGAATAAATGCCTTAAGCCAGCGACCAACTCTTTTAAAAACAGAGGATGAGAAAAAGCCAACTGGTGTGTGCTCATCAACCGCAAATTTTGCCAAACCAATTGCACAAGACCACTCTGATCCTACTACCATATCATTTCGTAGGGAAATACCCTGCATAGAACGTGCTACCTCCGCTGGGAGCTGAAGGTCGTAGCGTGCCACTGCCTCTATTTCAAAGAGTTTTGACCCACCACCAGTGATAATCACACCTCCTGGTAGTAGCTCTGCTCTATTAATACGTTTTAAGTGCTTTTCCGTTGCCTCAAAGACATCATCTAGCCTTGCTGACACGATTTCCTTAAGCTTTTTAGGTGTAAACGCCTCTACAAAGGCTTTTGGCATGTCTGCCAGGTGTAGCTCCTTTTTACCTAACTCAAGGCAATCTTCAAACGTTTTTTTAACACGCTCTGCTGATTCTTCATCAATTTTGAAGCCAATACGAATATCGTCTGTTATATGGGCCGAACCAATTGGTAACACCTCAAGAGAAATTAATTTTCCTTCTTCAAAAACAGCTATCGACGATGTCCGCGCGCCGATGTCTAGTACCATCGTGCCAATTTCTTTTTGTTTTTTATTTAAAACTGCATATGATGTCGCTAAAGGAGCGGCAACAATATCTTCTACCTCAACCCCTGCAAAATCTACTGCCTTTTCTAAAGCTCTAAAACTTGAGGAGAAGCTTGTTACAAAAAGTACTTCGGCCTCTAACTTTGCGCCAATCAATCCAACGGGATCAAAAAGATGCATTTCTTTGTCTACATTATATGAAAGTGGGAAGGAGTGTAGTAACACTCTATTTGTTGTTTGAGTCAGCGCCGCCTCTGCATTTTCGACAGCGCGTCCAATATCTTCTTTAGTAACCTCTCCATCTGCCCGAGATATAGAAACAGAGCCCTTCGTAATTACAGAAGTAATTTTTGGTTCCGTAATAGAAACAAATGCATGATCAACATCGAGCCCACCAGAATTTTTTTTAAATTGTAAAATCGCTTTCTGAATACTTCTAGCAACGGAGTCTGGAGAAACAACAATTCCCTTTCGCATTCCGTCACACATAGCTTCTCCTATCCCAACAAGACGGAGGCCTCCCGTATCTCCTCGTTCGAGTGCTGCAATACGGACCATGCTTGATCCAACATCGATTCCAATAAATTGCTTTGTGCGCGCCATGAGAAACTAAGCGCTAAGCGCTTCTTTTGCAAACTTCGTAATTCTATCTCCGGATGCCTTACCCTTCAGGGTCGGCATGATGACTTTCATAAGTTCACCAAACTTTTTTGGGTCGGCGCCACCGATTTCTCGAACGCCATTTTCAATAACACGTTGTATTTCTTCGTCCTCCAATTCTGCTGGAAGATATTTTTCTATGACGACAAGTTCTTCGCGTTCTTTTGCGGCAAGCTCACCTCTATCTGCTTTTTCAAATTCAAATGCGGCATCTTTTCGTTTTTTTGTTTCTTTTTGAATGACAAGTACAATCTCTTCATCGGAGAGACCAACGTCTTTTTTTCTGTCCTCAATTGCTTTCACCTGTATGGCGGCCAAAATCATGCGAAGGGTTGAGACTTTCAATTCTTCACGTTCTTTAAGAGCTCCTTTTAAGTCAGCTCTAAGTTGCTCCTCCAGTGCCATATGCTAGGAGATTTTGCCTAATTTTCGCAAACGATCGTACTCTTTTCGTTTTATGATGCGTCGGATTGCGTCTTTCTTCTTTTTTGTCTTTGACTTAGGACGTGTCTGAAAGGTCTTTGCGCGAGCCTCGATAAGAATCTTTGACTGCTGAACCTTACGGCTAAAACGTCGCATCAGTGATCCGGTCGTTTCTTTTTCTTTTTTTCGTACTTCTACCATATGTATATATTAGCTTATTCTATTGACTTTTAAGAGAACTCTTTTAATCGTGCTTTTATTGTACCAATAAATTTATCAAAAGAAAGAGTTTCTTGCACTCCTGTCTCCATGTTTCGAAGACCAACGGTGCCGTCAAGTGCTTCCTTCTGACCAAGAATAATCGCAACGGGTATTTCAAGTTTATTTACAATATTAAGTTGTGAGCGCAAAGAATCTCGTGACAATGATTGCGCAACAGGAACTCCAATCTTTCGAAGCTCCTCCATAAGAGTAAGCGATTTCTTTCGAGCCTCCGGGCCTAACTGAATCAAAAAGATTCTTGGCTTGGCGTCTGCTCGTGGTTTAATCCCCTTCTTCTTCAATACGTTGATTATTCGCTCAACGCCAAGCGCTCCACCAACTGCAGGAACTTTTTTGGCGCCCATAAGCTCGCCCAAATCATCGTATCGTCCACCGGCGCCAAGTGCCGTCTTGTCTTCGGTATCATTTTCAAAGATCTCAAAGATTGTTCGAGTGTAATAATCAAAACCTCGAGCCAAATGACTATCAAGGAAATATGGGGTCTGCATCTCATCGAGAAACTCAATAACCTCACTAAAATGCTTCTTACACTCCTCACATAGGTGGTCCACCATCTGTGGTGCATTACCAACCAGGGCGGCACATGCCTCCTCCTTACAATCAAGAAGTCGTAATGGATTTTCTTTTACACGACGCCTGCAATCTCGACAAATCTTTTCTTCGTGCTTTTTGTAATAGTTTACAAGTTCTTTGTGATATCCTGGCCGACAAGTCTTGTCGCCAAGACTGTTGATGTTTACTGTAATTTCTTTGACACCAAATACCTGCAAAGAAGAAACAAGTGTTCGAATGACGAGTGCATCGTTGATTGCATCATCGTCCCCTATCGCTTCCACTCCAACCTGCCTAAACTCTCGGAAACGAAGTGCTTGTGGACTCTCGTGTCGGTAAAATGAACCGGCATAAAAAAGTTTTACTGGTTGTGGCCAACTTGCCATTCCGTTTTGGTAATATGCTCGCATAAGTGGCGCCGTCCCCTCTGGGCGTAGTGTGAGTCTATCTCCACCACGAGTACGTAAACTGTACATTTGTTTTTCAACAACTTCAGATGTATCACCCAGCGGTCGTAAAAAGAGATCTGTTTTTTCTAGGTGTGGAGTTTCGATATGACCAAAGCCATAGAATTCTGCAACACGCTTACTTTCTTTGGTTATCAAATTTACGTACGCCATATCTGCTGGCAATACGTCATGCATTCCTTTAGGTGTTGTTGGCACCTCTTTTTTTGTAGCTGCTTTTTTTGGCATATTAATTTAGTAGTAGTTCGAAGTCTTGTATTGGCCATAAGCGCAAAATTGCGCGACCGACTACAAAATCTTCGTCTAGCTCTCCCCATACTCGTGAGTCAGAACTATTCTCACGATTATCTCCAAGAACAAAGTATTGACCACCTTCTAGGGTCTTAACAATATTTCCTGATGTTAAGAGCCCTTTTGGTAAATATTCTTCACCAAGTGGGCCCTCCGTTCCTTGTATACTCACCACGCCTTCGTTAACGATTACCGTCTCTCCAGGTAGTCCTATGATTCTCTTAATATAGAACTCACTAGGGTCGTTCGGATAACGAAGTACTATTACGTCTCCTCGCTCTGGATCATTAAATCGGTAGCTAATCTCATCAATTATGAGATATTGTCCATCATGGTAGTTAGGCTCCATTGATGCTCCCCTTACTATGAAGGGTTGGGCTATAAAAAGCCTCACTGGTACTACTATAATAAGCGAGATTATGAGTATTCGGGCTACCTCCCAAACCTCTTGTCTGAACGTCTTTTGTGGTACTTCTTGTACTTCTTCAGGTGGCATAAAGTGAGGTTATTATATCGTAAAAAATGGCTTAAATCAAGGGGTGCCTAGAGTTTGCTGGATAATATGCTTTCCCACTAAAATTTCCATTGTTTTGACTGCGGCTCGGTAAAAATTTCTCACCAATACCTTCAGCATTAAATTCAAAATTTTTTACATCGCTTCGCACAAAATAATGAAAATTCATCAGGAAAGCATATTATCCAGCAAACTCACCTGTGATATACTTTGGCCATGAAAGTTATCGTAGGACTCGGCAATCCGGGCAAACAGTATGAAGGAACTCGTCATAACGTTGGACGTGAACTTGCTGAAAAAATCGCAAAGAGATTTGATATTGAGTTAGAAGAAAACAAAAAGTATATGGGGCCCGTAGGCAAAGGCGAGATTGGTGACGAAAACGTTTTAATCATGTTGCCTGATACCTATATGAATAAGTCGGGCAAGGCAGTAGCTAGTGCTGTAAAAGTCCCAAAGAATTTAATTGTCATACAGGACGACACGGATATTCCACTTGGAACCGCCAAAATTGTTATTGGACGAAACTCTGGAGGCCACAAAGGGATCGAGTCCATTATGCGAGCTATCAAGTCTAAAGAGTTTTGGCGCATTCGAGTTGGTGTCGCCAAACCCAAGAAGTCAGGCGGCACAATACACAAAGATGCTATGAACATTGTTCTCAAAAAATTTGCACCCGCTGAAAAACTTGTCATCAAAAAGGTTGAAAAGAAAATTTTAGAAGCTATCGAAGAACCTCTTTTTGTTACGACTCTCTCAGTGTAAAAACAAAAATCTCTTTTTTTGTACTTCCAACGAACCAACACGAACAACCACCAAATGGCAAAGGTCGTACATAAAAAGAGATTTTGTTTTTTGCTCATGCTTGTAGTACACTATTCTCGTCGTGGATGAACTACTGGTAGTCGGGAACATCCCAGAGTTCCGCGACAAGGAGCCCGGATGGTTCCGACGCAATCAAAAGAATATAGAACATGGTACCCACCTCAATTCACTTTGGGGTCGTTTCTCGTTCACATTAAAACCTAGCGACAACTCTGGAATGCGCAAACTTATAGAGCGCTTAGTAGATTTTGGATACGAAATGAACACATGGCCAGAACACAAGGGAGAATTTTCACTTCGTGGTGGCTCTGTGATTCTCTCCCCCATCAATGAATCCGAGCTCATACGCATAGAATTTTTTGGTAATACTATAGAGTCCATAGAGCGAGCGCCGACCGAAGATAAGCTCGCTCAAAAAAAACGTGACCAACACGAACTTTTTGAATACTTACACGACGGAGATTTTGTAGTACACGAACTACATGGCATCGGTATATGGCGAGGCGTCATCAAAGATCGAGGTCAGGAATATTTTTATATAGAATACCGTGGACCAAGGGTGGGTAATGCCGACACCCTAATGGTGCCCATATCAGAACGAAAACGAATTACGCCGTACATTGGCTTTCGAGTACCACAGGTAACACGTCTTGGTACCCCAATGTGGAAGACACACATTAAAAAGACAAAGGAAGATGCTGTAGCATTCGCCAGAAAACTTTTGACTACTCATGCCTCACGACAATTACAGACTCGCGCACCGGTCGAGGTAACTCCTGAGGTTGAGGATGAAATTGCTAACGACTTTCCGTTTGAAGAAACCAATGGGCAACGGCATGCCTTGGTAGAGATAATGAACGACCTAGAATCCGAGCACCCCATGGACCGAATTCTATTGGGTGATGTTGGTTTTGGTAAGACAGAGGTAGCATTGCGTGCATCAGTTAGAGTGGCCGCCAGTGGTAAACAAGTAGCAATACTTTCACCTACTACGTTACTAGCCGAACAACATTTCGCTACATGGACCAAAAGACTCGAAAGGTCAGCACTTAACGTAGTACGAATGTCGCGCCTAGAAGATAAAGAACAGATAAAAAAGAACCTCCTCGCTATAAAGGAGGGTGGCGCGGACATCATAATAGGTACTCACCGTATACTTTCGAAGGATATAGTATGGAAAAACCTAGGTCTATTAGTAGTAGACGAAGAGCAGCGCTTTGGTGTTAAAGCAAAGGAGCACATAAAAGAGCTGAAAAAAGATATCGATATACTCACGTTGTCGGCAACGCCATTACCACGAACATTTTCACTCGCACTCGCTAACGTAAAAAAGATGAGCAAGTTGGACGAAGCGCCCGAGGGACGAATTGCGCCCGAAACATTTGTCCTACCATTTAATGAAAAGATGATTAAATCTGCCGTAGAACGTGAGCTCGAGCGCGATGGTCAAATGTATGTTTTAGAGAGCCGTATCTACCGAATACCAAAAACACTCGAGATGTTACGTCGTATGCTCCCCAATCGAAAGATAGGATATTTGCACGGTCGCATGTCAGAAAAACAATTGGTCGAAACAATGAAAAAGTTCCGTGAGGGCAATATAGAAATTTTAATTTCAACAACCATTATCGAAAATGGGATTGATTTAAAGAGTGTAAATACGCTTATCGTCACAGACTCAAATATGTTTGGACTTGCCGACCTACACCAACTCCGCGGTCGCGTTGGTAGAGGAAGCCTACGGTCCTATGCATACTTTTTCTATGACCCACGCAAATTAACTCTCAAGGCCGAAAACCGACTCGATACATTATCAGCGACTCAATTCTTGGGCTCGGGTACCGTAATCGCTGAAAAAGATCTCGAGATGAGAGGTGCTGGAAACATCTTAGGACGGGAACAGTCCGGAGCCGCCGGACGTGTTGGACTCAATCTCTATAGTCAGTTTTTAGCTGAAGCCGTTGAGAAACTTCGTGAGAATGAGAAGTAAGATATCAGTTAGATAGAAGGCCTTGGAAATAATCGGGAGAAAAGATACGCATCATGACATAAAGTGCAAGTAAAATCAGAAGTGGAATACCAATAATTGTAAAAAATCTCCTCGTAGCCTCCCCGTCAACTCCTTTGCCATAAGCCCTTGCTAACAAAAAAGAAATTGCTGAGCCAGGCCATAGCACAAGCAACGACCAAAACGGGCCCTGACTTTTTCCAAAAACCAGCAAAGCCAAATCTATTACTGAAAGAAAAAGAAGAAAAAAGGCGATAAAATCAAAAAAGTTTTTTGTTCTTTTTTGTGGGGATGCTGACACCTGGGATGATTGGTTACTATCCATATAAAAAGTATACCAAAAATCCC
>JAQBTR010000027.1 GCA_027624915.1 bacterium | reverse complement strand
CGACCTTATCGATAAGGAGAATTGGAACATGATGGGTGCCGACATCAAAGGAAAAATCTATGAAGGTCTTTTGGAAAAGAACGCCATGGATAGTAGTGGCAGTTCCGGTGCAGGGCAATATTTTACCCCAAGAGCTTTAATTAAAACCATTGTAGCTTGTATCCAACCAAAACCTATGAAATCCATCGCAGACCCTGCATGTGGCTCAGGAGGTTTCTTTTTGGCAGCATACGATTGGATTGTTTCGAACAACGAGCTAGATCGAGAAGAAAAAGCATTTCTGAAAAACGACACCTTTTATGGTAACGAGATTGTAGCTGGAACACGTAGGATGTGTTTGATGAACATGTACCTGCACAATATTGGAGAAATTGATGGCAACACACCTATTAAGTCTACGGATGCCTTAATCTCTGATGATGGAACACGTGTTGATTATGTCTTAGCTAATCCACCTTTCGGTAAGAAAAGTAGCATGACCATTACCAATGAAGATGGTGAAGCTGAAAAGCAAGACATGAGCTACAACCGTCAGGATTTTTGGGAAACTACTTCCAATAAGCAGTTAAACTTCTTGCAGCATATTAAAACCATGCTAAAAATCACAGGAGAAGCAGCGGTTGTTTTACCCGATAATGTGCTCTTTGAAGGTGGTGCTGGTGAAGAAGTTAGAAAGCAATTATTAAAGACGACCGAACTACACACCATACTTCGTTTGCCTACAGGAATATTTTATGCACAAGGTGTAAAAGCGAATGTTTTGTTTTTTAATAACAAACCAGCTAGTAAAGAAGCTTGGACCAAAGACATTTGGTTTTACGATTACAGAACCAACATACACCACACACCAAAGAAAAACACTTTAACAAAAGCTCATTTGGAAGAGTTTATTACGCTTTACAACACTGAAAACATAAGCAGGAGAAAGGAAACATGGAGTGAAGCTAACGAAGAAGGAAGATGGCGTAAATATACCTATGATGACATCATTGCACGAGACAAAACAAGCCTTGACATCTTTTGGATCAAGGACAAAAGTCTAACTGATTTGGATAACCTCCCTGATCCGGATGTTTTAGCACTTGAGATCATTGACAACCTCGAGTCTGGTTTGAATGCTTTTAAGGAGATAATGGAGACAATTAATGGGGAAGAAGAATAAAAGAAAGGTATAATGAATAAGATTAGATTTAGAGAGCGCAGCGATCCTGAATCTTAATCATGGTTGGACAAGCCCTATGCGCGAGTTGCTATGTATTTAGCTTTTTGTGGATTTCGTCTGGGCAGGAATAAAATAGCGATTTTTTGAGCCTTTAGAGAGCTTATTTTCAAAGATTTTATTACTTTACGATTCAACGTATTCTTCAAGATACATGTTAATAATTTCAGTTTATAAAAAAGGCCTTTTTTGAGCCAATTTGGACATAAGGGTTCTATGATACCGAGTCTTCCGGCACAAGTTACCCTGTTAGTTTTACGCAGTTTTTTCAGGTGGCGATCGTCCTTTTTGTCTTTCTTCGTACCATTGAAAATGAATTTTATGAATAACCATTTTCATAGGCTTTTTGCAGCATTCACAGATAACTTTCGGAGCTTCCGGCTTCGGCTCAATTGGTGGTTTTGCATTAAATATGAGCTGAACTTTCGTCAGTGTTTTTTTAGCTGCGGGAGCGAGGAATCCATACTCGCGGACTCGACGAAATCCTTTAGGTAGGACATGCTGTACCAATTTATTAAGGAATTGTATTTCAGTAAGCTTAATATTTTTACGAATATTTGTTTTACTTTCAATGTAACTAAGACGAACTTTTCCATCCTTGGTATACGAAAGAGATTTTTGAGAAATAACTCCTTTTATGAGATATCTTGAGAGGTACTCCAAAGCGCCGGCACCATTGCCTTTTAAATCGCAGTCAGCCTGCCAGTTAATGCCGTAAAGGTGCTTTGGAAAAGAGATTTTAAGCTCCTTTAATTTACTTAGGAGTTTGCCACGAAATAGATTAGCAAGAACCTGTTGTTGCAGGAAGAACTTTTTAGTAATTTTCTTTACAGTGTTTTCACCTCTGTTTAATACTATCGCTGGAACGATGTAGTGAATATGAGGATGAAAGTCAAGCTTCCGACTGTTGGTGTGCAAGACGCCCACCATACCGGGAGTTCCGCCGAGCCGGTCAAGAGCCAGCTCTTTGATAGCATTAGATGATGCTTCAAAGAAGGCTTCGAAAAACTGTTTTCGTTTCCATCTTGGAATACGACGCAGTTCGGCCGGCACTGTCAGAGTGATCATAAAATAATCACAGGGCAAAAGCCGCTCTTTTTGGCGGTAAAGCCACTGTGATGTTTTATGATTCTGACAATTTGGACAAAAGCGGTTGCCGCAGGAGTGGAAGACAAATTTTGTGGATTTGCACTTATCACACCCGTAAACGGCACCGTCGGCTTCAGCTGTGCGGCAGATCCGGATACTGTTAAGTGCCCGGAACTGATCATCATCAAGATGGCCGCTGTAAAGAAAGTGCGGGTTCTTTTGAACCAGCGTTCCCATATGGATCAAAATAGCTTGCTGAGATTTTGAACCATTTTATTTATTCGGCCGGCAGAGTCATTCTCTGCCGGTTTTGATATCTGAGCATAGATGGCCGTACTATTTGGGCTGGCATGTCCAAGGATTTCCTGGATGACTCGCATATGCACACCAGCTTCGACAAGATGAGTTGCATAAGAATGACGAAGAGTATGAACTGTGGCATTTTTATTTATTCGGCTGTCAAAGACAGCTGCTTTAAAGGCACTTTGAACGGTCCCTATCTCCATGGACTTCGTCGCTCTTTGAACTCTTTCGGGCAGACCGATAAATTTAGGGAACAGCAAATTGCGGTTGCGGTGCATGCGCCAATACCATTCAAGGACTGAAAGAGTCAGGTATGGCAAGGGAACCAAACGGTCCTTATTTCCTTTGCTGTTACGAACATGAATAGTCATTTTCTCACGGCAGACATCTTCTGTTCGTAAGTGCAGTGCTTCGGAAATACGTAAGCCGCAAGTATAAATAAGAATTAGGACAGCTTTATAACGGGGCTTTTCCAATTGAGACAGAACATGAATAACTTCGGACTGAGTTAGAACAACTGGGATCGTTTTTACCCGTGGAGCTTTAACTATTTTGATCCACTGCCATTCTCGTTCAAGAACGTGAGTGTAGAAGAAGACCAGTGCACAGCGATCGAGCTTTACTGTACTCCAGGAGTACTCGTCGACTAGGCTAGCAAAATAGTCTTTAAGGTCTTTAGGCGTCAGTTTATTAAGCGGCTTATTAATACGCTCATTAACACGCCGAAGAGTTCGGCAATAGGCCTGAACGGTTTTAGGCTGAAGACCCTGTAGTTTTAGGGACTGATTCATTTGCGATAGGTAATTTTCGAAGTCTAGTGATTTAGACATGGGATATTCTCCATTAGGATTAATGGCCGGCACAAGTGAAATGCGCCTTGCAAGCCAAGAAGAATATCGGATACTTTGTAACTAAATGGAAAAATTTAAGGCGAAGCCTGCCGCATTGCGGCTTTGTTCAACAACAAAGTCAACCTAATAGCATCCATTCGCTGCGCTCATTACTGCTATAGGTTA
>JAQBTR010000026.1 GCA_027624915.1 bacterium | reverse complement strand
AGCCCAACAGCGCATAGACAAACTGGATAAACAGAAAGAACAAGAAAAGATTAGAAAGAAGCGTGCTGAAATACAGAAGAAGCAAAAACAGATTATAGACCTGCAGAAACCATAGCCTCCAGATGGAACATCCCGTCACGCCACCTGTAAATATCTTCGGGCATTCTTTATAGCTGCATTGATGTGTCCTGATTGAGCGTATTTCGATGGCTTATGGCTGCGCCCAAGTTCATACAGCACATTTAGAATCTCACCTTCAGACAATCCAAGGCGACAAAGTTTTAGAGTCGCCTTATAGAACTCGTTATTATGGTTGTCAGTCAGGCAAAGGTAATGTGATTTGATCGCCTCTACCTTGTCTTCAATATCATTTGCTGGCGTTGGTAGATTCTTCGGCATCGAATAGACGAACTCAGGATCATATCTTGGCTCAGACACCTTACGCTTTTCGTAGAGCCATTCGATCACATCAATAAAATCCCCTTCCAGTTCACAGATGAACGAAAAATCAGCACGGCTTGGCAACCAAAAGGCTTGCGACAGGACGAAAGATGCCTTGTCGATGCCATAAAATGACTTCGCATTATGCGCTGGTGAATTTTTAGGGCGTGTGATGCCGTTTTCTTGGCAGTGGAGCTTGATTCGAGTTTTTATGATGCCTTCTAAGGCACGATAATCATCGACGTTACACGGGCTCCTGAATGGCATATAGACACGATACTTTGGCGTCTCTTTGGTTGATGACTTGGTATTCGTGATAAGGCACCTGATGCCACTCAATGCCTTCTGCATTTCTTCCACTGGTAACACCTCTGGAAAATCCACATCCAGCACCATAAAGTTCATCGCAACCACATTATCGTTCTTTCTGTGGCTGTTCGTGATCTCCGACTGGCAAATCATAAAGTTGTTGTCTGCTTTGAAGTGCTTTGCGTGTGATTCCTTCAATAAACACATCAGGTCTTCAGAAGCCATTGGTTCGTTGTAAATGACATAAGCTTGTTTTATTGCAGGTGTGAAAGAGATGTTAAGTGGTGGGGGTGCAGCTACCTTATATAAGGTGTTTAGTACCCCACCATCTTGTATCAATTTAACCACTCGATTTGTTAGTTCTTTTTGTCTTTTTTGATTTCCTCGTGACAATCTGACTTGCTGAGAGCCGTGCTTCTTTAAAGCCGATCCTTCAAACCAACCTGCAAGCCATTCCGCTGTTTGCTTGTCGGCAACAAAGCAGTGAAACTGAACTCCATTTTTGGATCGACATAATGTTTGCGAAAGCCGGTCTTGTGATTAAGATTGAGCGGTTGAGTGAAGATGAATCGGTGCTAATTTGTGAGTTTAAAAAAATACTCGCTTATGGACCACTTTGGAGAAACCTCTTTAACAAAAACTTAGATCTGTTGGAACAAAGAACATTTAGAGAATTGAGTGCCCCACACGAAAGCGTTTCTCAAAATTACGTGGGTGAACCGGTCGGCGACGCTAGCACTCAAAGTCATTCACCAGAAAAAAGTGATGGCGGCAAGGCACAGGATCAGCAAACGCCACTTTCCGATGATGACAGTTTGTCTCAAGCTGCCAAGCCTAACACCGAAACAGTTTTTCAGGCGTGGTTTGGAACGCCCTTTAAAACTGCCACAACAATAGCTGGATTTGCTTGTATCGGCGGACTGGCATTTTATTTTATTGGGTCGGGGTTCGGAAAGCCAGAAATTGAAGGGAAGAATCCGGATCAAATACGTTCGTTCTTTTCATCAGTAAGCAACACGGTATTTCAGAAATGCGCTGGCAACGAAGACTTGTTTGAAAAAAAATGTAAAAACAAAACTACTGTTCTGATAGGAAAAATATCTGGAGGCCCCGGAGATATGACCATTAGAACGGAAGAAGGGAACCATAAATTTAATTTAGATTTTTATGATGCGAGCCACGAAGATAAAATTAAGGATGGTGATATTGTTGAACTCGGTGTTCGGCTTGTTGATGAGGACGGAACATTCCTAGACGGATCTGCTGATTGGGCATATGTGCTTCGCAGCAACGCTGAGGTGAGAGCTTCACTTTGCAAGTATTCGTACAGCTCTTGTCGCAATAACTCAGATTTAGTGAACAATTGGGAGAAAATGTCTACGGTTAGAGTTGCGTGTCAAATGGCTGCTGAAAAGAACGCAAAATATGGCTCACCTGATTGGCCGTGGGTAGCGTTTGGTAATTATGCAGAAGGAAATGACTACGCTAAGGAGCATCAAATTAGGCTTCAAGACAATGAGGTTAAATTCCAGAATGGATTTGGAGCGATGGTGAAGACATCAGTAAAATGTTTTTACGACTTGAGGACGCAAAAGGCAGATGTTTTGTTCTAGGGTTAGTAATTAGCCGTTTAACGATGAAAATATATTATTCGGGGATGGTCTCAAAGTAAAATTGTTAGTAGGAATTTTTACCAATGACTAAAATAATCATAAAAACAATTTTCTTCGTACTTTGCATCACTATTTCATCAACAACGTTATTATTTGCGCAAGATAATAGCGGTGGGATATTGCGGCTATTTGGGGGGATTCTTCAATCAGCAGCAGCTGAAGCAGCTAAGAAAGAATGGAAGAAAATGCCCGCGCAAAATGCGTTGTGCATCGAAGCCGGAGCAAATTCTAAGCAGACCTCTATCGCAGATATAATAAAAAAAGGAATTAAGCCTAGTGATCAAAGACTCGCTCCTTTAATTTCTACGTGCCAAAGCATTGTTAAAAAGTTTCCCATAGAGAATGATGTCCCGTGTCGTTTAACGGGGTCTGATGGAAAACCTGTGAATACTAGATGTGTAAAAACATTTTTTAAATCGAGTAGTAACAGAAAAAATAAAATTGACCCGCAAGAAGCTTATCAAATGTTCTTTTCGGGCCGATCAAAGGAGGTAGGGCACGGTAGCTTTGAAACCCAAGATGCTGAGCGCACGAGATTAGCTGGAGTTAAAGCTAAAATTAAACATCAACAAAAGGTCCAGTTGGAAAGTCAGCGAAGAGAGTTGAAGAAAAGGGCAGAGCAAAACCGGCTAGCAGAAGAATCTAAAAGAAAGCAGATACAAGAAGAAAAGCTCGCGCGAAATGCAAGACTTAAAACTTCCAATGAAGTTAAACAAAAAAACAAATATGCATACTCTCTTTCAAAACTTATCAAATCTATCGAAAATGGCGCAGACATAGTGTCCGTTAAAGCGCTTTATCCAGGTTGCGACAACGTAATTGAATTGAAGCCGGAGAAAAATCCTCCCGTTTTTACGATTAACTGCCCACTGACAAACGATAAGGGTGATATGCTCGTTGCCTCGAATATTGATAGTAATTTTGATGTCACAATTATGGTTAGCTCACCACGTTCCGGCATATCGAAGATATCCATTTCATCAGGTTTCCCGAATGACATAAGTATGAGTTCTGCGGACGCCCTTACCGGTTATGCCGAGCTTGGATGCCAAGGTGGCGGCGCAACTTTTTCGGTCACGTCTTATGTATTCGAGGCGGAGGGTAAAAAGCTATTTGCTGCTAACGAGCACTCTTCGGGGTCAGGCGGGCAATGGGGCACGTTGACGGTGGCAACTACAGCTGAACAATTATCGGATCTCGGTAAGGATTGGTATACGACCTGC
>JAQBTR010000025.1 GCA_027624915.1 bacterium | reverse complement strand
AAAGGTACTCCAAAAATCTCGCCCCCGGCGGGGTTTTTGTATATCAAAATAAACGGCTCATATATGAGCCGTTTATTTTGATTTACAAAAACCCCGCCGGGGGCGAGATTTTTGGAGTACCTTTAATGTTTTGTTTGGACCTTTGTACCTTATATAACGCGAGTTGTAGACAAAAGGTTTCCACCAATCTGTTGAGACTACCCCTAAACTCCATTTCTACCAAAATCCCCAAATGTCAACTGCGACTTGTGACATTGTTGTCCTGCGAGGGAATCGAGCAGTCGACAAAAAGAAATACTCTGGTGGTGCAAAAATTTTTTGCCAATACCTACGGCATTAAGCTTAAAATTTTTAACTTCGTCTCAACTAAAAATTTGAGAATCTTGATTGCGAAAGCGAGCTTAGAGACCACCCCTTGCGAGATAGCTTAAATGTATCTTTCATTATAAAACTACCCACTACAAAAGCCCCCGTGAAGAGTATTAAAGAAACCACCTCTGTATTAGTAAATGCATTCATTATAAAATTACCAAAGTTCATGGGCGAGAAGTTGTCCATTCGTACCAAAATATTGTTCATGATGTTCGAGAAGGACATATAGCTCTGGGCACCGACAATAATCGCAGAAAACACCAACACCTCAAGGCAAAAGAGTGGCAATACTTGGCGCACAAACCAGATGCCGTATATACGGCGCATGGTACGCGTTTTTAATTGTTCGTCTCTAGTTTTCATACTATGTTATAAACTCTCGAAGCATTCGCTTTGCGCGAAACAGCCTCATTTTAAGTGTCGATAGTGATATTTTTTCTTCCTCTGCGATGGTTGCGTACGACTTATCCTCTAGATAATACGCGGTCACCACACGCTGGAGGTCGGTTGGAAGCGAGTCTAAAAGTTTTTCTACAGTCATTCGAGCATCAAGATCTGCTGAAAGCCCCTCTTCTACACCCAAGTTCTCGTAGTGTGCAGGTTCTAATGCAGTAAAACGCTCTCGTTCTTTCTTAAGTTTTCGATAGTGTGAAATTGCTTTGTTTAAAACTACACGATACGCCCAGCTTTTAAACGAAGCTCCTTCTTGTTTCTTAAATTTTAATGCGTTGCGATACATATCGCAAAAAGCTTCTTGAACAATATCCTCGGATTCTTCATGACTTCGGACAACGCCATATGCAAGTCGCAAAAACGGACGCTGATACTTGTCCATAAGCAAAGAAAACTGCGACGGGTCGTCTAGGGCCGCAATTAAAATCTCTTCGTCTTTTTGCTGTGTTTCTTCCATATAGATCCAGTATAGCGTGCCCTTTGACTGTATTATATAACGTTCTACCAGATAGAAAAGTTTTACACCAAAAAGACTTAAAAATCAAGGGTTTTTAACCTAAACTAAGTACTATGCGAAGGCATAAGTCAGATATATATCAATCTAGGGTACATTTGGTTGTTACCCTTCTTATTGTAGTCGTCCCCTTCATTCTCTTTATAGTCTTTGCTCAAGCAATAGAGATTCCTGTTTCAAAGCTCTTTTTGTATATAGGGACGTCTGGCCTTAGGCTGCTCATAGCATACACGGCTGCAACAATTATAGCCCTCATCCTTGCGACGCTCTTTTACAAAGGAAAGCGTGGCAAAGTAGCACTTCCTCTTTTTGATGTGCTACAAAACATTCCAACATTTACCCTCCTACCTATTGCAACGCTCTTTTGGGGTGCATCTGAGCGAACCGTTGTCCTACTTCTTACAATTATTATGTTATGGCCAATATTTTTTTCAATCATCAACGCGCTCCAACAAACTCGTAGTGAATGGGATGAGGCAGTTCAAATAATGAAGCTTTCCGGATGGAAACGTTTTCGACACTACATACTCCCTGTCGGAATTCCTGGACTTGTGACAGGCTCCATAATCGCAATTGCCGAGGGGTGGGAAGCAATTATTGCCGCCGAAATTATCACAAACATATCTGGACTCGGACAATTTTTTCAAGCCTACTCTACAAACCCAACTGTTACCGCCGCTGGAATCTTAGGTATTCTTGTTTTGATTTTTGGGCTTAACAAACTTGTTTGGATGCCGCTTCTAGAAAAAAGTCATAGCAATATGGAATCTTAATATGTCTGCGCTCACATTAACTGGAGTCAGTAAAACTCTTCATCATAAAAAAATAATCGAAGGTATCAACCTTGATGTACATGAAGGTGAGATTTTATCAATCGTAGGTCCATCGGGTTCTGGCAAGTCTATCCTCTTAAAAACAATGGCAGGATTAATAAAACCAGACCATGGGGAAATCAAATTAAGTAGGGATGATGGAGACGATATAAGTTTTGTTTTTCAAGGATATGCATTGCTACCTTGGCTTACCGCATATAAAAATATTGAACTTGCCCTCATCGCAAAAAACGTACCTGTCGCAGAAAGAAAGACCAAGACCTCAAGTATGCTCAAAGCACTCGGCCTTGAAAAATACCCCCATCTACGCCCACACGACCTCTCCAGTGGAACACAACAGCGCATTGGCATTGCACGAGCACTCGTGAGTGACCCACGTATAATTTTTATGGATGAACCGTTTTCTGAAGTTGATTCGGTTACCGCCGATATATTGCGAGATACGCTTCTCGAAATATGGCATGAACGACGCCCAACAATTGTTATCGTATCTCACATTATCGAAGAAGCAATTGAACTGGCAGACCGTATTGTAATCATGAGTCCTCAACCAGGAAAAATTGAACGCATAATAAAAAATACGCTTCCACGTCCACGAAACCGTAGATCACACGAATTCTTCGAGATGGAAGACCAAATCTACAGGATTCTTAAACCGTAGCTTTTTATAAAATAGTCTCCACCAACCAAAAGACTATATAACCTATCAGTGGTAACTGTACGATTGGAGTAAGTCCAACTTTTAGTATTGGGAGAACTGGCATACTTGATTTGTACTGCCACCTACTTGTTATGAGTGCGAAGACCTCAAGGCCAACAGCAAAAATAAACAACCCAAGTAAAACAAGCCACAATCTCCCCTCAAATGGAGGAACGTAATACAAAAGTGTACCAGCGATTATTGTAACGAAACCGTCAAAAAATGCGGCTTTGGTTAAAATCCGATTCGTGATTGCGCCACCTTTATAGTGAACATACAAACGAGAATGAAATTGCTCCCACAAAACATTCGCCATAAAGGATATAAGAAATACGAAACAAAGCTTACTTATTATTATATTCAATAATTATTTTTCTGTTGAATCAGCCTTGGGATCCCTATCAGTGGCATGATTTTTATTCCTATAACGCCTTACGGCCTCCTCGGCCTCTCCTATAATATATTCTGCTTCCGACTCTGTTTTTTGTACTAACGCAATTGTAAGGATGATAATAAACGTCGCTATGAGTGCCGAAATAATTTGGAATAACAACTGTTCACCCTGCGGGATAAGTCTCTGAATAATTTCAGAGACGACATCTTTCCAAATAAGGGCTGCTGCAATTGTTAGTGCGGTTATGAGAGCTGTATGAATTGTCTCCCTGATAGATGGCTTCATATATTATAAGTAGTATAAACACCCTTACTAGAGTCTGGTAGGGGCGCCATCGTAATCATTTGGGACAACTAACAAGATAGATTTTACTTTCTTCTATACAGTAAATGTTGCGCGGTGGACCGTAGGAGGTTCGAACTCCTGACCTCTCCCATGCCATGGGAGCACTCTACCAGCTGAGCTAACGGCCCTGGTGCCCTTGGCAGGAATCGAATTTCTCTATCAGAAATTCCGCGTGCGCTCGCCAACTCGCTTCGGTTCGATTCCCCCTAT
>JAQBTR010000012.1 GCA_027624915.1 bacterium | reverse complement strand
AAATTTTTATTGTTGTAATATGGCTTTTTCATATAAATTTTATTCCACCCCACCCGCTGAGGGCTTAACTGATTTTTTACCAATAGTGCCCAAATGGGTATCTTTAAAACCGGTATCCAGCTTTAACCCATACCCTAGCATACGATCCATACTAATATGCGCTAACCAAATAATCGAAATCGGGAGTAAGCAGATCTTCTTTAGCATAGCTCAAGAGTCGCATGAAAAGCCTCACTTTTCAAACGGTAAACCATCGCCAGATGAGATTACACAAGGGCGGAGAGCCGACTAGCGGGAGGCGCTGGCGACATGAGTTGGCATCACCACGCGATCGGAGCGTACGCGAGAGTACAAAGCTACCACGCACGCGGCGCGTGCCAAGTCAGTCGCGTTGCGACTGGTAAAATGAGTTCGTATTGTCTTCTTTGGCTCCGGCGGCAGGATTCGAACCTGCTAGTAAAAAGTAATAAGCTCCGGCGGCAGGATTCGAACCTGCGGCCAACTCGTTAACAGCGAGCTGCTCTACCGCTGAGCTACGCCGGAGCTTATTATTTTTTACTTTTGATTACAGAGAACTGCTGTCTCCACGCCCATCGCGTGGACCAGGGTTTATACAACCCGTTAAAAGCAACGCTGTTGCTTTTAACCCCATCGCGCGACCCGCCCGTCGACAGCAACACTGTTGCTCACAACCCGCTGAGCTACGCCGGAATGTGAGATTTAGTATACCGTATTTCTTGATTTATTCAACATTTTGACTATACTAGCTAGGGAAACAAAAAGGTGGGCAGACGAATGAAACGTAACCAATTACACGTGTACCGAGGAGGAAAATCTACATGGAAAATCAAAATGAGAGCACCAAAGAACTCATGCGCCAACGAGGCTATAAGTCGACAGAAACAGGGGCTCTTGTGAGAATCATCGAAGGAGGAACAGTCGTCCAACCGTGTATAGGATGTGGTAAGGAATTCCCCATCATCCCAACAGAAGGTTACCCTGTCTCAACTGAACGTGCTCAAGAATTACTTGCCGAAATCACCCACGGGCCACCCTATCACTGTGGGAACCCCAACAACGCCGCGTGCCTGAAACCGACCTGACCCCAACTGGGGTCATTTTTTATGTTAATCTAACTGTAGAGGTACAAGCATATGGCGAAGCAAAAGCCATTCATCTTACCAAAAAATCATCATCCGAGAACAACATGGGAGATAGCACAACTCTTTGGTATGAGCAGACGAGAACATGATAAGGTAATTAAACTTGTTGCTAAAATTGTTGGTAAAAAAAAGAAGTAAGTAAAAAAAGTGCTAAACACAAACGGGGATCCATATGGATCCCAGATTTTTTATTCTAACTCTAAGGAAGCGTAGCAATAGTTTTTTGGAAAGCTTGCGGAAGCGAGCGCGCATGGTCTTTTTTGTCTAGAAAAAGGCGCGAGCTGAGCAGGAACGCGCACTTTCGCTGGAAAATGCGACGTGTCTTTCACAAAAAATCTATTACGGAGCTAGTATCCTTGAATCTTCTTTGAATTCTCGTGTTGGCGAATCTTTTCAATTGCTTTGGCTTCAATCTGACGAATACGCTCACGCGTAACACCGAATTCCTTTCCTACCTCTTCAAGAGTACGAACAATTCCGTCCTCGAGTCCAAAACGAAGTGCCAAAATCTTTTGCTCACGTGGCAATAGGTCATTCATAATTTCCTGAATGTGGTCACGAAGAATACCACGAGACGTCTCTTCTGCTGGCGACAAAATTTTATCATCCTCAATGAAGTCTCCAAGTGTTGAATCCTCGTCATCCTCACCTACTGGAGTGAAAAGTGATACCGGATCCTGAGAAATCTTCATAATGTAGTAGATTTTTTCAACTGGAAGTTGCATCTCGGAAGCTATTTCTTCTGGGAGAGGTTCACGGCCCAAATCCTGAGTAAGGCGTCGTCTCACCTGCTGAAACTTAGAAATGGTCTCGACCATGTGTACCGGAATACGAATAGTACGCGCCTGGTCAGCAATGGCTCGTGTTACAGCCTGCCTAATCCACCATGTAGCATATGTAGAAAACTTGTATCCTCGTCGCCAGTCAAACTTTTCAACTGCACGAAAAAGTCCAATGTTTCCCTCCTGAATTAAGTCCAAAAGTGACAGGTTAGATGAACGCCCAACATATCGCTTAGCGATAGACACAACCAATCGTAAGTTGGCCTGTGTTAACTTATTACGAGCTTCTTCTTCTCCTCGTTCAATACGACGAGCAAGATCCCTCTCTTCTTCAGCATTGATAAGAGGGATTCGTCCAATCTCACGCAAGTACATCTGGACCGAATCTTGTGAACCATCTTTCTCTATCTTGGACGCTACTTTGCGCGAAGTCTTTTTCTTTGTCTTTCCCTTGCCCTTTCTTTTTTTAGTCGTCGTGTCTTCCTCTCCTTCTACTTCAATAAGTTCTTGAGCTTCAAGAACATCAACGCTTGCTTCAGCAAGTCGCGCATACAAATCCTCAAGCATTCCAATGTTATCTTCAATCTGTGGAAACTTTCCCAAGATTTCTCTATACGTCAAAAATCCGCGCTCCTTGCCTCGTCCAACAAGTGCGTCCATGCTTGCTTCAAGCTCAGCTTTTTTAGTAAGTTTTTTGGGTTCTGCTTTTTTAGCCTTACCCTTTTTACCTTTAACTGGCTTTTTTGCAACTTTCTTCGCTGTCTTTTTGACAACTTTTTTCTTAAGTTTTTTAACCGGCTTCTTTTTCTTAAGAACCTTTTTTGGTTTAGATGCTTTTTTTTTGGTTTTGGCCATCGTATAGTTTTGTAGCTCCGAATAATAAAACTTACTTCTACTGCGTATCCCGCAAATGTTCTATTTCATCCTTCATACTCGTTCTGGATAGCTCTGCTACGACAAAACTTGTCTTCAGGCGAAATCGAACATTTGCGAAATCCTCGTTACGAACCCGTTTCATTATCCGAAGCTTGTGAGTGAAGAGTAACAACGCTTGCTAGGTGTGTCGCAAGCTGATTAAATTCCTTCATGTGCTCTTTGCACTTCTCTTTATCACCTAGGACTTCAAGGCGTTCGATCTCGCCCCGAAGTGTCTCCAGTTTTTCTTTGAGTGAAAGCTCACGCCAAGCATGGAGCATACTCATATATTCTTGTTCAGTAGCTGAGCCGCTTTCCGCAAATACCTCAGCTTCAAATGCGAGACGAGATGCTTCGTTCTTCAAGTCAGATGGAAGCTCTCGTAAAAACTCTTCCAATATAGCAGCTTTTGAGCCTTTATTCAAGCGCTCAAACAGCTCTCCGGTGGACACGAGCGAACAATCGGCCTTAATGGGTAAATCCCCTAGTGAGGCCAGCTCTGGACGCACTAACAGAAAGCCTGCAATTCTCTCCTCAAGACGCCCCTTTCTGGTTAATTCTCGAGTTTCTACTGGTTCTGTTACTGGCTCAACCATAACTGGCGCCGCACCGCTTTTGTACTTAGAAAGCTCTCGCCACAATGCGTCTTCCGTTATTTTTAAAATCTTAGCTAACTCACGTACCCAATGAGCCCTCTCAATTTCGTTACCAAGACGAGAGACTAATGGCAAAATTTCATCTCCAATCTTTTTCTTGCTCCTGGGGTCGGTTGGAGATGCATCACCAACTGCTTTTTTCAAAAAAAATGAGATGCTCTCTTTTGCACCCTCCACTGTTTTTTTCCATCCATCAACATTATTGAGAACCATATCAGCCGGATCCTTACCCCCCTCGATATCTGCAATCCGTACATGAAAGTCTTGGGCATGTGCCATGCCTACAGCACGACGAGATGCATCAATACCAGCATCATCAACATCAAAAGAAAATACCAAATCCTCACATAATCGTTTTAGACTCTTTAGGTGTGTGTCGGTAAGTGCCGTTCCAGAAACAGCTACAACATTTCGCACGCCAGCTTGATACGACATAATCATATCCATTTGACCTTCAACAACCACAGCACATTTTGCTTGGCGGATTTCTCCTTTTGACTTTCCATATCCATACAAAAAATTAGATTTGTCATACAGCATCGTCTGTGGAGAATTGATATATTTTGCCGCCCCCTCTGACTCCTCACCAAAAATGCGCCCAGTAAAACCAATGACGCGTCCTGTCCCGTCCTCAAGTGGAAACATGATACGAGAACGAAATCTATCATATGGTCCTTTATTTCCTTGTATGGCGAGACCCGCTTTTTCTATTTCAACATCACTATAGCCTTTACGTTTCAAGTGGTCACCAAGTACACGCCAGCTATCTGGTGCAAATCCAAGTCTAAATTCTTTTATCGTTTCTACTTTTAAGCCTCGCTCTCCCAAATATTTTTTTGCGGGCTCATTGTTTTTGAGATTATTTTCAAAAAAATCTGTAGCCTCATCCATTATGGACAAAAGTTTAAGCCTGAGTGAGCGCACACCACTGTCTTCGCGCTTGAGCTCCACGCCAGCACGGTCAGCCAAAACTCGTAATGCCTCCACAAACTCAAGACCGTCCATCTCCATGACAAACTTGAATATATCCCCCCCCTTACCACAACCAAAGCAATGCCAAATATCTCTAGATGGGGAAACATGAAAGCTAGCAGTTTTTTCTGAATGAAAAGGACAGCGAGCTTTAAAGTTAACGCCAGCCTTATCAAGTTTGATGTACGAGCTCACAAGCGTGGCTACATCAATGCGTGATTTTATTTCTTCTGTTGGTGTCATTATTTTTGATGAAACCTAAATATTTTCTTTTTGCCCACACGAACAAGGTCATCATGCATAATAGTATCTTCTGTGCCAAGCGTTTCAGAACTGTCTCCCTCTATCCTATGAACCGCACCCTGCTCAATAAGTATACGAATCTTTGACTTGGATAAGTCATCTCCATGCGCTTCAATGAGTGCGTCCATAATCCCTAGTGGAGATGATGTTATTTTAATAATGACCTCATCATCTTTTGTGTATTCTTTTTTAGCAAATTTTCGTTCAAATCCTTCTCGTGCTTTTTTAGATTTGCCCTCTCCATGGAATATCGCAACGATTAAGCTAGCCAGCTGTTTCTTTGCTTCTAACGGCTCACCTTTTACAAATGAACCGAGGTCGTGCAAATCACCCTCTGATACATCACCAAAACTTATGAAATACTGTTGAACAAGATAATCAGGAATACTCATAATTAAACCAAATTGATTGTCAGGTTCATCAGCAATTCCTACATAATTATTAAAACTCTTAGACATCTTGCGTCCATCTCCCGATGTTCCTTCAATAAGTGGTGTTGCAAGGACAACTTCGGGCTTTCCAATGGATTTGTCGTGAGACATTACATTGCGCGCCTGCATAAAGTTTAAAAGCTGATCAATTCCGCCCACCTCAACATCTGCTTTTACATGCAAAGAGTCGACCGCCATGAGGGCCGCATAATTCGCCTCGCGCATTGAGACTCCCGCGCCTGAGGCGATGCGTTCACGAAAGTCCTCACGTTGCGCCACCTCCCCAAAACTAATTGATGTAAGTACCTTAAAAAAATCTGTCAGTGGCATCTTGTTAAGCCATGTAGAGTTTTTATGAATATCAGCTTTTTTTAAATCTAATAGTGGCTCAATTTGCTTTGAGTAACTCTTCATGTTTGCTGTAATTTGACTATCAGTAAGTTCTTTTCGCTTGTCCGAACGTCCTGATGGATCACCAATCTTGCCGGTAAAGTCACCGATTATAAAATGAATTTCATGTCCGGCTCGCTGAAACAAATTAAGAAGCATAACTGGGACTGCGTGCCCCAAGTGCACATCAGAACCCGTCGCATCAATGCCATACTTAATTCGAAGCTTTTTCTTCGAATCTAAAAGAGACTTGAGCTCTCGCTCTGTAACTATTTCTCTACATTTTGGTTTTAGGAGTGCCAAAAAATCCTCAGATGATAAAGACTTTAAAGGCTTTTTGGACCTATCCCAAAGAAGCGAAAACCAGTTTCGTTCCATAAAAATAGTATAACTCGTAAGCTCTAAGTACTCAAATAAGGCTTTAAAAACCTCTATCTCTGTGGTAAGTTGCTCTCGAAGCACCTTACCATGGGAGGCATCATGTCACCGTTCTGCTACCTCGGCTCTGCAGCACTCATTGCATTCGCAATCATGAAACTCGATTTCATGATGAGTCTCTTGGAAATCGTTGGTTGGATCTTTTTTGGACCAACGGCTCTCTTCGCCGTTGTCATGCTCATCACCTGGTTCTTCCAGACTCCGCTTGGTCTAATCCTTGACCCAATTGGTAACTGGCTTAGCAAGAGAGCTGACGAGCAGTCTCTCGTAGGTTGGCATACTGATGCACTCATATGCGACGGGAGAGATGCCCCGCAAAGTATCTTCTCTATCCCCCTTGGACGACGAACGGCGATCCTCCTATTCCAAGCCGCAAAAGGCGCTGTCTGTCGACCATACGGCTCCTAACTCTTAGTCTACGCTAGGTCACACGACCTAGCTTTTTTTGTACCCACCCTAGAGGTAATCTAATAACTTATCGTAACCAACAACTCCAAACCACTCATAAGCTTTTGAGAGCCATAGTGAAAAATTATCTGTAACCAAAAGTACTCCAAGAAAAATAAGGAACACTCCACCGATGACAGAAACAAATTTGAGATACGGCATTATACGATCTAGGTAGCGTGCAGCCGAACCAATGCCACCAGCAATTAACAAAAAAGGGACGGCAAGTCCTAATGCAAATATTCCAAGCAGAAATGTGCCTTGCCCCACCGTGCCTGTGGTTGCGGCCAACGTAAGAATAGAGCCCAGAACTGGGCCTACACACGGAGTCCACCCCATAGCAAACGTAGCCCCAAACATAAACGAACTGAGCGGATTACCGGGCTTCATATACTTAGAGATCGGAAACTGCTTCTCCAAACCCAAGAAATTAAGAAACGAAAGGTTGAGTAGCCCAGTCATGTACAAACCAAATATCAAAATAAAAATTCCACCAATTCGTGTAAGCCATAATTGATAGACAGCTAACGCCAAACCAGCAGCCGCAAATATTGTCCCCAAAATCATAAAAACAACGCTAAAACCAAGCACATACAAAACTCCGTTTAGAAAAATTTTAAGGCGTACGCCTTTTGCTTTTTCGGGATTCTTCAAGTCCTCAAGTGAGACACCGCTTATAAATCCCAAATATCCTGGAACCAACGGTAGAGTGCACGGCGCCAAAAATGTTAAGAGGCCCGCAAAAAATGCTGGGATAATAAAACCAATTGTTTCTATTTCCAACATACTAATTTAATAGTGCACGTGCTTGCCCAAGCACTTCTTCTCTCGTCATCACACCACGCTTATGAAAATTAATTGTTCCATCTCTTTTGATAAATAATGTCTGAGGCATTGACGGATGCCCAAGATTTTTATAAAACCTATCATCTGGATCACGCCAGAAAATCATTTTGTCCGTAAGTCCAAGGTCATCAGTATAACCCTTAGCCTTACTCAATGATTCTTGTCTGTTGATAGCTACAAACACAACGCTGTCACCTAGTTCTTCTTGTACACTCGCAAAATCCGGTAGCTCTCTAACACAGAACGGACACCACTTGGCCCACGAGTTAACAACGAGTGGTTTACCAGATAAATCTGAAAGATGAACAGCATTTCCATCATAATCGACAAATTCCATATCAAAGATACCCCCAGATAATTTAAGCGATTGTGTATCCATTTGTACTTGTTTTGTATTAGCATCTTCAACCTCATCAGCCGCACCCGTGGTATCTCCGACACGAGATACCTCTTCCATGCCAATCTCCTCACCCACAGGACCTGCTGTCTCTTCTGTGTCAAAACCTGGTATCAACAAGACACCCACCAAGATAATAATGACTAAAGCTAAAATAAAAACTAGTTCTTTCATGTTATTTTAGAATTGACGATAAAATATGTTTCCGTATTTGTAATAGAAATAATTTTTTTGAATAAACTCATTTGTACAATTCCGTTCCTGGATGGGCTTCTGACCACGAAAACCAAAAACCTGACAGTGGATTAATACGTCGCTCACCTCCTTCTGGTAAAATCTCAAACATTCGAACGACATCTAACTTTTTTTCGTGACGTAACTCAATAGTTAGACCCTGGAACTCGTCGCGTACGGTGCCTTTATCTCTAACAGATTCTACTCGATATGCCTTTGCCTTGCCTCCTTCTAGGATACCAAAAACATGGTCATCGAATGGAAGTCTCGTGTCTGTTGGATCGGCAAAGCTTAATGCCGTGTTTGAGACATCAAAATGAGTCTCAGCATAAGGATTACCACCTCCACCTCGCAAGAACTTACTTGATAGGACCTCTCCATTTGGAAATTTCTTTTTCCAATTACCAAACAAAACCTGATCAGATGGTAAAAGTGGCAACTTGGTTCCAGCTAATGGACCCAGCACAACCTCCCCCAAAACTTGTGACCAAAAATTATCTTGTGTCTTTCGGTCATACATTATGAGGTTGGATTCCCATAAAAGACCAGAAACGCCAAACTCAACACGCTCACCTTCAACAATCGGATCAAATACGACAGCTGTCAAACAAAGTGGGCAGTACGAAATAAGAACGCGCTGGCCATCAATGGTGTCATTAACAATCTCATGACTGATGAGTATGTCGTATGCATAAAATCTATTTGTGTCTCCCTTAGAAAACACGATACCTGGGGCTGCATCATCAAGCCAGCTTTCGGCGGACTTTGTGGACTCAAACTCTGGCGCATCAATAGATAGAATGCAATCTTTGCCGGGACACCCACGACGAATTTCATCCAATGGTATTGTGTGTCGTTCACCGTCTGTTACCATAATCTCTTTCTCAACTTGCTTTTGTAGAGATGGATCACCTCCATCCATACTTGTATTTTCTATTTCCCCATTTTGAGAAGAGTTGTCATCGATCATAACGATTTCAGTTGTGGTCTCTCCCTTTGGCAACTCAACCCGTTCAGCACTATAAAATCTCCACAGGACAGCACCCATGAATGCTCCAATAAAAATCAGAAAATAATATCCTGTCTTGCTCATGAAAACATCTTCATAATAGCAACAATGGCGGGATTCTCACGTCTTATCTGAAAACAGTTTTCTTGACCATCTCGCTCCTTGCGAATAAGCCCCGACAATTCGAGCACGCGTAACTGCTGTGAGGCAGCAGATACGGTAACCCCAAATATCTTAGCCACATCAGACACACACAGTCGGCAGTTATCTATAAGTAACTGAAATATCTGAAAGCGTCTTGGGTCAGAAAGTGCATTAAAAATAGTAGGGAGAGTAGTCTCCTTTCCTACCAACTTCTTCATTTTTTTGATTTCTGTAGTCGTAAGCATAGAAAATAGTTAAGCAATTGCTTAAATCTTATACTCACACACTATAACGTCAAGTGGATAAGTTTTGTTTCTAGTCGTAATACTTAGGTGTGTGTACCTCTTCGCTACTCTCACGATTAACATGCGATGAGTCAGCAAACAAAACTATAGCCCATCGTGCCGTATCAGTATCGTATGTATCCTCGCCTCGTTGAACAACATCATGCCATGTTGGCGTAAAATCTGAATTATCGCTCAAGTCTCTAAATCGAAACGCTGGCATAAAAATCACATGATTTCGCTCATGCTCAACCTCGACAAGATCTTTATCGTTTTTACCAATACGGAGCCCTGGCGCACTCTCAGCAAGAGCAAGCGTCATACCTCCTGAATCATAGTGGCCACGAGCCAAAAATTCTCCCTCACCTTTGGCATCATATTTTAAAAATCGTAAATAAAAAGCTGGATGCTCGCCCTCTGGGATGATTCTTTTATGAATCCCAGGGATTCCATCTTCCAAGATAACCAAAAGGTCATTCATAGCATGAACCCCTGCTTGAAATACCTTATCAGCTGCTGTAAAAAAAGCCTTAACCTTAGGCTCCTCTATTGCCGCAAGTTCTTTAAAGCGCTCTGGGGCTGCCGCATGATAGTGAAAAAACTCCTTATTATCAGCGCTTCCCATGGTGTCGTGACGTCTTATATATCCTACATGCGTTCGAGGACTATCTGGATCAACTTTGAAGTAAAATTGATTTTTTACGCTATCTGGCAAAGTTAAAAAATCAAAAAAAGCCTCCGCTGCTGCCACAAGTTCTTTGTGAGACAAATCAAACGGAAGCTTTACAAAATTTTGCTTCTTAACGTCGCTAATAATGGTATCGAAAGTGATATTTCCCATGATTCCCATGCCCGGACCACCAATAGTGCTCTTGCACATCCACATATTAAACGGGCGTAAAAACTTAACAAGGGATATCTTTATTTTTTTAGGTCTTCCCAAACACCAATAATATTTTCTTCAGTATCTTTTATCTGGGCATAGAGGCCCATGTCACTAATTTGAGTCTTTGGCATGGTTACACTGCCACCAGCCTCCTCAATCTTCTTGAGATGATCATCAATTGATTCAACATTTATTACTAAAACTGGTGAAGAACTCATCTTGGGGTCACGCTTATACATACCACCATTGATAAACCCGGACTCCTTTGGCATATAGTTCTCGTCTGTTGGGCCAGAGCGCGCAATAACATAATTCATCTTTGGCATCGGTTGTAACTCCCAATCAAAAACGTCTTTATAAAACTTGCTGGCTCGAATCTCGTCATCAAACGGAACCTCAAAATGTACTACTTTATTCATATATTTATTTATTAACTAGTAAATCTAACTCCGTATCAATATCCTCAAATCGATCTTTGAGAAATTTTTTAGAGTCATTAATTGCTTTTTGATAGATATCGACACCCACCTCCATGAGCATATAATCCAATAGATCTTCAGCGGCAATCACTCCAATCTCCTCATCTCGTGCATCCTTAAAATATGCAATAACCGCGTCTACGGTCTTTTTGCGTTTTTCGTCTGAAAGTAAATTATCTTTCTTCTCTTTCATGGAGTATCAAAACCACCAATATATTCTAATAAAACTACTCTATCGTTATAGAATATAATTTACCATCCGTAAAGAATGGATCTCCTGAAAAGTTCTGCCCGAGTAGTGGCTCAACAAATGTTACTTTGCTTGAGGTTGAAATACGTCCTGTGCTCTGTAAATCGGCAAATAAAAACTCTCGTTCTGTATCAATGTCAGGACTTATTGTATGAGTTATGAGCCATTTTATCCCACTATCAAAGCTTGCTGTTCCCACATATACTCGCTTCCCCTCTTTGGTCTCAAAGCGTGTTTTCCAAAATCGCACATGATGACGCTCTTTAACACTCTTGGTAGCTGTCTCTTTCTCAAAGCCAAAATCATGAAGAGTTGCATTCCAAAACGACGGGGTCATAGGAGCCGTCTGATATGCTTCGCTTGATAGCACTGACTTAGCCAAAGTCAGAACAGATACTACTGATGGTTCGTCTGCCGTATGCCATCCAGCGCTATTCATCACATCAACAAGTGCGGTATCGTCTTTGATGACAATAATAAAACTCAGGGGTTCCTGTTTGTTGTCTAGAGGGGTTTCCGAAAACCGGGAAAGTGTTTTGTCTTGAAATATATCTAAGGCATTTGCTACACCGTCCCCCTTGTGGATCACCTCAAAATTACTTAGTAATGGATGGTAGTTCAGAGCAAAAAGAATATAGTATGCCAGTAGACTCAAGAGCAAAATTACTGAAACTACTTTCGCCCTTGGTAGTATATTTCGTGAAATGTGTGCCAAGCGACGTCTCTTGATCCATTCAATTAAAGTAATGCCAATGATTAAGAACAACAGGCCTGCAAGATGACCGCCCCATACGTCACTTACATAATGCACTCCGAGATACAGACGACTAAGCCCTATACCAGAAATAATAATAAGCCCCCAGAACAAAATTATTGCCCTATACTTCCATCGTCGTATTTCAGAAAAAAGTATGTAGACCAAAAATCCATAGAAGGCAACAGCAATGGTTGCGTGTCCGCTCGGAAAAGAAAAGCCCTGTTCAATATAATATGCAACATCGGGACGGTCACGACGTAACACTAGTTTTCCTACTACATTAAAGACCTCACTTCCAATAAGTGTTACTAAAAAGGGAATGATATAAAAACGCCTGCCCCATATCCAAAGTATACTGATTGCAACAATAACCCCTCCAACAACAATCTGCCATTTTCCCAACAGAGTTACCCATGTAAAAAATGTTATGAGTTGTGCATCACGAAAGGCGTGGAGTACATCTACGACACGAGCATCTATTGAGACTATCGGACCCGATGTGATGATACTTTCTGTAACTCCAAGAAACAAAGAGGTAACGTAGATAAATGCAAAAACAATGAGCGTAAATGGCAAACCAAAAAATGTATCTCTACTAAATCGTTTTGCCATGAAGGCAAAAAGAGATGGGTACCTCCGCATAATGTTTTGCACATCAGGATTATGAATGACGGCATCTCGGAGAGAAATGGCAATAGAAATAACAAATAAAAATATAGTCCTACTTTTCTTTACGAACCACCAAATAACCAAAGCTGATATAAGTACAGCAAGTACAAACAACCCTGCTCGGGTTATCCATGCCTCAGCAAGACTCGCAGCACTACCAAAAAAGTATCCAAGGAAAATATAGCCAATCGCCCATAAAAACCCACTTAGGATATTTAACAGTAGAAATTTTTTTCGGTCCATGCCAAACAGTCCGGCGACAAAAGGTACGATTGGACGAAGGGGTCCTATAAATCGACCAAAGAATATACTCTTTCCTCCATACTTCCTAACATACTGTTGCCCACGATTCAGATGTGTTAGTTTTAGAACCCTCTTCTCCTCATGAAAATATTTTATCCCTTTGCTACCAAGCCAATAACTTACACCATCACCGAGTATTGCACCTATGGCGGCAAACCAAATTAAATCACCAATATCTAAATATCCATGTGCTGACAAGAAACCAGCAAAAATAACAAACATGCCACCTGGAATAAATTTACCAACAAAAACTAAAGACTCAATAAAAGAAACCAGTAGAATAAGCCAGTAGCTGAAAAGGCCTAGGTGTTCAAGTGTTGGTAGTAAAAAAGTGAAGTATCCCATATTTTCAATTTTGGCGGATAGGGAGGGATTCGAACCCTCGGTACCCGTAAAGGTACACAGTCTTTCCAGGACTGCCGATTAAACCACTCTCGCACCTATCCAGTAGAAGTAAGGACTACCCTTGCATCATGTCCTTCATCTTCATTGCAACTTGTTGTTGCACTTTTTTGTTGGCGTCATTAATGACATTGAGTAAGTCCCCCTCTTGTTCTTTTGCTGATTTGTCAGGATTTAGAGACAGTGACTCCACCATAAGTGACCCGTTAACCGTAACAGAAATCCCATCTTGTTCAACCGTTGCACGCTCCTCACCAACCGCGGCCTTCATTTTTCTAAGCTCGTTTATTTGTTGCAGTTTATCTAACATATATCTACACAATTAATACACGAATATTATTGGTCATTCCTTCGGTCCCCACCGTTTGCCCTGAAACAAACACAACCCTATCGCCCTCGGAGAGTCGCTTTTCTTTTTTGAGATAAGTAAGAGTAATCTTTTCTACCTCTTCCACTGTTTTTGTTTTTTCTAATACTATTGGCTCTACACCCCACACAAGCGAAAGCTGTCGCGCCACACGCTCATCAGTTGTTACTGCAACGAGATCATTTGTCGGCCTATAGCGTGCAACAGCTCGTGCTGAATAACCGGTTGCCGTTCCTACCAAAATCATTTCAGCTCCAATCTCTCGTGCTACATATTTTGTAGATTTTGCAACGGCCATGCTTACCTCAGAGAATCCCTCCCCATCATCACAAACCTTTAACCCGGCCGTATGCTTTTCTGTTTCTGTCAAAATACGACGCATCATCAAAACGGATTCTATCGGATGCTTCCCCGATGCGGATTCTGCCGAAAGCATTACAGCATCTGCCGAATCATATACAGCATTTGATACATCCGATACTTCAGCTCGTGTTGGAATGACATTCTTAGTCATACTCTCTAACATCTGAGTTGCAACAACAACCGGCTTCAAACATCGTAATGATTTTTGAATAATTTCTTTTTGTTTAACTGGTAGCTCCCAAAGTGGTGTCTCAATCCCCAAATCACCGCGCGCGACCATAACTGCATCTGAATGTTCAATAATTTTTTCAAGGTCCTGCAATGCTTCTGGTCGCTCAATCTTTGCTAAAAGTTTAATTGGTGCGCCACGAAGCAACTTACGCGCCTCAATCATATCCTTGTGATTGCGCACAAATGACACGGCCAAGTAATCAAGTTTTTGATGTATTGCAAAGCGAATTGCTTCTTTGTCATTTTTTTCAAAGATATTTGTGCGCAATTTAATATCTGGTACGTTAATACCCTTGTGTGAATAGAGGGTTCCTCCACGTATCACCTTTGCACGAAAGCGCTTCCCCCATGTCGCAATACCATATACGCGTTTAACACTGATAATCTTGAGCAAAATACTTCCATCATCCAAAAACACCTGGCTTCCCTTATCAACTCCTTTTTCAAAAATTGGAGATGTAACCGGAATACGTTCTTGGGTATATTCATCGAGTGATGTATCAAGAATAACTTCTTCTTCGTCACGCAAGAGTATTCCCTCATCCGGAAGCTTACCAACACGCATTTTTGGGCCCTGTAGGTCTCCCAAAATACCAATGTGTCGTCCAAATTTTTTACCGACAGCACGAATACGCTTTATGCGTTTTGAGTGGTCTTGCAGAGTACCGTGCGAAAAGTTAAGACGGGCTGCATCCGCGCCAACACTAAATAATTTTTCCATAATAGCCTCATCTTCTGATGAGGGGCCAATTGTCACGATAATTTTTGTTTTTCTTTTTGATAACATATACTTAATCTCTTAAATCCATACCTCTTAGAATCGCAATACGTTCGCCAAGTGGTGGATGAGTCATAAAGAGCTTTGCAAACCATGATGGCTTTTTCTTATTACGGTTTTGATATGGATCGTCAAGCCATAGATGAGCTGTTGCATGGTTCGCCTGCTTCATTGGAGTATTGTCGTGATCAAGTTTTTCAAGTGCTGAAGCAAGCCCTTCGGGGTATCTTGTTAGGAGAACGCCTGATGCATCTGCCAAATGTTCTCGTTTTCGTGACACGGCAAGTTGTATCATGAGTCCTATGATTGGTGACAGTATTGCGAGAGCGATACCTATAAGCATCATATACGCGTGGGCATTTCCCCCACTATCGCTGTCGCGCTTCCCCCCTCCCCAAAACATTGAGCGCAAGAATATATCTGACAAAAGCTGTAAAAATCCAACCAATACCACGACTACGGTTGATACAAGCATGTCCCGATTACCGATGTGTGACATCTCATGTGCTAAAACTCCTTCTAGTTCTTGTTGATTCATAAGCTTTAATATTCCTGTCGTTACGGCAACGACTGCATGTTCTGGGTTGCGACCTGTTGCAAATGCATTTGGTTGAGCCGAGTCAACTATATACAGCCGAGGTTTTGGTAAGCCAGCGGTAATTGCCAAGTTTTCAACAACATTATGAATATCCTGATATGGGTCCTGGTCCGGCATTGGTTTCGCACGTGATGCTGCAATAACAATCTTATCGCTAAACCAATATGAGCTAATGCTCATGATGGATGCAAATAATACCGCAAAAATAAGAATCAGGGGGCTTCCATAAATCTGAGAGAAAACCCAACCAACGCTCATTACGATGAGCAAAAATACAAAGACCAAAAACCAAGTCTTCCGGATGTTGGAATCCCTATGCGTCCAGAGCGTCTCTGCCATTTTAGAAATTAACGTCTACTACTTCGCGCTGTTCTGGATTTTCAGATAGGTCGAAGAAATCTTCTTTGTGGAATCCAAACATCCCAGCAAACATGTTTGATGGAAATACCTGCACCTTCTCATTCATGCGCTGTACGTTACTGTTGTAGAAACGGCGTGCGGCCTGAATTTTATTTTCGGTATCAGATAGTTCTCGTTGAAGTTCTTGAAAGTTTGTATTTGCCTTTAATTCTGGATATGCCTCGGCTACTGCAAATACACTTTTTAAGGCGCCTGCCAACATGTCTTCTTTGCCAGCTCGTTCGTGTGGTGAACCACCAGATAGTGCAGCGGCCCGCGCTTTGGTTACATTTTCAAAAGCTTCTTTTTCATGCTTTGCGTAACCCTTTACCGTGTTCACAAGATTTGGGATGAGGTCATACCGTCGCTTTAGTTGGACATCGATGTCACTCCATGCCTCCTTAATGCGAACGCGAAGACGAACAAACCCGTTATAAAGCGCAATGACATACACCACAAGGAGTACGACAACGCCAATGACTATATATAGTATGTTCATGCTGGTATTGTAACATTTCCAAAAAAATAAAAAAGGCCTGGAGTTACCAGAGCCATTGAAGCGCTCCTGCCAAAAGAGCTGTATAGGAACCTGCACAGAAAATTCCATCAGCAGTACCATATCCACCGATTGAGGATGCTTCGAACCCATCAGCTTTTGATTGGTAGATGATATCTCCACCAATAAACGAGCCGAGTACTGCCACATAGTAAGCTGTCTGAATGAGTGTGCCATCAATAGCAAAAATATATGCCAAAAGGACTCCTAAGCCAATCGGTATATATATTGGGAGAGTCACACCTTCGCCATCCTTATCGTATGCGAAACGCTCACATGTAATAGCACACGTTGCTATCATGACAAGGCCCGTCCAAAAACCACCGCTCACAGACAAAAAATATAAGGCAATCAAAGATGGTATAATCGCACCACCAACGTTAATCAAAAGAAATGAGTCAGGTAAATGGTGTTGTTCATTAAACAGAATTGATTTAAGAGAGCTCACATTATAAAGATCGGTGGGTTTGATCGGCAGATCAATGAGACCTCCAATCATACATACGACAAAGATGGCAATTCCAGCTCCTCTAGAAAAACCCAAGAGCTCAAATGAGTAGCTCATGAGAGCGAAGTAACTCAAAAGACCCGAAACCAAAAGTATTCGACTTTTGGCCATTCGTCACCTCCAAAGCTTACATCTATTTAGGTGATAGCATGTTTTACTTCAATAAAAAAGACTGTCCTTATCGAGGACAGTTTTTATTGGGAGCGAAGCATGGCTAGCACGATAGCTATGCACGCAAATACTGCAAAAGTGGTCATAACAAGACCGATATCATCCATTGACCCTTCTTCTCATGAGAAATCGAATGGCCGGCGTTAATCGAAAAACAATACCATCTTCCATGGCCGCCTGTCTTAGAGCAAGCACAATACAGAAAAAATCATTAAGCGTTACTTTCGGCACTTGAGCTCACATGCGCCAGTTGCATCGCTGCGACGAATGCAGTACATGTTGCGATTTTCGCCCTCATCAAGGAGTCCGATTCTCGCTCGATCCCCATCTCTGTCTGGAGGAAGAATGGTGACATTCGAATCCCATGTCGAATTCGAAAAAAAGTCGTACCCTTGGCGCTCATACTTACTGCAATGTTCGACACTGGCACCAAACACTGGCCCCGGCACAAACATAATCCATGCGAGAAGAGCTATGAACAAAATTCCAAGAACGAGTCTAACACTCATTGTGCTATCCAACCCAAAGTTGAAATAGCAACAAGAGCAATCAAACTAGCATATACAATAATGCGAAGTCGCTCGTGTTGAGTCATGTCTGACTCCTTATGTCTCTACCCAAACCCTACAACAAAAAATGCTGCCGAAGCAAGTGCTTAGCAGCTAACGACAAACGAGTACAAACTTCTCAAACGGAATCTCTTCTTCTCCTCTCGAGCAAAGATCCTTAACCCTAAACCTTGGTCTAGAATCAGACGCCGAACCCGGCATCCTTAGCTCTGCATCATATGGGTTTCGAGCGCTATTACGTGATACCGGCACAAAGACTAGAGAATATCCAAAAACAAAAACCGAAGTAATTGCGATGATAATAAATATCCTTTGTCGTAGTGTGAGTCCCCGCCATCTTTTTTTGGGGCTGAATTTTGGTCTCTTTCTCTTTGAATCTCGTCCACCAGAGATAGAACGAAGCTCGGTCATGGTTACTCCTTATCTGACAAAAATACTATATCAAAAAATGCCATAAAACAAGAGTCTTGAATAGGTATCATTTTTGAGTTAGCATGCTCACAGAAAGGAGCATACATGGTTGAATTTGGCGACCTCAATGGTCATTCAATCGGTATCATTATGCGTGAGCTCTGTATGCGTGCAATGTTTTCGATTCGCCAAGAACGCTTCAAGTTTGTCTCAACAGAAAAACGCGGATATAGCGGAGACATGGACGACCTTGTCACAACCGCTGATCATGCCGCTCAAAGCATATATCTTAACGGTCTTACCGAATGCTTTCCTGACTATGGAATCATTGCCGAAGAAGAAGACTTTAGGCGGGAGGGTGACCTCTACTTTACGGTAGATCCTCTCGATGGGACCAAAGCATTCGCTCGAGGTCAGTCTCATGGAGTTGGAAGCATGATTTCGCTTTCTTCAGGAAGCGAAGTCATTGGTGCCGTCGTTGGAGATGTTAATACCCTAGAAATGTATTACTACCGACCTGGCTCGGATAATGTTTGGCACATAGTATTTGCTGGCGGAGAAATGTCCTGTCATGAGCTCAAACCAAACATCAAGGCGCCGTTGGACGAACAGTATATACTCTTTCGTCAAAACCCCATTAAAACATCACGTAATCTTAAACGACTCTCAGAAAAGTACTTCAGAGACATTGCCGTTGCTGAAGGAAGTATCGGAGTATCAATGGCGCGTCTTTGGAAGGGTGAGGTAGGAGCTCATGTAATCCCCGCTCATCACCAAACTCCATGGGACTGGAATCCATGTCTAGGTATTTCAAGAAAACTTGGGTTTGAATTCTATGCCATACATCCACACTCAGGAGAGCCTTCGATAGAAACCGGCCCGATTACCAGACCGCTGAAAGCGATTATTGAAACTCATTTCGATATTCTCGTCACGCACAAATCCTGGCCGTTCTTTCAACCATACTGATAAAAGAAACCATAGATTAAACCTCCCACCATGGGAGGTCTTTTTTTGTATACAAGCACTTCGTCTTGTATACAAAATCCGGACGTTTGTCCGGTTAGTTGTTTGGCCATCCAGTACACATACTTACGCTAGCAAGTACAATCATGAAGATGATTAAAATCCATGCGGGCTTTCTTATAAATTGTGGCATGAGACCTCCTTGTCCAAGATAATATTATCACAAAAAATCCAGGACGCTGAGTCCTGGTTATCATTTCTTTATTGCACCGCTGGCGCACCTTCTTCATCAAGAAATCTACGCACAGCTTGTTCTCCATGACCATAGAGACTTCTCGCATGGGAAGCAATCATCGCTTTTGCCCTGCCAGATGCAAACGCTAAGTCTGTCAGACGCTCGTCTACTTCTGGTGAGAGAAAGACTAGCCTGATTCTTCCGCGCTTCAGATAGTACTGCCGAACACCGTCTCTCACTACCGATCTCCTTTTATTTTTTTGTACCATTACCTGATCTTTTGGTCAACAAGCAATAAAAATCCCGCCACTTTGTGGCGGGTTAAACTTCGGCCAGATACATGTCACACTGATGCTCAGAAAAATGCTCAAGGCAAAAATGTCTTGCACAATTGTGACACGACTTAGCATGTTCGTGACACACGCGACAGTTGCATGCCACCCCCTCACGAACACGATTGTAGCACCCATTATGAGTACACACATTTCGTAGTATAGCTAATTCTCGAGCCCACCCAGCTTCTTTTTTTTGTCTGTCATCCAAGGCCGCTTTTTGAATAGCGACCAAACACCTCTTACATGGAAGCCATCTTGTTCTATGCTGACATCCTCGACACCTAAAAGTTTTCCCGCACGAGGAGCATTTATGTTTAACAAGGGGTTGTCGTTTTGGTATCCACTGGCGGTGGCGAAGTATGTCCCAAACCTGCCGCCAGCGTCGTGCTTTAAAGCGCCTTGGAGATTTCACCTTCGTCCCCCTTTATCTCTTTTGAGACTAGCACATTTGAGTACAAAAAAAGGACACGTGCTAGTGTCCTGTAACCTACTCACCCATACGTACAAAGGAATATTGTATAGGCATATACCAAAAGAACGAAGAGTGAGATGTTGATGAGGCGTTCAACAATCATCATCCTACAAAACTCCCAGTCACCAAAAATCGAAGACATATCGCCCCGAGAACAACCACGAATGCGATGATGATCTGTCTCAGACTAGATTCGTCTCTCATCACTCTTCCGTAATCCTCCGGACAATCTCCGCTCTAAGTTCCGACGACACTTCGTACGTTCGCCGTCGAACATCTCGTCATCGGCAACGACTTCTTTGTTGGTGCTCATGGAGACTCCCAGACGCATACTTGGCATGCGCCACTGTACTCGATGAGTTGCATCGGGTCGTAGACGTCGTGTACGCATAAGCGTAACACGGACTCATCCGAGCTAAACTCGGCCTGATCATCCTGTGAAGGAATCTCAATCCACTGACCGCTCTTACCTGACACGTAGCCTTCAGGACAGTCAAAGCCTTCGTCGACGATTGTGATACGATTGCCGTCTCGAACGTAATAACTCGTTACGAACTGAGTCGAAGTCCATTCTCGTTCTTCAGTGGCGTGTGCAATGTTCAAGAGATGGTACTCAAGGAATACGAACATTCCTAAAACAAGTGCGAACATCAAAAGCGTAAGGTACCAAGGGTACCCATGCCGGCGACGCAAAATCATTTTACACCTGCAAGACACAGAACGGCAGCAAAAACAAGAATAATCGCAACCGAAAGCCAGCCCAGATAACGATCGATAATACCACCGATCTTACTTCTCTTACTTTCGTGTTCAGGCAAAGATATATCTCACGATACTAATCAAGAGAGCAACAACCGCAAGATCGAAAAGAAAGATACCTGTTTTGAGAGCTGGATGAACTCTTTGAAACATATAAATCTCATCATCGGATGCATCGTAACACCCAGACTCTTCACGAGAAGTTGTGCGTTGTTCTGACATCAAGGAACCTCCGTTTGTCCAAAATCACATTACAATAAAAAATCCCGTTAGTCAATGCTAGCGGGTTTCTCGACAAATCAGTTATTGAAGTATGTGACTCCGTTGAGAGTACACGACCAATCGTCGTCAACTACTCCGCCATCACGAACGCACTTGTCATACCCACTCATTTCCGAAGAAGACGAAGAACTCGAGACTGAAACTGGAGAACTCTTACTGACTGAACATGCAAAAAGTGAAAGAGCGGAAACTACCGCAATTGCTACAACGAAGACCTTCATGGTCAACCTCCACATATATTTTGCCCAAAAAAAAACTCTTAGTCAAACAAGGTTATGTATGACACGTCCCTCCGCCCTGCTTTGCAAAATACTGTTGATGATATTCCTCGGCCTCATAAAAAATCTCGGCTGGCACAATCTCGGTAATAATAGGAGATGAAAACTTGCCGGATTCGGCCATGGACTTCTTAGATTCTTCGGCTCGCTTCTTTTGTTCTTCATCATGAAAAAATATTACCGAACGATACTGTGTTCCGTGGTCTGGGCCCTGTCTATTGGGTGTAGTTGGGTCGTGATTCTCCCAAAACACTTTGAGTAAATCATCATATGAAACGACCTCAGGATTATATGTCACCTCAACAGCTTCGGCGTGTCCCGTTTTTCCAGAACACACTTCTTCGTATGTTGCTTTTTCTGTATCACCCCCCGCATACCCAACGCGTGCATCAGTAACACCCTTGAGCGAACGAAACAATTCTTCAACACCCCAAAAACATCCGGCTGCAAATGTAGCTTTTTTCATATCACTTAATCATATCAGCGACAGCTGCGCTCATCGATGCTGGCAATGCTACAAGAACAACTCGTTTATAAGCCAATACCCAATCGGTCATCCAAGGGGCTTTACCAATAATCATCATCAATACCCCAACAACAGCAAATGATGCAGCATAGGTAAAAAATATTCTTTTAATAAAGTGAGAAACGCTTCCTCGTAACTGAAATCGATAAAAGTTGTAATATACAAAAAGCGAAATAAAAATCATAGAGAGAATATTAATTGCGATAATTCTTTCCAGTGATAGAGACTGGCCCAATATCCATACTTCTTCCGTAAACATAACAGGTACTGCAAGCAAGGTACTTCCTACGATGATTTGTAGAAAGTCACCTGGCTTAAACTCCACCATAAGTGGATTGACTACCTTGTGTAATACATTACCTGCGCGGTCATAAAAAGTTACAACCTCTTTTAAATACCCGCCGATTCGAAACACCTCATGCTTTGTATCTGTCTGTTTGGTTTCTCTATGTTCATTCATATTACATATGCAAAACTTTATAGATAATCTCTCAAAATTATATATTATCATAATTCTCTCATATTTTTATAAAAAGAAAAAACTCCGTATATGATACGAAGTTGATGGTTGGTACGGGTGGCTATCACCACTACTGTCCGCGACTATTTTAGATCGTGCTCCTCCTATGAGTCCTCACATGCGAAGCAAAGTGTTCTTCGCAAACTTTAGCCGAGCACGAATTACACGAGAGGGAATGACCAGAAAAATTCTATATCAAAACACTCATAAGAACAAGCGCGCGAGCCGTAGCTCCTCATATGTGTACTTATTTTTGAGCAAGCGCGCAACAGGCGCCAATTTTGTGTCCCCCGAATCAGTAAATGCCACTTTGATTTCTTCGAGCGCATCTCCATCTGGCTCAAGATATGTGATATCTAGTTCTGTCTTCTTCTTTCTCAACTTTTCTATATGAGATAGTATGGTACCCGTTGTAAGACCACGCTCTTTGGCGATTTCTTTTAAGCTTAGTTCACGTTCAAGTAAAGAACGTGTTACCTCATGCGTGCTTACCTTACTATCTTTTGTTCTTTGATTTTCTTCGATCTCTCGTTTTTCTAGGGTGCCACCAGACCTAATAATAAAAGAATCCTGCATGGTTCTCATTTCGTCCTTATCAATACCTTCAATTCGTTTTACCCAATAATCAGATTTTTTTATGAACTCACGGTCCAACTTCAAAACATCCGGATGTACCGCAAAGGCCATATCATTAATCCCTAAAAGTATGAGCCCCGAGAGTTTTCGCAAACGTGAGAGCGCTACGTACCCCTGTCCCGGCACAAATGCCTTAGACAAATCAATTGAGGCCGCATCCAGACTCATGCCCTGACTCTTGTGAATAGTAATAGCCCATGCGAGCCTCAAGGGTATCTGTTCAATCTTAGCTAGTATCTTGCCGTCCTCCTCAATAGTCCATTCGGCATTATGAGCATATATCTGACCTCCTGAAAAAGTCCTAATAACTGGTATACCATCATCAAAATCCTCAACCGTGCCAAGAGTTCCGTTAACATACCCTTCATCAAAATTATTTTTTACAAACATAACGGCCGCACCTTTTTTAAGACGTAATGTCTCAGGAACCAGCACTCCACGCATAAGCGCATCAACCATATTGTCTTTGCCAACCGCCGTCATTTTGTACTCTTCTTCGTCTTCATCTATCTTATCGAGTTCTTGGTCGTTAAGTTCATCTACGTCGACATTGTGTGTAAAGAGCCTTGTTGGTACTGTTTTGCTTTTAAAAGATTTTTCGTTGCATGCCAAAAGGGTTTTCCTACTCTTAGCATCAACTTCCCCCGTACGCATACACCCCAAAATACCTTCTAGTGTATTGTCATCATGACGGTATTGATCAGTTAAGTAGCAGACACGTATGTCTGTCTCCTGCCATGCATTTGAAGAATTGATGAATCGCACATCACTCCGACCACGACTAATGGGTGGCAACTGAAAAAAGTCCCCCGACAACACAATCTGCATACCACCAAAGGGTTGTATGTCTTGTTTCATTGACTGACAAATCCTATCAACACTATCAAACAATTGTGGCGACAGCATGGATACCTCATCTATTATTAAAACCTTAGCTTTTTCAAACCGTTTATAGAGATACTTCTTTTGTATCAGATTGTCTACGTCTTCCTCGGTCAACTCATCACGAACACCAACGCCAGACCACGAATGAATGGTCATTCCACCAATGTGAGTTGCCGCGATTCCAGTAGAGGCCGTGATAGCCACACCGACTCCGCGGTCTCGCAGATACTCTATATATTGCCTCAAAACATGAGTCTTACCACTACCAGCCGCTCCCGTGAGGTATACATTTCGTCCAGTCTTGAGCATATCGAGCGCTTGGGATTGATTCATTGTTAAGATAATAGCTTGTGGTTAAAAACTTGTCCAAAAAAAATCCCTAGAGCATGAGCTCTAGGGGTATGAAGCTCACTTGAACGTGAGCCCCTCGTGGGCGATGTGAGCAACCGGAGCGCCTGAGAGGTCGGCCGGATTGATCACCGGAGTGCACTGACCCGAAGCCAGTCTCACTTCGGTGAAGACGTCGAAAAATGAATCGACCTCACGGATGTCTGTACCGAAGAACCCGGCTGGCAAAACTGGCGCGCAGGCCGGTCCACCTTCAACGCTCAACTCAGTCCAGACGTCGAAAAATGAATCGACATTGAACGTACCGTCACCAAGATCGGTGAGCACGGTCTGGCCGCCGGAACATCCGGGTCCGAGACGTGGGTCGCACGGCGGGTCATCGGGGTCCTGCGGATCAGAACCACCAAGCGCCTCGCCAAGTCGAACCTGGCCGAGGATTGGCGAAATTCCACGCAGGTCCATCGAGAGGATCTCAGTCTGAACCGTTCTCTCGCCGGTTGGCGCCGTCTGCTCATCACCACGCTTTATGACGACCGGTCCTTCGAGCACAAGCCCTTGACCGGGTCCTTCACAGTTGTTGTCACCAGGACCGTGTAACTTGCCGACGAACTTGACCATGACGAGTTTGAGCTTGCCGGGAGTCGGTGTCGGATCGGGTGTCGGGGTTGGCACCGGCGTTGGAGTCGGCGTAGGAACCGGCTTCGATAGAGTATTCGGGACACACAGCCTTCGAGCCGTGGTCTTTTGATTCACCTCGAGCGAGCCGTCGCCGAACTGGTCAGCCAAACTCACCGTAACGTTGTCCTCGGAGGGACACTTCATCTTGTAGCAGGTAAAAATCGTACCGATTTCGTGCCCCGTCGGATCCTGTGACGGGTCTTTGCTGACCGGCACGCAGATCTCGCTTGGCTTGGGTGCCTTCTTGGGCAAAAGCTGGCAACCCTGCTCGCGCTCGAACGGAGGTAGATCCCCCGGATCGAGAATGAGAGGATCGACGGCGTGAGCGTTCGCGGTCCACACCCCCTTCTTTACCTTCAAGCG
>JAQBTR010000003.1 GCA_027624915.1 bacterium | reverse complement strand
AAACAAAACTTGAAAAAATTAAAGATAAGGACATCGGAATGGATCGATTGCCATCAGTGAAATATTTTCGGTCTGAAAATACTGATGAAAGACTAAGTTTGGAGGAGGTTCCTCGTGTTATTGTTGGCGTAGATGGTAGAACTATGCAAGAGGTCATGGAACTTTGGGACAGCAATGACAAGGACGGTCTTGCGAAACACAAAGTTCAACATATGATACTAAGAGAGTTAGAATTGCAACTAAGAGCCTTTGGTAATTATGCAGAAAAAAAAGGAAAGTCGGGTATTGCTGCTAAATATCGACAAGACTTAGAGATTGTAGAGCGTTTAATTGAAGAAAAGAAGAGTGGCAATGGTCATGAATTTACTAGTGACAGGGTATTTGTGGCCATAGCCACAGAGACACATAAAATCTTTGGAGCATGAACGAAAAGGCGTTAGAAATAAAAAACTTAAAGAAAGAATATGGCAAGAATGTGGCCGTTAATGGCATTTCCTTTGATATAAAACAAGGGGATTTTTTTGGTTTTTTGGGACCAAATGGTGCTGGCAAGACAACAACAATAAAATGTATTACAGGAATTGCCAACTTTCAGGGAGGGGCGATTAAGGTTTTTGGTATCGACGTGGTAAAAGAGTATCGTGATGCCCGCAAGAAGATTGGTCTCGCACCACAAGAATTTAATGTAGACATTTTTGCAAAAGCAAAAGATATTGTGTGGTATATGGCGGGTTACTATGGCATACCGACCAAAGAGCGACAAGCGGCAGTAGATAAGGTTCTCGCAAAGTTTGAAATGACAGAGCATGCCGATAAAGCATTTCAAGAGCTTTCTGGTGGATTAAAGCGCCGTGTCATTTTGGCGCGTGCCATGGTGCACGACCCAGACTTGCTTATACTAGATGAGCCAACGGCTGGTGTAGATGTTGAGCTACGTAGAGATTTATGGCGTTACCTGCAAGAAATGAATAAGGCTGGGAAGACAATACTTCTCACATCTCACTACTTGGAAGAGGTATCACATCTCTGCAATAAGATAGGAATCATCAATGACGGCAAGATCGCAGCTATTGGTGAGCTCTCTGACTTTGTTAAGGATGGAAAAACTCTAGAAGATAGATACTTAGAGATAACTGCTAAGGAGAATAAAAAATGAATTTTATAGGACTTTCTACATTCGTATCGAGAGAGATTGGCCGCATGTTTCGTGTTTGGGTTCAGACTCTTGTTACGCCTTGGATTTCGGCACTCCTCTATATTTTTGTGTTTGGTGAGATTGTTGGCAGCAGGATAGGGGATTTTGCAGGTGTTTCTTATATAGATTTTGTTTTGCCCGGTCTAGTCATGATGAATATAATTGGTTCGTCATTTGCTCATGCATCGAGCTCTGTCTATTTTATGAAGTGGATTCGTTCGATTGATGAGATATTGGTTGCTCCACTTTCATATTTAGAAATGATTTTAGGTTTTGTTATAGGAGGTATCGTTCGTGGGCTTGTTGTTGGTATTGGTGTATATATTGTCGCTCTTTTGTTTACAGCAGCAACGATAGATCACTTAGCACTATTTCTCTTGTACTCCATGTCTATTGCAGCTGTGTTCTCACTTTTGGGTATGCTCGTCGGTCTTTGGGCAAAGAGTTTTGAACAGCTTTCCCTCCTTAATACGTTCATAATTATGCCACTTACATTTCTTGGCGGTGTATTTAACTCAATACATATGTTGCCAGAGGTAATGCAAAAGTTTACACTCATTAACCCGTTTTTCTACTTTGTTGACGGTCTAAGGTTTGCAATGATTGGTATACGCGAATCAAACGTGATGGGAGGTGCAATACTCATAGCGGTACTTGTATTTGGCTTGGGCACGCTAGTTTGGTACTTGTTTAAAATCGGGTACAGAATAAAGGACTAGACGTAGCATGCTAATTGTATTAGCGTGCTTTCTAGTACAATAAGGGTATGCGAAATTACGCAAAAACAGGTGGCAAAAAGGGTCGCCCCGCATATCGTACTCTGTCGACATTCATATCTAAAGTGAACTATAAGATATCACACAACAAGCGAAACTATCACAAATGAGATTTTTAATTACACTCAAGATGCCGCAAGTAGTTGTTCAAAAGATGGACACCTACAAAGAAAAATATTTTCCAGCAGGGTTTTATAAAATTGAGTCACATATAACACTGAGACCTCCTTTTGATTTGGCGCTTGAGCGTGAGGATTTATACGAAGGATTGGAAGACTCTATAAAATTATTTAAACCAATGAAGCTAATAGTTGGTGGCATGGACACGTTTCAGAACCGTGTTCTTTTTTTAAAAAAAAAAGCCCCCGAAGAGCTTGGTGAGCTTTTTCGTGGAATAAAAGACCTTGTTAATTTTAAATTTAAGAGAGATAGCTCACTGAAGAAGGATCGCGGAGGGGATGAATATAATCCTCATGCCACAATTAGTGTGGCGTCCCCAAAGAAGATCGCTAAGTTTCAGGACGAGTTAGATGGTGAACGATTTGAGATGGAGTTTTTGGTAGATGGCATTAATCTTTATGTATGGCATAAAGACAAGTGGACGTTTGATCGAGACATCACGTTTGGAGGATAAAAAATAAGCCGCAAGGCGGCTATTTGGCTGAACATAGTGAATGTGAGCATGAGCGATCCACCAGGCAGCGAAGGTTTATATCTAGAGCGCTACATTCGTCGATTTCTATAGGTTTAATCTGTTGAGTTCGTTCCACAGCTCTATCATAGCTTTCGCGAACAAGAATATTGAGCACTAATCTTTGATAGACTTCACTTTCTGAAAACATCTCTAGGTCTTTGAGGGCTCTATTTACAGATTCTATCTCACGGTTTAAAAAATCCAAGATAGACTCTTCGCTTTTCAAAAGCTGAGCCACTCGTACAGGCTCTTTCACATTTGGTTTGATATATGTTTTGACCAACCAATTAACTAAAAGCCAAGTTAATGGTATGGAGGCCAAAAAGAGTATTGAGACGATCCGCCTCTTCGCTCGCGCACTCATTTTGTACCCCTTTGCTTCTTTTTTTACCGTACCATAGTCGCTATACTATTTATATATGATCAAGAAATCCAAATATCGCTCACATGAGGTGATAAAATATTCAAAGATTACGCCCCAGATCTACATAGGTACTAACCTGTGTTGTGGAGTACATAGCGTTCAGCTACGCAAATTGGGGGTTCGTGTAGACATAGATTTGGAATATACACATGCTGAAAATTTTTCGTCCCCAGACATGGAAGCAATACTCATCCTTCCCGTTAGGGACCACTCTACGCCACCTCAAAGACAGTTCGAGATGGGCGTCGCTTTTTTGGAGGTTGCTGTCAAAACAAAAAAGAAGACATATGTTCACTGTTTGAATGGACACGGTCGTTCTCCTACACTCGTTATTGCATATTTTATGAAAACAAATGGTTGGAGCTTGAACGAGTCATTTGAATATATAAAAAAACGACGACCACCAATTCATATAACCAAATCGCAAATAGCAGGCCTAAGAAAGTATAAGAAGTCTTTGAAGAGGAGGTAGGTCTCTTTGGTTTGATTTTTTGACATTTTTTGGCTAAAATTCGGCCAATGCATGAGATCTCCATAAAAGCAGAGGAGATTTTTTATTTAGGGACCTTCGCGGTCACCAATTCTTTGTTATTAGCCATAATTACTGTCTTGTTATTTCTTATAGTTGCCGTATGGATGCGTGGACGTATTTTGATGATTCCTGGCAAATTACAGAGTATTTTTGAACTTTTAATTGAGAGTGGGCTAGATGTAATGGATTCTGTATTGGGTAGTAGAAAGTTATCAGAACGCCACCTCCCACTTATAGGGACGATTTTTTTGTTTATCATGATATCTAATTGGCTGGGCCTTTTACCTATTGTTGGGTCTGTTGGAATTGAAACCATGGACCATGGATACCACACATTTACACCACTTTTTAGGGCGCCGGCTGCAGATCTTAACTTTACGGTTGTGATTGCCATGATTTCTGTTGTCGCTATACAGGTTTTGGGAGTGACCGCCATGGGGTTTTTCAAGCATTTTTCTAAATACTTTACACTCAAGAATCCGATATTAACTTTTGTTGGTTTACTTGAATTTGTCGGTGAATTTGTTAAGATAGTCTCGTTCAGCTTTCGATTGTTTGGAAATGTATTTGCTGGCGAGGTCCTACTCATAATCATTGGATTTTTAGTTCCGTATATTCTACCGTTACCATTTCTGTTCCTGGAGGTATTCGTCGGATTTATCCAAGCCTTTATTTTTGCAATGCTAACTTTGGTGTTTGTCGCGATGGCCGTAAGAACTGATGCGGCACATTAGAGTTTTGTATTATGGGGCTGTTTCCGAATTTTGGACTCGGAAACAGCCCCTGGTCGTTTTATTAAAAGTAAGAAATTAAATCAAAATGGAAGCAGAAGCAATGAACTCACTTTCAATCGCACTTATTATGACAGTTGGTACTATCACACCAGCTATCTCTATTGGTTGGATTGGCTCTAAGGGAGTAGATGCCATTGGACGAAATCCAGAAGGGGCATCAAAAATTCAGACAGCTATGATTCTTGCAATCGCCTTTGCAGAAGCAATCGCAATTTATGCACTTGTTGTAGCTCTCGTACTCAAGTTTGTTCAGTAGTAAATAATTATGAGTGATCTTTTGCATCAGTTAGGAATTGATTGGAAACTTCTTGCCTCGCAAGGAGTAAACTTTCTTATCCTTCTGGTGGCGCTTACGTATCTTGTTTGGCGACCACTTCTTAATGTTATGAAGGATCGTCGAATAAAGATTGAAGAAGGTCTCAAAGTTACGGATGAGGCTGAGGAACGACTCCGCTCTATCGATAAATTAAAAGAAGAGAAGTCGGTAGAAGCTGATCGTGAAGCTCTTCGTGTTGTAACAGAGGCTGAGGCTCGTGGTAACGAGAAAAAGGGTGAAATAATTGAGAACGCCGAAAAGATGACAGACGCCCTATTGAAGAGTGCTCAGGAACAGGCAGATAGACAGGCTAAAGCCGAAGAAGATCGAATAATGCGATATGCTCGTGAACTCGTAACACAAGTAGTTAGTAAGTATACGGATCTTGATCCTAGTAAGATTGATGAGAAGCTTGTTACGAAAGCCCTTGCGCAATTAAAAAAGGAGAGAGTATGAAATATAGTACAGACTCATATGTAAAGGCACTTATAGATTCATGCCAAGATAGAAACGAAAAAGAGGCGACCGAAATCGTACAAAAATTCGTACGCGCACTCCATAAAAATGGAGATGATGCGCGTGCTAAGAACATAATCCGTGCTTTGGGTGCAGAGTCTCTAAAGCGTAAAGGTGCGCGTGAGATAACATTGGAGTTTGCACGTCGTCAAAAAACCGAGACAATAAGTGCGTTTAAGAAATTGTTTGGCGCGGAGGATAGAGTCGTCATCAAAACTAACCCAACACTAATAGCTGGAGTCCGTGTGAGTATAGATGGTTCAAGAGAGTTTGACGGGACATTACACGGAAAATTAAAAGCCATGTTTAAAAACTCATGAGTTACGATATTGTAGAAAAACTTAAAAAGGAAATATCAAACTTCAAAGACGAAACAAAAGTAACTGATGTTGGTTTTGTCATGGAGGCTGGTGACGGGATTGCAAAAGTAAGCGGACTTCCAAATGCTCTTGCTCAAGAACTTTTAATAATTGAAACAAGTGGTGGAGAACGAGAAGCCCTCGCATTTAATCTCGAGGAGAATTTTATAGGTGTTATTGTTTTGGGGGACGCAGGACCCGTAAAGGTGGGTGATCGAGTACGTTCGACTGGAAAGGTTCTTTCGATTCCTGTTGGGGATGAGATCGTTGGACGTGTGGTTAGTCCTCTTGGTCAACCAGAAGATGGCAAGGGTGTCATTTTTAAACACCCACAAGATGCAGAGCAATACCTGCTCGAACGAAAAGCTCCAGGTGTGCTTGAACGTGAGTCAGTAAATACTCCACTACAAACAGGTATTAAATCTGTAGACTCAATGATTCCAATTGGTCGTGGTCAGCGAGAACTCATCATTGGCGATAGGCAAACAGGTAAGACCGCAATCGCTATTGATACTATTTTAAATCAAAGAAAAGAAAAAGGTTCTGAAACCCCTATTTGTATTTATGTTGCGATTGGACAGAAGAGTTCCAAGATTGCACGTCTTATTCGAATCCTTGAAGAAAATGACGCTCTTAAATATACAGTTATTGTATCGGCATCAGCTTCTTCATCTGCGTCACTTCAGTATCTAGCACCATTTGCGGGAGCCGCAATCGGTGAATATTTTATGGATCAGGGTAAAGATGCGCTTGTAATTTATGATGACCTTTCAAAACATGCTGATGCATATCGTGAAATTTCTCTTTTGTTGAGACGACCCCCAGGACGAGAGGCGTACCCAGGAGACATATTCTTTATCCATTCACGTCTTTTGGAGCGCGCTGCCAAAATGAGTAAGGAGCATGGGGGAGGGTCACTCACGGCACTCCCTATTATTGAGACAAAGCTTGGAGACGTATCAGCATACGTGCCAACAAATGTTATCTCAATTACTGATGGTCAGATTTATCTAGAATCAAATCTGTTTAATAAGGGTGTTCGACCAGCCGTAAACGTTGGATTATCTGTGTCTCGTGTTGGTTCGTCAGCACAAACAAAAGCCATGAAGCAGGTGGCTGGCAAGTTGAGACTTGAGTTGGCTCAGTTTCGTGAGCTTGAAGCTTTTGTTCAGTTTGCATCCGACTTGGATGACTCAACAAAATTAAAGATTCAGCGAGGCCAGGCTCTAACTGAAATATTAAAACAGACAGACCTTTCACCTATGGGATTTGAAGAACAGGTGGTTGTGTTGTTTGCGGCACTCAATGGATACATCGATGACGTTGAGTTAAGTGACATCAAGGAATTTGAAAGAGGGGTCCTTGATTACATCGATAAGAAATACAAAACAGAAATTCTTGATGCAATCCAGGCTGGCAAGACCCTCAACGAACACAGTGAAAATAAGTTAAAGACCGCCATAGAAGAATATAAAAAAATTAGATAATATTATGTCTCTCCAGAATTTACGAACAAGAAAAGCTACAGTAGAGAATGTTGGCAAAATAACAAAAGCCATGGAGGTTGTTTCTGCAACAAAAATGCGTAAATCACAGGAGGTTGCACTTAAGACTCGTCCATATGCAATTGCGGCTTTAGAGCTCTTGCGTACGGTAACTCGTTTTGTTCCAGTTGATACCGTGTACACCAGAACATCAGAAAACAAAAAAACTCTTATTGTTATGGTTGCTTCTGATAGGGGACTCACAGGAGCATTTAATGCTCAAGTGTTACGAGAAGCAGAAAAATATTTTAAAGAGACAAAGACAGAATTAGAGGTTTTAGCGGTAGGTAAAAAAGCATCTCAATTTGCTGAAAAGAATGCATTAAAGATTGTAAAATCATTTTCTGGATATGGTGATGCGATTTCATATGATGAGGTTTCACCACTTGCTGAATTTGTTATAGATGGTTTCGCCAAAGGAAAGTGGGGGCGAGTTATAACAATATCTACTCATTTTCGTACAACGCTCAAACAAGAAGTCTTGGTACGAGAGGTGTTGCCAGCAAGTACTGAAAAAATTGAGGCCGCAATAGATGAGATTGTACCTGAGCATGGCAAGTACAAGGAACTTGATCCACTTGAGGCGGTCCTTACACACAATGATGATATCGAATATATACTAGAGCCTTCAGCAGAAAAAATAGCAGAATCTTTGATACCGTATCTCATTCGTATGCAACTCTATCATCTCATGCTTGAAGCTAACGCATCCGAACATTCCGCTCGTCGTGTAGCAATGAAGACCGCAACAGACAACGCTCATGAGCTAAGAGATGATCTGACTCTTTTATATAACAAAGCAAGACAGGCGGCTATTACAAAAGAAATTATCGAAATTACTTCAACTCAAATGGCACTAGGATAGAAATATGACCAAAGGAAAAGTTCTACAAGTTATTGGTCCAGTAGTGGACGTCGAATTCGAAGACGGATCAGATATGCCTCAGATTCTTAATGCACTTACTATTAGTGATAAGGGCCGTGAGATTACACTGGAGGTAGCGCGTCACTTAGAGCCTGGCCGAATTCGTGCCATTTCTCTTTCTTCAACCGATGGGCTTGCGCGTGGTACTGAAGTTATTGATACAGGCGCTCCTATTTCTGTTCCTGTTGGAAAAGAAGTTTTGGGAAACTTGTTTGATGTTCTTGGTAATTCACTAGATGAGAAGAAAAAAATAAATACAGATAAGCGTTGGCCGATTCATAGACAGGCACCAACATTGTCTGAGCAGTCAACAAAAACTGAAGTCTTTGAAACGGGAATTAAGGTTGTTGACCTTCTCGCTCCCTTTATTAAGGGAGGCAAGATTGGTCTTTTTGGTGGAGCTGGTGTTGGTAAGACCGTTTTGCTTATGGAGCTTATCCGTAACGTAGCTGAAGAGTCAGGTGGTGCATCTGTCTTTGCGGGAGTTGGTGAACGAACACGTGAAGGTAACGACCTATATAATGAGATGAAAGAATCTGGCGTTCTTGATAAGACGGCTCTCGTGTTTGGACAGATGAATGAAGTACCTGGTGCACGTCTACGTGTTGCGCTTACCGCTCTCACCATGGCTGAATATTTCCGAGATGAAGAAAAGAAAGATGTGCTTTTATTCATAGACAATATTTTTCGATTTTCTCAGGCAGGTTCAGAAGTGTCTACGCTTCTAGGACGTTTGCCATCAGCCGTAGGCTACCAGCCGACACTCGCAACAGAGATGGGTGCGCTTCAGGAGCGCATCACCTCAACTGATAAAGGTTCTATCACATCTGTGCAGGCGATCTATGTGCCAGCAGATGATATTACTGACCCAGCGCCAGCCGCATCTTTTGCCCACCTAGATTCAACAATCGTGCTCGCTCGTTCACTTACAGAGATCGGTATTTATCCTGCTGTTGACCCGCTTGATTCAACTTCGTCAGCTCTTGATCCAAAAATTATTGGTGAGGAGCATTATGAGGTCGCACGACGCGTACAGCAGATTTTGCAACGATATAAGGAGCTTCAAGATATTATTGCCATCCTTGGCATGGAAGAACTCTCTGATGAAGATAAGCTCGCTGTAAATCGAGCACGTCGTATTCAAAAATTCTTGTCACAACCATTCTTTGTCGGAGAGGCATTTACTGGTCGTCCAGGTAAGTTTGTTTCTTTGACAACAACAATTAAGGACTTCAAAGATATTACTGAGGGTAAGTACGATGATAAGCCAGAGGACTTTTTCTACATGAAGGGTTCTTTAAGTGATTCCGATTAATATGAAAGCACGCATTCTTTCATTGGATGGAGTGGAGTTTGAGGGCGAGATATCGTCTTTTAATGCAAAAACAAAAAACGGTGAAGTTACGATTCTCAATCACCATCACCCCTTAATTACTATTTTGGATAAAGGTGAGGGAAAGATTAAGGCTGCTGAGGGAGACAAGTCTATTTTTATCTCATCTGGCTTCTTGCAGATAGGTGATGACAATACACTTTTAGCCCTTATACAAAAATAGTTTGTTCAAATTTTTGCTAGGTGTACACCACCTGTAGTGGTACAGGAGGGTATATCATGCGCACTTTACTAGGGATTATTGCCCCCATTGTTCTTGTTCATTTTATTTCTCGAGTTAGTAGAAATGCGCGTGATGAGTATTGGATACGAAAACACAATTCTTCAGAAAAGCACAAAAAAAACCCCTTAAGTGGGGCGTTTTGTTTAGTGTACGATCTGTTATTTTTCGATTATACCATCGAATGTTGCATAGAATATTCGGGTAGGAATACCGGGGTAATTTTTTTGTACGACTTCTTTTGCTTTGGCCAACTTTGATTCATAAAAAGATGTTTTGGTATTACCATCACATGCACCACACTCTTCATGCATCATGAGCAAGATTTCTTTTGGGCGGTGAAGTTTTATGGATTTCGCAATTTGATCAAGTACATACGCATCTGGTCCTTTCTCTGTAAGGTCGTTGGCACCCCCGGCAATCTTAATAAGGTCTGGATTATGTATGTATTTAGCAAAAAGGTCGTAGAGTCCAGAAAAGCGCGCATCAAAACACCAAACGATACATGCGCCAGTCTCATAATGCTCTTTTGTGCTTGTATGTGATAACATGATTTTTTCTTTTAACAAAAAAAGTCCCCCTGGCTACATGTGTCTCGAACCATCTAAGCAAAAAAATAATCTCGCGTCAATTAACGATTACGAATAACAATGGTCACCGCAACATCAATTGATGAGTTATTTTGAAAGCGTACACCACTTGGCAGCGAAAAGGTCGCTTGCCGCGATACGGTACTTTGCAATCCTGTTACATCTATTGGATTTGTAGATATAGATAAGGGTGTTCGTTCGAGGCCGTCTGATATCAACACAGGAAGGTTACGAGGGGTAATAACTACTTGCTGTATACGTCGTCCTGGGGCAACTGTTCCTATGATATCGGCTTTAATTGGCAGGTCTGCTAGTGAATATTCATTTACATGAATATTAATTTCTGGGGGGTTGATATTAATGATATCAAAGGCAAATGGTTTGCGAATCATAGAATCAGTAATATGAATGGTATGATCTCCTGATTTAAAATCGCGCGCGTCCACCGATAGGTTAAGAGAATTAATATCAAGTTGGTCAAAAGATTGACCACGACTTTCGAGCGTCACAATAACCAATCTATCTTTTGAATCTTCCACAACAAGATTCTCAGCTAAATCTCTATAGCTTATTGGGACTTCATAGCTACGTCGTATATTTCCTGCCTGAAATACTAAGAAAAACCAAAGAGCTCCAGCAAGAACAATAGCAGACACTTTTTCTGTTAGGTTTTTTATCAGAACTCTTTTCCATACCGATTCTGATTGTGTGGGGTATTTTTCTTTGTAGAACTTGCGTAGGATGCTGGCGAGCTCTTCGGCACCATCAAGTTTTTTGAGCTCTCCATTTTGTGTCACTGAAATTGTCCCACGCTCTTCTGATACAACTACTATGAGCGCATCAGACTTTTCAGCGAGCCCAAGGGCTGCTGCATGGCGTGTTCCTCCTTTCCCAATCTCTTGGAAGTTACGACTAAGTGGGAGCTGTGCGCCAACAACTGCAATACGGTTATTGGTTATAACCATAGCCCCATCATGTCCTGGAGAAGACGAATCAAATATACTTTCGATAAGTGTTTGGGAGATGAGCCCATCTAAATATGTTTCGCCCTCGAGATGTCGCTCGAGATTTTCATGTCCTGTAAATACGATGAGCGCTCCAACTTTATGAGATGCTAGGTTAGTAATTGCTTGAATGATAGGGTCAAGTAAAAAGTTCTTAAGAGAGATGCTTCGCTCTTTTTGCTGTCTACTTCCCAATACCGAAATTGACTCAAAAAAGCGCCTAATCTCTTCTTGGAAAATAATAATAAGTATCAAAAAGAACGCCCCAAAAAATGACTGAAGAAATGCAGAAGTAAGCGTAAGGCTAAAAAACTGTGAAAGCCCATACAGAATGATAACAACACCTATCCCAACAAGAATTGGGAGCGAGCGAGTTTTTTTAAACAACAATAGTGCGGCATAGAAAAAGACCGCGATAACTAGTACATCGAAGAGATCTGTAAGGTAAAAGCTCCCTGTAAACGAGCCGTACCCCGTCACGGCTGATATGAATTGAGACATACAGTAATTGCTTTTAGTATAGCTAAAAATGGCTTTTTTTCAACTAGACAAAATGCTATTCTTCTCTTATGCAAAAGCCTTTTCGTGACAAAGTGTTTGGCGTGGTAAGGAATATACCAAGGGGCTCTGTCCTCACGTACGGTGAAGTTGCACTTCGCGCAGGAAGTCCTCGAGCATATCGTGCTGTTGGTAATATTTTGAATACTAATTATGACGATGACATTCCATGTCATCGTGTAATAAAGAGAGATGGAACACTCGGAGGCTATAACAGGGGACCAAAGGTTAAAGAACAACGACTAAGAGAAGAAGGATATGAACAGAGCTAAAAGAGAGCAGGCTTATAATTTAATTTTATTAATATTTGTCGTGTACATTGTTTTTAGTGGGGGACGTTTTTGGTTTTACTTAAATGAGTCTCGTACTTTGATAAATTTGCAGACGGGAGAGAATTATACGATTGGTGGTGGTCCTGATAAAAAATCTATTTTTATAGTTGGAGACAGCGCGTCGGTGGCCGTTGGTGCTGATGACTATACTGGAAGTTACCATTATCAATATCTTTCAAAATTTTCCGATACCCATACATTTGATGTAAAGAATTTTGCTATGTCTGGTGCGCGTACCGCCGACCTTGATGCGCAGTTTAATCAGATAGACATGGGGGACCGTGCCGATTTAATGTTTATTACAATTGGCGGAAACGATGTTACACACGGAACTTCATGGAAAAAGGTTGAGCTAAATCTACGAAAGGAGCTTGTTAGGGCAAATGCTATAGCAGAAACGGTTGTGCTTATAACTCCTGGAGACTTGGGAGAGGTTAAGATTGTTCCTTACCTTATCAGAAGGTATTGGGCGGCCCGCAGTCCTTTTTATAGTGAGCTCGCAAGAGTCGTTGCGAGAGATACTGGTACCATTCAAGTCGACATATTTGTTCTGAGTAAGGGGCTATTTGGAGAATCTCCAGAAATATTCTACGCAGAGGATCTCTTTCACCCAAGTACAGAAGGGTACAAGATGTGGGCAGACGCAATTGAGCAGTTTTATGTTTTTTAATGCTTTTTTAATTTAATTTTGTGCTTCAGAATTCCAAAATTCTGTGCACCACAGGAGTATTTCCTATTTTCGACTACTCGTTCCTCGCAGGTAAACAGAGTCACGAGACGAAATCAAAAATTTTGAGAAGTATCAAGTAGATACTTTAAGAAATTTTTGCACCACAGAGAGTATTTCTTGTTGTCAGCTGCTCAGGCAAGAGCCTTTCGCAGGACAACAATGTCACAAGTTGTAACTATAATTTTTGGATTATGGGGCATAAAATTAATTTAATGAAGCATGTGGTAAGATACGCTCATGAAAAGAGTAGCTATTGGTTCACAGAACCCTGTAAAAATTGAAGCAACAAAACAAGCATTTGAGGCGATTTGGCCTGATGAGGAGTGGGAGGTTGTTTTTGCTGGTGTTGGTTCTGGGGTTTCTGACCAACCCATGAGTGATGATGAGACAATTGATGGTGCTGTCAATCGAGCACGTAGGGTACGAGAAATCTTTGATGCTGATTTTGGTGTTGGCATCGAGGCTGGAATCCACCAGATTGAAGAGGATTGTTATGCATCTACTTGGGTTGCCATTGAAGACCGTGACGGAAAGATGGGTATAGGTTCTTCTACGCGTGTTCCACTTCCAGGATCTTTTCTAGATATCATGAGAGAAGGAAAAGAGCTAGGAGAGGCTACAGACAGTATGTTTAATCGCGAGAATTCAAAACAAGAAGAGGGGTTTGTTGGGATAATGACAAATGGTGTTGTTACACGTACCCATGCGTACATTGATGCGGTTGCATGTGCTTTAGCGCCATTCATTCACGATGATTTGTTTTAGACTAATGGCGCTGTTACACTAGGGGCATGAAATTAAAAGAAGGAGTAAAAGCTCCTCTGTTTTCTTTACCGGATCAAAACGGTAAGGTACACGAGCTCAAAGAGTATAAGGGTAAGTGGGTACTTCTTTATTTTTATCCAAAAGATGATACACCGGGGTGTACTATGGAGGCGTGCGCGCTCCGTGATAACTATATATCTTATAAAAAATCTAAGATTGTAATTCTTGGCGTGAGTACCGATAAGGTTATATCACACAAAAAATTTAAAGAAAAATATAATCTGCCATTCACACTACTATCGGATGAGAATAAAAAAGTAGTTAAGGCGTATGGTGTGTGGGGTAAGAAGAAATTTATGGGACGTGAATACACTGGAACTAATCGCTATTCGTTTTTGATCGATCCTGATGGTAAAATTTCAAAAATATATATGAAGGTGCGACCAAAGGAACATGCAGAAGAAGTGTTGAATGACAAGAAAGAAGCTTAAAACCTTATATATAAAAATGGTAATTTCAAAGTCAGAGTACATGATGTTTCTCAAGCATCCGGCATGGATCTGGCTTAAGAAGCATGATAAATCAAAACTCCCAGAACCCGATGCAAACCTGCAAGCGATATTTGATGCCGGTAATCTTTTTGAAAGCTATGCTGAAAAATTATTTCCTGATGCTGTAAGAATTGGTTTCAACAACTATAACGAGTATCTGTCGTTACCAAAAAGGACAGAAGAAGTTTTAAAAAAAGGAGCCAAGGTTATATTACAGGGGCGATTTGAGGTAGATGGAATCACGTGTATTATCGACGTTCTTAAAATAGTCGGCGATGGCGTTTTTGATTTGTATGAAATTAAAGGAAGTACGAGCGCCAAGGTAGAACATGAGCACGACTTGGCGTTTCAGACGGTTGTGTTAGAGGACTCGGGTCTCAAGATACGAAACATATCGGTTATACACATCAATAGTGAATATAAACGCGATGGAGACATTGTCATTGAAGACTTAACATCTACGACAGATATTACCGATAAGGTGCGATCAAGAATTGATGCTACAAGAGAAAATATAAAAGAAGCTCACAAAGTCATTGATTCAAGCAAGATGCCAGATCCTTCCCCACGTTATATTGGTATGAGCGGACTTACCGAATGGATGCACATTTATTATGCGTTAAAGGGGGAGTCCGAAACGTATAGTATTTATAATTTACAATCACCAAGACCAAAGATCATTGGAGAGCTAGAGGACCTTGGTATTACTCTTCTTTCTGAAATTCCTGACGACATTAAGCTTACCGAAAAACAACAACGACAGGTAGATGCTGTCAAAGAAGATAAAAGAACAATCGACAAAAAAAAGATAGCCAACTTTTTGGACGGGTTTGAATACCCACTATACTTTTTTGATTATGAAACACTGTCAGATGTCGTTCCTCCATTTGATGGCATACGACCGTACCAACAAGTTCCGTTTCAGTATTCTTTGCACATTCAGAAGAAGCCAGGAGACGAATTAAAGCACAAAGAATATCTACATACAAAGAATACGCACCCAGGTTCAGATGTGATTAAGCATCTCAAAAAAGATATAGGCAAGAAAGGTTCGATAATTGTTTGGTATGAGAGTTTTGAAAAATCGTGTAACACGGCATTGGGAGAGATGTTTCCTGACGAAAAAGATTTTATGGCTTCGGTTAACGACAGGATTGTTGATTTGATGATTCCTTTTTCTAAGGGCTGGTTTGTAGATAAGGATTTTTTTGGAAGCGCATCAATAAAAAAAGTTTTGCCAGCTTTGATACCGGCTTTGTCGCATAAGGATTTGAGTATTAGTGATGGTGGGACCGCACAGCGAATTTGGATGGATACGATACTTCGTGGACATAATAAAAAAGATAAGAAGAAACTCATGGATGATTTGCTTGAGTACTGCAAGCTCGATACGTTGGCTATGGTTGAAATATTGAATTTTCTTTGGGAGCTCGAGGGTAAAAAAGCCGCCACCGTCAAAATAGACGAGAAGGTGTTCGTGCAGGACAAGCTGCTCTAAATTTTGCTATACTGGCCACATATGGATGAATTAACACAAAACCCAGAAGTGGGTACAGGGAGTGGAGTTGAGCCCACAAAAAAAGAAAAAAAAGAGCAAAAAAGAGCTGAAAAGCTTGAGTCACGTGCAGCAGACACTCGTGCTCGCAAGACCAAAAAACTTATCATACAAATTGGTATATTTTTGGGTATTATAGGTCTCGGACTTCTTTTGTGGTATTCGATACCGGAGCCACGCGATTTGGGAGATGACTTTGCAACATTTAGTCCTAGTGAAGGAAGAAATCACTTAGATGAGGGTACGGATGTAGATTATGGAACAAACCCACCAACATCAGGCAATCATTGGGCGACCCCAGTCTTGGACGGTGTGTATGACCGTCCACAACCAGACGAGGGACTTGTTCACTCTCTGGAGCATGGACGTGTTTGGATTTCATACAAATCAACGATACCCGCTGACATCATAGAAAAGTTAGAAAAGATTGGCCGTTCATATCCACGAATGATTGTGACAGTTAGAGATGAAAATCCAACTGATATTACGATTGCAGCTTGGACAAGATTCGATGCATTTAATGTTGATGAGTTTAGCGAAGCTCGTATACTTGATTTTCAAGCACGATATGATGAAACCGGCCCAGAAAAAGGAATCCCAGCACACAGTGGTAAGGTTTATCCATAGTCCAAAAATGACGCATGCTTAGCAAGGAAGAACACCGACAACAAAAATCCGCTCGTGAATATTGGGTCTATCACAACCTGACGACTTTTGCGGCAGGTGTCATTTTTGCATTCTCATTATTTCAGACAGAATTTTTTGGTAAGTTTATAGCTGGCCTCGGTGATTATGGATATATTGGAGCATTCTTTATAGGAATTTTTTTTGCAAGTTCATTTACTTTTATTCCAGCAACAGCCGCACTTATTCTACTTTCCGGTAATCTCAATTTTATGTATCTAGCCATTGCAACGGGCTTTGGTGCGGCAATCGGGGACTACTTCATTTTTCGATTTATCAGAGATGGACTCATTGATGATTTGAAGCGTCTTTTTGGTGGAGCAAGATCAAAAAATATTTTCAAGATGTTTCATTCAAAGCGATTTGGATTTTTGACGCCAGTATTGGGCGCGTTTATTATTGCGTCCCCACTGCCTGATGAGTTGGGTGTTGGCCTACTTGGAATCTCTCAAATATCAAGCGACAAGTTTCTCATCCTGTCATTTATACTCAATACAATTGGTATTGCTATCCTACTTGGAGTTGCGAGCTTATATTTTTAGGAGTACAATTCTATACATTATATATAATCACTAGTAACAATGGGATTTGATAATCAACAAGGTGGGTCACCAAAACAATTACACAATGTAAGCTCTCTGGGAATTACATGTACGGAGTGCCAGAATCCAATAACAGAGCTCCCTTTTGAGCCAAATAAGCGCCAAGACGGAACATACGGAAAGATTTATTGCCGTGAGTGTCTAAAAAATCGACCACGGCGTTAGCTAGGATAACCAATGACAAAGCGCCTCGTTATGGCGTTTTTGTTATATACTAACGACATGCACGAATTATTTGGATATCTAGACCCAACATTTCTTATCTCAACAGTAGGATATCTTGGTTTTGCAGGAATTATATTTGCCGAATGCGGACTCTTCTTTGGTTTTTTCTTACCGGGGGATTCTTTGTTATTCACGGCAGGGTTTTTGGCATCGCAAGATGTTGTAAACATCTGGGCAATTGTTGGGATTGCAGTCACAGGAAATGTTGCGGGGAACGCCGTTGGATATGCATTTGGATATCGTGTTGGACGAAGAATTTTTCAGCGAGAGGACTCTTTGTTATTTAAGAAAAAATATTTACTCGAAGCTGAAAAGTTCTATAACAAGCATGGTGCGAAAACAATTGTTCTTGCCTGCTTCATGCCAATCATACGAACTTTTGCACCAATCGTTGCAGGAGTCGGCAATATGAAATACAGCACGTTCTTTACGTACAATGTGATTGGAGCTTTGTTGTGGGGTGCTGGTGTTCCTGCTATTGGATATTGGCTTGGCAGTACCATCCCAGGAGTTGATAAGTACTTGTTGCCTATTATTGCTGTCATTATTGTTCTATCGATCTTGCCTGGCGTGTACCATTTTCTGAAGGAATATATGGCGCATAAGAAAAATCCGACAGGTGAGTTACCACTAGAATAAAATCCCCCGAAGAGGGGATTTTATATAACAAACAATATGAGAGCGCCGGCTAGAAGAAGTCTGTATATAACAAAAGGATAGAGCGTTCGATGCTTCATGAGTGCTGTTATAAATGAAAGCGCGAAGAGTCCAGAGATAAAGGCTGATATAAAGCCGATAACAAACAGTGGGAGTGTTGCGGGGTCAAAAGTTGGAATTGTCGTCCAAAGCTGTTTGCCAGCAGCACCAAAGATAACTGGTGTAGATAGCATGAAGGCGAATTTGGTTGCCTCATAACGACTCTTGCCAACGAAGAGACCTCCAGAGATGGTGGCGCCAGAGCGTGATATCCCGGGAAAGAGGGCGATGGATTGAAATATTCCTACCACCAGAGCCTGAAGGGGTGTAAATGGCCGATCCTCTTGTTTGCGTCGCTTGTAGAGGAATTCTGCGGCCATGATGAGTATGCTACCGACGACAAGGCCAATTGCCACGGATTCCAAACTACGTAGCTGTGTTTCTATTACGTCACCCAAAAGAAGTCCCAATACGACAGCTGGTATTGTTCCTATGATGAGAGCTAGTAAGAGTTTTCGTCCCTCAGGGTTCCCACCAGAGATAAATGAATCCAAGAGTAACTTCCATTCCTTACGGAAAAAATAGAGGACTGCAAACGCCGTTGCGACATGTACGGCAACATCAAAGTTAAGTCCAAGACCAGGACGTTGCCCAAAAAGTGTTTCAAACAAAATGAGATGCCCAGAGGATGACACGGGAATAAATTCTGTAAGTCCTTGGATAGCACCCAAGATGATTCCAACAAGATAATCGCTCATCTATAATATGGTAATTATTATTTCCTATTAAAACAAATATAGAGCCATTGCATTCGTAGATGTTTTAGTGTATAGAGTATATAGACAAGTTCACGAAAGGCAGGTCATCTGATGACTTTCAGATTGAGTCGTTATTTCATCAGTCTATGTATTCTATTTTTTGGTCTCGTTGGATCATCATATGGTACTGACATTCAAGATGAATGCAAGAAAGTTACATGCCCTCCTCATGTTTGGGTGAAGCAGCCTGGTGGTGTTGACGTTGAGTTGACCGCAGGTGAGTCAACCCTTCTTGTCGTCGAGGCAAGGAATTGGGGCGTAGGCGGCCGGTTTTCGATCGTAGTTGACTGCTACTATGGTGGTGGCAAGCAAGATGGTCATATGGAGCTAAACTATAAGTGGCTCAGAAGTAACAGGACTTACTCCTGGAATGTCTATTGGACCCCATGGGAGGCAGGTCCTCACGGGTGTGCCGTAAGGGTATACGATAGAGCTGGTTGCCACGTGTACTCAAACAACAACGTTCTCAATCTCAATATAAATCCTGCGTGTGAATAAGCACGAAGATTCTCCACAAAGCTAGTAGCTTTGTGGATTTTTATTTTTATAAGGCTTTCTTCTAGTATTGACTTAATACAAAAATAGTGTTAAAACAGCTCTAGTTGTTTCTTTTTTGAGCTATGAAGGCTCACCGCATGCTGACGGCATTCAGTATAAGAGGAGAATACAGATGAAGAGGTTCATCAGCTTGGTGTCGTCCATTCTGGTCGTCGCTTTTGTTCTTTGCGGTACGCACGCGTTCGCAACCAACGACTGCCCAATGGATCCTCCATTGGAGATCATCGACAAGACCTGCGCTCCGGAGATCCCCGAGCAGGGCGTGGAGAGTGTTTGCACGTTTTCGTTCAAGAATGTGAGCGGCGCCCCGGCTGTCGTCTCAGTCGTCCTCGAGGTTTTCGAGGATGGCGCTTCGTACGGAACAACGGGCGGCACGTACGCCGATTTCAACTTCGTCGTGGACGAGATCAGGCAGTTTCAGATTTCGTTTACGCCGGTGAATGCCCAGGCCCTCTACGAGGTCGCGGCCTATACCTACGGCCCTGGCTGGTGCAACTACACCAGCTGTCGTGGTGAAGAATGTTGTCCTCAGCCGCCTCCCGAGGAGTACTGCGGTGACGGCATTGTGAATGGCGACGAAACCTGTGACGATGGCAACAACGTCACGGGTGATGGGTGCAGTACCAACTGCTGTGCCGAACAGCATAGCGTTTGCTACGGCATCAAGCACTCTGAGACACCAGTCTTTGGTGGTGCAGAGGTGACGCTTACGGATCCGCTCGCGGGCAGCGTCGACTTCATGGTCAGGCGGCCTAAGCACTTCTGCAACCCGGTCGAGAAAGATCACGACGGCGATGTCTATCCTATCGTGGACGAAGACGCACATGCCGTGATTTATCCAATCAAGCGAGCTGCGGGCGAGCCGAAGTTCCAGAAGATGTTCGTCACAGTTTCTAACCAGTTCGGCGAGCAAATTCTCTACCTGGTGAAGGAGTACTTCATCATGGTGCCAACGGCAGTTGTTGGTACGTCGTGGGACACTTCCCACGTCGACCACTACAAGTGCTACAAGGTTCGGACTAAGTTCGACCGGTTGTCGGTCGAGACGAGCGACCCCTTCTTCCAGCTCTTCGACGAGGAGACTAATGTGCGTAAGCCTATGGAGCTGTGCGTGCCAGTCGAGAAGGATCACGGTAGCGTCGTGACGCCAGTCATGGATCCATCCAAGAACCTCGTTTGTTACGGCATGCGTCAGCCCGGCGTTTCGAAGGGTGACCTCTTTGAGGTCGAGTATACCAATCAGTTCGAGGGGACGGAGGTTCTTCCAAGGAAGTCCTCTTGCTCGGTGCCCGGTCGCCTCTGCGTCCCAACCGCCCTCATTTCAACAAACTAGGCCCAGTGTGGCCTACAAACCGGTGTGAAGTATGTACACTTCACACCGGTCTTTTTTTTGGTTATGATTCTCTTGTAAGGAACAAGACAATTTAATTAGGACGCAAGAAAGGGCCCCGAAAAGGCCTCTTTTGTGTGTTATTGACAAACAATTCAATATATGCTTAAATGTGGCCGACTTCAGGTACTCCAAAAGCACTCTCGTAAGAGGGAATTATGAGAACATACAGCCCTATTTTATGGGTTGAGGTTGTTTTGAATAAAAACAAAAAAGCTTTTTATTACAGTGGAATATATTTTAAGAATTACAAAAACTTTTAGAGTTCCAGTTATAGCCATTCAACGAATGGTAACTTCTGTTTACTCACATGTTTGTGCCCGGATTCATTTTCTTAATTACCCCCACCGCTCAGAAGTTGGGGGGCACGATTATGAAAACACTCAAGACTTTTTATACCTACCTACTATCCACAGTGCTAAGCATCACTGGCTTCCAGAAAATATCTCTCTCGGTGTTGTTGTTGGAGTCCTGACTCTTGGCTTGTTCGCTGTACTAAAATTTGTCGTTGAGATTTCCTTGCTCGTTTTTGTTTCTATGAGTGTTACTTTGTTTTACGTTGTATTTTTAGTTTTTAAAATTCTTGTAGTCATACGAGGAAAGTCATACGAGTTTATTGATTTTACTGATGAAAAAATTGCAGCTATTTTGGACGATGAACTTCCTATGTACACAGTGTTTATTCCACTTTTACATGAGGCTGAAGTAATTCCACAAATTATTAAAGGAATGACCTCTATTGATTATCCGCGGGATAAAATTGAATTTCTTATTACCCTTGAACAACATGATATTGAGACGAGGCAAGCGATTGAGGAGGTAGGTCCTCCAAACAACTTTAGAATCATTACTCTTCCTGATATAAAGCCAAAATCAAAACCAAAGGCACTTAACGTAGCATTTCGTGAGGCGCGCGGAGAATTCTTCGTTATTTATGATGCTGAAATTATTCCTGACAAGGATCAGCTTAAGAAGGCCTATCTTGCATTCAAAGACAATCCCAATATTGCTTGTTTGCAGACACGCCTAGACCATTACAATGCAAACCAAAATCTTATCACCATGCTCTTTAATGGTGAATTCTCATTTCACTATGATTACTTTTTGCCAGGTTTACAAAAACTTGGCTATCCAATTCCACTTTCAGGACACAGCACGCACTTTAGAAAGCTGGTTATGAAGGAAATTGGTGCTTGGGATCCATATAACGTAACAGAGGATTGCGATGTAGGGATACGACTCTACCGTCAGGGTTATGAGACAGGTATTCTTAATTCTCTTAGCCAAGAGGAAGCAACTTCGTCTTTGGCTGGGTGGATTCCTCAGCGTACTCGTTGGATGAAGGGCTTCATTCAAACAAGTCTTGTTCATTTAAGACACCCATTCCGATGTAAAAATGAACTCGGAGGTTGGGAAAACTTCTTTGCTTTTTTGTTGATCGTTCCAGGGACCGTGGTACTTAATCTGCTCAATATTGTTTCTTGGGCACTACTTGCCACTTGGTTTTTGACCGAAACAAATATAATCCAGAAATTATATCCGGCACCTGTTTTATATATGGCCGTGCTTACATACATTGTTGGCATGTCTGTTTTTGCATTCTTAAATATTTTTGCTCTCTACAAACGTGGACGATACGAGTTGGTGAAATTTAATCTTTTAACGCCGATTTATTGGATGTTACTTGCTATAGCAACTGTCCGCGCTGTCGTACAAATTGTTACCAATCCTCACACATGGGAAAAAACAAAACATGGCTCTCATTTAAAAACATAATGAAATTTCTAACGAAACATATTAATAAAGTAATAATTCTTTCAGCAGTGCTTTTGAGTATCTTTGCTTTAATTATTGTTTTGGTATCAGATACTGCCAATGCAAATGGTGACAGTATTGCTCGTCTTAACTTATCTCGTCGTGTTGTTGATGGTACATCGCCGGGTTTTTCTCAAATTGGATATGTGTGGTTACCAGCATCAAGTTTTCTAATGCTCCCAACAATTTGGATTGATTGGGCTTACTACTCAGGCATGTCTGGCATTTTAGTTTCAATGATTTCTTATGTAATGGCAGCATATTTTGTTTATAGAGTAGGAGAGAGTTTAGGAGGTAGAAAACTTGGTGTTATAGCATTTTTATTTTTTGCTCTTAATCCCAATATCTTATACATGCAGGCAACTCCACTTTCAGAAATATTTTATATCGCGATGCTTGTAGGTGCTATTCATTATCTTCTTCTTTGGGCACGTCTTCAGAAAGAAAAAGAGCTTGTGTTGTCAGGAATATTTTTTACTCTTTCATCCTTGTCCCGATACGACGGTTGGATATTGAGTCTTGCCGCTGTTGGTACTATTGTTATATATCTTCTTTTGCGTCGAGTACGGTGGAGTGAAATTGAAGCAACAGCGATATTATTTTCTTTACTAGCATTCTTTGGACCCGTCTTATGGCTTCTATGGAACTACACTATTTTTAATGACCCTTTCTATTTTGCTCGTGGTGAATATTCAGCAAAATTTCAACAGCTGTCGTTACTTGAAAGTAATTTACTACCATCTCTTCATGATCTTACAAACACGTTTGCACACATTTCGGTAACAAGTATTTTGGTTGATGGGTCTATGCTTGTTATTCTCGGCACGTTAGGGGCGTTCTATGCTCTTTGGCGAGGGGTGTATCATCGAGAGTTCCGGCATTTTATTGTCGGTATTTTAGGGCTCCAGATTATTTATTATGTAATAAATCTTTTTCTGGGGAACGGAGTGATTTTCGTGCCACAGCTCTATCCACACTACATGCATAACATTCGATACGGCATAACATTTGTTCCATTCTTTGCATTGATGTCTGCTCTTATTTTGGTTAGGACACGATTAAAGCTTTTAGCTCCACTCATACTTTTGCTTGTAATCCTTGAATATGGAATTATGTTTTCAACCAACAACATTATTACATTAAATGAATCATTGCGTGGTTTTGCTGGTGCCAGTGTGCACGAAAGTCGTAAGGATGCCGGAGAATGGCTCGAATCAAATTATACAGAGGGGCAAATTTTTGTTGATACATTTGATAATGATTCAGTTGTTTTTTATAGCCACATTCCTCTCAACCAGTGGATTATGGTTAGCGATCCAGATCTCTATGGAAAGGCACTAGAAGACCCATCACGGGTGGTTGACTGGGTTGTCATTAGAGATGGAGATTCTCTTGATGAGCGATTTTTGGGAGGCGAGTGGCTTAAAAATTCGTTTAATTGTCGATATGTTAAAGATGATATTCGCGTTTATCAAATTAAGGATGACAGTTCTGATGATAATACTGGTTTGTGTGCGGACGGTCTTGTTAAAAATAATTCTCATGCAGAGCCACGGGCCTCTTTATAAGAGACTGATTATATGATATGAATACTAACTACCTATATATGAAACGATTAATCTCACATACATCAATAAAAGCACTGATCGGAAGTCTTCTCGGTGTGTTTATTTTTGGGCTTTCTGCACAGGCTCTTATTGTTGATGATTTGCCCGCAGGTTTTATTGTAGAAACAGTTACGAGCGGTTTTAATTTACCAGTTGCTTCACGATTTTCTCCAGATGGTGAGCATATTTTTGTAGTAGAGAAGGGTGGTGTGGTAAAAGTTGCCCACATTGACGATGGATCTATTAACCCAGCGCCTTTCATAACTTTGCCAAATGTTAACGATTACAATGACCGTGGTTTATTGGATTTGGCATTTGACCCCAACTATATAGCAAACCACTATGTGTATCTTCTTTATACATACGAAAACAATCCAGCAGACTATACTGGTTCAAAAGTCGGACAACTTCTTCGAGTGACAGCCGACCCAACAGGAGAATTTGCTCTTTCCGGAACTGAGCAGGTTATCTTGGGCTCTATAGTTAGTGGCTCCTGTATGGATTATCCAGAAGGAAGTGATTGTATTCCGTCTGACTCTGAAAGTCACACAGTTGGATCTATTCGATTTGCTTCTGATGGAGCACTGTTTGTTTCAGTTGGAGATTCATCTTCATTTAATTTTGCTGATCCACTAGCTTTGCGCGCACAAAATTTAGATAGTCTTGCGGGTAAGATCTTGCGTATTAATGCGGATGGCACCGGCATTCCAACAAACCCATTCTTTACAGGTAATCCAAGCGATAACCGCTCAAAAGTTTGGGCATACGGTTTTCGTAACCCTTATCGATTTGCCCTTCAGCCTGGTACTGATATCCCTTTTGTGGGTGATGTTGGTTGGAGCGACATTGAAGAAGCGAATGTCGCCGTACCTGGTGGTAACTTTGGGTGGCCTTGTTATGAAGGCAATGGTGTTCAGGGCGGATACCAGTCATTTAGCATTTGTCAGGACTTGTATACGAGTCAAAGTGATATAAAACCACTCTATTTCTATGAACATCCACCCGGAGCTTCTATTATCGGTGGAAGTTTCTATATTGGTTCTGAATATCCAGTTGAGTATCAGAATGCATTTTTTGTGACGGATTACGCCCGTGGTGAATTTGGGAATCTCGTAGTTGATGCGAGTAACCAGTACGTCTCTGGCTCCATCAACAGTTTTAGTAAACAAATATACTCAGTAGTTGATATTACGAGTGGTCCGAACAATGACTTGTATCTAACAAGTATTTATCCTGATGAGATTATTAGATTGCGATATGTTACAGGAAATCGTCCACCAACGGCAGAGGCATCAGTGGATCCAATTGCTGGGAGCCTTCCTTTTACGGCTCAGTTTACAGGTAGTGACTCCTTTGACCCAGATGGTGATGAGATTACATATCTTTGGGATTTTGGAGACTCTACAACATCAACTGATGTAAACCCATTTCACGAATATACTACGGCGGGTTCATATACCGTTAGTTTGACTGTTACTGATACCGGCGCTCTTGAGAGTGTTGATACGCTCACCTTATACCCTGGGGAAACTGTTCCGATTGCTACGATAGACAGTCCCTTGCCAGGAGTATTTTATGATGCAGAAGAATTTATAAATTTTTCTGGTTCGGGAACAGACGCTGAAGATGGCGTTCTTTCTGGTCCGTCATTGGGTTGGACGGTTGTTACTCATCACTGTCCTTTCAATACATGTCACACGCACCCTCTTTTAACAACTCCAGGTTCTTCGGGGTCATTTGTTATTCCTGATCATGGTGACGACACTTACTTTGAACTTATTTTGACGGTTACTGATAGTGCTGGGTTGAGCGATTCAACAAGTATTAATCTTGAGATGAATGAAGTTGAATTAACAATCGATTCAGTTCCACAAGGTATTAGTGTTGTTTATGGTGAAAAGGCTCAACAAACTCCATTTACTGTTAGTGCTGTAGTTGGTGGGACTCGAATAATTGAAGCCCCAATAATTCAGGGTGGAAATATTTTTACAAGTTGGTCTGATGGCGGTACAGCACAACATCAAATAACGGTTCCATCAAGCAATACTACCTACACTGCAAACTTTACTTCGGTATCTTCTGACGCGTACTTTGGTGAGTACTTTGCAAACAAAGATCTTTCGGGGTCTCCTTCTCTGGTCAGAGAAGATATTGCAATTGACTTCGAATGGGGCGACGGAGGTTCTCCTGATGTTTCGTTGCCTGTTGATGATTTTTCAGCACGTTGGAGTAGAAATATATCTTTGGAAGACGGACCATATCAATTCACCGTAACCGCAGATGACGGAGTGCGCGTGTTTGTTGATGGTGTTGCCATTATTAATGAATGGCACAATCAAGCACCAACAACATATTCTGTTGAGTATGCAGCAACAGCAGGGCCACACGATTTGCGCGTTGAATACTACGAAGACCACTATAATGCTGTCGCAAAATTTGCCTATGCTCCACTTGTTGCTTGTTCCTTAAACGCTGCTCACGTTAGTGTAACCGACCATTCAAGTGGGGATGCAAAATGGTATTTTGATGAGGTTTCGGTCACTCCGGGAACTGAATATGAATTCTCTAGTTATTACAAATCTAATGTTGAGACAGTTCTTCTTGTGCAACTTCATAAATCAGACGAATCGTTTGATTATATGTGGCTTGGCACTCGACCAGCGGCTATTGATTGGACTAAGAACGAAGCATTATTTGTTATTCCAGCCGATGTTACTGCAGCCACAGTATTTCACTTGGTAAACAGTGTTGGAGAATTAACTGTAGATGGATATCGTTTTGTCGAGACTGGTACTAATACCAACTTGATACTAAACGCTTCATTTGAAACACCCGGTCCTTCTGGATGGATACAAAACTCATGGGGTTCAAATACATCTGTATTTACACATCCAGTTCCAGGTGTGCTTGGTAGAGAGACCTTCTGTTCAAGGTACTTTACTAATAAGGATTTAGCTGGTGCACCAATTTTAGTTAGAGATGATGCATCTATTGATTTTGATTGGGGTGACGGTGGCTCTCCAGACCCACTCATTCAGCCAGATAACTTCTCAGCACAGTGGATTAGACAAGATGAATTTGAAGACGGAACATATCGATTTACGATTACCGCAGATGATGGAGTGCGCGTGTTTGTTGACGATGTTGCGATTATTAATGAGTGGCATGATCAGGCAGCAACAACATACAGTGCCGAGATTGTTCTATCACCAGGTGTTCATGAAATCAGAGTTGAATATTATGAAAATGGATATGCGGCTCTAGTTCAGTTTGGATATGAAAAAATTGAAGCATGTACGATTCGTGGTGCTCACGTTGAGATTTCAAGCTATGTAGGTGGAGATGCAAAGTGGCGACACAGTCCAGTATCGGTTGTTGGTTCCGCAATGTATACCTACCAGGATTATTATATCTCTGATATTTCAAGTAAGATTGTTGCCGAAGTAATTACTGATTCTGGAACGGTGTACATGCTCATTGGATCTTTGCCGTCATCAGCAGATTGGCAGCTCAGTTCATTTGAGTTTGAAATGCCACCAAACGCACTAGAAGCAACGGTATACCATCTCATCGAGGAGGATGGTTCATTGGTGATTGATCGTGCATCTTTGTCATCATTAGAGTCTTCAATTAATTTGATTGCCAATTCTTCATTCGAAAATTCGGGTCCTTCTGGATGGACTAAAAATTCATGGGGAGATCACACCTCAACATTTACTTATCCAGTACTCGGTCAGGGTGTTTGTGAGGGGGAGCCAATTGTATACTCAAGTCAATCTATTATTTTTGATGGGGTTGATGATTATGTAGATGTTGGCGTATGGGATATTGAAGAAGACTCATTTACTATTGAGGCGCTCTTTACTGCTGATGCCATAGGTGTAGATCAAAAACTTATCTCTAAGCATCTTACAGGTACATCGTGGTCATTGGGTGTCACAGCAGCAGGATCTCTTGAGTTTATATTAAGTACAGATGGAGTACCTTCATTACTTGTGGGTGGAACAGTTGTGCCAGGCGCACAAACACATGCGGCGGTGTCGTATGACGGTTCATTCATGAATCTTTACCAAGATGGTATTCTTGTTGACTCGGTAGCTAAAATAGGTGTTATCGATCGAAACCTTGATCCTGTGTGGATCGGCGCAGAGCCCGCAATTCTTGCTATAAAAGCATTTGACGGAACTCTAGATGATGTGCGCGTCTGGAATGTTGTAAGGACTGATGTTCAGATCGCGGGTAATATTGGATCTGTCTTAGCAGATGACGACCGTATTGGGCTCATAAAATACTGGCAATTTATTGAGGGATTCGGTCAAGACATCTTAGATAAGAGTAATAGTGGTCACCACGGAAAATTCGGCTCAACGGATGGTGGCGACGATCAGGACCCATCATGGTCAAACGGTGGTCCTTTGGTTTTAACTGATTTATTCGCACCAACACACGTTGTTACGACGTCAGAGTTACAAGGTGATGGTTCACACATGATTTCAATGACTGTTCACAACCTAGGTGATGAGCCAGGGCATGTTGTAATCAATATGGAGGTTTACGATTTTTCTGATGTTCTCGTTGCTCAGCTCATACGAAACGGCGATACGTTTCAGATAGGAGAAGAAAGAACCTTTGATTTTGAGTGGGTGGCTCCAGGCCCAGGAACATATCGTGTTGCGGTTGGTTTAATTCGACTCAACTGGACAGGACTCTATGAGTGGGTTAACGACGCAACCACATTTGATGTGACACTCTAGGTGATGAAGAATACTGGAGTGCTAGATTAGAATTCGTAACTAAAAAAGTGAAAAATAAATCTTATCAAGAGATAAAAGAAAGTTATTTTTCTTTTATCAATAGAGTCAAAAACAAAGGCATCCTATTCAGGGACGTTGCTTTTTGGCTTGTCTTTTTTTTGGTTCTCTATGTAATTTTTTTATTTAAAGTTTCGACGACCAATTTTCGTGGCGGAACAATGTTTTTTACGATCTACAGTTTGGTTATTTTTATCTATATTCTTTCTAGATTTTTTCTTTCTCATTTCCATAGATCTATTGAGCACGATGAGTCATATCAGCCATCGATCACTTTTGTTGTACCGGCAAAAAATGAAGAAGACAATATTGCTGAGACGGTAAGACGCTTTGTACATGTAAATTATCCGAAAGACAGAATCGAAATTATTGCCATAAATGATGGATCTACCGATAACACACATGGAGAAATGTTAAAAATTCAAAAAGAGGTAAAGGGCACCATTCCCATGACAGTAGTAAATTGGAAGATAAATCGAGGGAAGAGAGATGGGATGGCTGAGGGCGTAAAAAGAGCAAAGCATGATATTGTTATATTTATCGATTCAGACAGCTTTATTGAACCAGATTGTGTTAAGCATTTGGTCAAGTACTTCTCAAATCCAAGAATTGGAGCAGTTTCGGGTCATACAGATGTATTTAATAGAGAGACGAATCTTTTGACGCAAATGCAGGCCACACGGTATTATATTGCTTTTAGTATATATAAGGCGGCAGAATCTGTTTTTGGGAATGTTACTTGTTGTCCTGGGTGTTGTTCTGCATATCGTCGGTCATATCTGCTTGAGTTTCTTGATCCTTGGTTGAATCAAACATTCTTGGGGAGTAAATGTACTTTTGGTGATGATCGGAGTTTGACTAATTTTATTATTCAAAAATATGAAGCTGTTTATTCACCTGAAGCTAAGGCGTACACCGTTGTGCCGCACACGATAGGTAAATATATTAAACAGCAGCAAAGATGGAAAAAGTCCTGGGTTAGAGAGACTATCATAGCTAGTGCTTTTATGTGGCGTAAAAATATTTTTGCTGCTATTTCTTACTATGCTTATGTCTTTCTAGCTATAACGTCACCAATTGTTTTTATAAGGGCTATGTTATGGCACCCCTATTTGACAGGTATTTTCCCACTTGCTTATTTAACCGGGTTGTTTCTCATGTTGTTACTTCATGGTATCTATTATCGCACGCAAGTTGGACCGCGCGCGTGGCTTTTGTCTGTCCTGACTTTTTGGTTTTATACGGTTATGTTGATGTGGCAGTTGCCCTGGGCGATGTTTACTATTAGAGACTCTAGATGGGGGACAAGATAATGACTTATCTCGATTTTTCAAAAACCAAAGTTCTAAAAATGAGTTTTGTTTTTATGGCTCTCTTCTTAGGTGTGTCTTACTTCTCTCTTTTGGGAGGATATCCAGAACAGATGGTCAAGAGAGAGCTATTGAGCTTTAAGGGCGATGTTTCTTATTATTTTTATCTGACAAAGCGTGGCTACAGTGAAAGAGGCCTTCTTGGTAGTATTGGTACTATTTTTCAGAAGAATTCAGAGGTTGTGTCTGCCTCTGCCTCGGGGTTTGCCGAATCTATACCAGTTCTTTTGTATCACGGAATTCTTGATGAGCCAGATGGAAAAAATGTGACAAGGGATATGTTTGAATCACAAATGTTCCGTCTAAAGAAGGAGGGGTGGAAAACTATTAATTTAGAGGATTTCACTGCTTTCATGAGGGGTGATCAAAAACTCCCAAAAAAATCCTTTTTGTTGACGTTTGATGATGGGGCAAAATCTAGTTATTATCCTGTGGATCCCATACTTCGAGCTCTTGATTATCAGGCCGTCACTTTTATTATTGCAGGACGGTCATTGGCCGAGAACAATATCAATGGTTACTATTTGAATTCAGACGAATTACGCTTAATGATCCATAGCGGTCGATGGGAAGTAGAAGCTCATGCTTATGATGGACATATTTTTATTCCGACTTCTAAGGATAAGGAAGAAGGTCATTATTATTCTAATAAGCTTTGGATAGAATCTTTGGGACGAGTTGAAACCAATGAGGAATATAAAGAACGTATAGCTAAGGACCTTGCAAAAACAAAAGAACAATTAAATCGTGTTTTGGGTATTAATTCTGACGTCTTCGCGTTTCCTTATGGAGATTTTGCTCAAGGTTATACAAACTATGTAGATGCTCGACGGGTTTTACTTTCTTCTGTTGGTGATAATTACTCTATGGCATTCTTTCAGACGTTCCCAAGTGCTGGATTTACACAGAACTTCTTTGGCGATAATACTTTTTTGATCAAACGTATAGGGGTTGACCCTAATTGGAACGATAATGATTTATTAAACATATTAAACTCTGGCCAATCTCATCAGTTACCAATTTATATGGATGATCTTCTTTCGGAAGAAGATTGGGTTAGGGCGTGGAGCACTTTTAGCATAAAGGACTCTGAGTTGACCTTAAGCGCAGATGAAGATAAAACAGGGGCCGCAGTATTTCTTGATGGCGCAAGAAATTTAAGTGACTATCATCTTACTGTAACTGTTGACTGGATCAGGGGGACATCCTTTTCTTTAGCGGGACGATATACAGATAGTAATAACTATCTGTCATGTAGTGTCACGGGGGAGTATATTCATTTGGATGAATATGTTGACGGTCATAAATATGAGATCGTTGATCTTAAGCTTAAAGATGTGTTCTCTTGGGACGCTGCAGTTTTTGAAATGATAACAACGGGCGATAAAACTCAGTGTTTTATTGATGGGAAAATGTTGGTGTCAACTGAGTATGTGCATCCAAAATTGAGTCGAGGAGGTATTGGGTTCAAGGTCTGGGACCCTGTTCCTGGCAAGAGCGAGGTTATTATAAAAGACTTGTCTATAATAGCTGTGGGTTCTCAAAATTAATTATTAATATATCTTTCTAAAGGTGAAAAAAAACGTACAAATTATATTCGTTTTTCTCTTGCCCCTACTTCTGGTGTGGAACGGTTTTGTTTCCTGGAAATACATATTTTTTAAGAGCCAACCCAATTCTATTTTAAGTTTAAATGAGAAAGAAGAACAAAGTATTGCGGAAAGAGTTTTCTCTAAGATGAACAGAAATCATTCTAAGGTCGTTCTTCCTACTCCAGTAAATAATCTAGTAGCTAGTACATCTTCTCAAGAAGTCTTTCAAAAAGAAGTGTCTGGATTTTTCTCTTTTTCGGCTAATGTGGACGGTGTTTTACAGGAGGCAGGTTTGCCTAAAAACAGTTCAAGTCCTTATTGGTGGTTGAACTCAGGTGCTTTTTTAGTCATTGAACGGGGAGTCTTTAGAACCATTCAGGGCCCCCTTGAAGACAATTCATCTTGGCGTAAGTTATATCTAAGTAATGATCCAGATGATACCGATGAAGGTCGTTACCCGCAAAATTTATTTAGACTTGTAACCCATGATACCTGGAAGACCTTTATTCAGTCTTTTGATTTTTCGATTACAAAAGACAACCTATCTCAAAGTACTAATCGAGCAGAGTCTAATGGAATTCTTTCGTTTAATAGATACCAAGATGGGGACAATCTCTACTATGCTGGAATTCGTGTGGATGGAGCAGCGGTCATTAAAAAGAAGATAGGAGGGGAATATTATACATTAGATTATCAACCATATTTTGAGGGTGAATATAATAGAGATACGCACCCAAATCTTTTGCCCCATAAACAGTGGCTTGGGCTTAAAAGTGTTGTCCAGACCCAAGAAGATAATACGGTTCTCATTCAGTTATACTTAGATGAATATAACAAGGGTGATTGGAAGCTTGTGGCAGAAGCCATAGACGATGGTTCCCAAGCAGGTGCTCCATTCCTAAAAGAGGGACATGCTGGCATCCGTACAGATTTTATGGATGTCGAATTTGATAACTATTTAATTAGAGAGATTGAGTAGACTTAGATAATGGCGCAAAAAAAGACAAAAAAATCTGTTTTGTTAAGCACCGTCATCCTTTGGACGGGTCTATTTTTTTCTGTGCTCTTAGGCTTGTTTTTGGTTTTGAGTTTTGAAAAGGTTAGTGTCGACCTCCACGGTCCTGACGTTGAAATTCATATCTTACCGGGCGATGATTTATCAGAAAAAGAAAATAACGAGCTCAATGAAGTAATAACTGATAATGGGGATGAAATTATTATAGACACACTCCCTCCGGTAACAGTATTACCACCTTCAGTGATTGTCCCGCCTTCACTACCTCCACCTAAAAAAATAGCATTTGATTGTGCTAGCTTTTTAGAGTCGTCAAGTTTTTTTCGTGATCCAAAATCTCAGGCAGCACGTGAACTTGACCGTCTCAAACAAGAGGGTAATGATGCTGATGCAAAACTCCTTGAACGTATAGCTTGTATTCCTCAAGGGGTGTGGATTATTGGAGATGATCTTAATTTTGTTTCAGAACGTGCGAAGACTATGGTCACTCAAGCGGCTGATGCAAAAAAAATCCCCATATTGGTTCTTTATAATATACCAGACCACACTACACTAACGTGGTGGAGTGGTGTTGGTAAAACAGTAAAGTACTCAGATTGGATACAGCGTATCTCTGAAGGAATTGGCGATAATTCTGTTTGGATTGTACTTGAACCGGACGCCATTGGCTTATTTCCAAACCTTTCTTCCGAGGATCAGGCGGTTCGAGCAAGCGAACTTAAATCAGCAGTTGAGTATATAAAAGATCACAACAAGAATGCTCGAGTCTATTTGGATGGCGGTCATGGTAATTGGCGCTCACCAGCTATTATGGCTTCAGCTTTAAAAAGAAGCGGAATAGACAGAGCTGACGGCTTTTTTACCAATGTTGCAAACTATCAGCAACTAAATGATGAGATTTCTTACGGACAGACAGTTTCAGGCCTCTTGGGGGGTAAGCACTTCATTATTGATACAAGTAGAAATGGCCGGGCGATAGAAGATACCGAATGGTGCAACACTCCTGGTGTAGCAATTGGTGCGCTCCCAACAAGAGAGACAGGAGCTGTAGGTATTGATGCCTTTTTATGGATAAAGCCACCAGGTGAATCAGATGGGACATGTGGAGGTGGTCCTCAAGCGGGGAAGTTTTGGGTTGAAAGAGCGCTCACCATGATTCGAGAATCTCTTTTTTAAAATCTTGGTTTTAAAAATGGAATAAAAATATCATTATGGTTGCCCTAATGCTGTTTTTATTTTCTAATATTAATTGTGGATAAAAAGTTTTGGAAGGTGTTGACTTAGTTTTTAAAAATGCTAATAAGGATACAGGCGAATTGATGTTATTAGAACTCTCTTATTTTTATCAAAATTGGGTTGGTTTAATCTTGCGCCGAGGATGGGAAACCATCCTTTAAGCCAGCCCAATTTTGGTCAAAATATTTAACGGCTCATATTATGAGCCGTTGGTGAGCCGTTAAAAAATACTACAGGGGCCTCCTAGGAGGCCCCTTTTTGCTTTTTATTTCTTTTTTGGCCGGAGTATTGCGCCGGCACGTGCGTACATTGCTCGGCGCTCTTCACTGGAGAGACGAGCGTCTGATGTGTAGTACTGCTCACGTATGATGAAGGGACGACCACGTCGTAGGGTGAGAGCAAAAATTCCTGTGCCGGGGATCGAGAGCTCGACGAGGCCGCGTTCTCGATCCACCTTGAGTACTTCTGTTAGGTTTGGCATTGGATCACCTTCTCTCACTACAGGTTTGGGATGCATCTATGTACGCCTCTAGTTCCGCAAAGGGATCGTCTCGAAAGAAGGTGTCGCGTTCGCGATTACAGCCCTTGTCATCTACTTTGCGGCATATGAGACAGCAGTCTTCGCATACATCATTATGAGGACAAGGCAGGGCCCACGCCTGACAATCAATGCATTCTTCCACACTTTCCTCCTATTCCTATCATCCAAGGTTCAACTTGAGAATAGTATATCATATAATATATAAAAGTCAAGTCATGTTAATTATCCCTGCATATAGTGTGCATAAGCTGTTAAAATTAAATACATGGAAACTTGGATAGTTGCTGCTCTTGTTGCTTACTTTTTTGCAGGAAGTGCAAAGATAATTGATAAGGTTATACTAGCGGGCCCAATAAAACAGCCCATTATGTACACATTCTACGGTGGTTTACTATCAGGTCTTGTTCTGTTATTTTTGCCCTTTTTGAGCTTCGATGTAGAGCCACGAATAATACTTGTAGGACTTATATCTGGTATTTTCTTTTTGGGCCATCTTTATTTTTTGTATCTCGGACTTCGTCACTATGACTCATCCCGTGTAGTGCCACTATTTGTTAGTATCGCACCATTTTTTACCCTTATTTTGGCTCTATATACTCTCGGAGAGGATATAGGAAGATTTGGCTTGCAGGCAGTATTTTTTCTAATTCTTGGAGGGTTCTTCTTGGTGTGGGAGAGACAGCATCAAAACGTTTTTTATCATTCCCTAGTTTGGATTGTTCTGGCAGCGGCAACGCTACTAAGTATAAGTTTGGTTTTGTTAAAGTATGTCTTTTTAAACGCTGGGTTTATTGATGGATTGTTCTGGTCGCGCATGGGGTCGTTTCTTGGGGCTCTATTAATATTCTTGATACCGAGTTGTCGGCATACAATAAGGTCTTCCAACCTGCCATCGGCACATGGTAGCGCACTACTATTAGTAAATAAGGCAATTGGTGCTATAGGGGCGTTTCTTGTGAGTTTTGCATTATCACGTGGGGTGGTCTCGGTTGTTCATGCATTAGCTGCATTTGAATATTTCTTCGTATTTATCATTTCTATTTTCTTGGCATTTTTTGCACCACGCGTCCTAAAAGAAGATTTCTCTGTGCATGCGCTTAGTGTAAAAGTTTTGGGTGCATTATCAATGAGTTTTGCTCTCTACTTATTGTTTCTTTCATGAAAAAACGATTTCAAATTGTTAGATTTTTTGTACTTTTGATTTTTTTATCAATCCTAGTTTTGGTATATATGGCAGGGCTCACGCCAATCTTAGAGCCAAGAGTGTGGGGGGTTACGTATTCTCAAAGTTCAATGGAGGATTTTGGTATTCCGTGGAAGGAGGGGTATGAAGCTATGCTCACAGATCTCGGGGTAAAACAGATTCGTCTGCCGGTATACTGGCGCCTGGTTGAGGCTCGGCGTGGCACATATGACTTTCGTGATCTTGACTACCAGGTTGAGCGCGCAGAAGAAGAGGGTGCAGAGGTGATATTAGCAGTTGGCAGAAAGGTTCCTCGTTGGCCAGAGTGTCACGAACCAGAGTGGGCAAAATCATTACCACGTAGCGAACAAGAAGATCTTATTAAAAAATATATTACAGCCACCGTTGAGAGATATAAGGATTCACCAAATCTTCTGTATTGGCAGGTAGAGAATGAGCCATTCTTACCTTTCGGTATATGTCCGCCACTTAACGTTGAGTTTCTGGAGGAGGAAATCGCCTTGGTAAAGATCCTTGATTCAAGTCATCCGGTTTTGGTTACAGATTCTGGAGAATTGTCACTTTGGTTTAGGGCAGCAAGGCGTAGCGATGTTTTCGGTACAACCATGTACCGAATCATCTACAAAGAACCGTTCGGACACGTGACATACCCACTTCCACCAGGCTTTTTTAGGGCAAAGCATAAACTTACACAGTGGGTTGCGGGTGAGCGACCAATGGTTGTGATAGAGCTTCAAGGAGAGAGTTGGGGCCCCAAGCCAATCCCACAGATGACGCAAAGTGAACAAGAGATGTCCTTTAGCCCAGAAAAGTTTGAGGGGATTATAGAATACGCCTCAAAAACAGGATTTGATGAGTTCTATCTATGGGGTGTTGAGTACTGGTATTGGTTAAAGACAAAGCACGATAGGCCAGAGAATTGGGAAATAGCTAGGGGCCTATTCACAAGCTCACCGCAAAAGTGAGATATTTAGGCTTGTCAGCTAAAATACTAAAATTTTACCTCGACATGAGCTCGTGAACAGACCCCGGATATTGTTTATCAACAGTGAATCTAGATAAGTATTTATCTATACTAAGGGTAAGCATTCGCAATTATTAATCTATAAAAATATATTATGGAACAAGGGGGCGGAATGAAAACATTTTTGGTTGCAATCGTTGCATTGGCAATCGGTGCTACTGGCGGATATTACTACGGTAATGGCGTGGGACTAGAAGCGGGTATAAAGCAGGGCACGGAAAAAGCAGCCATGGAGGCGACAGCTGCCGCACAAGAAGCAGCGGTTGATGCCGTTAATCCATTCGCAGGAGACAACGTACTTGAGGATGGATACCAAAACCCATTTGATGGGGACGTCAAGACTAATCCATTCGAATAATTATGCGTACGTTTCTACTGTATATATTTGCTAGCGTAGGCTTATTTTCGTTTGGAGCTGTGGCTAATGCACAAGATATTTCATTCCCGGTTGCAGAACTTGGTAGCTGTGAATCTAGAGAAGACTGTAAGCGCTACTGTGACAATCCTGATAATAGACTTATTTGTATTGATTTTGCCGAAGCTAATGGACTTCTTAATAGTGAAGATGCCAAGCGTGTCCGAGGACATATAGAAGAACGCACACGAAGATTAAATGGTCCGGGTGGATGTTCCAGTGAAAGTGAGTGTAAGGCATATTGTGAAAGGCCATCTCATGTTGATGAGTGTATTAATCACGGTCTTGAGCAGGGTTTTATAACAAAAGAAGAAGTAGATCATATTCGTAATAGAGTACGAAGAGGTCATCAATCAAGAGAAGACTTTGTGGGGCCCGGTGGATGTCACGGAGAGGATGAGTGTCGGGCATACTGTGAAGATCAGGCACATTTTGATGAGTGTATTACTTTTGCAGAGCGAGAGGGTTTTATGACACGTGAAGAGATTGTAGAGGCACGGAAGTTTAATGGGTTAAGAGCTCAAAAAGGACCAGGTGGTTGTATAGGAAAAGAGTGTCGTGAGTATTGTGAACAATCAGGGCATGAAGATGGGTGTCTAACATTTGCAGAAGAGCATAACTTAATTCCTCGAGAAGAGGTGGAGCAAGCACGTCGGTTTATGGATGCGTCACGTAGGGGTGGTCCTGGTGGGTGTCGTGGGGTTGAGTGCCATCGTTATTGTGACGATCCAGAACATCGAGAAGAGTGTTTTGAATTTGCACAAGGAAATGGATTATTATCTAATGAGGAAAGGAGAGACCATGAGATTGGGTTAAAACTTGAGCGTAAAATGAAAAGCGAGGGTGGCCCCGGTGGATGTCGAGAAGAAAGAGAGTGTAAAAAATACTGCGAAAATCGAGATCATTTTGAAGAGTGTGTAGCTTTTGCATCTACCCATGGTGGTTTAACGCAAGAGAATGCCGAGCGAATGTTACGTGAGTTTAGTGAAAGAGATAGGTTCCGTAGACCTGGGTCAGATATGGGTGGAGATGGTGATTTTGAACGCAGACTCGATAAACTCCATGAACTTCAAGACTTAGAACGAAGATTTAGGGGAGATGATGCTGGAGAGGGCCATCGTGAAGATGGACGATTTAGCGGCCCTGGTGGCTGTACGAGTCCACAAGAGTGTTTTGACTACTGTCGTCAAAATTCTCAAGAGTGTAACATTCCAAATTTTGATGATCATATTCCTGGAGAGGATGACCGAGTACCATTTGATGGTGGATTTGATTTTCCTGGAGTATCTGGTGACTTTCCCGGTAAAGGAGATTTTCCACCATCAGACTTTAATCACAACGATAGGGAGCTATTCGATGGGGGTCAGTTCCCGGACCCAAGAAGAGCAACACCCGATGAACTGCGTAAGCTGGAGGAGCGGGGATTTAGACCAGAAGACTTAAAGAGACTGGATGGTTTAAAACAGTTTGAAGATTTGAGAGGAGGGTTTCGTTCTAATGAACCTCATTTTGATGGTCAGCTGCCACCAGTTGGCGACAACTTCCAACCTGAACAGTACGATGAGTATCGACAGGAATACGAAGAACGTCGCGAGAATGATGGGGGAGACTTCCCGCCGGAACCAACGTATGAAGGTGAGCCACCACCAGAAGAACAACACTCTCGTGCCGTTCAAATCATAGCAAATATTATTTTCGCACCACTTCTTTTGGTAGAGTACTTTCTACAGTAGAGAGCTATTCAAATGTATAGGGTGGTGAGTCTTTAAGATAGCCACGAGCGAACGCTTCACCCGACATAGGACGTTTGCTTTCTGGTTGTATTTCTTCAACAACAATTGAGTTACTTCCACACCCGACAATAAGTTCTTCCCCATCGAGTTTTAATTCTCCAGCGGGTAGGGTCGTTGATGATATTCGTGCACTCAAGAGTTTTATATTTTTACCAGCAAATGTTGTAAGTCCGGCTGGCCACGGATTGTAGGCACGTATAAGGTTAACGATTGTATCAGCGTCAGCATTCCAATCAATACGTCCATCTACTTTTTTGATAAGTTTTGTAAACGTAGCCTGTTCATGATCCTGCTCTGTTTTACGAACATTACCGTTTATGAGTCGTTCAAGCACTGAGATAAGTAATTTTGCACCAAGCTCAGCGAGGCTATCACGTAGTATTGGGTAGTTTTCACTTGAGTTGATGGTATATTTCTCTTGTGCAAGAATTGGACCGTGGTCCATTTTGTCATCGGTCAGCATTATTGTGACGCCAGTCTCTGTCTCTCCCGCAAGCAACGCTCCCTGAATAGGGGATGGGCCACGATATTTTGGTAGTAGCGATGGGTGCACATTGAGTGTTCCATGTTCTGGAAGAGATAGAAATTTTTCAGGAAGGATTTTACCGTACGACGCGATAACAAAGATATCGGCCCCTGGCACATCTTCCGTTGAATTTCTTAATGAAATATCATTTGGCACACAGTACTCATGAATTGGACTTTCGTCTGGCTGAGTAATAACGGAAACAATAGGAAATCCCTCGTCAATAAGGGATTGTAACACTGGAACAGCAAATTCACCGCTCCCTAAAAATAGTATACTAGGCTTTGTCATCGTCTCTAGTAACATTAGTCACTACTTTATTTGCCTTATCTATAAATAGAACACCCTCTAGGTGGTCAATTTCGTGCTGGAGTAGTCGAGCAAAAAGACCAGTAGCACCCCTTTCAAATGGCTTTCCATTGGTATCATAGGCGCGAACTTTAATTTTTTCTGCTCGTTTAACTTCGCCATATGTTCCTGGAATAGAGAGACATCCTTCAGGTCCAAAATCTTTTTTGCTAGAGATTTTTAAAACTTTTGGATTTATAAATATATAGTGCTCCCAAGTACTTTTTTCTTTTTCTGGCTTATCTTCTGATCCCACCCGTTTATCAATATCAAGAGCCTCCTCCGAGGCTATAAAGATTCGTTTCGAAATTCCTATTTGTGGTGCTGCAATACCGATACCATCATCCGTAGTTTTTAGAGTGTCAGATAGATTTTGTACAGTTGCTTTTAGTTCATCTGTACCAAATTCACTCTCGTTAACAGCAGTTGCATGCCGGCGGAGAACTGGCTCGGGCTCGACTGTGATTCGTTTCTGCATGCGTATACTATAGAATACTCGTGGGGTCTACGACAATAGTCCACGAACCCGCAAGCTCCAGCAGTGCATTTCTAAGTTCACCGCCTTCACGAATCCATTTTTCAGGTGTTGTTGTTAGTAAAATGATGTGCTCGTTTTTGTTTGTATAAGACGGATAAGAAGCAATTGAAAATACAAATGGGGTGAGTATGTTTTCAGCCATTTTTACCTTTTCTGTTCTACCCACGGCATCTTTTTGCTGAACAGTACATTTTATAAGCAACGTATATGGCGGAAAGTTAAGATCTTTGCGTTCCTTCAGTTCTTCTTTTAAAAATTCTCTTAAATCATTTTTCTTTAATGCCTGAAAGAGGGGGTGGTCAGGAAACCGTGTCTGTATAAACAAAGAGTGATTAAAGCTCTTCTCTTGGGCACGAATAAGAATACTCAAAATCTTTTCATGAATACCTATGTCAGGAATAGAAAATAGATTGTCTATGTGTGCTACGAGTACATGTTCGGCTTCAATTCTAGGGTCTTCAAGTATCATTTCAGTCCCAACAAGAACCCCGTTATCTGATTCTATAAATTCTTGGACTATTTTATCGTGTGTCTTTTTTGTTTTTGCGCTATCTGCGTCCAAGGTCCAAAACTTTCTCTGAGGAAAGGAAAGTTCTAAGGCCTCTTTTATACTTTCAGTCCCAACTCCGTATCCTTTTAAGTTCCAGCCATTACACTTTGCACAAGACCGATGTGGATTATATGTTTTACCACAATTGTGACAGGAATAGCGTCGAGCAAATTTTGTATGGAATGCGAGAGGGTTACCGCAGTTATCACAGTTTGCAACAGCTCCACAATCAAGACATAAGACAAATGAGTAAAAGCCCTTACGCGTGACAAGCATAATAAATCGTTCATTATGCTTGCGTAGGGTGTCTAGTGTGACAGTACTGACAACGCTCCAGATTCCAGGCACAAGAGAAATTATTTTTGGGGTTTCATGCTGTTTTGGTTGTGAGGACGCAGGGAATGCTTTACTTTCATGTTTTATGTCTCTCAGTGAAAGTAAATGTTTACCTTCGATGAGTCGTGCTTGAATGTTGTGTGCAAAAATTCTTATTGCAGCGACCGCTCGTATTCTGGGTCTCTCAGTGCGTGTATAGTGTGGCGAATCAGAATCTTCAATGATTATAGTATGTTCAATTCCGCGCATACATCCAAGAAGCATGGGTGTTCCGATTACAAGTTGGGGACCATCGGAGGAGTGAATGCGCTCAAGAGCTTCACGAAAGGCCTTCTTGGTAATTTTGCTATGAATGATAATTGGCTTCCTTGGTAGGTGATCATATACTGATCCAAGAAAATTAACTGTTGCAACTGTTGGCGCAAAAATTACTATAATTTTTTTCTTTGCTAAGACTTCACGTATGACAGCTTCATAATATTCAACACGATCTTTAAGTGAGCCTACGGTTATATCTCGTCGTTGATCTTGAAATGGGTCACGAAGTGATTTGGGCGGGGAGAAGGTTATTGAGTTCCCCTCAAAGAGACTTATTGGTGTGAGAGCCTTTAAAATGCTTCCTGGAGGTTCAAGATAGAGTTGACTCATTTCATCTAATACTAATAAGAGAGACTCTGGGAATAGGCTTTGTTTAACCAAAATCTTATGAATCTTTTTTAATGTAAATGAACTTTTTTTAATGGATGCCTTCTGTGCACCTATTGATTCGGTTTGGATAACCAAGGCAGGAATTTTTTTCTTGTTGAAGGTGATTTCAACCAATGATCCAACTGGAACATTATCTTTCGTAAAATACGAAATAGCCTCTAAATATTTTTGAGGTAGTGCAGTAGTAAGTGGATATACATGAGCGATGTACATAGAGATTACTTGCTAAATAGGTGGGGAGATATACGATTAGAGTATGAGTTGGCAAACAGCAAAAAGTATACTTTGGACTATTTCATTTGCTTATATTCTTACAATTCCGGTTAGGTACTTTTTACTTACGCCATTCTACGTTCCAGACAGTTCTATGAGTCCAAAATTTGAGTCTGGAGACCTTGTGCTTGTGAATAGACTAGCATATTTTAGCCGCAAATTTCGAAGAGAAGAAGTCATAGTATTTAGGGATCAAGCTGACAGAACGGATAGATATATGAGAAGAATAATAGGACTTCCCATGGAGCGTGTTGTTATTAATGATGGCATTCTTTCTATTCGAAATAATGATGATTACAAGATAAAAGAGCTCCCAGCGTTTGGTACTGTAATTGCTGGGCTAGAGGATATTGGAGCATTAGATGCTCACGAATACTTTGTAGTAAGCAATACAACACTAGAATCTCCATCTGGAATGATTGATGAGAGATTCATCATTGGTGTGCCAATAATAACAGTTTGGCCACCAAAAAATATTAAGGTTTATACTGATTGAATAAGCTATACCTATTAAGGTTTATGTATTTAAAGTAAGAGATGTGAGAGTTTTATAGAAAATAAAAGTTTAAAAAAGTAATACAGAGTAACAAAAATAAAGATTCTTGTCCACAAGAATCCTTAAAAATGACCTACAAAGTTGTAGGTCATTTTTTTGTTTAATTCTAAACTAAATACAGTTATCCGATACGATATCGGTAATAAAAAACGTTGTGAGTAAAGGAAAATTAAAAAAACAGAATCCTGCATATATTCCGGTTTCAGAAGCCGCAAAAGACACCCCATACAGTGCCGAATATTTGAGTCTGCTTGCTCGTCGTGGGAAGCTTGAGGCTAAGAAAATTGGACGTAACTGGCATACAACACGTCAGGATCTTCGTAAATATATTGCTGTTCAGGCAGCAGACAGAGGAAGTAAAAAGTCTGTTCTCGAGGTATATAGCCAAAATTTATTTAATAAGCAACAAAAGCCCAAGGCTCATTTTGCAGATTTTGCAGCAATCCCAAAGGCTGCAAATACAAGTCCAATTTCGGAAGAGAGTTTGGAATTCACGCCAGGAAAAGTACTACTCAACAAGGATGAGTTAGATCTCAAGAATGATACTTTGTTTGAAAAGTTCATAGGAAAATTTATGAACTTTATGGATGTTAATGTTGAATCCCACTTTGGTATTTGGCATCGTGTGTGGCGCCGAACAAAGACAGAGGCAAAAAAGATTGCAAAGAATAAGCGTCTCTCAGGATTTTTATTGTTTCTTATATTGGCGCTTACGATTCTTCCATCACGAAATTTAATTAATGCAGCTGATGATTTTATTTTTGGTGTATACGAAAAAATTCGTGATGCTGATACTCTCATGGGCCATCGAGCAGGTACTCATGCAAACGAAGTTTTGTTGCTCGATAAAAATGGTAATGTAGCGATTTATGGAAATGTTGAGATCGAAGGACAATTTATTTCTTTTGCTGAAGATGGTACAGCACCAATTGTCATAAGCTCGCTTACAAAGGTTGAAAATTTAAACTCTGATTATTTGGACGGACTTTCTTCTGAAGAATTTACACTTGCGTTTGTCACGGCAAATGGGAACATAACATACGACGATGTTTTTTTAGAAGGACGAGTTGAGGTAGGTAAAACCTTACAAGTTAAAGGCGCTACACATTTAGAAAAAGCACTGCGAGTCGATGGTCGACTCGCGGTTTTTGATGATGCTATCTTTTCACGGAATGTAAAAGTACTCGGCGACACTGAAACAAAGAATCTTTTTGCAAAAGAATATGTGACGGCCCGTGTTCTACAAGGTGAAAAAATTATCGGTCTCAAGGATATAACGGCGCCATATATACGTGCCACCGAAACATTACGAACAGAAAACTTGAGTGTTGATGGACAGAGTATTTTTCATGGTCGTGCAACGTTTAATGAGGGGCTTTCTGCAAAATATGGTTCGTTTGACCAAGTTCTTGAGGTCGGTGGTAACTTTGGAGCCTTTGGCGATTCAAATATAGGAAGAGCTAGTAGCAAAATAATTGTTAAGGGTTCAACGTTCACTTATAACGAAGAAAATGTATGTACGTCTGGGAATGGCGCTTGTCCTACAGGCGTTGATAGCGGATGGACTGATACTGGAACAGTTATACGCTTAACAGCAGCGGGCGACGCAATAGGAACTGGCACAACGAGTCCTACACTCACTGGTGGTGGGGACGTGTCTATTGGAGGTGCAAGTAATGCAAGTGCCGATCTTTATGTATCTGGTGGGCTTGGTGTAGGGAATTCCACGATAACGGACGGTGTCATAGAGGCGTCAGGTAATGTGTATGCTGGGGGTAGAGTTATTTCGCGCGGCTCTGCTACATCAACATTTATTGGTGGGATTGATGTTAATTCTGTAAGTCTTAATCACTTGGCTGGATGTTCGGGTGCCAGTGTACTTGAAACAAATGCATCGGGCGCAATTGTGTGTGGAGCTGATGCGGGCGCTGCGGGCTCAACCGATTTTGACGTAGCAGGAGATACGGGAACAAATCAAGATATCACCGATTCTGATGTGCTTACCATTGTTGGTGGTAAGAATGCAACAACAACTGGCCAAGCTGGTGACCGATTGATAGTTGATATAAATGACATCCTGTACTCAATGAACAATATTTTTGCCACCTCATCAGGTGCATCAGTCTATGCATCAAGTACACTACAAGCATCAGGAAATATCATTGGCTATTCTGTTCTTGATATTCGTGGTGCGGGAACATCATCTTTTGTTGGTGGTGTTACAAGTAATGTTCTTGATTCAGAAACCCTTCTTACTAAAACACTTACCTCAACTTCAACTGCACTTACCATTGAGTCGGGTACAGGAAATATCACACTGACGCCAGCAGGTGAAGTTAATGTTTCATCGGGGAACATTGATATCACATCCGGTGACTTGCAGTTTGGTAACGTAACACGTATTTCTTCTGGTGGTGCCGGAACACTTTCATCATTAACCGTAAGTGGTAACTCGCTTCTTGGTGGTACGACATCAGGTGCAGTAACGGGTGTAAGCATCGGAGGCGGCTCTGGCGTGTCACGAGATTTGTATGTAACGGGTGGGATTGGTGCGGGTGTTGTAACAACAACTGATGGTGTAATTGAGTCATCAAATAATCTGTATGCTGGCGGCCGATTAATTGTTCGAGGAGCGGCAACATCAACATTTGTTGGTGGAATTCATGTAAATGCGATAAGTCTAAATCATATTGCGAGCTGTACAACTTCACTCGTGGTTGATTCTACGGGTGCCGTTATCTGTAGCTCAACGCTTCCAATTTCTTCGTTTGATTTTTCTGGTGATACGGGCAGTGACCAGACCATTACCTCTGGGGACACAATACTTCTTAATGGAGGGCGTAATATTGATACTGAAACAGTAGATTTTGATCAAATTCTCTTTCACCTTCAAAGTCAGCTCTTTTCTCTCGATAACGTATTTGCGACAACATCGGGTGCATCAGTCTATGCTTCATCAACAATCCAAGCATCAGGTAACCTCATTGGTTACGGTTCACAGCTTTTTGGAGGAACAACCACAGGTGCGGTCACAGGGCTTAATGTTGGACCTGCCGTAGCTGGCGCCTCTGCAAATGATGTGTACTTTGCGGGTGGTCTTGGTGTTGGAAACGTAACAACAACAGATGGACATTTTGCTGTTGGCAACGATTTCACAGTATTTTCAAATGGACGAGTTGGCGTGAACTCAACAACCCCTGGGTATGTATTCGCAGTTAACTCAGGTACAAACGGTTTTTATATCAACGCTTCAGGTGCCGCAACAAGTTCGGTACTCCACACGACAAACATATCAGCTACTTCTACATTTGCTTACGGTATCGATATTCAAGCTGGTGGTATTCAGATTGGTCTACCATCTTGTGACACCATTGATACCAATGCGAGTGGTGCACTTATTTGTGGGAGTGATGCTAATACTCAAGATGGATTTTCTCCATTTGCCTGGACACACACAACAGGACAGAACATCAATGCGACTTCATCTATCCTCTCTTTCAACAATGGCTTCATCTCAAGCGGAGCATCATCATCTATCAGTGATCGACTTTACCTAAACGGAAAGATCTTTGCATCATCAACCTTGCAAGCAAGTGGACTTACAACTCTCTACGGTGGACTTACCGCTTCTTCCACGGTTCACTTTGATGCGGCTACCACCACAGCCTTGGCAGTCAACCAAGTCATCAACGTTGCTGGCACGGGAACCTCAACCTTCACTGGAGGTATCTTTGCAAACGCACTACAAACAAACTTAGTAAACTGTGACACCATTGATACCAATGCGAGTGGTGCGTTGATTTGTGGAAGTGATGCTAACACAACATACATAGCTGGAAAGAATCTTTCACTCGTTGGAACGCTCTTTAATGTAGACGACACACTTTACTCGTTGAGTAACGTGTTTGCGACCTCATCTGGCGCATCGGTATATGCATCGTCAACCATTCAAGCTACAGGAAATATTCTTGGGTATTCGAGTCTAGGCATTAACACAACAACACCAGGACGTTCTATATCAGCAAACGGACAAATTTATTCGACAGGAACTACAACTGTGGGGAATTTGATAAAGGTTCTTGGAACCGGTACATCAACACTTGCAGGACGCGCTGAGGTTAGTGGAAGACTTTTAGTCGCAGATGGTGGGTCACTCGCTCGTGTATGTACCTCTGGGAATGGTGCATGTACGTCAGCTGCAGGCTGGACTGATGACGGTACTATAATAAGGCTCACGACGCAGGGTGATTATGTAGCAATTGGTACAACTACAGTAGAAGGTCCTGAGATTGGAGATATTTCAAAACTTGTTGTGTATGACGGTAATGTGCTATTTCAAACTACTGTTAATAGTACAAAGGCTCTTAATATTTTGAATGCAGCCACGTCATCGGTGTTTTCCGTAGATACTTCAAATAATTTGGTAATTATTGGTTCGGGTGATTTGAGGCTTGGTGCTACAACAAGAATCACAGGTGGTGGACAGGGTGTTTTTTCAAGCATGCTTGTCGGTGGAACAACATCAGCAGCACTTGGTGTAGAGTTTGCTCTTGGCGACGCAGCTTCAACCGAAGACGCATACATCTCAGGTGGTCTTGGTGTTGGAAACGCAACTGTGACGGATGGTGTAATTGAAGCTTCAGGTAATATGTATGCTGGTGGGCGAATTATTTCGCGAGGTTCTGCAACCTCAACATTTGTTGGAGGTGTCTTTGCAAACGCACTACAAACAAACTTAGTAAACTGTGACACCATTGATACCAATGCGAGTGGTGCACTTATTTGTGGGAGTGATGCTAATACTCAAGATGGATTTTCTCCATTTGCTTGGACCCACACAACGGACCAAAACATTAATGCAACATCATCTATCCTAGGATTTAACGCAGGATGGTTTGCGCACGGTTCCTCTTCACTTGATGGTAACTTGGCAATCGGTGGGAGCTTGTTACTTGGTGGTACATCATCGGCAACCGTAACTGGTATCAACGTAGGACCATATGTAGCAGGAGCTGCTTCTCCTGATGTATATATTGCAGGTGGACTTGGAGTTGGAAGCGTAACAACGAGTGATGGTGATTTTGTTATTGGCAATGACTTTTACTTCTATAGTAACGGCAAGGCGACTTGGGGTACTCAGACACCAAATACTGTCGACACAGAGTTTACTATCTATAGCGCTGAAAATAGCACAACGCATCTAGTTGTTCACAATGATAATAGTGGCGCTAGCGCTGCAGCTATTGTTGAGGTAGAAAATAATACTGGCGCCACAGGTCAGTTTGGTGTTGGAGGTAGCGGTGGATCACTTGAGCCACTTTCAGATCGAATTTATCTCTCAGGATCAACAGGGCTTTCTCTAATTGGTAGCACAGCAAGTGCAGATGTTCGTTTCTATGCTGGTGGCGCGACCAATGATCAAGAGCGAGTACGAATTGAATCCAATGGTTTTGTTGGAATTGGAACTACTTCACCATGGGGACTTTTGTCTGTTGACCAACAAACTGGTATGGGTGCCTTAAAGCCAATCTTTGTTGTCGCTGATAACGGTACAACCTCACCATTTATTTTTGTGAATCAAAAGGGTTTTGTCGGTTTCGGAACCTCAGCTCCGAGCGCAACTGTTGCTATCGATGGTAAGCACACAAGCGGACAAGCATTTTATATTGCATCATCTACACCCTTACATTATGCAACCACATCTTTTGTTCAGATTGGCAAGACACTGAAGTACGACTACAGTAATAATTATGTTACGGGTCAGCCACATGTAGCGCCGTTCATTGGTGTTCGAGAAGAATGTGTCGCATATGGTGGATTTGCTGTTAACACAAGTTGTACACTCCTTGCTCTTGAGGCGACTGTAGGAGTTAACGGTGCCGTAACCACTCCCATCTTTAATGTAAGCATGGAGGGTTTAGTTTCAGTTGTTGGTATAGGAACCTCGAGTCCAGCCCTAACTGAACCGTCGATTCCTAACGCCATGTTTGCGGCAGATACCGACGCATACTTTACAGGTGGACTGGGTGTTGGTAATGCCACTTCTTCTTCAAATTCGTTCCAAGTTGGTAGAAACTTCTATGTATTTCCGAATGGAAGAGTAGCTGTTGGAACAACTACGCCATCAGCACTCGCAGACCTTATTGTAGGTGGAGGTGATTCGGCTACGGGGGACGCATACATTAGTGGTGGTCTGGGTGTGGGGAATGCAACTACGAGTGACGGAGACTTTGCAGTTGGGAATGATTTTAATGTTTTTTCAAATGGAAGAGTAGCTGTTGGAACAACCACACCATCAATACTCGCAGACTTTATTGTAGGTGGAGGTGATTCGGCTACGGGGGACGCATATATCAGTGGTGGTCTTGGGGTTGGTGGGGTAACAACGACTGATGGAAGACTTGAGGTAGCAGGTCAAATATTCTTGAAGAACGAGGGGGATAGTTCTGATGATTACCTTATTATAGAGGATAATGCGCCAACCGTTTCTCAAACTCGGTCAATGTTTCGTATAGGAGATAATATTGTTGGGGGTGGAATATACGGAACGGCAATTGGAGTTAATCTTAATAATTCTGGTTGGTGTACGGGAGGATCGTGCGACCTTATAAACTTACAGGCTGATGGTGTTTCTCAGTTTAACGTTGATACAAACGGTGTAGCTGTATTTGGTAGTAATATTTCTTCATATGGAGCTCAGATTACAGTTGGGGGAACTGCAACAACAACTATTAGTGGAAATAGCGCGACATCAACGTTTAGTGGTGGTGTGTATGCCGATGCGCTCCGAACAAACCTTATTAATTGTGACACGGTAGATACCAACGCATCAGGTGCTTTGATTTGTGGAACTGACGCTCAAGGTGCTGGTAGTGTCCCTGACTTTTACTATTTTGAAGATACAGCAACAGCAGTCGCAATTGTTGATAATGACACGACAGACTTATGGACTGGTACACACCCTAACATTACAGTTGCATCAGGAAGTGAGGTCTTGGTTATGGTAACCGCAACCATCAACGGTGCTAACACAGGTGACGATGTTCCTGCTGTACAAGTTGAAAGAACAACAGGTGGTACGGACCCAACATGTACTGGCAGTACAGAGGTCGGGCCAATAATGGGAGGGCAGCATACTTTCTCAGGAGACAGTATTAGTGTCTCTGGAATTTTTGTCGATAATGTTTCAACGACCAATATTGTTGAATATACTCTTTGTTCTGATTCTGCATCGACGAATTTGGGAACCGGTAGTAGTGCTCCAACAGTTACAAGCATATACTTTACGCTCTATGAAGTAAACGATGCAGGTGACATTGCCGAAGTATACTCAACCAATGACTCGTCACTCACGCTTGGTGATGTTGTATCAATTGACCCAGAACTTACAGCAGGCGTACAAAAGAGCGACAAGGCATACGATGCAGGTCTCTTAGGTGTCGTTCCAACACGACCAGCACTTATTATTGGTGGCAAAGAATCAGATACTGTGAGTGCCGTCCCCGTCGCACTTGCGGGACGCGTGCCAGTCAATATTACGACAATCAACGGTGTGATAAAGCCGGGAGATAGATTGACATCAGCCGACAAGCCGGGTTACGCAATGAAGGCAACAAATTCTGGCTCCATTCTTGGTGTTGCTCTCGCTCTATTTGGTGACGAAGATCTCTATAATAATGGAACCGAAGAGCTTGGCCAGGTAATTATGTATGTAAATACCACGCATGAAATGGAGACTAAGCTTGCACAAGTTGACGAAGATAATCTCGCACAACTTGCAAGTTTGTTAAGTAGCGACTCATTGTTGCTGGCAGGTTCATCAACGACCGAATTTGATGAGGGAATCATGGTGGCAGGTAGCGTGCTCATTAGTCAAAATGGAATTACACTTGCTAGCGGAAATTTTCAATCAGCAGCACCACTGACTGTAACAAGTAATCAATCAAGTTCTTTTGTCGGTGGTATCAAAATTGGTGGGAGCTTGAGCATTGAGAGTCTTGATACAGGTACGGGACGAGCACTTTGCTACAACGAAAACGGTTTTGTTGTTTTATGTGAAGAGAAGGACGATTTAACAAATAGTGAAGTATACGCACTTGATGGCAATGTCCATGTAGGTGAACTGCTTACTATTGGTAATGGTCGAACAGGTGAGGGTGAGGTTCGACTGACACGAGCGACGAGTACTCGCGACTTAAACATTATTGGTGTGGCACTTGAAACCGTTACTGGCACAAGTACAAACTCAAATGTTCGTGTGGCGTTAGGTGGTAAGGTGAGGGTACGAGTATCTAATGAGGATGGAACGCCAACGCCAGGTGACAAAATCACAAGTTCTGAGTTCGCGGGTGTTGCCAAGCGGGCAACGGGTGTTGGCTCTACCATTGGTACAGTTGTGTCAGAATTTGATTCAAACAACGCGACATTAATCGATTACTCGGTTACAGACCCAGAAACAGGCATAACAGAAACACGAACGGTTCGAGTAGGCGAAGTACTAGTGCAGATTGGCTCGGGGTGGCATCACTTAGATACCGAATTTGTTATGAGTGCGTCTTCATCAGAGCCATTCATAGTGGATGCTGAGACCGGACGTATTAAGTCGTCACTTTCTCTAGACCTTGGTGGATACAATATAGAAAATATTGGTTCACTTTTGTCGGCAACTGGTAATTGGTCAATTGATGATGAGGGTAATATGGTTGTGCGAACAATTAAGGCAGAAGAAGTAATAACTGATGAGCTCTTTGTCGGTAGAGAAGAAAGCCCTTCCGGAATAACATTGTATGATAACGTAACTGGTAATCCATATTGTGTGCGTGTATCAGACGGTAAACTAGAGACCACGGATGGTACATGTACGGCAGCGGGCTACACCGATGAACCATCAGATCGGCTGGATGTGTTAGAAGAACCTGCTCCAATTCCAGAGGACGTCGAAGAACCGGAACCAACACCAGAGCCTACGCCGGAACCAGAACCAACTCCTGAGCCAGTATCTGAGTCAGTGATTGTTTCGGAACCAACACCAGAGCCTGAACCAGAACCAACTCCTGAGTCTGAGCCTACGCCAACCCTAGAGGACGTCGGAGAACCAGACGTGCCCAAAAATTCTTCCGGAGAAGAATTGTCGGAACCTGAACAGCCTGCTCCGACTTCACAAGACGTCGGAGAACCGGAACCTGAACAGCCCGCTCCGACTCCAGCTCCGACGATCATCCAAGATGATGTCGGAGTCCCGACCCCTAATGACGTCGGGGAGGACGTCGGAGAACCAGAACCAACACCAGAGCCTACGCCGGAACCAGAACCAACTCCTGAGCCAGTATCTGAGTCAGTGATTGTTTCGGAACCAGCGCCACAGACGCTCGAACCACCAACGACATAAAATTCTAATTTCTACAAGTGATTATTCGCATGATATATTCGAAATATATGCAGGTATCCTGGGGAATAAAAGAGCTTCTAAGTTATGCATGGCATGCGTTACTACGGCCACATAAGGTTTTTCGTAATATCGATCCTTTGGCAATTAGGTACCCATCCGTACTTACATTCTTATTTATAGTTGGTGCGGTATGGATTAATTTACACGGGTATCTTCTCTTTACAAAACCAATTTGGAGTTCTTTTTCTAATTTTGTTTTATACTCTTTGACTTTTGGAACTATAGCAATAGTCAATTGGCTTTTTCTTGCGATTTTTCTGTGGTCATTGCAACCAGTATTTGAGGGTGTAAAAAAACTTTCGCTGGCTCAAGTCGAGAAGGGTGCTTTTGCACTCACCATGACATGGGTATCGTTGCCACTATTGGATATTCCTCATCTTTGGTTTAGTCAGATCCCGGTAGTATTACCAGTTCTTGGTTATCATACCTTACATTTTTCACATATCTTTGCAGGTGTGGTGATACCAATTCAAATGTATTTTTTGTTACGAGCGGTATTTCCTAGTCGTGGTAGCCGTTTTGCTGTTTTGTTTGCGCTCATTGCCTTGCCTGTTGCTAAGTTCGTATTCGAAGACCTAGTGTTCTTGGCAGAAGAATTTGTTTTTTCCTTGGGACTTATAGGTGGCAAATATTATGATGCCGTGAGTCTTACACTAGGACAATATATAGCAATTCCAGCATACATACTTTGGCGGTTGGTAGCCTTGAAGTACCCACTACGTGATACAGTCATCAATGTAATTGTACCAACGGGTCTTTTTATTGCATTTACGTTACCGTTTATTCTTGGTCAAGATCCTTTATATCCAGAATATGCATCAGATGCTGGATATGTTGATTCGTCCATGGATGATGGGCGAGTGGGGGAGTTTGTATACTTGGACTCAATAGAATTCCCTTTTGATCCACAACTTGATCCTATATCTAAATTCGATTGCAACGTTCACTTTTTGTCAGAAACAATAGATGCAACTCCAAATGATGGATTTCCGCGTGCTCGGTGTGAGATAGCACCTACTGATAGCTACTCTATTATAGGGGATTGGTGGAGTGATTTATCTGGAGAAGAGAACAGGGAGACATCGTGGGAAGAGCAAGAAGACATCAGTCAGTTTCAGGAAAAAGGAAATGATATCAGGATAATAATCGAAACGTCTCCAGGCGATATAGTAAGTTTTAGCGGGGTGTTTGTCGGAATAGAATGATATGAACATAGAACAAAAAATAAAAAAGTTTCAAAATAGATTCAATAAAGAGCTTGGGTTATATATAGACAAGAAAATTAAATCATCCTCAAAGCTTTCAAGCATAACAACAGAGACTTTGAGACAGCTTAAAGTATCTCTTAATGGTGGTAAACGCTTACGGCCATTTCTTGTTGATATTGGTTCTAGGTCAGGACCAAAAAAGGTTTCAAATCGAGATGTTTTACAGGTAGGAATGGGTATTGAGGTTGCTCATACGTCACTTCTCATACATGACGATTTAATAGATAACTCATCTAAGCGTCGTGGCCAACCCTCATACCATGTGCGAGCCAATAAGATAGTAAAAGGACGCGGTAGAGAGTTGGCAATTGTTGCGGGTGACTATGCTCTTGTTTTGATGCACGAGTTGTTAAATGAGGTAACATCTTCTCCAAAACAAAAACACGATGCGATTAAGTATCTTATGGACGCATTTTATTTGGTTGGTCTAGGTCAAGCTATTGATATTGCGCTCACCGACGTGCGCAATATCAAGCGTAAAAATATTCTTGAATTGTATGAGCACAAAACAGCGGGTTATACAGTAACTGCACCACTTGTTGCAGGTGCAATACTTGCAGGAGCTTCTATAAAAAACCAACGATCTCTCGCAGTCTACGGCATGTATACAGGTATTGCATTTCAGATACAGGACGATATGCTTGATGTTTTTGGTTCACCTAAGAAAACAGGTAAGTCCTTGGGGCGGGATATCTCGGAGGGTAAGCCCACATTACTTTTCTTTGAGGCTGTAAATCGTGCCTCAGTCATTGATAAAAAATATCTTTTGTCAGTGCACGGTAAAGAAATAGATTCAAAAGCTCTATCATGCATAAAAAGTATATATAAAGAAAGTGGAGCATATGATGTTGTCTCAAACTATGCAGATGAGTTAGTCCTTCAAGCAGGGCGTGTGTTAGACCGTAGTAATCTTTCATCAAAAATAAAGAAAGACCTTTGCGGGTTGTCCGAATATATAATTAGACGAGCCTCATGATACTAAGGATTTATCGAATTATTCACGGTAAAAAAATTAGTGGATTTCGGTTGCTTGGTTATACATTCTTTGGATACGCCATAGGTGGAGTCTTTGACACTATTCCATTAGCTATAAATACACTTATTGTTGGTGTCGGAATAATGGGCGCATCTATCCTAAACGATTATTATGACTGGAAATTAGGTGGCGAGATAAACGATGTAGGAAGCGCTGTTCAAGAAGGACGTCTTTCAGAGAGGAATCTACTGGTCTTATTTTTACTTCCGTTTATAGTTTTGAGCATGCTGATAGCATCTCTTTGGTGGGTGTCTATTACAAAAGGAGCTTTTATACTTATTTTAGTTAATTTGTTTTTGAGTGTGGCGTATAGCATTCCAAAGTTACGGTTTAAAGAACGACCCATTATAGGTATTCTTGCGCCACCCATAGGAATTTTCTTTTTGTTTTTTGAAGGTCTCATTTTGCTTGGGTATCCAAATAAGACACAGTTGATGGTGGCGTCTATTGTTTTTTTGTTTGCTTGGTTTTTGGAGTTCCTTCACCTCGTCGATGATGCAGAGGAACCCAATGAGGTACACAAGATTACCGGACAAACAGGTATGCAGGCTTTGCGGATTGTGGTTACATTAGGAATAGTCACTGGTGCGATATTTTCATATTATTCAGTATTATTTTTAATAACTCTTATCGCATGGTTGCTTCGTGCATATACATTGAGTAACATGCATGCTTGTGAGATACTAGCAGCTCGTAGGAGTGTCTTTCATCCTTTGTGGCGACTCGAAGAATTTGTTGTGTACGCGCTGTTTCTGATCTTTATATGAAAAAAGAATGGCGACATATTGAGCAGATGTGGTGGGGTGTCGATAGTCACCTCAATATTAAGGGTGCTCCGCACAAGTTAATGCTTTTTGTAGTGAGGCGTCCCGAGAGTGACCTTGGTCGTTTTGGTGGTACGCTTGCAGGAACAAATCGAGTATACGCACTTCCAGTTTTTATAGATATTGAAAATAAAAAGCATAAGTCTTTTGAGATGTTGATAGCTCCAAAAGATTTTAAAGGGGATACCCGTAGAACTGGACCATCGTTTTTTTCGCCCAAACTTTCTTTGAGAAAAGATGATGATGAGCTTGTTTTGATTGCCGATTTACCCGTTGGAGACCTACGTCTAACATTAAAACCCGAAAAAGATAAAGTTCCACTATTCGGTTCACCAGACCACGATCCAAATAGTATGGGGTTTGTATATCCAAGGTTGGCAGTTTCTGGCACGCTAAATGGTGAAAGCTGTATAGATGGTACGGCGATTTGTGAGTATGGTTGGTCACGCGTAGTTCCAATGAATTGTAATGACCTTGGGTGTAGATGGATTCATGTGCAGCTCAATGACAAGTCCGAACTAATTATGTATATTGCTCCTTGGGAATTTCGTCCTGGTATACACGGGATTTTTATAGATGCACAAGGAATGTTTCAGGTCGTGCGTGAAGGAGAGTATAGTTTGCAGCCAGGTACTGGCACGTGGATAAGTCCTAAAACAGGAGAGCCCTATCCAACAACGTGGCACTTTCGTTCAGAGAAATTAAAACTTGATATACATGCTGATGTATCATTTCCAGGTCAGGAGGTAGCACATAGGCGTTTGACATCTCTCTGGATATGGAATGGGTCAGGAAAAGCTCAAGGTGTTCGTGGCCAACACAATGTTGAGGGTAATATATATTTTGGAATTATCGCGAGACAGTGGTGGCCGAAGCAGCTTATTTCTAAATTATTGTCACCTATCTACAGTAAAAAATGAAGTTTTTCTTTTTAAACTCTTTTTGGTGTGAGGTCGTGCGATTTGATGATGCCCATGCACTAGTGCTCGGAATGTTATATGAGGACGAGTGTTTTGGTGCTGAGATTCTATTGCCTCAAAAGGATGCAGAGGCAAAAGGGCATATGCAAGAAGAAGAGAAGCACGCAAAACTTGTACGTTCTTGGATGGAGGAGACTGGTCTTTGGAACATAAAAAGACCAGGAAGTATCAGTATTCTTGCTTATATAAAGCCAATGCTAAAAAAGCATCAAAATATCTTAAGCGACATACCTCAAGATTTAGAAGCCGCTCTCATATCTACAATTATGGAAGAAAACTTTAAGGACTTTATTCTTTCGTATAAAAAAGTTTTACATGGCAAGGATCGCTTTGCGTTTATTGCTAGCGGCATTGATGAGTTGGTGGATGATGAAGAGCGTCATCTTTGCATGTCATATAAAGTAATAGATGGATATAAAGAATCACGAGACGTTTCAAAACTAAGAAACGAGTATCATGATATAGTACGAAAAGTACGTAAGGAGTGGTTACGAAAGATTATCCCAGAACTGTCTTTGCGTATCCCAACTATTAAGTTTCGTATTATGGCTAGTTTGCTCTCAGTATATGCCGCAATCTAAATGTTTGTTTACAAGTCATATACCCGGTCAGCTACTGGAGTATGCTTTTAGGCGTGTTGGGGTTCAGGTTCCATTTCATATTCACTATCCTTTCGAGTCACATCCTGGTCCAGAGATCATTCTGTTACAGCCTGGAGGTATAGAGGCCTTAGACCGCATGGGTATCAATACTAGTGATTTGAGTGATGGACTTTTTTATGTTCAGACTATTCGATTTTTAGACAAGACTGGTAAAACGATTGTTACGTATGACCTAGGAATCGTTACTCAAGAGAGAGCTCGGTGGGTGTGGAGTAGTAAGTTAAGAGAGCTTTTGTCGAGCGAGCCTGTCGAATGTAAAAATACTGCTACAACAGAAGGAGAGTGGGAGAGGGAAGATTCCCCAGATGTGTATATGCAGGAATATAATGGAGATCTCAAAGAGTCATACAGACATGACATCTTAAGTTTTGATATGCCCAATGCCGTAATCGGTGTATATCAGTCACGCCCTTCATTTTTCACATTTATTGTTATACCAAGAACAAAAGACGTTGATATGAAGTTGTTATTAGAAAATCGACCAAGTGTAATTAACGAGTATATAGAAGAGGAAAGGGGCAAACGTATCGGGCGATCGTTCTCGTTTCCAAATATAAAATTACGTAAACAAATGTTTACGGATAAAGAATTATTTTGGGGAGGTGAGGCATTATTACTTCACCCACTGTCAGGACAAAATGTAAGTTTTTGGGCACGAGAGGCGGTACATTTAGCAAGGCTCACTAAGAAGGGTGTACCACTTCGTGTAGTTTTTGGAAAGATCGAAAAACGAGCACGAAATACATTTCGTGATCATGTGCGCACCCTTAAGTTTTATATGCGTCCAAATATAGCTTGGAAAGCATTAGCTCCGATATATAGTATTCTTTTGAGACATTCCGTATCACTAAGGCGACGAGTAATAAAAAACCTTATTCTTACAGAGGAATAGATACATTTTATATGTCTGATAATAATCAAAACACACGCTCTGACCTACTCTATGACCGCATAGATGTTGTTTCTATAAAAAAAGAGGCACTTAAGGGCTTTATACAGAATTTTGATAAAACAATGCTGTCAGGACCATTTTTTTCACCTATTATAAAAAGCATCATGAATTTTTTGTACAAACATATTAAAGTTGACTATATAGTAGTTACTGCATCAAAGAAGGAATGAATCCCGTTAGAGATTTATTAATCAAATATTCTTTCATGTCAAAAATAAACAAACAATATAATCCACGAGGTCGAGTTATTGAAATTGGTACGGTTGTCTTTGACAACCTATCTCTAACGGGATGAAAGTATTTTTTGTAGGTATTAAAGGGGTTGGGATGACCGGAATCGCTACTCTCTACAAAATGTGGGGGTTTTTGGTTGAGGGGTCTGACACTGATGAAGAGTTCTTTACTGACGAGATTTTGAAGGGTATGTCGATTCCAATATATTCTTTTGACCAAAATCATATTGGTGATGATATTGATAGGGTTATATATAGTAGTGCGTACTCCGTAGACCATCCTCAACTTAAGAGAGCCGAAGAACTCGGGATACCCATAACTTCATATAGAGACATTTTGGCAGAGGTGTTCAATAGCCATAAGAATTCCATCCTTGTCACAGGTACGCACGGCAAGACAACAACGAGTGCCATGCTTGGGTGCATTCTTGAGGATGCAGCCTTGGATCCAACGGTGCTTGTTGGTGGGTCTTTAACTCGTTGGGGGCGGACCGCACGTGGTGGTAAGTCAGATTGGGTTTTAGCTGAGGGGGATGAGTATCAAGAAAAGATTTTGTCACTTAACCCAAAGTATCTTTTACTAACGAATATTGAGTATGATCATCCGGACTATTATCCTACCGAGGATTCTTACCGAGATGTCTTTATAAAACTTGTCTCATATATTCCAGAAGACGGTTTGATTGTGGCACACGAGAGTACAAAAAGTATTATTGAGGGTGAGGCCAGGGCACGGGTAATTTTTTATGACAAAGATGAATTTCCTCTTGGTGTTTGGGGTGAGCACAATAGACAAAATGCGACAGGAGCTCGTGTGCTTGCTCGAGAACTAGGAATAAAAAAAGACATGATTGATTTTACTCTAGGTGAATTTCGTGGCACCAAACGACGAATGGAGCTCTACACCGATGCTGATGCACGAACAGTAATGATTGATGACTATGCTCATCATCCAACAGAAATTCGTGCAACTCTTAAGGCTATAAGGGAGCAATACAGAGATCGACACATCATTGCTGTGTTTCAGCCACATACGTACTCGCGAACCAAAACATTCTTTAAAGAGTTTGCTAGTTCGTTTAAAGATGCTGATAATGTAGTTATCGCTGAAATTTATTCGTCAGCGCGTGAACAAGAAAAAACAACAAGCGGGCGCGAGTTATGGGAGGCTGTAAAAAAATCAAATCCACAGGCTCTGTACGCAGAGAATACAAAGGATGCAATAAAAAAAACATCGTCACTTATTCAAGGTGACGATGTTGTGATAGCTCTCGGTGCGGGGGATGTGTGGCGTGTGGTTGAGAATTTGTCGGGAGCTACCTCTACTCCAGCGGAACAACAATAAGATTTCCGTTATCAAGAACAAAGAGCTGGTCTTCTATTACGAGAAAGTTAGGAGACTTTCCTTTGTACGGAGCAAACACATTACGGCGGTTTCTTCCATCAAGTTCTGCGACAACGACAGTATTTGCGTATGCTGCAATAATAGCCTCTTGTTCGGGATAGAAGGAACCCCTTCTAATTAAATGTTCTTCATCCAGAACAAGAATTTCTTCTTCCTCGGTATAGAGAGGAAGGTACTCTTCGCCAGCAAACCACCGTACCCAGAGTTTGCCACCTCCCCACCACAAAAGACGTTCTCCCTGGGGGTCATAGTCATATTCAAAAATATCTTTACGTCCTTCAATAAATGCACTAACAGCGCTAGGAATTGCTACTGATGATGTTGCAACCACACTATCAAAAGGAAGGAGTTCACGGTCATTTACCGAGAAAAAGGTTGTTGTGCCAGCTTTACTTTCCAGTCCAAATACTTCGTTATCGGTGTGCACATAATGGAGATTAACAAAGTCTCCTCGAGTAAGCATTTCACTTTGGGCCTGGTTATCTCGTACAAGAACTGCCCTAACATCTGTTACTTTTTCAGGTAAAACCGTAAGATTTTTACTCCAGGAGAAATACCCATCACGTTCAATCTTGACATCATATTGTCCTGGTGTGAGTCCTTGCAAAAATGCTCGACGAGAAAAAAGGTTGGTTTCTTGAACCAATTCACCATCAACATAAATCCTTGAACCAGTTGATGGTATAGATGATATAGAGAGTCCTCCAGCTGGAAGCCATTTGAATTCTTCAAATGAAAAACGGTACCCAAGCGAAAATAAAATAAGTGGCAAAACACCAAATATGAAGATTACGACTGATGCCCAAAATAGGAGTTTTCGTTGAAATCTGGTCATTTTTTGAGTGTAACATTTCTTGCGTGTACGCAGAAGAGAGGGTACACTAGGAAATCATGGAACGACTTGTAGTTACAGGCGGACGACCACTCAAGGGGTCTGTCCGAGTGAAGGGTGCCAAAAATGCATTTACCAAGCTTATGGTGGCCGCTCTTCTTACCGAAGAAAAGGTCATTCTCACCAATGTCCCACAAACACTCGAGCTTGAGTTAACACGAGAGCTTCTTCAAAAAATCGGTGCGCGCGTTTCTGTTAGGGGTGACACAGTAACAGTACATGCAAAAAAACTTACTAGTTTTCGCGTCAACAAGCTTTCTCGAAAAAATCGAATTCCAATATTAGCAATTGCGCCACTTTTACACAGGATGGGCAAGGCGGAGGTCCCATTTGTTGGTGGTGACAAGCTTGGTGCACGTCCCGTGAGCTTTCATTTTTCACTATTACGAAAGATGGGGGCTGAGGTCTGGCATGGCGAAAAAACATATTGCGCGAGTGCTAAGAAGCTGAAGGGTGCGATCATTACACTTCCGTATCCAAGTGTTGGTGCGACAGAGACAGCTATTTTGGCAGCGGTTCTTGCAAAAGGAAAGACGACTATAAAGAACGCAGCAGAAGAACCAGAAATTATCGATTTAATCTCATGTCTTCAAAAAATGGGCGCTCTAATCGAATTAGGTGTTAACCGCGTTATAAAGATAGAGGGTGTTTCAAAACTCCACGGCGCAGAACATAGGGTTATACCAGACAGACTCGAGGCAGCAGCCTTTGCTGTTTTGGCGCTGGCCACAAATGGGAACATCTTTGTAGAGGAGGCAGAACAAAAGAATTTAATAACATTTTTAAACGCTGTTCGAAGAATTGGAGGGGAGTATAAAGTAGAAAAAAATGGTATACGTTTTTTCCGCAGTGGCCCACTCAAGGCATACGACATAGAAACGGCTCCACATCCTGGATTTATGACAGATTGGCAGCAACCCTTTACCGTTCTTTTAATGTTGGCTCGTGGGACATCATATGTTCACGATACGGTGTATGAGGACCGTTTTGGTTATGTAAGAGATTTTATTAACCTTGGGGCGAAGATTAAGGTACTCACTAAATGTGTTGGTAGTAAGTGTAGATTTTCTGGCAAGGGATATCCACACAGTATAGAGATAAAAGGTCCTGCTCGGCTTAAGGGTGCAGTTATGATTATGCCTGACATTAGGGCCGGTCTTGCTCATTTGGTAGCGGCCCTTGCAGCAAACGGAGTATCTCGTATTTCGGGCGTTGAACATTTGGACCGAGGTTATGAGAGACTTGACGTTCGGCTTAAAAAGTTGGGTGCAAGGATTGAGCGAGTTTGACCCCCCCTAACTAATTGATGCAAGGATGCCAAGCATAGCACGAAGTGCTATGTGTCAATTAGTTAGGGGGTTTGACCCGAGTACTTAAAAATCGTAATCTAATATCGTAATGAGCTGGTTTTCGAAAAAAATTGGTATTGATCTTGGTACCGCAAATACCCTTGTTTTTGTCCCTAAGCGTGGGGTCATTTTAAACGAGCCTTCTGTAGTTGCAGTTTCCGTTATTAATAAAGAGGTTTTAGCTGTGGGGGACGAAGCAAAAGAGATGATTGGGCGGACACCAGATAGTATTATTGCATATCGTCCACTGCGCGACGGCGTAATTGCTGATTATCGTGTTACAGAGGCCATGCTTCGATATTTTATAAATAAGGCATTGCCTGGTCCCAGAATTCTAAAGCCAGAAGTAATGATAAGTGCGCCAGCAGGTGTTAACTCAACACAAAAGCGTGCAGTCATTGAGGCCGCACTCAAAGCGGGGGCTCGCTCAGCATATGTTGTAAAAGAACCAATTTTGGCAGCAATCGGTGCTGGTATTCCTATCCATGAGGCTCGAGGTCATATGGTTGTAGATATTGGTGGTGGTACAACCGATGCGGCAGTTATCGCATTGGGTGGAATTGTCGCTTCTACTTCTGAAAAGGTTGCAGGTGATAAGATAAACCAAGCAATCGTAGACTATATAAAAGAAAGGCTCAATCTAGCAATCGGAGATAGAACAGCCGAAGATATCAAAATTGGTATTGGTTCAGCGGTGTCTCTAAAGGAGGAAATGTCCTTTGAGGTTAAAGGTAGGGACTATTTGACTGGTTTACCACGAACCGCCGAGATTAAAACAAATGAAGTGGTAGAGGCCATAAAGGAGCCACTTGGTGGTATAATTAAAGCTATTAAGATTGTGTTACAAGATACGCCGCCAGAATTGGCAGCAGACATCAGCACCAATGGCATTACTATGACCGGTGGAGGTTCACTCCTTCGCAATATTGATGAGCTTGTATACCGTTCAACTGGTGTACCAGCACATGTAGCCGAAGACGCACATCTCTGTGTTGCACGAGGTACAGGTAAGGCACTCGAACATCTTGATACATATAAAAGAAGCATTGCTACAAAACGGTAGGCCTGTTGTCGAATAATCTTCAAAGTATGTTTTATAAAATTTTGAGCACCACAAAGAGTATTTCTCGCTTCCATCTGTTCGCTCCACTCGCAGGGAAGCGAAGTCACGAGGCGATGGTGAGGAGACCGATTAAATACGGTGTATTTGGGAGTGGGGACGAATCGAGCCGTAGCCGTAATTTTTTGAAAAAGGCGCAGATTAATATTTGGGAATAGGTCATATGAGCTCATCTTTACTCTTCGGTACCGATACTGCGCGTAAGCGTGTGTATCTTGAGGGTGTACTAAAAGAACTCGATACAAACTTAATCAAGATTCTTGGAGAAGAAAAGCCTCTTGGCATAGATGATGTTCGAGAGATAAAACGTCAGGCCTCCCTCGATGTTGGCGGCTCTGGTGCTCAAGCATTTGTTGTGTGGCGTGCTGATCAAATGACCCCCGAGGCACATGAGGCTTTTTTAAAGTTGCTTGAAGAACCTCCACAAGGAACTCATTTCTTTTTATGTTCTGACTCTGCCGAATTTCCAGACACAATTCTTTCGCGTGTTATAAAGATTCCATTTTATGGAGAGCAGTCGCTCGAGGGCGTAGATGAGGTCGTTTCGTTTTTTACTGATACAATAGAGAAGTTAAAATTGGATTTAGAAAAATCCGCACAAGACGGTAAAGTACAAAAGAACATACTACACAAATTACACAAATGCATACGGCTTATGAATTTGTCTTACACGGCCCGTGTATCACCAAAATACTTGATTGATTTATATATATCTACATCATGAATAATTTTACAAAAACACTCCTAGTCTTTTTTGCCTTAGTAATAATTATTACTACTATAACGTTGGTTGTATGGCGGGTTTCTTCTTCTGGAGACGACAAAAAAGAAGATACGGTTGAGGAGGTCGAGCACGATCTTTCTGGAGAGGCGAGTATTATTGTCTCGAATAACAAGGGTGTTACATGGCATGATGTACCGCGTTCACAGGATTTAAAGCCTAGAATCTTTGTATTTCGTACAAACAACACAGACCAAATCTATGTTGGGACTGATAATGATGGTTTATGGGTGAGAGAGTCAGGTAGTCAGGAACTTTTGCGTGTTAATGATTCAAAAGATGTACTAAAAAATAATTCAGATATTACAGCCATCGCACAAAATGCTAGTGGCACTAAGTTGTATGTAGCCTTGTTCCAAGACAATTTTGGACGACTTCTCGAAATAACAGAGAACGGAATACTAGAAGTATTCACAATGTCTCAACCAAAGCTTGGTATTTTTGGTGTGATAGTTGATTTAAACGATGCATCCCACATAACAATGACCACTGGAGATGGTAGTGTTTTTGAAAGTACTAATAGTGGCGAATCATGGGCGGTTATTTCTAGAACAGGTGAGGGTATAGCTCTTTTGGAGGCTCACAAAGAACAAACGGGTGTTTTATGGGCTGTTGGGAATAAGGGGGCGTTTTATTCTACTACTAACGGCGGACGAGAGTGGACGAAGCGATTACCAATAACAATAGACCGCACACGTATCAAAAGTGTTAATGTAATAAAGCATCATTCATCTCGTGGATCATTGTTGGCAGCAACCGACTATGGATTAATAGAGACATATGACAACGGAAAGACGTGGGAGGCCTTTAAAACTCCTATTACTCCTGGTACAATCCCAATTACAGCAATTGGTATTCATCCAAGGTCAGGAAATATCTTTTGGATGGCTGCCGAAAAACGTATATGGAAAACAAGTACAGGTGGCGTGACATGGGAGGAGATCCGTCTGCCACTGCAGGAGTCAGTATCATTTATAGAATTAAACCCAACCAATCCAGATATCATTTATGTCGGACTTTCAAAATAATACAAAAAAAGACCTAGAACCTATTCTTGATCACTTGAATCAAGAGATTTCGGTACTTCATTCGTCACGTGCGACGCCGGCACTCGTTGAAAATATACAGGTTGATGCATATGGCTCTAAGCTTCCAATAAAGGAGGTGGCATCTCTTGCGACACCAGATGCACGCACAATCGTCGTGCAACCTTGGGACCCAACAATGCTTGGCCCTCTACAGACAGCCATTGAGCTTTCTAAACTTGGCATGGGCATGTCAGTAGACGAAAAGTTTATTCGGCTGACCATGCCTCAGCTTTCCGAAGAGAGACGACGCGAGACAATTAAGGTTCTTGGCAAAAAAGTAGAAGAGTCTCGAATTGCTGTGCGTCGTATTCGTGATAAGGTTGTTAAATCTATTGAGGATGCCGAAAAGAGTAAGGAGATAAGCGAAGACGTAAAATCTAGAGAAAAAGACGCGGTACAAAAGATAATAAACGAGTGCAATAAAAAGATTGCAGGCATAGAGGAGCACAAGGCAAAAGAGATTGAAACTTCATGATTTTTGAGACAATTCTAATATTTTTAGTCATCATATTGTTTTTAGTCGTATCCCACGAATTGGGACATTTTTTGGTAGCCAAGTGGTTTGGGATTCGTGTAGATGAATTTGGTATTGGTATACCACCAAAAGCCTGGGGCAAGCAGATGGGGGAGACACTGTATTCCATCAATTGGCTGCCGTTTGGTGGCTTTGTAAGGCTTTTTGGTGAGGATGGTGACGAAGATAACCCTAGGTCATTTTCAGCGCAGTCATTTTGGAGGCGTTCGCTTGTGGTTGCCGCAGGTGTAATCGCAAACGTTATTGTCGGGTATTTAATATTTACTTTTTTGGCATGGTTTGGTACACCACAGTTTGCTGTAGAAGTGAGTGAGATTGCACCAAACTCTCCGGCCGAGACCTCTGGAATTGAAAATGGAGACTTCATTATTGGCTTTAATGACGGCATTACCAACCCTGGGCTCGAAGATGTAATGTCTTTCATAGATTCTAAAAAAGGTATGAAAGCAACATTTTTGATTGAGCGTGAGGGGGAGCTCTATGAGTTTGCTGCCGTCCCACGAGTTAACTCTCCAGAGGGAGAAGGCTCACTTGGTGTTCGTATTGGTATTGCACAAAAAGGTTTTGAGCGAGTCGCATGGTATAAAGCTCCATGGACCGGACTCAAGCGTACTCTAACAGAGCTTAGTAATCTTGTAGAGGGTATTGTCTTTTTCTTTGGTAAACTGCTGACAACCGGTAGCTCTCCTGGAGATGTTATAGGACCAGTCGGTATTGCCGTTGTCGCGCAGGAGATCTTTTCAGTGAGCATCATCCATTTTTTGACACTCATTGCCTTCCTGTCTCTCAATCTCGCAATAATCAATATATTGCCAATTCCAGCACTTGACGGAGGACGGCTTCTATTCTTTGTTATTGAAAAGGTGAGTGGGCGCAAAATATCAGGCAAGACCGCAGGCGTCATCCACTCAGTTTTCTTTGTTCTCTTGATTGTGCTTTTACTCTGGATTACATACAAAGATATCCTACTTTTGGTTTCATAATACCCATTTTCAAATACACCCTAGAATGCTAGTATGTTGGCATGTTGCAGTCTAGTTTGTTCACCAAAACCCTTCGAGAAGCTCCAAAAGATGAGCAAGCCAGAAATGCTCAGTTTTTGGTTCGAGGAGGCTATGTTGACAAGTTGATGGCAGGAGTATATTCCTTTTTGCCACTTGGACTTCGCGTACTCTCAAATATCGAAAGGATAATACGAGAAGAAATGAACGCTATTGGCGGCCAAGAAGTTCGCATGCCAGCTCTTCATCCAATCGAAAACTATAAAACAACTGGACGTGAAGACATAGACGTTCTTTTTCATCTTGAGACCAATACCGGACAAAATATGGTGCTCGGTCAAAGTCACGAAGAAGTTGTTGTCCCACTCGTAAAAAAATATGTCGAGTCATATCGTGACTTGCCAGTTTCTGTGTATCAAATCCAAACCAAGTTTAGAAACGAACTTCGTCCAAAGTCCGGTATTTTTCGAGGACGCGAGTTTTTAATGAAGGATTTATATTCTTTTCATGCTGACGAAAAAGATTTCGAAGTATATTATGAAAAGGCAAAAGAAGCATACACTAAAGTATTCGAACGTGTTGGTCTTGGCAAAAGTACTCTTATGACATTTGCCTCAGGTGGCACATTTTCAAAATATTCGCATGAGTACCAGACAATAACGGATGCAGGAGAAGATGATATCTATATCTGCAAGGCGTGTAATATCGCTGTAAATAAGGAGGTTATGGGGGATTTGGAGGGTACTTGTCCCAAATGTAAGGAGAAACTTCCAACTGAAGCGACAAGGGCAATTGAAGTAGGAAACATATTTCCGCTCAAATCTAAGTATTCCGATGCCTTTCAGCTCACCTACAAAGACAAGGAGGGCAAGCCTCGTCCTGTAATTATGGGATGCTATGGCATTGGATTGTCTCGCTTGATGGGAGCCGTTGCAGAAGTACAGTCAGATGACAAAGGAATTATGTGGCCAGATGAAGTAGCGCCGTTCCGAGTACACATAATACCATTGTCAGAAAAATCAAATGGTGAAGCCCAAAAACTTTACGACGAGCTTGTAGAGAAAGGTCTTGAGGTATTGCTCGATGATCGAGAAGATCTCAGTGCCGGTCAAAAGTTTGGAGATGCCGACTTAATTGGTATTCCATGGAGAGTTGTCATAAGCGACAAAACGTTGGCGGATGACAAAATAGAGGTTAAGCATCGTACAGAGAAAGATGCTAACCTCATTACACAAAAAGAATTTTTGAAACTAGTACTTTATTAAAGTAATTTTCCGTCCCATAATTTCCGAATTTAGGCTGCGACTTGCCAAAAATCTTTCGAAATATCTGTGATATTCCTTCAAAATTTTTGACTGCGTCTCGCTCAAAATTCTGAAATTCTTGGGCGGAAAATTAAATTAACAAAATACAAAACTCATATCATATATGAAAGGACTGTTCCAGTTCAGAAAAAGCGATATCGGGATAGACCTCGGTACCGCGAATACTCTCGTGTACGTAAGTGGACGAGGCATTGTAGTCGACGAACCGTCGGTTATTGCGCTTAACCAAAAAACAGGAACTGTAGTTGCGGTAGGTACAGAGGCAAAACGAATGGTTGGTCGAACGCCAAGTCACATTGTGGCAATTAGGCCGCTTGTGGACGGTGTTATTTCAGACTTCGAAATTACAGAGGAGATGCTCCGATATTTTATAAAACGCGCCTTGGGTGAGAGTGGAAGTCTTTGGGTGCGACCACGTATTGTTATCGGCATACCATCTGGCATCACCGAAGTAGAGCGACGTGCCGTTCGTGATGCAGCATTGTCTGCTGGCGCTTCAGAGGCTTACTTGGTAGAAGAGCCAATGGCTGGAGCCATCGGTGTACGACTCGAGGTGCAGGATCCAATGGGCAACATGATTGTAGATATTGGTGGTGGAACATCAGACATCGCTGTAGTGTCTCTTGGAGGTATAGTCGCTTCCAAGAACCTACACGTAGCAGGTGATCGACTTAACAATGATATAATCCAATATGCGCGAGATGAGTTTAAGCTTTTACTTGGTGAGCGAACTGCCGAAGACCTCAAAATCGCTATTGGTTCGGTACTCCAGCAAGAAGAACCACTGGAGGCAACGATGCGAGGAAGAGACTTGGTAACGGGTCTTCCACGTGAAGTGTTGGTAACAGATGCTGATATTAGAGAAGCCATGCGCGCTTCAATTTCTACATTTATAAAAGCTATTCGTGAGACCATTGAAATGACTCCACCAGAACTCGTCGCTGACATTATTCATCGCGGTATCGTTCTTATAGGTGGAGGGTCACTACTTCGAGGTATTGATGTATTAATAGAACGAGAAACTCGAATTCCGGTTAGGGTGGCCGAAGATCCACTTACAGCTGTTGTGCGTGGTGCTGGTATCATTGCAGAAGATCTTGATCGCCTTCGTGAGGTTCTTGTCGAATCAGAACATGAGGAGACACTCAATTAACACAAAATATATTTTATTAGGGGTTTTTTTATTGTTTTCAGCCCTTATTGTAACGACACGTGTCCTTGCACCGCTTGAGCGTTTTTTGCTTGATGGGGCAGCATCACTACTCATTGGTACAGATTCACTAACATCACACCTGCCCGAAATACAAAATAATGACAGTATTAGAGTAGTTGCAAAACGTTCTGATGAATTTAGAGATATTTTGATTCTAAATAGGGCAATACCGGTGGGCACTCCTATTGTAGAGGGAGATATTCTTATTGGATTTATTATATTCGAGGGTAATTCATCAAGTCGTATGCAGATTGTATCAAGTCCATCATATGGGGTTGATGGAGTCTTTGAGCGTTCTGGTATACCAGCTAGACTTGAAGGTCGTGGCGCTGGCATCTTGGAGACTCGCGTACCTAGAGGAAGTGACATTATACGTGGTGATACAATTTATTATGACGAAGAGCGACAACTGTCTATTGGTTCTGTGGCACGCGTAGAAGATGTTGCCTCTAATCCCTTTATTACACTTATTATTACTCACCCCATAAATGTGACCACGCTCACTCATGTAGGGCTCTAGATGACTATATATGACCATAGACTTTATAACAGTCACCCTTCTTCTCCTAGGCATTGCCTCCCGACGTAATTCGGTATTAGCAGGTTCTATTGTGGGTGGGATCTTGGTGACAGAGTTTTTTAGTCAGTTCTCGTTCGGTGTTCTCTCGTTGTCATTTGTTGCGTCACTTCTAGGTGCTCGTATTTTATTATTTAGGATTGATCATTCTTCTTGGGTCGGTTGGTTTATCGCATTTGGAGTGGGGCTTGGTATGCATTCGGTTTTATTCTTTGTGACTTACCTTACAGTCTTTAGTATTTTTGATTTTTCAACACTTTTGCGATTTAGCTCATTTCTCTTGCGAGAAATAGTACTTGCTATGGGAGTACTTGTAACATTTGTTTTATTTAAAAACTCTTTTTATTATTTGAGATATGCGGTGGTGGAAGAAAAGATTATTTAAAAAATCATCCTTACTTACGCCCGATGAGGTATTTTTGGATTCTACAAATATACCAGGATACTCCAAGGAGCGTTTTGAGGGGATTCTTGAAAAACCACTAGCCAAGAGTGCATTTTACTCTTTTGCTATTCTTTTATTGTTGTTTGGTGTTTTTATGATTGGACGCGCTATGTGGTTACAAATTGTTCGTGGAGAGGAGTTAACCAAGCGTGCAGAGAATAATTTTATTGAACGTAATTATATTAACCCTCCTCGAGGAATTATATACGACAGAAATAGGGTTCCAATAGTCTTTAATACTGCTGTCACAAACGAAAACGGTGATATTGAGTATCAACGTGAGGTACGCCACGCATACGCATATAGCCATGTCGTTGGATTTACGGGGGACATTTCCGAAGAAGATATAGCACGTGGTGCTGATATTCCTGGTATAGAAGAAACGGGCAAGAGTGGACTTGAGTATCAATACGACAAATTATTGCGTGGTGTCCCAGGACGAGTAGACCAAGAACAGGATGCAAAAGGGGATGTTATTGCAAAGGGGCTTGTTATCCAAGCACTCGAGGGAGAAGACATCAAGACGACGTTGGATGCAAACATGCAAGAAGCACTTTGGGGTTATATTGAGTCAACGATGAGAGAGCGAGGATTTCGTGGTGGCGCTGGCATCGTATTTAACATTAAAGATGGTTCTATACTATCTCTTGTGAGTGTCCCAAGTTACGATATAAATCTTTTTACGCGTGGGCTAACGAGCGAAGATGCTGAACGTATTTTTACTGACAGAAATGCCCCTCTATTTAATAGAGCGGTTTCCGGTGCATATGCTCCTGGTTCTATCATAAAGCCATTCTTGGCGCTTGCGGCTCTCGAGGAAAATATTATCGATCCAAATCAAAACATTTATAGTTCTGGTGAGATTACGATTCCAAATCCATACGATCCAGAGCTCTTTTCTACTTTTCTAGACTGGAAGGCGCACGGGTATGTAGACATGCGTCGCGCAATCGCCGTCTCATCTAATGTGTACTTCTTTACGATTGGTGGTGGCCATGAGGACATAGCGGGACTTGGTATACGTCGAATGAAAGATTGGCTTTCTCGTTTTGGACTTAACTCTCCAACAGATATAGATCTTGGTGGAGAAGCTAGTGGATTCTTGCCAGATCCAGATTGGAAGGAGAACAACTATCCTCAAAACCCAACATGGCGTCTTGGAGATACATATAATGCAAGCATTGGGCAGGGATTTATTGTAACGACACCAATCGAAATTGCACGAGGTTTGGCAGCAATTGCTAGAGGAGGCGAACTCATAACACCACATCTTTTAGAGGGTGGTGAGAAAAGAATTACCGAAACTGTAGCTCTTAATCCAGAAAACTTAAAAGTTGTTATTGATGGTATGAAGGGCTCGGCTGGTTCAGAGGGAACCGCCAGTGGTATTTCGTGGGTTCCGTACAATATTGCCGCCAAGACGGGAACCGCAGAATTTGGACAAAAGGATAAGGTCCACTCTTGGTTTATGTCATTTACACCAGTTGAGGACCCTGAAATAGGCATAGTTATTTTCATGGAATCTGCCCCCCGAAAAAACCTTGTAGGGGCTACATCCGTCGCTTCGGAGTTATTCACATGGATTATAGAGCATGGTGGGATAGAGGCACTTGTGGATTGACATTTGACCAAAAAAGCCTTAGTATATAGCCTTATTAGGACTTATATGGATACAAACGATACACAAATAGAAGAGGGACAGGACTTTCTTTCCCCAGAGGGATATAAGGAGCTCGGAAAACGTCTTGAGGTCTTTAAATCTACCCGTCGACTCGAAATTGCTGAACGTCTTGAGTATGCAAAGAGCCTGGGCGACTTGTCTGAGAACGCCGAATATTCAGAAGCAAAAGAAGAGCAGATGATTAACGAAGCCGAGATTATTAAGCTTGAGGGTCTTTTGGCGCGCGCCAAAGTAGTAAAACACAAAAAGGGAGATACCGTCACAATTGGTTCTGTTGTTGAGTGCCAGAAAAAGGGTGACGGAATTGTTACATTTACTCTCGTTGGCAGAGAAGAGGCTAATCCATCGAGTGGTAAAATCTCAAATAAATCTCCTATTGGTCAAGCATTTCTCGGTTCAAAGAAAAATGAAACTGTCCTTGTATCAACTCCAAAGGGTAAGGTAGAATATCTAATAATAGACATCGCCTAACACCCGTGTTCAATCAGAACGAATTATTAGACGGGCTTATAAGGCTCGTCTTTTAGTTTTAAAAAATGTTTTGGGCAGATAGACACAAAGAAGAAATAAAAAAGCGTTTTTTAAGTAACGACGGCACTCTTGTTATACGTGATGAAAAGACAGCTTCAGGCCGAGTCCACATTGGTTCAATGCGTGGCGTGGCGATACATGGAACAATCAGAGATGTATTACATGAGGACGGAATAAAGGCCAAGTTTCTTTACGAAATAAATAACTTCGATCCAATGGATGGTATTCCTGCCGAATTGGATGAGGATGAATGGCGCGAACACCTAGGTAAACCACTAAAAGATATACCTTCTCCAGACGGCAAGGCCAAGAATTTTGCTGAGTATTATGCAAGTGAGTTTAAAGACGTGATTGCTGAATCTGGGTTCACTCCAGAGTATTACAATGCAAGTGAGCTTTATTTAGAGGGCAAGATGAACGATGTTATTCGTGAGGCTCTTGATAGCGCAGATACCATCCGTGATATATATAAAAAAGTTTCCCGTTCAGAAAAGAAGTCCGACTGGCTTCCTGTGTCAGTTGTGTGTGAGGAGTGTGGCAAGATTGGAACAACACAGGCACATGCATGGGACGGAGAGAAGGTTAGTTATAGTTGTCTAGATGGCCCAGGGGGCGCTGTTGGATGTAAGAATGAAGGTAGTGTAGAGCCATGGGATGGCCGCGCTAAGCTTCCATGGAAGGTTGAGTGGGCTGCCAAATGGAAGGTGGTTGGAGTTGATGTTGAGGGTGGCGGTAAAGATCATTCAACAAAGGGGGGTGCGCGTGAGGTTGCCTCAAATATCGCCAAAAAAGTATTTAATATTGAATCCCCATATGATATTCCATATGAGTTCTTCTTGGACAAAAATGGCAAAAAAATGTCTTCGTCAGGAGGCAGGGGTGTATCTTCAAGAGAGATCGCAAGTAACTTCCCACCAGCTATATTGCGCTTAGCGCTCATCGGCAAGGAGCCTACCGTTCAAACATCAATCGACCCACAAGGTGAATTGTTACCGCTTTTGTATGACTGGCACGATAAAATTGCCAAGAAGTATTGGGATGGCGTTGGCGACGACGATGCTCGTCTTTTTGAGATTTTGTATCATTCAAAGCCACCAAAAGAAATGTATCATCCTAGGTTTCAAACGATTGCTTTTGTGGCTCAGATGGAGCATGTAGATACTGAAAAGCAATTCGCCGAACTAAAAGAAAGTGTCCTCACCAAAGAAGAGGTGACCGAACTAAATGAGCGCGTAGAATTTACTAAGCTTTGGCTTGATAATTATGCTCCCGAAAAATATCGTTTCGTGCTAGCTAAAGATACTATCCCAGAAGGTGTTAAAGGTTTTAGTGACAGTCAAAAAAAAGCACTCGCACGTGTTTTACAATTTGTTGAAGAAAACAAATCTCTTGATGGCGCCAAATTCCACGAAGAACTTCATCGTATCAAAGAGGCAGAGGGGATAGCTCCCAAGGATCTTTTTACCGCACTGTACGTCGCATTTTTGGGCAGAGATTCTGGTCCTCAAGCCGGTTGGTTTCTCTCAACGCTTGATAGAGACTTCTTGATTTCACGCCTCAAAGAATCAATTTAGATCGGTTTAACTTTTCACGGTTAATAACTTGTGCATAACTCCCACCTCGGTGGGAGTTTTCCTTCTGTAATAAGTATTCCCCAGACATTTTCACGGAGTGGTTGTCGGTGGGACTTTGGTGGGATAAAATGGATGTATTGTAGAAGTAAGTGGGGACTTGTGGATAATCCTGTGGATAAGGTTAATAAGTAACAAATTTATATGTTTGTAGGCGAGTACACACACTCAATAGATCCAAAAAAGCGGATGTCGATTCCAACTCGACTCCGTAAAGAACTTGGTAGCCCCCTTGTGCTCACACGCGGTCCCGATCACTGCCTCTTCCTTTATCCAGAGTCCGTATGGCAGGAGATCGCAAAAAAGTTAGCAGCCCTACCACAAGGACAAGCAGACACACGAAATTTCGTCAGGTTCACATTGGCGGGTGCGGCAGAGAGCGAAATGGACTCACTTGGGCGAATACTTATTCCAGACAATCTCAAAGAGTATGCAGGACTAAGTAACAAAGCAGTTGTGGTCGGTGTGTTTGATCGAGTTGAGATTTGGTCACCTGATAACTGGAGTGAAGTTCGAAAGAAGACGGAAGCAAACGCTGACAAATTAGCAGAACGTTTGGGTGAGCTAGGAGTGTACTAATGGAGCATAAGTCAGTGCTCATGGTAGAGGTTATGCAATTTCTTGATCCAAAACCAGGTAAGACATTCATTGACGCAACGCTTAATGGTGGTGGTCATACGAGTGAGATGTCTAGATTGATGAAGGGCAAAGGAACAATTCTTGGAATTGAACGAGATCCAGAAATTGTAAAGATAATTAAAAAGAAAGACATACCAGGTCTTGTTGTCGAAGAAGGAAATTACACCAATATGGCGGAGTTTGTTCGGAGACACAAGCTAGAAAAGATTGATGGAATATTGTTTGATCTCGGACTTTCATCATGGCACCTAGACGAATCAGGAAGGGGTTTTACATTCCGAGACAACGAACCACTTGACATGCGATTCTCACCAAAAGAAAAAGGACAAACGGCGGCTGAACTAGTTAACTCGCTGCCGGAGGTGGAGCTTGCAGATATTTTTCACAAGTATGGAGAGGAGAGAGAAAGTCGTAAGTATGCCCGAGCAATTGTTAAGGCACGAAAAGAGAAAAGAATAGTTACCACAGGACAGCTTGCCGAAGTTATAGAGCGTTCCAGTCGAAAGACATGGCGAACACGCATCCATCCCGCAACCAGAGTGTTTCAAGCATTACGTATTGCGGTCAACGAAGAGCTCGAAAGTGTACGACTTGGGATTGAGGCGGCAATGGAGCTTGTGCGTCCTGGGGGAGTGGTCGTTGCGATATCGTTTCATTCTTTAGAAGACCGAATCGTCAAAAATGCATTCCGTGCAAGAGGTGAGGTATTAACCAAAAAAATAGTAACACCGAGTGCCGGTGAATTAGCAGATAACCCTAGGTCGCGTTCTTCAAAACTACGCGCATGGAAAAAATCATAATGAATAGACTTGTTGTATTTTTTGTAATAGTAAGTGTGGCTGCCGGAATATTTTCGGTAACCGTTTCTACTCGCACAGTAATGGCGGGTTTTATGCTCGAGCCACAACGTCAAGAACTTTATGAATTGGATGACGAGTATGAAGAATTAAAATCAGAATATCTAAAACTTGTTTTGGAAAACCTTGAACCAAAAGCAAGAGCTGATGGATTTGTTGCAGTAGATGCTCCTTCATATATTGATCCTGACATCGCGCTGGGGTACCTTGCAGAATAATTACAAGAGAAATATTTCGTTAGATAAAAAGCGTCGCCCTTCATCAGTCATGAGATTACATACCTCTATGAATAAGAACATAATAAAAAAGTCTAAAAACATGGGTAGGTTTGGTTGTTATGATTGCGACCTGCCTCTAATGGGATGAATATCGCTAAAAAACGCATAGTATGGCTAACGTTTGCCATTATATTTGTATTTGTAGGGATCGCTTCCCGAATTTTTTGGCTACAAGTAGTACATGGTTCATGGTATGAGGACCGTGCAGGTGACCAGCAAGAAGTGACGTCTATCATAGAGGCAGACCGTGGAGAGGTGATAGTACACGAAAAAGATGGTCTTGTGCCCATTGCAACGACTAAAAGAGGTTGGTTATTTGTAGTAGATCCTAGATATATAGAGGACGCGGAGGGGCTTTATAAAAAACTAGATGCTTTAGAGTTTTTAGAAATAGATAAGGATGCATTCATCACAAAGGCAACTAAGGCAGACGACCCATACGAAATCATCCAACATCGTGTACCTCACAATATAAAACGAGCAATTGAGGAGTGGGATGAGGCTGGGGTACTTTTCTTTGAAGAAAACTGGCGGTTTTATCCAGCGGGGGACTTTGCCTCGCACTCTATCGGTTTTGTTGGTGCGAGCGGCAAGGGGCAGTACGGACTTGAGCATTACTATAATGGTGAGCTTCTTGGGCGAGACGGTGAGTTTGTCGGAGAGAAGACACTTGGTGGTGAGATACTTAGACTTGGTTCTGGTTTTATATCAGCCGAAGAAGACGGAACTAATATTGTTTTGACTATTGATGCAGGTGTTCAGTCATACCTCGAGGGTGTGCTTGAGCGAGTAGAGAATACGTATTCGGCCACAAGCGCTGGAGGTATTATTATCAATCCAAAGACGGGACGTATCTTGGCGCTCGCTGCCACCCCTTCGTACAACCCAAACAGTTATGGAGATATCGATAACCTAGCTATTTTCAAAAATCCACTTATTGAGAATCTCTATGAGATGGGTTCGGTTATAAAACCACTTACGATGGCAGCGGGTCTCGACTCGGGAGCTATAACACCGGAGACAACATATGTTGATCGTGGACGACTCGAACTTAATAATGCCGTAATCGAAAACTATGACGGTAAGGCAAGAGGCAGAGTCGATATGCAGGAGATTTTGTCTCAGTCACTGAATACAGGAACTGTCTTCATCATGGAGCAAATGGGCAAAGAAACATTTAGAAAGTATTTTAAAAATTATGCTCTTGCCGAAGTAACCGGTATTGACTTACCAAATGAGGCAGTTGGCAACTTAGACAATCTTGAGAGTACCAGAGACATCGAATACGCAACAGCATCCTTCGGGCAAGGAATAAGCATGACGCCGATTGAGTTAGCACGTGCACTCTCCGCTGTCGCTAATGGTGGCAAGCTCATTGAACCGTACATTGTAGAAGAGCTTCAATATAGTCAGGGCGGTTCGTTACCCCGCAAGATTTCAATCCCACGACGTGTCCTCAAAGAAGAAACTTCCAAAACTGTGACTCGAATGCTCGTTGAAGTTGTTGATACTAAACTAGGTGGAGGACCAGGCAAAGGCAACATACCAGGTTACTCGGTGGCCGCTAAAACAGGAACAGCGCAGATTGCGGGGCGTGGTGGGTATACCGATGAGTTCATGCATACGTTTTTCGGGTATGGCCCCGCATATGACCCAGAGTTTCTCGTAGTCTTCTTTCTTGAAAAGCCAAGAGGAGTACGTTACGCTTCAGAAACTCTCACCGAACCATTCCGAGATATGATGAAGCACCTATTTTCATATTTTGAAATACTCCCAGATAGACCACATGAGCTAAGAGTAAGCAACAATGATTAAAAAATTCATAATAAAAATCCTCATGACAGAGGCACAAATGGTACTAAAACGGCACAGACCGAAGGTTATTGGTATTACAGGTAGTGTTGGTAAAACCTCAACCAAGGATGCAGTTAGTATGCTTTTGGGACAGTTTTATGATGCACGCCAAAGTCCTAAGAGTTTTAATAGTGAGTTGGGTTTGCCACTAACGGTTCTTGGACTAAAAAACAAATGGCATTCGCCAGTAGGCTGGCTCATGAATATAATACAAGGGGCATGGTTAATCATCTCGCGTGGTAAGTACCCGGAGCTTCTTGTTCTAGAGATGGGTGTAGACCGACCTGGAGATTTTGATAAGACGCTTTCCTGGATCAAGCCAGATACAGCTGTAGTAACAGCAATTGGAGATGTACCAGTGCATGTTGAGTTTTTCCAAGGCCCCGAAGGTGTCGCGCGCGAAAAGGGCAAGTTGGTAGCAGCTCTCAAGTCATCGGGGACGGCCATTCTAAATGCTGATGACGAACGCGTGATGAAGCTAGCAGGTCGTACGAGTGCCAAGGTTATCACCTATGGCATGCGAGATGGTGCCATGGTACGTGGTTCTGGCTATCGCATGCTCGTACGTGCTGGTAATCCATATGGCATGACCTTTAAGCTTGATCATGATGGCAAGACAATGCCCGTCAAAGTCGAGGGTACGATTGGTGAGCAAAATATGTATAGTCTTTTGGCAGCAGCGGCCGTCGGTGTTTCGCACAATTTAAATTTGATTGAAATAGGGGAGGGACTCTCACGTTACAAAGGACCACCGGGACGCTTGAGCTTGATACCAGGTGCAAATAAGTCACTCATCATTGATGATAGTTATAATGCATCTCCCTTAGCGGTGTCTGCCGCGCTCAAGATGTTGTTTGAGATAAAGGCACCTCGTAAAATTGCGGTCCTTGGAGATATGTTAGAGCTCGGCAAGTACACGGCTGACGAACATCGAAAAGTTGGTATCATGGCTGCCAAAGCTGCGGACATAGTCATTGCTATTGGTATGCGTGCCAAATATATTGAGACAAACGACATAAAAGCGTATCACTGGTTTGTAAACTCAACTGAAGCTGCTAAATACACAGCAAGCATCATTCGTGAGGGGGACGTCGTTCTCGTCAAAGGCTCGCAAGGCGTCAGATGCGAAAAGGTTGTTGAGGCTATCATGCGTAATCCACGCGATGCGAAAGATTTGTTGGTGCGTCAAGAATCCTATTGGAAACACAACTAAACATGCGAATCAATAAATATCTAGCTGACAAAAACTACTCTACCAGGCGCGGAGCCGACAAACTCATTGAAAAGGGAGTTGTTTTTATTAATGGCAAAAAAGCAGTTCTTGGTGATCAGGTAGAGGAGACTGACGAGATTGAGGTACGTGACAAGAGCAAGCAAAAAGAATATGTATATATTGCCTACAATAAACCAAGGGGTATTGTGACAAGTTTGCCTCAGGGAGAAGAGCAAGATATTAAAAGCTTACTTCAAGCGACCAGCGTGCCAACAGACGTTTTTCCATTAGGACGACTTGATAAAGAATCGCGAGGCCTCATCATTTTAACTAATGACGGTAGGATTACTGATCGACTTTTAAATCCCAAGTTCGAACACGAAAAAGAGTATGAGGTACAAACACAAGATCGTTTGCGTGATAGCTTCGAAAGTCACATGGCAGGTGGCGTTGAGATTGGAGAGGACTCAAAAACAAAACCCTGCACGGTGAAACGCACGAGTGACAACTCATTTAAGGTTGTGCTTGGTGAGGGTAAGCGTCATCAAATTCGTCGTATGGTCATGGCACTCCACAATACGGTCACCGACCTCCGACGAACTCGTATTTTAAATATAAAACTCGGTTCTCTCAAAGAGGGAGAGTACCGCATAATCGAAGGCAAGGAACTCAAGGACTTTCTAACTACACTCAGTATCATTAAGTAGAGCTGTTACTACTACATACTTAAATCTTTAAATGAGAAGGGAGATATCATATACGTTAAAAAGAAGCAGACGGTCTAAGTATATGCGCTTGGCTGTTGGTCATGATGGCGTTCTTACTGTGACGATTCCTTTTGGTGTTGATTGGTCAGTCATTGAGCGGTTGATCGAGAGCAAGAGGCAATGGATTTTGAGCAAGATCAAATTTTTCAAAAGTATCGACAAGGATGTTGTCCGTGTTTTTTTGAAGGGTGATTATGTAAAGCACAAAGAAGAGGCGCTTGGACTTGCCAAGGATAGAGTTGCTCATTTTAATGCTGTATACAGACATTCTTTTAATAAGATAAGTATAAGAAACCAAAAGACTCGTTGGGGGAGTTGTTCAAAGAAGGGGAATTTGAGTTTTAACTACAAGATACTTTTTTTGCCACAAGCGGAGAGAGACTACATAATAGTCCATGAAATTTGTCATTTGAGCGAGTTTAACCATTCACCAGAGTTTTGGTCGTTGGTAGAAAAGACAGTTCCTAATTATAGGGATATTAAAAAGACACTCCGTAGGCAAGAGTTCTATTTAAAATGAGTGCCCCAGGGCAGCCTCTCTTTTCTTTCAGAAAATTCACCTCCCACCCCAGGGCAGCCTCTCTTTTCTTTCAGAAAATTCACCTCCCCGTTGAAAAACGTTGTAAAATAAGGGTTTTCGTGATATTCTGTATATATGGAAAGAAAATCTGAAGAGAAGACAAACGATAAGAAATTTGAAGTTGTTATAAGAACCACCAGAAAGGGGTTTGGTTTTGTAACGCCTCCTGGCAAAGAAGAGGGTATCAAATTAGAACGAAAAGAATTGAACACGGCTCTCAACGGTGACCTTGTTATGGCTGACATATCAAGGCTTCCTCGTATTACTAAGATTATCAAAAGAAAGAAAATGAAGTTCGTCGGTCTCTTGGAAAAGGATGCTGACGGATATTTTGTAATTCCAGATGACCTCAAGGTATATTGCGACTTTTTTGTACCGAAAGAATCTCTCAATGGTGCAAAAGAAGGAGAGAAGGTACAGGTCTCACTTCAAAAGTGGACCGACCCAGTGCTCGAGCCAATTGCTTCTGTTGAACGTGTTTTGGGCGCACCCGGCAAGCATGCGGTTGAGATGGATGCCATTTTGATTGAGCGTGAGTTGGAGGAGGCGTTTCCGGACAATGTACTCAAAGAAGCAGAGAAGCTATCCAAAAATATCTCTGAAGATGAAGTGGCTAGACGACGAGACATGCGTGGCATAACAACTTTTACGATAGATCCTGAAACCGCCAAGGACTTTGATGATGCGTTATCACTCAAGACTCTGCCTAACGGTAATTATGAGATAGGAATACATATAGCGGATGTGAGTCACTTTGTAAGACCGGGCACAGTCCTTGATGATGAAGCACGAAAACGCTCAACGAGTATTTATCTTGTTGATCGAGTGATACCGATGCTTCCTGAAAAAATTTCAAATGACCTTTGTAGTCTTAACCCTAACGAGGACCGTCTTTCATACTCTGCAATATTTGAGATTGATAAAGATGCACAGGTACAAGCCGAATGGTTTGGACGAACAATCATACATTCGGACAAGCGCTTTTCATACAAAGAAGCACAGGACACCATTGACGCCAAGACTGGCATTCTGTCAGATGAGCTTTTGGTGTTGGATGCTATTTCAAAAAAACTAAAAGATGAAAACGCCAAGGCAGGCTCGATTAACTTCGAGGAGCAGGAGTTTGTCTGCAAGATAGATGAAAATGGCACGCCAGTTAGTTTTGTAAAAAGAGAGCCACTTGATACGCACAAGCTCATCGAGCAATTTATGCTTCTTGCGAACAGGCGAGTAGCCCATTTTGTAGAAGATAAAACTAAAGACAATAAGGACTTACCGTTTATCTATCGAATTCACAAACGACCAGAACCAGAAAAACTAGAAAATTTAAGAGAACTTTTTAGAAACTTTCATATCAATCTTCCAAACGAAGCTCACATGCTTACAAACCAAGAAATTAATTCGATTTTGGAAAAGACGCACGGCACACCAATCGAAAGTCTTGTTGGAAAGGCATTTCTCAAATCAATGCAGCGAGCCGAGTACAATGTAGAGAATATTGGCCACTTTGGTCTTTCTTTCAAATCGTACACGCACTTTACCTCCCCAATACGTAGGTACGCCGATTTGATGATCCACAGACTACTTTCTGGATATTTGTCAAAAGATGAAAGGCTGTCGTATGACAAAGAGTGGTATAAAGAGCAATCACTGTATGCGTCACAACGCGAACGAGTAGCCGAAGAAGCTGAACGTGAATCTATCAAGTATAAGCAAGCTGAATATATAAGTATGCACGCTCATACTGTATGGAATGGGCGAGTGGCTGGAATAAATAACTTTGGTATGTTTGTTGAAGACTTAGCGACTGGTGCCCAAGGGCTTTTGCATATACGCGACCTTGGAGACGAATACTTTACCTATAATGAAAAAGAAATGAAGCTTGTAGGTGAAAAATCAAAGAAAGCATATCAACTTGGAGATCCGGTCTCGGTGAGAGTAAAAAGAGTGGATGTCGGCAAGCGACAGATTGATTTGCTTTTGAAGGTGTAGGGTGACTCATATCATGAATGACGGCGATCGTTATGATTTAAATCTCATAAGTCTGAAAGACCGAGGATCTTCTGTAGGTGTATTTGCTATACACGGTGGAAAGATAGACCTCGGAACTGGAACTATGGCCCGGTTGATTTCTGGCGATGATTATTCTTTTTATGTTTATGATGGTGAGTCGTCGGAAGATAAGGTTACGAGCACGATGTTTGACGAACAACAGGCATTAAATTTAGCAGATTCTCTGGACACGATAGTTTCTATACATGGAGAAAAGGATACTGATGATGAGTACGTTATGTTGGGAGGTCTCAATGAGGAGCTTATCAAGGCTATTTCTCATAAATTGTCAGGCTTGGGGATTTTACAAAAAGAGCCAGACGAGCATTTGGCAGGTACATTAAAAGAGAATATTTGTAATAAGGGTAAATCTGGTCGCGGAGTGCAGATAGAGATGAGCCGTCTTCTTCGGAAGAGGTTTTATGAGAAACCAAAGGATGCTCAAGAATTTGCAGATGCCGTCCGAAGCGCTCTCGGTTAATTTTTGCACCACAGGAGTATTTCCATTTTTATATGACCCCAGGTCATTAAAAATTAGGTCACACCACAAGGGCACTCCTTGTTGTCAGCTGCTCACTATCGTTCGTAGGACAACAATGTCGTATACTAAAGTCATGGAAAACGAAACAAGTGAAAAAAAGACGTGTGGTATGGGATGTAAGTGCGGGTCAAAAAAATGGAAGCACGGTGGCTGTGGTGGAGGTGGCGGTCTTTATGCATTCGGTTTTTTTGGGGCTGCATATTATTACATAACTACTACGACTGGATTAGCAGCAGGTGCCGTCGGCTTTCTGAAAGCTCTTGTATGGCCAGCCTTTCTCGTCTACGAAGTCCTCAAATCTTTGGGGGTATAGTCCTCAGCATATTTAAGTCATGGAAGGTAAAAAATTTCACCTAATAATCCTGGCGATTCTTTTGTTTATTAACTTGTATAGTTTTGGGCAGTGGGACTTTACATTAACGAGTAGTTATCTTGAAATAATAGACGATATAAAAGAACCATCATTATCTATTTTGTGGAGTTCGGTTGCCATTGCTTTTTATCTATACACTCTACTTGTGATAGCTAGGAAGAAGAACACTCATGCGCTGGTAAGCAATAGCTCTCTTCTACCTCTTTACATAATTAACATCGCTCTTGTTTCCCCAATAATTACTCTTGTTATCAAAGTTGCTCTCTTCGGAGCTTTTCTAAGATTGTAATAAAAAACCACCTACCTAGAAGTAGGCGCTATGGTTTTTTATTTTTAAACGCCATACGGTAAAACTTTTGTTAGATTTCTTGAATCATTTCAGAAAAGATAACAACACCCCAACATTCTCAAGTTTGTTGGGGTGTTGTTGGGTAAAAAGTATTGATTGAAAAACCCGCGCGATGCGCGGTTTTTTTGATTGACTTTTGTAGATTTTTATGCTTATTCTATTCTAGACTTCGTTGAAAACGGAGCTTAGAAATTGAGCGAGTAGATTGGCCAGATAGCCAATAGAGCGAGGAGTACACCAATGACTCTCAAGACTTTGTTTTGGGACTTCATGACAACCATTCCAGATAGGATAATTGCTGCTATAGATAGGATTTCTGGGAGATATAATGCGATTACTCGTACAGAATTTGGTAGAGACGATGGTGCAAATCCATGCCCGTACGGCAGGAGTATGCTAAGTGGGTATACTAAGAATCCCGCTGCTACGACCAAAAGTGCAATTGCTTTTTTATTTTCCATAACTTTGATTTTTAGCTTATATACTCAAGTATATGCCTACAGCACAAATACGCATAGGTATATAGCGTGCAGAGCGGTGGGTAGGTTAATTGATGTGCCTGAGGCAGCTGTTGAGTTCCAACTTAATGCCGATTGCAATGACTGTACTATTCTTTGCCTACAATCGGTGGTGTTGTCAGTAAGGTCGTGGAGGGTCTTGCTACTCCAAACCATATTGTACACAATGACTCTCATCTGTATTGGCATCAGCCCGATGGTATCATGCGAATGCCAATCAATGGGAATGAACCATTTCTATTTGTTGAAACATCAGATCATCAAGAAGTGATCATCAATAACGATACCCTATATTGGATAGAGTGTGGGGCTGATGGTAATCGCCTCATGAAAATCTCAAAGTGAGGTAGCAAGTAAGGCAACTAAGTTCGTAGTTCAGCTGTAACCTACCGCATATGTTCGATAATGTATGCGGTTTTTTGATAATCTTTTAAACCACAACACCCCAACATTCTCAAGTTTGTTGGGGTGTTGTTTAGATTGGTTGGGGGAGGGGTATCCGGTAAATATAGGGTTAGTTATTTAAAATTAAAAAAGCCGCACCTTAGAAGTAGATGGTGCGGTGGGTGGGGGTGCGTTCGAGATGGATCTCTTCCTGCTCGAATTCCTTTTTGAGATCATAGATAAGTGTCTGTAGGATCTTCATCCATGAGCTGTCGGCCATGGTGTCTGGTTTGAAGGTGCTAATAATGAGTACAGGCTCTCGTACGATATCGCCATGAATATAGAGAACCGTTTTATCGCTAATCATAAATGGTGTAGAGCCAAGGCGCTGTGCAATAAATGTTTCAATTTCTTGTCGGTCTATTTCAGGGCCACGCATACCTCTGTGACGCCCCAAAACGATATCAGCTTTGTGGGAAAGATAGTCAGTTATCCCATGAGTTTTTTGAGTTTGACCCGACACTGTTAGCTCCTTTGGTCTGGGAGAATACTAGCATAGGTAATGATTTTGTGGTATATTAGTGCGTACAATATGAACATGACTTAACTTCGGTTGAAACAGGGAGCTGTATTGTATAAAGATAAATAGCCAATTTGGCCCTATCGTCTAGCGGCTAGGACACGTCCCTCTCACGGATGAAACTGGGGTTCGATTCCCCATAGGGTCACATTCAGAAACTTGGTCGGAAGTAAGCGCAAAATCTGGGCGCGCCGAAGGCGCGCTGTATGGCGAGGGAATGAAATCCGTCTTGCGGGCGCGGGCGAATTCGGAGGGCGGGCAAAATGAGATCGAAATAGTTTTGTCTTGGAGCGCGGGGTTCGTTCCGAAGGAACGCAGAAAATCTCGCATCTCGTGGAGATTTTCACTGGTTGCCAGAAACCCCGCGCGTTTTGAATCCAAAATCCACTTCCGCAGGGGTTCGACCCAATTCTTTCTCTCAGCTCGAGCAGATGAAGATTTTGCTTGAAGCGAGCTTTTTTGACGCATGAGCGCGTCCTTTTTTGTCAATTTGATGCATATGAGATAACGGGGGATGCAGAGGGATGGCTTGCTTCAATCAATATTCCAGCGATTACGGTGGAGCTCAAAACTCACGAGACGATTGAGTGGAGTCAAAATAAAGCTGGCATAGAAGCGCTTTTTAAATATTATAGATAATTCTTCTTAGTTGATTTTTTACCCTTTTTGTGTTACATTATGGCATGGCACACAGCAAAAATGTTGAATATGAAGAGAGTCTTGTTTATACAACATTGCCGATTTTTATGGAACTCTACAATCAGAGCATCCCTGACAGTTTTCCTCAAGCATCGACAATCATATTAAACAAGTTTAAGGCATCACATCCTAATTTGTTTAAAGATGGAGGTGATTTGTGGTCAACAAGTAAGCATAGAAAACAGCTTATGGACTGGCTCCCATCTAATATGATAAATTCTTAACAAAAACACGCGCCGGGGCGCGTGTTTTTAGGTAGTAATACATATTTGATTTTGATAAAAAACGAGTCTACTATACATATATGAGTCTAAAAGGAAAAAAGATATTGGTTGTTGAGGATGATATGATTCTCCAAAAGACCTACAAAGAATGGTTTACCGAAGAGGGAGCCGATGTTATTAGTGCTGAAAATGGAAAGGAAGGTCTTGAGAAGTTGGCGGGAGCCAATGACATAGATCTTATTATTTTGGACATAATGATGCATGAGATGACTGGAACTGAAATGCTTGAGGTTTTAAATAAGGATGATAGGTGGAAGAGCATACCAGTAATCGTTTTGACTAATTTGAGTGAAGATCAGGATGAGATACACAGAACATTAAAACTTGGTGCAAAGGACTACCTGATAAAATCCAATACATCACTCAAAGACCTGACAGTAAAAATTGTAAATATCCTAAAATAAAACCCTTGTACCAACAAGGGTTTTGTGTTATTTATCTGTATAGATGAAAGGAGGGGAGCATGAAGGTCTCACTTACTACATTTCTTTTGATGCATAAGTTAGTTACACAGGTGAATGAACATACAGAATTACTTATTCATGAGTTGAGCCACGTTCCAAAACTAAAAGGAACATCAAAAGAATCAAGCTTAATTGAGCATATTGCAAACGAAATAGCTCTCGTGTATCGCTACCTTGGCGGACTCAAATTTCTTACTGTTGAACTTGGTAAGAGTGGGGACGGAGCATTGCTTTTAATCGCACGAGACCAACCCCTCTATTTTGATAGTGAGACATTCGATGAAGTTGTCTTACTAGAAGAAGCAACATTGAGAGCACTTCTCAAGACGGGGCAAGCGTTTGTTGCCTTTCAAAAAGGAGAGCTCGACTTTGATGCAACGGCGCTTCAGGCACATGAAACAAGTAAGGGTGTGTGCACAATTTCAGAGCTCTACCATGCGCTTTATGTGGCCAATAGACCAGACAGTGCGAACGGCTCTAGCAACAGCTAGGGCATTTTTGTTACTCTTATATTTAGAAGAGGAGGCGTGCATGATTGCTTCTCGCGAACGTTTTCTCGAGATGGGGTCCTTGCTCGCGCATGCTACAGGCGTTTACCAAGAGCTTTGCGAAGGACCTCTCAAAGTTATGGTACGCGATTGTAGGGGACGAGACCCTAACCTTGCGCAAGCATTTCAAGGACTCAACCTCTTTGTTGTTGCCGTTAATCGATTTATTCAAGTTGGGAATATTATTGTTGATGCTAACGATGAATCTCAATTGGACTATTTGCACCCAGGTACGGATCTTTTGATTATTGATATTCATTCGTTCATGATTATGGCAGAGTTGTTGAAAACAAACTCGGATGGCATACTTGCCTTTGCTCAACACTTTGGTATATTTGCCGAGAGTGGAGTAGAGTTGACCCTCCGAGAAGCCACACAAGTACTCGAGATGGCAATAGAAATGACGACGGCACTCGGTGAGATACACACCATTATGCAGGGGATTTTCACCTTCAATGAGGGGTGAGGAAGGGGCTTTCGAGCCTCTTTTTATATGGTAGAGTAGAGTAATGTTACAAGGGTTTATCATAGGTATTTTTATACTTTTGGGGCTTAGTGTCTTTGGAGGTGTTATTTATATATTAATGACACGCCGGCAAAATACTGGTCAAGGTCAGGATTTTGTGATGCTTCAAAATCAGCTTAATGAGATTGCACGCATGATGGACACCAGAATGGGTGAGTCGTCAAAAATGATTCACTCGCAGTTTGGAGAACACATAAAAATCATTAGTGATGTAACAGAAAAACTAACAAAACTCGATGAGACTAATAGGCAAGTTGTTAATTTTACAGATCAGTTAAAGAGTTTGCAGGACATTTTAAAGAATCCTAAGCAACGAGGAATATTGGGTGAATATTATCTTGAGACATTACTCAAGAATGTCCTGCCACCAGGAAGCTACCAGATGCAATATACATTTAAAGATGGAACTATCGTGGATGCTGTTGTGTTCGTGAAAGATAAGATTATTCCTATAGACTCAAAATTTTCACTTGAGAATTACAACAGGCTTGTCGATGAGAGAGATTCGGCCGAACGTGAGCGCCTAGAGAAGGCATTTAAATCTGACCTCAAGCTTCGTATTGATGAGACTTCAAAATATATAAAACCAGATGAGGGAACTCTAGATTTTGCCTTTATGTTTATTCCTCACGAGGCTATATATTATGATTTGTTGGTGGCCCAAGTGGGGGCGGCCAAGGTACATACGCGTGATTTAATTGAGTATGCCTTTAAAGAGCGGCACGTTATGATTGTCTCGCCCACATCATTTTTGGCATATTTGCAGACCGTTTTGCAAGGGCTTCGAGCTCTCCAAATTGAAGAGTCAGCCAAGGAAATCAGAGGTCGAGTTGAAGACCTTAGACGCCACCTCATGAGTTATGAGGACTATATGGCACGTCTTGGGAAGAATTTGGGAACCAGCGTAAGTATGTATAACAGTGCATATAAGGAGTTCAAAAAAATCGACAAAGATATGGTTAGAATCGGTGGTGAGGGGATGGACGTAGAGCCAGAAATCCTTGACAAACCCGACATCTTGGATTAATATCTAGGTCATGTTTGCAGTAATCGAAACAGGTGGAAAACAGTATATTGCAGAACCCGGCGCTAAGCTTCGGGTTGAAAAACTTGCCGATTTAGAGGAGGGGAATACTATTATTTTTGATAAGGTCCTTTTGATCGCAGACGAAAAAACTTCAAAAGTTGGTGCTCCATACGTGGAAAAAGCCAAGGTTGAGGCTACCGTTTTAAAACAGGCTCGAGCACGAAAAATTGCTATCATGCGATACCAATCAAAGACACGACGCCGACGCCGACAGGGACATCGACAACCATACACAGAGATTGAAATCAAATCCATTAAATAAAAAAAGCCGCCTAAGGGCGGTTTTTGGTTATTGAACAAGATAGAGTTTGTCTGGGACTACTCCGACAATCACTACTCCATGTTCATGTGTATGTTCGTAAAGGACGAGCCAGTCTATATCTTTAGTCTCCCCTGGTTCATCTTCCATGGGGATGTCTTCGGATACACGAACTGCCATACAGCAGTTGAGAAAGTTAAAACATCCTTCTGGATATGGATCGTTGTCGAGCGCGACAACTGCTTCTCCTAATGCTTCAGCAAGCGCATCAGGGAGAAGTTCGTCAATTTCCCGAGCGATAGCATCCGCCGTCGATAGAGTTGGTGACACCTCTTCCATACTACCCCTCCACATTCTGATTATAGTTTACATAATATATCGCGTCTGTACAGACTCAAATATATGTGGCACTATAGGCCTTGGACATCAAGAGAGGATGAGGTATGACAAAAAAACTTAGATCTGCCGATGACAAGCACAAGTTTCTAACTTGTGTCGCGGGTGAAATTGATCAGGCATTCGCACGGAAGCGAAAGGTTTATAAGGTTAGCACTCAAGTTCGCAAAAAGCCACCAAGGATACTGGTGAAGTGCCGTGAATATCATTTAAATCCGCTCAGTAGGGGAGATCTTAGCAGCCTACGGCGTACGATACATATTATACTCAAGGGTTATCCAGAGCTGAGTGTAGAGTGCAATGTCGAAGACATGTCTGTCGCTGTCGAGTTTACAATACAATTCAAACGAAGCAGTTTGGAAAAACCAAAAGGACGAGTTACTGGGAGACGCCTAGGTGACAGTCATTTGGATTAAAAAAGCCTCGGAATTCTTCCGAGGGGGTTTTCTTTAGTGAATGCTCGTACCTTCCGGCATATAGCTTAGAATTCGCACACTCTGTTGGTCGTTACTTACGTCGTACAACACCCCCCACCCTGCATGTTCTACTCTGTAGCAACCCCCTGGGTTTGCTATTCGTGCACCTTTGAATCCAGTGTCTGGATCAGGGTCTGGCATTGCATCTGTTGCAAGCATGTGTAGTATGGTGTCGATGGCGCATCTATCACTTACGGTAAGTTCGCGATGATCATATTCGTCCTCAGCAAACTTCTCATATACTACATCTGCCATCTTGCACCTCGTTGGAACAGGTCAGATATCAGCTTATCATTAGTAAAAACTTTGTGCTAGTGTACAACGTAGTATCTTGTAGAGGATAATATGCAGCTTAAAAAGCTTACTCTTGAAGCCTGTGTACATTCAGATGACGGCTCAAAAGAGGCCGGACGAGGTCTTTCGACTGCAGAATTCCAACGCATACATAGAGAAGTACTAGAGTTTATCGAGGCCGGGGCTGTTGCATGTACAGGCCTCACACTTCGGGTTAAAATTCGAAAAAAGGAAACACTCTATCATGTCGCATGGCATGCCGAGCTCACCGACTAAGGTGGGCTTTTTTGATAAAAAATCCCGCCGTTCCACTCTGTGGGCGTACTAGGCGGGGGTTAGTGGAGGGTTTGGATTGGACCATCCACGACGCCGAGGATTGTGAGTGACCGATTGTTCTCATCGACGTGGTAAAGGATGTACCAGTCGCTTTCAGTAATGAAGAGACAGCCACCCTGACCTTCGAGTACGGCGCTCCAGGGAGGTCTTGGATCTTCGGCGAGTGCAAGGATTTTCTTGCCAATCTTACGAAGGGGTGGGCCAGGTATTCGCTCCATTTCTTTGTATGCGCTATAGGTAAGGCTCAGCTTCACGTGCATACTCCTTTCTTTGAATGGTTGACGGTTAGTTTGCTACTCAGGCTCCCAAACTTAAAAAGATGGTAGCATAATAAATCTATCATGTCAATATGCGCTGGTAATTTATTTACGATCCTTGATTGCGTTGGTGAGAGTTTGTGGATCTGCAAATTCCATCTCGGTTCCGGTTGAAATACCTCGTGCAAGTCGAGTTACTTTCACTTTTCCATTTAAAAGAAAAGGCTCTAATACGCGTTCTATATAAAGTGCTGTTGCATCCCCCTCGGTTGTAGTAGACGTTGCAAGAACTACCTCGAGAGGTGAGTGAGCCTTGGTACGTTCGTTTATACGTTTGTGAAGTGAGCGTATGCGTTCGGTAACACGAGTTTTTTCATTCATGAGTGATACAGTACCACCGAGTACATGAAAACCATTATTCCATGTGCCACTTTTGGCAATGGTCTCTAAGTCCTGATCTTTTTCTACTACAAGCAACGCCTCCATTTTGTCGGTACGGCATGTCTCACACTTTGAGTTTTCGCTCAAATCTTTTTGTATTGTCCTGTGACATTCACCACATCGCTCGATTGAACCTGCAATATCTGCAAGAGCTTCACCAAAGCCTTTGATTGTTGCTTCGTCTTCATCGAGCAAGGTGTACGCAAAACGAGCCGCTTGTCGTGGGCCGATGCCAGGCAAGCGCGTAAAGTATTCGATGAGTTTTTTAATTGGTTCTGGGTGCATGCTATTGGAATGTTTCGTCGAGAGACGAGAAGCTCGCTTTTTCTTGGTTAAAGTATAATTCAACCATGCCAGTTGGTCCGTTACGGTGTTTTTCTATAAGAATCTCGGCAACGTTCGGACGTGCCGACTCTCTCTTTGCCTTGTCTTCTCGATAGATAAACATTACCACATCAGCATCCTGCTCAATAGAACCAGATTCACGGAGGTCAGAGAGGCGAGGAATAGGTGGGTGGCGCTGCTCAACAGCACGAGAAAGCTGTGAGAGTGCAAGTACTGGTACATCAAGCTCACGCGCTAATTGTTTCAAAGAACGTGAAATTTCAGTAATCTGCTGTACCATGTTGTCGGATGATGTTCGAGGCTGCATGAGTTGTAGATAGTCAATAACAATAAGACCGAGGTTCGCCTCAACCTTTAGACGTCGTGCCATAGCACGCATCTGGAGTATGTTTGCCGTAGCCTCATCATCAATATAGATAGGTGCTTCAGCCAAGCGGGAGAGCGCATCATTAATTCGTTCAAAGTCATTTGAGTTTTCAGACAACCGCCCTGTTCTAAGTTTCCATAAGTCCACGTTTGCTTCGGCCGCAATAAAGCGGTCAACAAGTTGAGAGGTGCTCATTTCGAGACTAAATATGCCGACAGGAATTTTTTCATTAACAGCAACGTGTCGTGCAATATCAAGAGCTAAAGATGTTTTACCAAGTGAAGGACGAGCTGCCAAGATGATAAGGTCAGACTTTTGAAATCCAGATAGCATATTATCTATTTTTTCAAATCCTGTTGGAACGCCACGCGCTGAACCTTTTCCTTTGTGTAGATTGTCGATACGCTCCCAAGCCTCCGCCAATGAATTTTTAACTGGAGCAAATTTTTGTTTTAGCGACTCTTGTGAAATACCAAAAATTTTTCTCTCGGCTTCGTCTAAGAGTACTCCAACATCCTGATCTTCTTGATACCCAAGTTCACCAATATGATAAGATGCACTAATCAAATCTCGCATGACACGCTTTTTATTAATCAGGGTGGCAAAGTGTACGATGTTTGCGGGGGATGATACCGAGTTTACGAGACCGGCTAGGTAACTTGCGTTACCAATCCGTTCTAGTTTTCCTTGCTCACTTAGATACTCTTGTACAGAAAGAATATCAATTGGTGCATTCTTTTCAAATAGGTCCTGCATTGCTGTATAAATAACTCCATGTTCTGAAAAATAAAAATCATCCGAACGAAGAACGTCCAGAATTTTTATTATAGCTGTTTTGTCGAGCATTATAGATCCAAGAACTGCCATCTCGGCTTCTTTGCTGTGAGGGGGGACTCGCATTGGATCAGGCATGTCCTCATACTAACGGTGAGTGATGAAGCTCGCAATATAGATTTTGTGTTAAGTCGGGTTATATCTTGTGTACAACAGGACCATGCTCAGTGTCCTCAATACCAAACCCCAATTTTTTTAATTCGTCTCTAACTTCATCTGACTTTTTAAAGTCCTTTGTAGCGCGGTACTCTTCTCTGGTTTGTGCAAGTTTATCAATGTTTGAAGGTATGGTAGACTCTTTCTTGACGCGTAGTCCAAGAATGTGGTCTGCCCACAAAACAAAATCTTGGGACGCGCTATTTTTGAGAGCACCCCAAACATGTGCCAAAGCAAGTGGCATATTAAGGTCGTCATTCAGTGCTTTTTTGACATCTTCTTTGTGTGTTTCATCACTCTTTGATTTCGCCTCCGGCATTTTACGAAAGAGAGCAAGCATATTAAGTCGTGCGTTCCGAGCCCCTTTAAGTGCTTCCCAGCTGAATGAAAGCTTCTTTCTATAGTGTGTACCGAGTGTAAAATATCTATAGTCGAGAGGATCAAAGCCTTTTTCTCTGAGTGTCGCGATAGTTATGTTTGTATCGGGGGATGATTTTGCCATCTTTATATCCCTAAACGTTAGGAATTCTGCATGACACCAAAAACGAGCAAATGGTTGGCCAGTTGCAGTTTCTGATTGAGCCATCTCATTGGGATGGTGAATCTCTGCATGATCAATCCCACCACAGTGTATGTCGAGTGTTTCCCCAAGATACTTCATTGCCATGGCTGAACACTCAATGTGCCATCCAGGAAATCCGATACCCCACGGTGAGTCCCACTCCATGTCGCGTTTCTCATCTTTCGGTGAAAATTTCCAAAGTGCAAAGTCGGTTGGGTTTTTCTTTTCACCCATTTCTATTCGATGACCAGCGTCGCTAGCATTCACATCATGCGGGGCCAATCTGCCATAGTTTTGAATCTTGGATGTATCAAAATATATTCCGTCAGAAGTTTTGTACGTAACTCCTTTTTTTTCAAGGTTTTGTATGAGATCAATTTGTTCTTGAATATGTTCTGTCGCTCGAGTAAATTGTTTTGGTGGCAAAATATTAAGAGCTTCTATGTCTTCTTTAAACTCTGTTTCAAAATGTGAGGCTACCTCAATCGCACTCTTACCCTGCCTGGCTGCTTCCTTGGCTACCTTGTCTTCGCCATCATCAGCATCAGAAACCAAATGACCAACATCGGTAATATTCATGATGTGGTTAACGTCCAGACCATTTAACATGAGTGTGCGCTTTAAAATATCTTCAAAGATAAAGGTTCTGTAGTTTCCTATATGCTGAGACTTATAGACGGTTGGCCCACACGTATACAGGCGGACAGTAGTGCCGATTTGTGGGGTAAACTTCTCTTTGTTTCGTGAGAGTGTGTTATATAGTGTTACAGCCATTTTCTGGTTTTAAATATCCAGTATGTACCGAGAATCATAAATACCATAAGGCCCATAACGACCCAGAAACCGTTTTCTGTATTAGTAAATGGAATGGCTCCAAAATTCATCCCATAGATAGTACCAACGAGAGTGGCTGGAAGCAAGAGGGATGTCATGACGGTTAAAATTTTCATGACATTATTTGAGCTCGCATCTAAGAGTGAGGCATTTGTATCATACAGAACATCGAGAATTTCTTGGAAGTCTTCTACCGAGTTTCGAAGCTGTATGTATTCTCCTTTGATGTCATTGAAGTAGGGCTCTACTTCAGCGCCAAAGAATTTTGTGCCATGGACAGATAGAGACTCAAGAACTACTTCTTGGGGCTTGAGAGCTTTCCTATAACTTAATATATCTCGCTTCATGAGCGCTATGTCACGCAAGACCTTTTGATCAGCCTTTGCTCCAAAAACTTTCGCTTCTGTTTCCTTTATTTTACTTTCAAGAACATCAAGTTCTTTGAGCGAGACTGCAAAGAGACGGCTTATTATAGAATAGAGCAGGTGTCCTGAACTAAATCCAAAACTTCGTTCACGAATTGCTTCGTGTCCGGCTAAAAATTGTTGGAAGTCATCAAGTTGGTCGACGTCTCCATAGTGAACAGTGACAATACTATAGGGAAATATAATAAAGTCTATTTCGCGAGTGAGTGTGGCGTGCTTTTTTTCATCAAAAATAGGAAAGTGAAGGACCAGATAGAGATGGTCATCATAGTTCTCAACCTTTGGTCGGTAGGTAGCAACAAGAAGCTCTTGCGCAACCAGAGGGTGAATGTTGTGCTTTTTTGTCAAAGAGGTGATATCGTCCTCTGTGGGTTTTTCTAAATCAATCCAAGAGACGTGCCTCGAAGAAACCTTATCCATACGTATATTTTATCAAATCGTAAAGGTCTTGTCTTGCTCTTAAATATTTGAGATACTAGATTAGGCATGAAGCGGCCAAATTCTTTTTTTATAATACTGCTAGCCGTTTTGGTAATAGGGGCCTCCTTTTCATCCGGGGTCTTTTTTGGTTATAACTCTCGACCAGAAGTAGAGTGGATTAGTGGAGTTCTCAATAAAGATACTCCGGATGGGCGTAAAGAGGTTGATTTTGGGGCATTTTGGAAGGCTTGGCAGGTTCTAGAAGACAAGCATATAGGCGAGGAGGAGATAGACCGTGAGAAGCTCGTATGGGGAGCAATTCAGGGCATGGTCAACAGTATTGATGACCCATATACTGTTTTTTTCCCACCCCGTGACCTAGAAGATTTTAATACAGAAATTAAAGGAGAATTTTCTGGGATCGGTGCCGAGATTGGAATACGACAAGAAATATTGACTGTTATATCTCCACTCAAAGATTCACCCGCAGAACAGGCTGGACTTGCGGCTGGTGATAAAATTCTCAAGATTGCTGATGAATTTACCAATAACATGACGCTTGATGACGCCGTCCATAATATACGAGGAGAACGTGGTACAAAGATTATACTCACCGTTGCTCGCGCAAATGTAGATGAGCCATTTGAAGTTGAGATTACTCGTGACAGAATAAAGCTTCCAATCATTGACACAGAAGAAAAAGAAGGGGGTATATTCTTGATTCAACTCTATAGTTTTAGTGAGCGCTCACACATAGAATTTGGTCAGGCCGTACAGGAATACTTTAATTCTGATTCTACAAAGCTTATAGTAGATTTGCGTAATAATCCTGGAGGATTCTTCTCATCAGCCGTTGATATTGCAAGTTGGTTTGTGCCGGAGGGTGAGATAATTGCTCGAGAAGAGTTTAGAGAAGGAGAACCAACACTCTATAAAAGTTCTGGGCGTGGTGCGCTTGAAAATGTTCCAACTGTCATTTTGATAAATCAGGGCTCAGCTTCAGCTTCAGAAATTTTGGCAGGAGCCCTGCAAGAACACGGTAAGGCAACTCTCATCGGCCAGCAAACATTTGGCAAGGGTTCTGTACAGCAACTCCAAACAATTACAACAGAACCAGAAACATCTCTTAAAGTGACAATTGCACGATGGCTTACGCCCAATGGCCTATCTATTTCAAAGCAGGGACTAACTCCCGATATTGAAGTCAAATTTACAGAAGACACACCAAAGGGTACAGACCCACAGCTAGAACGTGCTATAGAGTACTTAAGGGACAAATAATATGAGAGTAGTATTAAATAAGGATATCCCCAAAATTGGCCAACAGGGGAGTATTATCACCGTGAGCGATGGATATGCACGAAATTTTTTGATTCCAAGAGGTCTTGCTAGCGTTGCAACCAAAGAAGCTCACCACAAACTCAAAACTCAAAAGGAAAATCTGCAAAGAAAAG
>JAQBTR010000011.1 GCA_027624915.1 bacterium | reverse complement strand
TATATTTGATGTAACTGATCCCGGTAAATTAATTTCATCAGCAAGCGTTTGTCTCAAGAGTCAGGTTTCTGGTGTGAATTACAATCCATGTCGTGGTCCATTGAACGGAGTAAGACCAGAATATAGATTTATCGATGTACCCGTTGGCAATGTTGAGGTAACGCTAACTATTGGAGGTAATTATCAAATTGTTGGTCATAATACATGTCCTCCAAATCAGCAAGGAGCCTGCCACGCTAATGTAAACAAAGAAATTCCAGGTCAGCTTATAGGTCGTCCCGGACCCACTAACTTTCCTGTTAGAGAGGGAGAGTTCTTAGATATTTGGTGGGGGGTCTCTCCTATTGCAGCGCAACCACCTCCACCTCCTCCGCCTCCTACACCACCACCCCCTCCACCCGATACAGGAGATGAGCCAATTTGGATCCCAACTGCGAGTGACCAGTGGACCAATTGTCCACCGGGGTACTTAATGGATGGTGGGCACGTAGGATTCAATGATGGTGGCAACGGCAAGTGGCTCAAAGAGTTTAGGTGTATCAGAGTTCCTGGTTCTGGTGCGAACTACGAAGAAGTATCCAGAAACAATCAGAACTTCTGGTGTCCAGTAGGCAAGGCTATACACGGCGTCTTCTTGTTTAGCGCCAACGACAATGTTAAATATGTAAATCGCGTAAGTTGTGTTGATGCACCAATGATAGATGAGCCTAGAGGTAAGGGTTTTGTTGATGATGAGCGAACAGTAGCGGACTCTGGTTTTGTTGCAGCTTGGATGACAACCGTTCCATATGATACCGGCGGTGGTAATGGCGATGGTATCGACCCTAGTGAGGCATGTAGTATTTTTCCACCAGGTCAATGCCCTTATAGTCTAAACACCTCGGGGTCAAACTCTGTACTCGCAACCGGTCCTCTTGGGGCTTCTGATGCTCTCGCAATTCCTTTCATTCCTGACTTCCCAAATCCACTGGATCCATGTAGTTTGCTTCCTCCTCTTCCACCGGGCGCCCCCGATCCATTTGGTTGTAATGACGATGACGATAAAGGCCCGGATGATAGAGTTCTTGTGAGCATGGAAACATACCGACTTCAGTCTTCGGCGAGCACGGCTTCAGCAGCACGAGTGACATCGGTTACTGGCGGATGTAACTTCCAGCGTGACCTTGAGCAAGGTTCAGATGGTGAGGACGTACGATGTTTGCAAAGATACCTCAATGGCGCTGGCTACTTGGTAGCGCAAACTGGCGACGGTTCACCAGGCCTCGAGTCTCCATTTTATGGAGACAAGACTAAGAATGCTGTTGGCCGGTGGCAGGATGCCAATGGTGTAAGTGTTGGACAGTATCGCGGATACTTTGGACCTGCTTCTCGCGCCAAGTACACCCAGCTCACCGGTCTTACCCAAAAGCCATCAGAAGGGAGTGCGGTTAGTGCGAACGTCCTTGAGGGAGTTCAAGAATCTCTCGATCACGTTCGCGAATATCTCGATAATCTCTAAAATCGAGTAATAGCAACAAAAAAGCGACCTGTGCATAAGGTCGCTTTTGCTTTTTTGTGCCTATTAACTAATCTGCAGACAGAAAGGAATAGCTTTTATGTCAGAAAAAAGACAGAACTTGCCTGAAAGACGAAGGGCTCAAGCAGATGGTCTTATATATCTTGCAGGCCCAATTACCGGACTCTCTTTCGAAGAAGTTGTGTATTGGCGCAAGGTCGTAAACGATGTCATGCCAGCATATATTGAAACTGCATCCCCCCTGAGAGGTAAAGATGAATACCTAACGGGAGTCGAAAGGATGGCAGAATCATATGACCATATAGATAGACCAATGTCTTCGGGGGACGGGCTATTTTTGAGAGACACCTTTGACGTAAGGCGTTGCACTCTTGTTTTGGCTAATCTGACAGGAACAGAGGTCGCCTCCATCGGTACCATTGCTGAACTAGGCATCGCGTGGGAGCGTCAAACGCCAATTATTGTGGCTGCTGAGCCCGATAGTATTCATGGTCGTCACCCGTTCATTAAAAAAATGGCGGGGATGATATTTCCAACTCTCAAAGAAGCAACAGGATTCGCAGTAAAAACCATATCAACTGGAAAGGTTGTGCCACTAGAGTGGCCAGAGGATTTTGACGCTGTCGTAAGCTCATTTAGAGGTAAGTAAAAAACCGAGCATCTGCTCGGTTATTTTTTTGCTTCACGCAGTTGGCATCGAAGTTTTTTTTTGCTCGTTTTGCTGTTTTTGTATCACGTAGGCGAGAATGTTGAGAACATCGCGCACAGCATCTCCAAATGTAGTTGTCTCAACGACCCCCCGTCCTTCTCGGATAAGCCGTCGGTGTTTCCACTTTGGGTATAGGATATGCAAAATCTCATGAATTATTGTGTCGTAAAACTCCATCAACATAACAAAAAGCGCTATACAAGATAGCACTTTTTGTTATGTGCGGACGCGACCGGATTTGAACCGGCGATCTTTCCCGTGACAGGGGAACGTGTTAACCGGGCTACACCACGCGTCCAAGGTGTTTTCCGCTCTTGTGGCTTGAGCTTACTATCTGAGGCAAATTTGCTCACCAAAACTTTTTGTGTCAGGGGTGGGGATCGAACCCACGACCTGAGGCTTATGAGTCCTCCGCTCTAACCAACTGAGCTACCCTGACTCAGACACAAAAGTTTAGGTCGGTGAAAGTCCTTCACTTGTCGTCCCGCCATGGCGGGACGATCCAGGGCTTCCGCCCGTCTCAGGCAATACTATTGCCTTCGACCCAACTGAGCTACCCAGCCCAAAGCGAGCTAGTCACAACATAGTACTAGAAAAAGAGTGTTTATGCAACGAGCTAGGTCAATAATATGCTTTCCTGACGAATTTTCATTATTTTGAGCGAGGCGAAGATCAAACATCAGAGCCATATACAGAGTATACGGTGAGAAGATTTGATCAAGTCAAAGCCAAAATAACGGAAATTTTAGTGGGAATGATATTGTTTATCTAGCTCTATCTATTTAATCTTGCGCAAAGCCAGTACTTATAGTATACTACAAAAGTACGAAGTACGAATACCTGTTAGCACGCTGGCTGTGAGCAGGTTTCCAAGAATTGGAGTCAGCAACGACGCAGAGCGCGTCGTAAACCCAGAGTCTGCCGAAAAGAGACGTAGGAGGAATCCATGTCGACGGCACAACGAGCAAGTCCAGCCAAGGCAACGAAGAGTTATGCCAAGGGTGCCGGCGCGAAGACGGCGAAGACGGGCGGCCGCTAGACCAGCTACCTGGTCGAAGTACAGCCCGGAAGTGTGGGGATTCGCCCCATCCTGACCAGCCCGGTCGACAACCACCGCAACGCGGAGGTAGTCGACCGGGCTGCTACTATTTTAGGCAAAAACGCTTGTTTTAAGGGGTATAGGACCCCTTACCAGATAAATATTCTGCCAAAATATTTTTAATTTTGACTGCAACTCGGTAAAAATTTTTCGTCAATACCTTTGGCATTAAACTCACAATTTTTACTCTCGTTTCGCCCAAAATTAAGTAAATTTTCATCAGAATCTCATCTGGTAAAAGGTCCGTTTTCGAGGTAAACTATACGTAATGGAGGGTCTCGAAAGTATCCAAAAAGACGCTCAAAAAGAGCTCGAAAAAATTTCAAATCTAAAGGATTTGGAAGCTTTTGAACTTGAGTTTTTGGGACGGAAAAAAGGACGCTTAACGGCTGTTTTGCGCTCTTTGGGCACACTATCTGATACTGAAAAACGTAAGGTTGGACCAAAGGCGCAAATTCTTAGAAAAGATTTGGAGGGGGCGATTAAAGAAAAAAAGTCCTCACTCAAACGAGGTGATATAGATTCGCGACTCGAAAAAGAAAAGATTGATATAACCTATCCAGGACTCAAAGATCCTAGAGGGCACCTACACCCAATTACTAAGGTTCGCCGTGAGGTTGAAAATATTTTTGGCGCCATGGGATTTGAGGTAGCCAGTGGTCCATATATAGAGACAGATTTTTATAATTTTGACGCGCTCAATATTCCAGAAGAGCATCCAGCTCGAGACATGTGGGATACATTTTGGTTAAAGGGCATGACCTATGCTTTGCGTCCACACACAAGCCCAGTTCAGATTCACTACATGGAAAAACATAATCCACCATTTAGGATTATTGCGCCAGGGCGCGTGTTCAGACAGGAGGCGACAGATGCGAGTCATGACTTTGATTTTTGGCAGCTCGAAGGACTTATGGTTGGAAAGAATGTATCAGTAAAAGATCTCAAATATGTACTTGAGACTTTTATGTCTAAATTTTTTGGTAAAAAAGTAAAGCTTAGACTGCGTCCAAGCTTTTTCCCGTTTGTAGAGCCTGGGTTCGAAGTTGATATTTCGTGCGTTGCATGTGTTGCTAAAGGATGTAGTGTTTGTCAAAAAACTGGATGGCTTGAGCTCTTGGGTGCTGGGATGGTACACCAAAATGTGTTTGCCGCTGCAGGCTATGTTCGGGGCGAATATACAGGATTTGCATTTGGAGTTGGGCTCGATCGCTTAGCCCTCATGAAATATAAGATTCCTGACGTACGTCATTTGCGAACGAGCGACATTAGATTTCTTAAGCAATTCTAGGCATTATGCGTTTTTCATATCTCTGGTTAAAAGAATTAACGACAAAGATCCCACCACCACAAAAGGTAGAGGAGCTTTTGACTATGCATAGTTTTCAGGTTGAGGGGGTAAGCAAGGCTGGGAAAGACCATATCTTTGATATCGACATTTTACCCAACAGAACCTCTGATTGCTCGGGACATATTGGTGTTGCTCGAGAGATTTCAGTTCTTGCTGGCGGTAATCTAAAACTTCCAAAAAACACCATCAAAACAAGTAAGACCAAGATTGCAGATAAACTATCCCTTTCTCTTACATCAAAAGCGACCAAACGATATGTTGCCGGTATGATGGAGGGGGTTTCTATCAAAGCTTCTTCAAAAAAGATTGGTGATCGACTTGCCTCATGTGGCATGCGTCCTATTAATAGTATTGTGGACGCAACAAATTACCTCATGCTTGAAACTGGTCACCCAGCTCATGCTTTTGACTATGACAAACTCGAAGGACACAAAATAGATGTGCGTCCAGCAAAGAAAGGTGAGATTATGGAAACTCTAGATGGGCAAAAGTTTACACTCACACCAAAGGACATTGTTATAGCGGATGCCAAAGGACCAATCGCGATTGCTGGTATCAAGGGCGGTAAGCGATGTGAGATAGATAACAATACAAAGACCGTTGTGTTTGAAGTAGCATCATTTGACCGAACACATATTAGACGAACGTCGCGTGAGATTGGTTTGGCAACCGATGCATCAATTCGATTTTCTCGTGGCATTCCATCAACATCACTAGATACTGCAATGATGAGACTTTTGGCACTTGCCTCAGAAACTAGTGGTGGCACGGCGGCCATGAGGCTCTTAGATGAAGAACACAAGCCAATCAAACATGCACCAGTTTTGGTACATTTGGATTATGTAAACCGACTGCTTGGTGTTGATATAAAAGAATCTGAGTCACTCGATATATTAAAGAAGCTAGGCTTTCTGGTCACAAAAGATCGTAACGGTATTTATAAAGTTACACCTCCAGAGTGGCGAATGGATATTGTTTATGAAGAAGATGTTAGTGAAGAAATTGGACGTGTGTATGGATATGACAAGATAAAACCAGAGGTGCCACATGCACCAATGACCCATGTTGCAGAAGATCCAGAACATGCGCTACTTGAGCGAATTCGAGATCATTTTGTAGCGCGTGGTTTTACCGAAGTACAAAACTATTCATTTGAACCAAGAGAGGGCCTCTTTCATGAGGCAGACACTAAGGGACGAGTTGAGATAGAGAATCCAATTTCAGAAGAATATTCGCACTTGCGTCCTTCACTTGTTCCTGGCCTTATCAAAAATATCGAGGACAATATAGCTCATATTAAGGATCCGCGGTTTATTGAGGTTGGAAAAGTATTTCGAATGGGGTCCAAAAAACCACAAGAAGAAATGCATGTGGCTGCTGTGATGGTTGGTCACAAAAAAGACGATGGAATGTTCTTTAGGGCTAAGGGTGTTGTTGAGACTTTCTTTGAAGAGCTTGGCGTGAGCGATGTTTGGTTTGATGACAAAGATATTGAGCTCGGTTGGCCAATGGCACCAAAGAGCATGTTCCATCCATATAGAAGCGCATACATAGGTTCGTCTGATGCTCGTATCGGTGCCGTCTATCAGGTGCACCCGACGATAGATTTGGACTTGTCTATTATAGTAGTGGAGCTCGCAGTCCCAGAACTGGTACATGTGGTGGAGGATCAGATTGAGTTTACTGATATTCCTAAGTATCCAGCCTCTCTTAGAGACATAGGAATACTCGTTAATCGCGATGTGCGAGTGGATGATGTGGTTCGTGTGATTGAAACCGCCGGAGGTGAGCTACTGGTAGATTCTGACCTTTTCGACTATTATGAGGGGGATAACCTTGGGCCTGACGAGAAAAGCTTTGCTTTTCACCTTGTTTTTCAATCTAGTAAAAAGACTTTAACTGACAAAGAGGTTAGCGAGTCGTATTCGAATATTGAGAAGGCTGTCCTAAAAGAAGGCTGGACTATCCGCGAATAACAAAATGGCAAAGAAAAAAACTGACACAAATTCATACGACGCTGGTGATATTTATGTTCTCGAAGGTCTCGAGCCTGTTCGAAAGCGTCCCGGTATGTACATTGGCTCAACAGGTGTGGATGGACTCCATCACCTTATTTGGGAGGTATTCGATAACTCAATTGATGAGGCAATGGCGGGATACGCTAAGAATATTTCTATTACACTTTTACCAGATGATTGGGTACGAGTTACTGATGATGGACGTGGTATCCCGGTAGACATACACAAACAAACAAAAACATCAGCTCTCGAGACGGTTATGACGACACTTCACGCTGGTGGTAAGTTTGGTGGGGAGGCGTATAAAGTTGCCGGTGGTTTGCACGGTGTAGGTGTGTCTGTTGTTAACGCGCTTTCGACTGATGTTAAGGCAGAAATTTGTAAGGATGGTGCGCTCTATCAGCAAGAGTACAAATACGGAAAGCCAAAAGCAAAAGTTAAAAAAGTAGGTAAGTGCCAAGGCTCTGGAACTGCTATTTCGTTCCACCCAGATGCTGCCATCTTCCAAGAGACCACAACATTTGATTGGGACAAAGTTCTTGAGCATATTAGACATCAAGCATACCTCAATCAAGGTATTCGTATTTGGATACGAGATGACCGTGTTAAGGGTAAAGAACGCGCTCACAGTTTTTATTTTGAAGGTGGTATTAGCTCATATATTCAGTACATCAACCGTGCATTTAAGGGTGAACACCCCACTGTTTTTTATACGTCAAAAGTTGAACTTGATATTGTGGTAGAGCTTGCCGTTCAATACGCTGATGATCTTTGGACTCGTGAGCTTGGTTTTGCAAACAATATCAACACACCAGAGGGAGGTATGCACATAACTGGTTTTCGTACAGCTCTCACACGTGTACTCAATGATTATGGTAAGAAAAATAATTTTTTTCCGAAAGGAGAAGAAAATCTCACGGGTGAGGATGTGCGTGAAGGATTGACCGCAATTGTTTCAGTAAAGATTAAATCCAAGGAGCTACAGTTTGAGGGACAGACTAAGGCAAAACTTGGAAACACGGAGGCACGAACAGCTGTTGAGAAGGTTATGGGTGAGCAGTTTGCAGCGTGGCTCGAAGAAAACCCAAAAGATGCCAATGCAATTTTGAGTAAGGTGTTGCTTGCTCAAAAAGCACGCAAGGCGGCGAAAGCCGCAAAAGACACGATTCTTCGTAAGGGGGCACTTGATGGCATGACGCTCCCAGGTAAGCTTGCTGATTGTCAGGCAAGAAATGCAGAGGAATCCGAAATCTTTATTGTTGAGGGAGATTCTGCTGGTGGTTCTGCTAAGCAGGCACGAGACCGTTATAGTCAGGCAATCTTGCCACTCCGTGGCAAGATTCTTAATGTTGAGCGTGCACGACTTGATAAGATGCTTGCTTCAAAAGAAATTCGTGCTCTAATCATTGCTCTCGGTACAGCAATCGCTGATGAGTTTGATATTACAAAGCTTCGTTACCATAAGGTTGTTATCATGACTGACGCCGATGTTGATGGCGCACACATTCGTACGCTTTTGCTTACGCTATTTTATCGATACTTCCGACCACTGATTGATGCTGGGTACATTTATATTGCCGTTCCACCTCTTTATAAAATCTCAAAGGGCAAGACTGTTCGTTATGCATACGTAGAAGCAGAAAAAGAAAAGATTATTAAAGAGCTTCAAAAAGCTAAGGACGCGCCCGCAAAATCTTCTAAAGAAGATTCGGCGGGAGAAAAAGAAGGTGAAGAAGAGGCTCCGGCCGATGACACTGAAGGAACCCCAGGTTCACTTAGTGATAGCGAAAAAGAAAAGATTAAGGGGATCTCAATTCAGCGATACAAGGGTCTTGGTGAGATGAACCCAATACAACTATGGGATACAACAATGGATCCAGAAACTCGGCTTATGAAGCAGGTGACTATTAAAGACGCTAAAGAGGCAGATCAGGTATTTGATATCTTGATGGGTAACGAAGTAGCTCCTCGTAAGTCCTTTATCCAGACCCACGCCAAGAGCGTAAAGAACCTTGACATCTAAGGTTATTTCATGTAAGTTGTATATATAACAGGGCCCCGAAAGGGCTTTTAAAAATGGCTAAAATTGTATGTTAACTAATTTTATTACTTACATAAAAGAGACACGTCAGGAGATGCGCAAGGTAAATTGGCCAACGCGTCACCAGACTTTTATTTCAACCATTCTTGTAATCGTAATCTCTATAGCAGTTGCGATTTATTTGGGTGTATTCGATTATATTTATCAGTTTGTACTAAGCCGTCTCATCGGCGCATAGGGAGAAGCTTATATGCCAAAACAAACACAAGAGTATGGGCGTAACTGGTATGCCCTTCACACATATTCTGGATATGAGGATGCTGTTGCTCGTAACCTTAGTCAACGAGTAGAATCTATGGCTATGGAAGATAAGATTTTTAGTGTTGTCGTTCCAAAAGAAAAACGTATAGTAATTAAGGGAGGTAAGAGAAAAACAATTGAGGAGAAGGTGTACCCAGGATATGTACTTATCGATATGATCGTAACTGATGACTCGTGGTTTGTTGTTAGAAACACGCCACGTGTTACTGGATTCGTAGGTGCTGGAACAACTCCAACTCCACTCGATAAGTCAGAGGTGGACGTGTTGATGGGCCGAATGAGGGAAGAAGAGCCACGACACAAAATTTTGGTGGTTAAGGGAGATTCGGTACGTATAACCGATGGACCATTCAAAGAAATGGAAGGTAAAGTCGACGAGGTTGACGAAGAGCGTGGAAAGATTAAAGTGCTTGTACCACTCTTTGGGCGAGAAACACCCGTAGAGCTTGACCCACTTCAGACTAAAAAACTCTAATATGGCAAAGAAAGAAATAAAACAAAAATTGAAGCTTCAACTTCCAGCGGGTAAGGCAACAGCAGGACCTCCAGTTGGAACATCTCTCGGACCCCATGGACTTAACTTGGGTGAGTTTGTCTCACGCTTTAACGACGGAACCAAGGATCGTGCAGGTGAGATTGTACCTACTGAGATTACTGTCTATACTGACCGGTCATTTGATATGGCGTTTAAGACGGCGCCAGCAAGTGATATGCTCCGAAAGGCAGCAGGAGTAGAAAAGGGTTCTGGCAAGACTCCTTTGCAGAAGGTAGGTTCTGTCACAGATGCGCAAATCACTGATATTGCAGAGCGCAAGATGGAAGACCTCAATGCCAATGACACGGACGCTGCCAAAAAGATTATTGCAGGCACCGCCCGAAGCATGGGAATTGACGTAAAATAAATTACAGACAAAAAAAGAGATATATGATAGTCTCTCTTCGGAGGGACTTTTCATATGTCTATAGAAGGAACATTTGTCACAATTGACGGTCCCGAAGGGGCCGGCAAATCATATCTGGCACGCCGACTCATTGAGCGATTACAGACTATTGGTGTTGATACAGTTCACACCAAAGAACCTGGTGGTACGCCAAAAGGTCTCGAATATCGACAAAAACTCCTTCAAGGTGGTCTCACCATTCATGAGGAACTAAGGTTTTTCTTTCTTGATAGAGAGGAGCACTTTAGGACGGTCATAGAGCCAGCACTTTCTGATGGCAAATTCATTATCTCTGACCGGTGTTCGCCATCAACCTTTGCGTATCAGCATTTTGGGAGAGGTGTACCTATTGGTCAGATTGCCAATAGAGACAAAGGTGCTCGACGCAGTCGTGTTCCTGATTTTTCACTTATCGTTGACGTAACTGTTGAAGAAGGTATGCGACGAGTTGAGGCTCGTAGTGCCGAGACGGGGGAAGCAAAGACAACCTTCGAACTTGAAAAGTTAGATTTCCATCGGAGGATTCGAGTGGGCTTTCTAGAGATGAATGAAAACCCAAAGATTCTTCCAGATTGGAATATACAAATCATTAGCGGCAATAGACCAAAAGCTGACGTCGTTGAAACTGCATGGAGTATGCTATGTCAGCAATTTTTGTACTTACGTATATGACAACCTTCATTCGTGTTGGTTGTCTTTTTGTTTTAATTAGGTAGAGTGTTTTTAGAAACCTTGTGGAGGTGAGATGAGTCAACACCCACGACCCGATTGGGATCGATACTTCATGGCGCTTGCCATACTGTATTCTTCTCGTGGAACATGTGACAGATTACGTGTAGCATGCGTGCTCGTTAACAATAGACGTATTGTAGGCGCTGGATATAATGGTTCTGTGTCTGGTCATCCGAGTTGTGACGAAGAAGGTCATCTCATGGTTGACGGGCACTGCATTCGAACGATTCACAGTGAAGATAATGCAATTTCTAATGCACTCATGCAGAGCGCCGTGCGTGGTTCGACCGCTTATATAACGGCGAGACCATGCTACAGTTGTACAAAAAAATTGTTGAATAGTGGAGTAGAACGAATTGTATATCTCGACTATTACGATAACGCCTCTGAATTTGAGCGTGCGGAAGAGCTTTGTCAATTGAGCAATGCAAGTTTTGAAAAGATATCTGGAGACCCAATTGATGTGTTGGGGATTTTTGCAGATATTTTCAAACGACTTGAAGGCCAGGGCGGACTTTTCAATGGTATTGATATTGTAGGGACACTCGAGACACAACTACTAGTCTAGGTAGTTGTTTTTTATTTTAGTTTCGTTACATTATATAGGAACCTGTACCTTGAGAGGTAAAAATGAAGAATCATGAGTACGCTCCACGGATGTCATCTGAATCCTGGTCTACAGACGATTTGCGATATCTTGAGCCCTTTACGACAAACGTTGGAAATGTTGCGGCACTAAGAAATTTGCCACCAGAGCTTGCTGGAGCCCTTTGTTCCCGCGCAAGTCGCGCCAAGGGTTCGCTGTTGCGAGTATTTCTCGATGAATATGTGTATCCAGTAGTAAACGGTGGGGACGATGTGATGAGAGAGCAATTTGAAGATTTGATTTGTTTTTTTGAGACCAGTGGTCATGAAACAGCATTAGACAATAATCGAGCCCGAAGTTTCTTTGCAAAGTGGCTAGCTCAATATGGTGACGAATCGATAATGCAGATGATGGGCACGTACCTCGTTTTTAGAGGGGTATCTCAAGTAGCAATGAAGCACCTAGAAGATAGTCGTATTGGTGTAGCTCCAATTGAACAATCTACTAGGTACGTAGACTTTGGTGAAAGGAAAGATGGCAGATATCTATACTACACAGATCCAGATATCGTTGCAGCCGGACTAGGGAAGAAATATGAAAGAGTAATGGACGAGCTCTTCGAAGCCTACCGTGATATGGTTTCGAGAATGCAATCTTGGCTACATGAGCACTTTCCAGATGAGAAGCCAGGCGTGGTGCAGAAGAAGGCTTTTGATTTAGCTCGCGGGTTCTTGCCAATGTCGACTCTCGGCCAGGTCGCCTTCTATGGGAATGGCCAGGCATTTGAATATATAATCTCAAAAGCCACCGAGCATTCGCTCGGTGAGTTGAGGTGGGTTGCGGAAGCATCACATGAAGAATTGAAAAAAATAATGCCATCTCTTCTTACGCGCTTAGGTACACCAAAGATGATCCACTATCAACACGAGCTAGGTTTGCGTCCATTCAAGATGAGGACACTTGCCAGCGAATTTGATTTTCCAATTGACGCCGAGACCAATTCTGGAGTGCGTCTAGTTGATGCGGACAGTGAAGATGATATTATAGCAGCAATGTTGTTTTCATACTCTAATTCGAGTCTTGAGACACTTCGGACACGCGTTTCAACCATTTCGCTTGAAGACAAGAAAGTGATTATCGAAACATATATTGGAGATCGCCAAGAGCGATGGCAGAAGGTAGGCAGAGCTCTGGAAAACTCCTTCGTAAGATTTGAGATCACGATGAACGCAGGAGCTTATCGTGATCTTCAAAGGCAACGCATGCACACGCAAGAGCGACAATTATTTACAGTTGAGCATGGATATGATGTACCCCCCGAAATCGAAGAAGCTGGATTTGCTGATTATGTTCATGAGGCTATGAGTAAGGTTAAGGAGCTTTATAATGTAGTGAGAGACACGATGGATCTTGAGCACGCACAATATGCTTCAACTCTTTACCACAGAACTCGTTTTTATCAGTTTCAGAATATACGACAGGCATTTTGGGAGATTGAATTGCGAACAGGATCTCAGGGCCACCCTGATTACAGGGTAATTGAGCAAGAGAAATATAGACTACTTGAGGAACGCTTTCCCTTACTCTGTCGGCATATGAAGGTAGATATGGGAGATTATGATTTTGCCCGACGCGGGCAAGAAGAGCGCATCAAGGAAAAGGAGCGACGTCTACTCTCAAGAAAGCAATAGTGTAGCTGCCAAGTGGCGGCTTTTTTCTTGTCTTTTTTGTCTCTCTAGGCTACGATAACGACAATATAATACTATGAAACCTCGCATATCAGCAGTATTACTAATAGCCCTCGGTATGCTTGCCGGTTATTTTGTTGCCCCAATTTGGGGTATTTCTGAGCGTCTTCAGATCCCATTTCGACTAGGACTTGATCTGCAGGGAGGAACTAACCTCATCTATAGTATTGATACATCCGAAATTCCTAGTTTTGAGCATGCAGAATCAATCGAAGGACTTCGTGATGTTATAGAGCGAAGGGTAAACCTCTTTGGAGTTTCTGAACCACTTGTTCGTCACCGTACTCTTGCGGGTGAAGACTTGTTAAGCGTTCAGTTGGCCGGTGTATTTGATATAGACCAAGCAATTTCACTTATTGGTCAGACACCATTTCTTGAGTTTCGAGTCGAGGACCCAAATGTTTCGACATCCACTCTTGCGTCAAACCCTGATGCGTTTTACACACCAACTGAATTAACCGGACGATTTTTGGAACGCGCTTCACTTGAGTTTGGCGGTAGTGGTGGTTCGCAGCACATAGGTGGAGGCTTGCAGGATCCATATATTGTTTTGCGGTTTAATAAAGAAGGCGGAGATCTTTTTGAACAAATTACCGGCGCAAACATTGGACGAACAATCGCTATCTATCTCGATGGTGTCCCTATATCAGCGCCAGTTGTTCAAGATGTCATTACAGGAGATACTGCAACTATCACTGGGCAATTTGAGGCCGAGGAAGCGCGACTTTTGGTACAGCGACTCAATTCAGGTGCACTTCCTGTTCCTATCGAACTTATTTCTCAAGAGCGAGTTGAGCCTGCGCATGGCGCCGAGTCACTAGAGAAGAGTTTTTATGCAGGACTCATCGGACTCATTATGGTCGCCCTATTTATGATTGTTTGGTATCGATTGCCAGGACTTATCGCAGTACTCGCTCTCGGTATTTATACAGCTCTTACACTCACCGTCTTTAAACTGATTCCAGTTACGTTTACAACGGCTGGTATTGCGGGATTTGTGTTATCTATCGGTATGGCGGTTGATGCTAACATTTTGATTTTTGAACGAATGAAAGAAGAGCTCAGGCGGGGACGCAGCTTGGGCCATGCACTTGAGGAAGGTTTCTTACAAGCATGGACTGCTATTCGAGACTCAAATGTTTCGAGTTTGCTCACGGCTCTCATTCTTTGGTACTTTGGTACGGATGCTGTTAAGGGATTCGCACTCACACTCGGAATTGGTATAGCGCTTTCTATGTTTTCAGCAATTGTTATTAGCCGAACATTCTTGCGAAGTATTATTTCAAAAAAGATGGCAAATGAAAGCAAGGCGCCAACATTATATCAAAGCGGTCTAGGACAAAAATCATGAATATCGTAGGTTCAAGAAAAATATCTTATAGCATTTCAGGTGCACTCGTTGCTATCGCTTTGTTGACACTTCTTGTTTTTGGATTAAATCTCGGCACGGACTTTACTGGAGATGCTTCGTTGCAAGGAAATTACAAAGAAGACATCTCATCAGAATCTCTCACGACACGACTCGATGAATCTGGTCTTCCTGTTATTGATGTTGAGATTGTTGGCCGTGACATTGTAATACGATCAGGATATCTAGATGTAGATAACCATAAAGCACTTATTGCCGTTCTTGGTGAAGAGGGTGAGTTTGAGCAGAAAAGCTTTGTTTCAACGGGGCCAACAATCAGTCATCAGTTAAGAAAAAACGCATTCCTGGCCATTGGTATTGCGCTCCTGGTAATTATCCTATATATTGCGTTTGCATTTCGTAAAGTTTCAAAACCTGTATCAAGTTGGGTATATGGTTTGATTGCTATTGTAGCTTTGATTCATGACGTTGTTATTCCAACTGGTATTTTTGCAGCCCTTGGTATTGAGATAGACTCGCTCTTTGTATCTGCCTTGCTTACCGTACTTGGATTTTCTGTCCATGACACAATTGTCGTCTTTGACCGTGTCCGAGAGAACCTCAAAAAGAGTAAAGGTAGCGGTAGCTTTGACGATATTGTTGAGGTAAGCCTCAAGGAAACCATCGTTCGGTCTATAAATACCTCTATTACAACACTTTTTGTACTTGGTACTATTTACTTCCTAGGAGGGGAGGCAACAAAAAACTTTGCGCTTGCCTTAATTTTGGGAGTCGCCCTGGGTACGTATTCTTCGATTTTTATAGCAAGTCCGTTACTAGTCACAGTTGAAAGGTGGAGAGTAAAGAGAAGCTCTTGACCCCCATACTAATTATTATAATTGAAGCGCAAAGCGCCGCATTTTTAGTGCACAATCATAATTTAGTATCGGGGGTTGACAACACTTTAAAATTACCTATAATAGAGATCATTAGCTAAAAGTAAGGTTTAGGTCTCTGCAGCGGATGAGTTTATGAGTGAAATCGCCCTCAAACTCCATTTCTACCAAAACCTTCATATTTAGGCTGTGGCTTGATAAAATTTTTTAGCCAATACCTCCGGTATTAAACTAAAAATTTTTATCTTCGCCTCGCTCAAAATCTGAAGGTTTTGCAAACGAAAGCGAGCTTGATGACAATTCCTGAGAACGCATGAGATTGCGCCTACTATCGTACATAATTATAAGTTGGTTAAATAATCTTAACTAAACAACTAAAATCCCCAGTAAAATGTGGGCTAGGGACTCGTTTGTCATCTTCCCCCTGACCAAATTATCTTATTTTTGCTGCGAAACATCGTCTCGCATTCAGTGTAACTCGGGTTACGCTTCATGCTCCGACTTGTTTCTCGCTCAAAAATAAGATGATTTGATTCGGGCACCACGAGATGACAGACGAGTCCAAGGGGTTTTTTACGTTGTTTTTGCGTCTCTATGGATAAAAAATATTTTGCGCGGCATAAAGAACCGCTCACGAAGTATCCGTACCTGGCAGAAGTACAACTCCAATCTTATCAGTGGTTCTTGGATAAAGGGTTTCGTGAACTTCTTGACGAGTTCTCACCAATCGAGGACCCGGCTGGAAAACACATTACGCTTGAGTTTCTTGAATACGAACTCGAAGACCCAAAGCATTCTCTAGCTCATGCAAAAGAAAATAATCTTTCGTATGAAGCACCTCTTAGAGTTAAGACGCGGTTAACGAATAAAAAAACAGGAGAAATAAAAACGCAGGAAATTTTCTTTGCGGATTTTCCGTTGATGACCCCACACGGCACCTTTGTTATTAACGGTATCGAACGTGTAATTGTCTCACAACTCGCGCGTTCTTTTGGTGTGTATTTCAAAGTAAACCTCTTTCGAGGTAAGTCGCGTTTTGGCGCCAAGATTATTCCAGGACGAGGTGTATGGATCGAACTTGAGTCAGACGCTGATGGTGTTATCTGGGCAAAGATTGACCGAAAGCGAAAGATTGCCGCAACCGCACTTCTTCGAATCTTTGGTTTAGAATCAGACGAAGAAATTATAAAGAAATTTAAAGATGTTGATGTAAGCGAACTCCAGCACATCGAGGCTACTCTTGCGAAAGATACGACAAAGAGCGCTGACGAAGCATACATTGAGATCTACAAGCGAATCCGACCAGGAGAAATGGCTGCCCTTGATAACGCACGCGGTCTTATTACTGCCATGTTTGGTGAGGGTCGTTATGATCTTCACATGGTAGGTCGTTACAAAATGAATCTTCGATTCGGTGGTAAAGAAAAGTCCCGAACGCTTACACAGCGAGACTTGGTAACTATCACAAGTGAAATAATCCGAAAGAACAATACCCCAGACGAAGTAGAGGACGATATTGACCACCTGGGTCACCGTCGCGTTCGTGGTGTTGGAGAAATGCTTCAGAACCGACTCCGAATTGGTATGGCTCGTATGGAGCGAAACATTCACGACCGACTTTCAACTCTTGATACAGAATCAGCAACTCCAGTACAGCTCATCAACGCACGACCATTTATGTCTGTGCTCAAAGAATTCTTTACGACAAACCAGCTTTCACAGTTCATGGACCAGATTAACGTGCTTTCCCAGCTTGAACACAAGCGTCGATTGTCAGCGCTTGGTCCCGGCGGACTAACACGAGAGCGTGCAGGTTTTGAAGTTCGTGACGTGCACCCAAGTCACTACGGACGTATTTGTCCTATCGAAACGCCCGAAGGTCCAAACATTGGCTTGGTTGGTCACTTGGCGAGTTACGCACATGTAAATGAATTTGGTCTTATTGAAACTCCGTACCGAAAAGTAGAGAACGGCATAATTACTGACAAAACCGACTACTTAACTGCATTTGAAGAGGCAGAACATGCAATTGCTCACGCAGGTGTTGCATATGATATGGAAACAAAAGAGCTTACTGAAGATTCTATAGAAGTACGAATCAAGGGTCAGCCAAAGCGTATAGCAAAAGAGCAGGTTGATTACATTGATGTTTCAACAGCTCAGGCATTTAGTGTTGCTACGAACTTGATTCCATTCTTGAGTCATGACGATGCAAACCGTGCACTTATGGGTTCAAACATGCAACGACAGGCTGTTCCATGTATTAAGCCTCAAGCCCCTATAGTTGCTACAGGTGTAGAAGGTTGGGCAGCTCGTGACTCGGGTCTCTTGGAACTTGCAGAAGATGATGGAAAGATTATTCATGTAGACGGTCAAAAGATTGTTCTAAAGACTGGACGACACGAATATGAGCACCATTTGATTACATTTGCACGTAGTAACCAGGACACAGTTCTTCACCACAAGCCAATTGTTAAGGTTGGTGATAGAGTAGAAAAGGGTCAGCCACTTGCTGACAACTCTTCAACTGATGGTGGTGAGTTGGCACTTGGTCAAAACTTACTTGTCGCATTCCTTTCATGGGGTGGGGCTACATTTGAAGACGCTATTATTATTTCTGAGCGAATGGTAAAAGACGATCGATTTACCTCTATTCACATGGAGGAATTTACGATTGATGTTCGTGATACCAAGCTTGGTGAAGAAGTAACAACACATGATATTCCAAACGTTGGTGAAGATAAACTAAAAGACTTGGATGAAGAGGGAGTCATTCGTCTTGGTGCTGAGGTTCGTTCAGGCGATATTTTGGTAGGTAAGATTTCACCAAAAGGTGAGGTAGACTTAACTCCAGAAGAGCGACTCTTGCGAGCAATCTTTGGCGAAAAGGCCAAGGAAGTAAAAGATACTTCACTTCGACTTTCACACGGAAAGACCGGACGTATCGTAGGTATTAAAGTATTTTCTCGAGATAAAGGAGACAAACTTGAAACAGGTGTTATCAAGCGAATTCATGTTGAGGTGGCACAACTCCGAAAGATCTCTGTAGGTGATAAGCTCGCAGGACGTCACGGTAACAAGGGTGTTATCTCAAAGATTCTTCCAGAAGAGGACATGCCATACTTGGCTGACGGCACGCCTGTCGACATTATCTTGAATCCACTTGGTGTTGCGTCTCGTATGAACCTCGGACAGATTTTGGAAACTCACCTTGGGTGGGCTGCCGAAAAGCTTAACTATCAAGCTATTTGTCCTGCATTCCTTGAGCCAACCGAGACAGAAATTAAAGCCGAGTTAAAAAAAGCTGGTCTTCCGGAATCAGGAAAGATTCCACTCTTTGATGGACGAACAGGAGAAAAGTTCCACCAAGATGTAACTGTTGGACGAGTGTACATTTTGAAACTTAACCACATGGTTGAGGATAAGATTCACATGCGTTCCATTGGTTCTTACTCTCTCATTACGCAACAACCACTTGGCGGTAAAGCACAGGGTGGTGGTCAGCGATTTGGAGAAATGGAGGTATGGGCACTTGAAGGATATGGCGCTGCCCACACCCTACAAGAAATAATCACAATTAAATCTGATGATGTTATTGGACGAGCTGCAATTTATGACGCAATCGTTCGAGGTGAGCAACTTAAGAATCCACGAATTCCAGCATCGTTCCACGTACTTGTTAACGAGCTCAAGGGACTTGCACTTAACGTGATAATGAGAGAACGAGCAAAACCGTTAGAAGAAGTGGCAACTTCAACAAGTGAAAATGACGACGCTGCCGTCGAAGCGTCTGGTGAGGCTGTGGAAGCCGTAAGAGAAGAAAAATAATATGGAACAACGAGCAGTAGATTTTGAGGCAATGGTACTACGCTTGGCATCTCCACAGGATATTATGGGGTGGTCAAACGGAGAAGTAACAAAGCCAGAAACAATTAACTACCGAACACAGCGCCCAGAGCGTGATGGTCTTTTCTGTGAAAAAATATTTGGTCCAACTAAAGACTACGAGTGTTATTGTGGAAAGTATCGACGTATTCGTTATAAGGGTATTATTTGTGACAAGTGTGGAGTTGAAGTAACAAAAGCACAAGTCAGGCGTGAGCGAATGGCTCACATTGAGCTAGCAGCCCCCGTTGCGCACATTTGGTTTGTTCGTTCAGTTCCTTCACGAATTGGTCTCATTTTTGATACATCTGTATCGGACGCAGAAAAGGTTGTGTACTTTGCAGGTTACATCGTCACTTCAGTAGACGAAAAAGCACGAGAAGAGGTTATGCGTGATATTGAGCGAGAGTTCAAAGTTAAATCAAAGAATCCAAAAGACAAGGATGCACTCAAAGAGGGTCTTGATAAAGCAAAGGCTGAAATCAAAAACCTTAAGAAGTATGCAGTTTTGTCTGAGGTAGATTACCACCGACTTTCACTTAAATACGCTAACGTATTTGATGCAGGAACGGGGGCCGAAACACTTCGTAATCTCTGTGCAGAGATTGACCTCGGTGAACTTAGGGTTCAAATCGAAAAAGACCTTGAGACAGCGTCAGCTCTTGCTAAGAAAAAGATTCTTGCACGATACCGATTGGTTCGTGGTATGGAGAGAGCACGTATCAGACCAGAGTGGATGTTCCTAACGACAATCCCTGTTATTCCACCAGACTTGCGACCTATGGTTCCACTCGACGGTGGACGACACGCAAGCTCTGACGTTAACGATTTGTACCGACGTGTCATCAACCGAAACAATCGTTTGAAACGGTTGTACGATTTGAAGGCACCAGAAGTTATTACACGAAACGAAAAGCGAATGCTTCAGGAAGCAGTGGACGCTTTGATTGATAACTCAATCAAGCGCTCTGGTACTCCAGTTGCATCTCAAACACAGCGACGACCACTTAGGTCACTAGCAGACATGCTTAAAGGTAAGCAGGGAAGATTTCGACAGAACCTTCTTGGTAAGCGAGTAGACTATTCTGCACGTTCAGTAATTGTTGTAGGTCCAGAACTTACACTTGATCAGTGTGGTCTTCCAAAGCACATGGCATTGGAACTTTTCAAGCCATTTGTTATTCATAAAATTTTGGAGCGTGAGCTCGCACACAACATTCGTGGAGCATCACGTCTCATTGATGAAAAGACTTCAGAAATTTGGGCAATCCTCGAGGAGGTAATTGACGGCAAGTACGTAATGCTCAACCGAGCACCAACACTTCACCGTCTTGGTATTCAGGCCTTCCAGCCAATCCTTATCGAAGGAAACGCTATTAAACTTCACCCACTCGTATGTTCTGCGTTTAACGCTGACTTCGACGGTGACCAAATGGCCGTTCATGTACCACTTACTGACGAGGCTCAAAAAGAAGCACGAGAGATTATTGCTGCTACCAAAAACCTTTTGAAGCCAGGTTCGGGGGATGCAAGCGTTACCCCATCACAGGATATTATTCTTGGTTGTTATTGGTTGTCCAAGATTGAAGAAGGAGGACAGGGCGAAGGAAAATCATTCGCATCAAAGAATGAAGCAGTCCTTGCTCACGACGTGGGTGATATTGGACTTCGAAGTAAGGTTCGCATCTTTACTCACATGGAGGGTTCAGAACCTCAATACTTGGAAACGACAGTAGGACGAATTTTGTTCAACATCGCTATTCCAAATGACTTTGGTTTTGTTAACGAGGTTCTAGGAAAGAAACAATTGTCACGACTTATTGGGCAGCTTTTGCGACGATACGGTCAAGCAATACTTCCACCAATTCTAGACAAGATTAAGACAATTGGTTTCGAGTACATGACTCGCTCAGGTATTAGTTGGGGAATGGATGATTTGGTTGTCCCAGAACAGAAAGAACAAATAATTGCAGATGCGAAGGAAGAGGTTAATGAGGTAGAAAGCCAGTTCGATAATGGACTTCTTACTGAAGAGGAACGATATAGAAAGGTAGTTGAGGTTTGGTCACGAGTTAAGGATTCCGTTTCCCAACTCATTCCAGACACCCTTGATAAAGAAGGACCAGTATACTCTATGGTGGATGCTTCTGCCCGTGGTTCTTGGATGTCTATCTCTCAGATGGCAGGTATGAAGGGACTTGTACTTAACCCGTCAGGACGTATTATTGAGCTTCCTGTACTTTCTAGCTTTAAAGAGGGTCTATCTGTACTCGAATACTTTATCTCCACCCATGGTGCACGAAAGGGTACTGCTGACACCGCTTTGAAAACTGCTGTTGCGGGGTACCTAACACGACGTTTGGTTGATGTATCACAGGATATTGTTGTTACAGAATCAGATTGCGGAGTAGATGGGGGTGTAATAATCAAGCGAGCAGATCTTAAAAATTATGGACTTAAGTTGTCACAGCGAATTTTTGGACGAACACTTGCAGGTGACCTCAAAGATAAAAAAACTGGTAAGACAGTCTTTAAGAAGGGTCATTTTATTACAATTGAAGAAGCAGAAGCAATTGATGAAAATGAAGGAGTTGAAGAGGCATACCTCCGATCTCCAATTAACTGTACTGTGTATCGAGGTATCTGTCAGACATGTTATGGATATGACCTCGGTTCTAATACTCAGGTTAAACTTGGTGAGGCTGTAGGTATTGTTGCGGCCCAAGCTATTGGTGAGCCAGGAACACAACTTACTATGCGTACCTTCCACCTCGGTGGTATTTCAACAGCAGGTGGTGATATCACTCTTGGTCTTCCACGAGTTGAAGAAATTTTTGAAGCTCGAACTCCTAAGAATCCAGCCACCATTTCAAAACTCAAAGGTAAGGTTATTGATATAACAGAACAAGAAAAAGAAAAGATCGTTGTAGTTGCCGGAAAAACTAAAGACGGCGGAGCAGAGACCGAAGAGTATGTAATTCCATTTGGCCGTATGCTAACTGTTGCAAGGGGTGACGAAGTTACTTTTGGTCAGTCACTTTCTGATGGTTCTATCGATATTACTGAGTTATATGAGGCATCAGGACAAGAGAAAGTTCAGAACTATATTTTGAACGAAGTAAGTAGGGTGTATGCACTTCAAGGAGCTACCATTAACGGTAAGCATATTGAGGTTGTTGTTCGCCAGATGTTCTCACGTCTCAAGATAACTGATTCTGGAGATACGACTTTGGCAATTGGTGAAGTTGTCGAACGACCAGCATTCATTGATGAAAATATAAAGACTGTAGCTGACAAGGGCAAGCCAGCAATTGGCGAGCCACTATTGATGGGTATTACGCGTGTAGCATTGTCTACCTCAAGTTTCTTGTCTGCCGCTTCGTTTATGGAAACAAGTCGTGTTCTTATTCGAGCAGCCCTCGAAGGGAGAGAGGATCCTTTGCTTGGATTGAAGGAAAACGTGATCATTGGTCATTTGATTCCAGCTGGAACTGGATTTGTGCCCAAGGACGAAGGAAAGAAGAAAAAATAGGATACAAAAAACACTTTTGCTATTTAGTGCACGATCTATGCTGTGCAGGTAATATCCTGTACCGCTTAATCAGAAGTGACCACAATTCCGCTGAAGATTTTGAAGAAATCTTCATTTGTGGATTGTAGGATGCTGGGAATTTGCCTGTCCGTAGGCAGGCATAGTGAGAAGTGCCAAATAGTAAAAGTGTTTTTTTGTTTTGGGGTGGGGGCCGTGGTGATTACCTAGAGCGCTCAAAAACTAGATGTAAGTATCCCTAGGATTAAACCTAGGTTTAATCCTAGGGATTTTTTGTATTACTATTGGGGTTGACAGAGTGTTAATACAGTGTTAGAGTTTTTAACTAGAAAGACTGGAGGTATGAGGTGGCTATTAATCAGATAGTTAATGTTCCGATGGACTCCATGCAAAAGGAAGTCCTTGACTTACTCAAGGAGTTTGCTGAATCCATTGGATATGAACACGTGATATGGCACTTGGGCATGACCGTGCCAAGAAGAGGCTACGAGAGAGATGAATGGGATGAGGGACGTGAAGATGTGTACGACTCGATCCCAGCTGGACTCTACGGAGAGCTCCCTGGGAGTTGCATACGAGAAAAGATCTCGATCACCTCTTTACTAGTAAAGGTTCATAATAAGGCAATTCGTAATTTTCATTCAAAGCCAGGCGGTACTTTGTAACTCTTGCGAGAACTCCAAGAGGAGAAATAAGACACATGCGGAGCAATCTTTATTGCTCCGTTTTTTGTTTGTCTGTCAAGGCTTTTTGGTGGGTTTATCCGTTGCCTGGTATAGCCGGATTTTCTATACTGAGTACGTGGCTAATAAGAGACGAAAAAGAGGACGGCCGCGCAAGGATGATCACGAGCCAATGCTCAATTCCGAGACCAAGGATAGCATTGTCGCTATCGTGGCTTTTTTGCTAGCGGCTGTATTTATTTTTGCGAAGTTCGGCAAGGCCGGAATGATAGGTGTATACGCTGTTAAAACCTTTACCACATTATTGGGGCAGGGGTATTTCTTGTTGCCAGTGGTTCTTATAATGGTTGGCTCTGCAATTCTGTTTTCTCTTAAACAAAAATTTGTTGTCTTACCAATAGTAGGTGCTGGTATATTTCTTATCTCCGGGCTCTCTTTGGCGGAGGTAGTTTTTGGTAACAGCAACGGCGGGCTTGTAGGTTCTACTATCGCGACCCCTCTACTGTATCTATTTGACCCAGTACTGTCTGGCCTGATTCTTTCTGGGCTTATTATCATTTCGTTTTTGGTTATTTTTAACGCCTCACTCCTAAGAGCTTTTGCAGCGCTTAGGAAAGAAAAGGAGAATCCACTCGATGCCCTCAACAGGCCGGTATTCCCACCGGTTGCCGAAGTTACCGTCTCAGAGCCACTAGAAGAAATCATTGATGATGAGCCAGAGCTTCCAATCGAAGCTCCACTAGAGATACCCAAAAAAGAAGTACACAAGGGTGTTGATCCAGCTATGTTGAAGCGTCTTAAAGAACAAGCTGCGAACTATACACTACCACCGCTAACACTTCTCAACAACGACAAAGGAACCCCATCAGCAGGAGATGTCAAAGCTAATGGGAATATCATTCAGCGGACACTTCAGGATTTTGGTATTCCAGTTGAGATGGGTGAGGTTAACGTTGGTCCATCGGTTACGCAATATACGTTCAAGCCCGCACAAGGAATTCGCTTGTCGCGTATCACTGGTCTGCATAATGATTTGGCTTTAGCCTTGGCAGCTCACCCGCTTAGGATCGAAGCACCCATCCCAGGACGCTCATTTGTAGGTATCGAAATTCCTAACCGAACAATTTCTTTGGTTGGGCTTAGGAGTTTATTGGACCAAGAAGAATATCAAAAGGGTGGGCCACTTACATTTGCTATTGGCAAAAATGTTGCAGGAGCTCCAATGTATGCAGATTTGGCAAAGATGCCACACATGTTGGTAGCGGGTGCTACAGGAGCCGGCAAGTCAGTTGCCATCCATTCAATTCTTATGAGTTTACTCTACAAAAACACACCACTTTCACTTCGTCTTTTGATGATAGACCCTAAGCGTGTTGAGCTTGCCCATTACCAAGATATACCGCATCTTTTGACGCCAGTCATCACCGAATCCAAAGAAGCGATAGCATCTCTCCGTTGGGCCGTGAAAGAAATGGAAGAACGTTACCGTATTTTGCAGGCAGCAAAATCGAGAGATATCATATCGTATAACTCATCAAATAAGGAAGAGTTTATGCCATACGTCGTTATTGTTATAGATGAGTTAGCCGACCTTATGAGTTCTTATGGCCGTGAGGTTGAAGCAAGTATTGTACGAATAGCACAAATGGCGCGAGCCGTTGGTATTCACTTGATTGTATCAACACAGCGACCATCAGTTGAGGTAATTACGGGACTCATTAAGGCCAATATTACATGTCGTATGTCTTTTGCGGTTGCTTCCCAAATTGACTCACGAACTATCCTTGATATGGCTGGTGCCGAAAAACTATTAGGTAATGGTGACATGCTTTTCTTGTCGGGAGACGCTGGTAAGCCACGACGTGTTCAAGGCGCATTCGTTTCCGAAAAAGAAGTAAAGGGTGTTACGAGTTTTATCTTAAACCAAGACACAGAGCCAGATTATAATAAGGATGTAATTGCGGTTAAGGTAGGCGGTGGTAGTGGCGTTGGTATGGGTGATGACGATGCAGATGATGACTTGTACGAAGATGCTTTTAACGTAGTAATGGAAGCTCAAAAAGCATCTACAACGTTTATTCAGAGACGACTCAAGGTTGGATATGCACGTGCTGCTCGCCTCATGGATATGCTTGAAGAACGGGGTATCGTTGGTCCTGGAGAGGGCGCAAAGCCTCGCGAAATTTTGTATCAACAATCACAACAACCAGATCCGGTAGACCCAGATTCACATGTTGTTTAGTCGTCAACCAGAGTTTAGTATTTTGACGAAGAGGGCTTATCCAAAGCGTCATAAAAGTATAGCTGTTATGGCTTTACTCTTCTTCTCTATAATCGGTGGAGGATATATTTTCTTGCGTTCTACTACATTTTTCGCTCGTCCAGATTTAATCGTTTTTACGCCAGAGCATGGAGCTATGATTGGTGGAGGCGGAGAAGTAAAGATTACTGGAGATACAATACCCAAGACACTTATTACCATCAATGGGTATGAAACCTTTAGCGACGAAACGGGAAGTTTTGAAGAGCTTATTCCATTTCAAAAGGGCTTTCATGTTCTTGATATTCGAGTCAAAAATAGGGTTGGTAAAGAAACACGAGTAGTCAAGCATATAATCGTACAATAATCTTTACCAAAAAACCAATAGACCCATTCAGTCATTCTCGCCCCGCTCCGAGGTTGAAGCTTATAGCTTCAAAATCCCTTAAATGGGTCTATTGGTTTTTTTTCTAGTTTGTACATTGACGCATAATCCATGACGAGGTAGAACATGTTTATGGCACTAAAGAAAAAAGCAGCAGAAAAAAAGGAAGAAATAAAGCCGGGAAGAAGTGATTCGGTAGAGCTGACCATGAAGGCTATTCAGTCTAAGTATGGTGAGGGCTCTTTGATGCTTTTGGGTCAACGCCCAAAATCAAACGTAAAAGCTATTCCTACAGGCTCATTTTCACTTGATGTAGCACTTGGTGTTGGGGGTGTTCCTCGTGGACGGGTTATTGAGATCTTTGGGCCAGAGTCATCAGGTAAGACAACATTGTCACTTCATATTGTACGAGAAGCACAGCGACAGGGTGGTGTGGCAGCTTTTATTGATGCAGAACACGCGCTAGACCCACAATATGCAAAAAAGATTGGTGTTAAGATTGATGACCTTTTAATTTCTCAACCAGACACAGGTGAGCAAGCACTTGAGATTGTAGAGTCCTTAGTTCGTTCTGGCGGTGTTGATGTTATCGTTGTGGACTCAGTGGCTGCACTAACTCCTCGTGCTGAGATTGAAGGAGATATGGGCCAGCAACACGTAGGACTCCAAGCTCGTCTTATGTCACATGCACTTCGTAAGTTGACTCCAGTCGTTGGTAAGTCAGATACACTGATTATCTTTATTAATCAGATTCGTATGCAGATTGGTATGATGTTTGGTAATCCAGAGACTACTCCTGGTGGTAAGGCTCTTAAGTTTTATTCGTCAGTACGAATTGATATACGACGTATTGCTCAAATAAAGAAGGGTGAGGAAACAGTAGGTAATCGCACACGAGCCAAGGTAGTAAAAAACAAAGTAGCACCACCCTTCAAGCTCGCCGAATTTGATATTATGTTTGGCGAGGGGATTAGTTATGAGGCAGATATTTTGAATCTTGGCGTAAAACTTGGTGTTGTAAAAAAGAACGGAGCTACATACACGCTCGGTACCAAAAAACTTGGCTACGGATATGACACAGCCCGCATTCATCTCATAGAGAATAAGGCTGATAAAAAAGAGCTTGAGATAGCCATTAAAGCAAAATTAGCTGAAGAGTAAAATGTCTCATCTATTTAAGCTTTTGGTGCGAAGCTTAGTAGCGATAACGCTCATAGTTTTTATAGGGTTTTTGGTCTGGTTAATATCAGGCGTCTTGCCCAAATAAATAATCCCGC
>JAQBTR010000002.1 GCA_027624915.1 bacterium | reverse complement strand
GCTGACTGTGGGAGTACCCGTGACTTAGTAGACAGCTCATATGAGCTGTCTTTTTTATTCTTGGGTCGAAGTTGCAGTTTCTAATTCTGATTGAGAATCCCCACCCGAAACCTTATCTTTTATTGGATCAAATAAATTATCACGTAAGAAATTCCATAGTCCTTCTGCGTAGTTCTCCCACAGATATCCAATTCCATTCCAGATAAAAACAAAATTATCTCGAATTGTTTTGTCACTAAAGAGGGCTCCCAAAGAGACCCCAAGCAAGCTCAAAATTATGACTACTAAGGCAATAATTATAAAGGCCTGTATAACGCCTCCTTTTTGGTAGTTCACATAGCTCATATAAAAATTATATCATACATCTATAAGTAATCCTCTGGGTTAAGATACCCACCAGCTGGAATGAGTCCACAGTTCTTTGTTTGATGGAGTCGATAGGTGTTAGATGCGTAAACTGTGAAATGGAGATGAGGGCCCGTTGAAAATCCAGAATTGCCAGAATATCCGATAATTTGACCACGATTAACTGAGTCTCCACGATTAACCAAAATTGAAGAAAGATGCGCATAGAGTGTTGTAAGGTTGTTTGGATGTTCGACGAGTATAAATCTTCCATAACTTCCACCAGGACAAATAGTATCTGTGTTGCCTATATCTTTTATAACTCCAGAATCTCCAGCAAGGACTCGTGTTCCTATTGAAGCTTTTATATCAACGCCATTATGACCCTTACCTCCATATACGCCAGAACCTGTACTTCGAGCAAATTCTGTCAGACCAAATTTTTGAGTATATATGAGAGACTCTCCTGGTACCGGCAATCCAAAAACTCCACTTCTTTTTTCTGGAATGGTTGTAGGGTCAATTAATGTCCTCAAGCGCTCTTCGATGCCAGCAAGTTCATTTTGAACAAGTATTCTTTTTTCCTCTCGATCTTTTAAAAGTTGTTGATAGCGATCTTCTTCATTTCGACTATCCTTTAGGAGTCTATTCTTACTATTGTTTATTGATTGTTGGGTCGATTTTCTTCCTGACAAGTCCTTTTTAAATGATACCAATTCTGTTTCCTCGATCTCTTTACTGACATGTTCATCTGTGAGCGAGTCCTTTTCTTCCTTAAGTAGTGCAAGGCTCTGACCAAGACTTGCCTGAAGACGATCAGAGGTCTCCTTCTCATCAAAAAATTCTGATATAGTATCTTTTGATATGAGAACCTCTACCAAGGACTGTTCGCTACGTTCATGAACCGCACGCATCAATTCTCTTAACGTTTTTCGTTCACTTTCGATACTATCCTCACGACTTTTGATTTCTGATAGTAATTCATCTATACGAAGTTCGGCCCGTTCAATCCGACGATTAGTTAATGTTATATCTGTATTTAACTTGCGGATTTGAGTTTCAACTCTGGTAATTTCACCTTTTAAAGTTCCTGAGACATCTGCTTGTTCATCAAGCTGGTTTTTATAAACCTCAATCTCTTTTTCTAGCTGGTTAATTTCAGACTCTTTTGATTCGATTTGATTCCGTAAAGTAGACTCATCTGTCTGACCAAAAACAAGAAAAGGGGCTAATAGTAGTAATATTATTGGAACCCAGTATCTCATCATTATAATAGAATCTCCCGGGCTTTTTTGAGTCGATATATGGTCTCTTTTTGACCAAGTACACCAGCTAGCTCAAATGGACCTGGGGAGCTCTCCTGACCTGATAAAGACGCTCTCAGAGGCCATAAAATAGCTCCTTTGCCGTCTTTTTCTAGTAGTAGCGTAAGTGCACTCTCGACTGATTTTTGGTCAAAATTAGAGGATTCTAGACCAGACAATATTTCGATGATATTGTCAATATTTTGGGCTGCCTGACTAGTTGTTAGCTTGCCATGCCACAACAATAATTCTGAATCATAATCAGAGATATTACGGATGTTCTTTATTTCAGGATCTAAGTCAGTGAGGTGTGTTATACGACCACGTAATACATCCATATACTTAGATAACGACTCCTCTACAGGTTCTGTAACAAATGATTTAGCTTCTTCAGTTAATGTTTCAAGGGGTAAGAATTTTAAGTATTCCTTATTAAACCAGTCTAGTTTTTCTAAGGCAACGATTGCACCACCCTTCTGAACTTTCTCAAGATCAAATTTTTTTAAGAGTTCTTCAAGAGAAAAAATCTCTTTTTCTTTTTCTCCTTTGACCGCCGGTGGGTGCCATCCAAGAAGTGCTACGAAATTTATAACGGCGTCTTTTAGGTATCCCATCTCTCGATATTCAGTGACAGCACGTGCTCCATGTCGTTTAGATAGTTTTGAACGATCGGCTCCAAGTAAAAGTGGCATGTGGGCATATATTGGTGTCCCAAAATCTAGAGCTTTTTGTATGAGTATCTGTTTTGGTGTATTTGGTAAATGGTCTTCTCCTCTGATTACATGAGATATGTTCATTTCTTCATCATCAACAACAACTGCAAAATTATAAAGTGCTTCCGCGAGTGATCTTGCTAAAGAAAAGTCGCCCAACAAGGAGGCATCATATTCAACCTCTCCTCGAATAATATCTTTTACAGTTATCTTCTCTTTTGAATCATTTTTGAACCTAATAATGCCGCTGGCTATACTCCCATCGCGATGTTTACATATGTGACGCGGAGCTTCTTTTGCGGTGCGTTGAGCGTCGGATTCTTCCATGAGTTCTTCTCTTTCGTGGTTACAGTAAAATGCCTTGCCCCCATCCAATAGTTGCTGAAGATATTTTTTATAGATTGAGGCATGTTCGGTTTGTCGAGCAAATTCATCAAAATCTAGCCCCAACCACGCAAGTCCCTCTAATATGTTTTCTTCAAACTCTGGTTTTGAACGTTCACGATCCGTGTCCTCAATACGAAGAACAAAGGTGCCATTATTTTGTTTTGCAAAAAGCCAATTAAAAAGAGCGGCACGCAGGGTACCGATATGGAGAAACCCGGTTGGGGAAGGTGCGATCCTGACTCGAACTTTATTCATGGATTCCTAGTCGAATAAGTTCATCGGCAATTTTACGAGCAGCGTCGATTCTTGCAAAGGCACTTGCTGCCTGTTTCATTTCAGCCTTTTTCTTTTCATCTCCAACAATTTTTAATATTTCTGCTTCAAGGATATGTGCTGTCAGATTAGATTCTTCGACAACAATTGCAGCTCCAGCTCGTGCATAGTCGTAGGCATTTTCTCTTGCATGGTCTTGCGCAGAATTAGGTAGTGGAATCAGTATCGCTGGTGCGTGCCAAGCTGCAATCTCAAAAATTGCTCCAGCCCCCGAACGAGAAGTCACACAGTCAGCAACAAAAGAGGCGTTACGAAGTTGCCCCGCCGACATATATGGAAATGGATGATATCGTTTTGCATGTGTATTTTCTTCGAGAGAAACCTCTGCTTGACCAGAAATACTTTCGTAGTCTGTGCCACCAATTGAGTGTATAACCTGAGCTTGTTCTAGAAGTGTTGGGAGCATTTCAACAACCGTGTCATTCATTTTTTGTGACCCTTGTGAGCCACCCAAAATAAGAATAATTGGGACACCGCTCTCAAGGCCAAACATATCAAAAGCTTCGTCGCGTGAGCCCCCCAAAACTGCATGTCTAATTGGATTGCCTGTCAGCGCTACTTTGTCCGATGGAAAATACTTACCTGCCTCAGGAAAAGAAATACCGATTCGTCTGGCAAACTTTCCCGACCAAGAGTTAACCTTCCCAGGTATTGAATCAGATTCATGAATCATCACAGGTATGCGATATATGCGAGCTGCAAAAAGTGCAGGAAATGCATCAAAGCCACCTTTAGAAAAAATTACATCAGGTGGGTGTACGGTAAATTTCCAAAGAGATTGAATTATACCTCTAAAAGTTCTTAGACTATCTGAAAAGTTTCGCAGAGAAAAATACCTTCGTACCTTTCCAGTTGAGACATGATCAAATTGAATATTTTCATTTTCTAATTCCTTAATATCAAACGGGTTATCGCCCATCAAGACAAGATCAAGCGATACGATGCGTTCTTCCTCGGCAATATCACGAAGTGCGTGAGCGACAGCAATAAGCGGATAAAAATGTCCGCCAGATCCCCCACCAAGAAGTACTATTCTCATGCTTTAGATCTTTTAGATATCTGTAATAGAATACCCATTTCAAATAAGAGAAAGGCCAGTGCCGTACCACCATAGCTTATAAATGGAAGTGGTATTCCGGTTAGCGGTAGAATACCAGAAAGAGCGCCTATATTCACTATCACCTGAATAATTACCAGGAATGTAATGCCACTAGCAAGAAGCCAGGAAAATTGGTCTTTTGCACCCGCTGCCGTCATCATACCACGTATAAAAAAGGCTATAAAGATTCCAAGTAGGACAAGTACGCCAAGGAATCCAAATTCCTCCGCAAAGATTGCAAAGATAGCATCCCCTGCAGGCTCCGGCAGATAGTTAAATTTTTGTCTAGAAAATCCAAGCCCCTTGCCAAAAATACCCCCAGATCCAATTGCTATAAGAGATTGGTTAATTTGCCAACCAGAATTTTGAATATCCAAATTAGGATTTAAAAATGTTTTAACTCGCTCGGTCCGATAACCACTAGAAAAAATAACCGTACTAAAAACTATAAGTCCTAAAAGAACTGTGAGTACTATGTGAGATTTGCGTGCTCCCGCAACAAAGAACATGGCAAGTGCAGTTCCCGCCACTATTAAAACAGTGCTAAAATCGGGCTGTTTTACTAAAAGCCATCCAACAAAACCATTGATGAGTAAGAACGGCATCAGTCCAGACCTCCAATCTCCCATGTCTTTTTTCTTTGAAGACATCCATGCCGATAGGTAGATGACAAATGCAATTTTTAAAAGCTCAGATGGCTGAAATGAGAGCGGTCCTATAAAAATCCAACGAGAGGCTCCTTTGACTGAACCACCTAGCGGCGTGAAGGTTAGGAGTAAAACCGCAATACTACCTATCAATATCCACGGCGCATATTTTTTTAGCACATTGGTTGGTATTCGTAAGCCAACATAAAAAAGAAGAAGACCGAAACCAACACCCAGTGCCAGCTGTCTATATAGGTAGTAAAAAGGATACCCAAACTGTCTCTCTGAAAGAGCAATTGAAGCGGATGCGAGAGTAATCAAACCAATAACCATAAGTAGACCTATGGTTGTTAAAAGTGTTTTGTCTACTCCTCGTATCATTTAATTTTCTTTATTGCTTTCAAAAATACATCGGCTCTATGGAATTCATTTTGAAACATATTAAAACTTGCAGCTCCCGGTATGAGTGCAATAACGGTGCCCTTCTTGCTGATATTAGCTGCGACGGCAACAGCCTCATCCATTGATAATACCAGACTTGGAGAAAGAAGCGATTTTTTTAACCGGTCAGAAAAAGATCCTGGGAGTAAAATGACCCAGCTAGCCTTATTTAAAAGTTTGCCGTAATCTCTAATCTCCCGCGCTGAAAACTTTTTGTCCTCGCCACCCGTGATAACAATGACATCCTCAAAGTGTTTTTTTAACTGTAAAAAAGTATAGGATGCTGAACCCGGATTGGTAGCAGTTGTATCATTAATAAATAATACTCCATGTTTTTTCGCAACCTCTTCAATCCTGCCCTGTACGGGTTTAAAGCTTTTAATTCTTTTTAAAAGCGCAGTTTTTGATATACCAAGTGTAAGTCCAAGTGTCATGGCAAAAACCGCTGATATCTCTGGTATTTGCCATATAACGCCCGGTACTGGCCTTGAGGAAATAAATATTAGTTTACCGTGTTTCTTTGGAAGATGCGCACGTATTATTTTTGAATTTGCTATGAGAGCAATATCATCTTTTTTTTGAAACTTGAGTAAGTTCATTTTTGCCGCGGCATACTTATGAAAGGATGGATATCTATTTAGGTGATCTGAAAAAAGAGACGTGAACAAAACAATTCTTGGACTTTGTGTGATATATTCCAAATCGAAACTTGAAAACTCGGCAACTATCCACGTGGGCTCTTTTTTTAAGAAGAAGCAGTCAAAAAAAGACACCCCTGGTATACCAACGAGTATTGAGTTTGGAAGGATGTGAGAAACAAGTGAGGCTGTTGTTGTCTTTCCTTTTGTGCCAGTAACACCAATAACTTTACTCCTGGGAGCAAGTGTTAGAAATATTTCTGCGTCATTCGTAACCATACGTGCTTTCTTTAAGGGTGTATACTCTTTAGGTACACCAGGGTTCTTTACAACAAAGTCATACTTGTTTAGATTTTTATCCCAAGATGTACCAAAAATATATTTGATGGGGAGACCATCAAGTTTTTTAATGGATGGAGCCATTTTGGAGCGCGAAGCACGATCACTTACGGTGACATCCATACCTATACGAGCTAAAAATCGCGCAACACCGACTCCCCCACCTTGGAGGCCGAGACCAAGTATCAAAACACTATTATCCTTGGCGGAGAATTTTTCCTGCAAGCACGCCCGTAGCTGTTCCTTTTTCGTATTCAAGTTCGCCATTTACAAAAACATAATCTATCCCCTTCGAGAACACAAACGGGTCGGAATAGGTTGCCAAATCTTCTAGTTCCGCAGGGTCAATAACAACAAGGTCTGCTGCATACCCTTCTTTAACAAGACCACGAGAACCGGCAAATCCAATACGTTCTGCTGGCATGGAGGTCATTTTTTTCACAGCTTCTTCCCATGACAGTATATTATTTTTCTTAACAAGTCGTGATATATATCGAGCCGTGGAACCATATGAGCGAGGGTGGGTCAAATTTCCTTTTCGTACATCTGGATTTCCTCCAACCCCATCAGAGCCAAACAAACTGTATGGTTCTTTAGCGGCGGCCATTACATGTTTACTCAAAAGCGTCTTATTAAAAATGGTAACCCCTAGACCATTGACAGATAAAATATTAATCAAAACCTCTTCAGTGGAGAGCCCGCTGTCGTCTGCTATAGCTGCAATTGATTTCCCAACCGATGAACGATCTTTGTGTGCACTTGCGATAACTATGTTGTCATAATGTAAAGTAAGATCTTTGATGGATTCAGTTACCACCTTTCTTTTTTCTTGGCTCTTTAGAAGGTCAAGAATACTTTCCTTACCGCCTTCAAGCATCCATTCTGGTAGGAAGGTGTAGAGTAATGAGCCTGTTCTCAAATATGGGAATACATCAAATGAGATATCTAGTTTTTCCTGGTTTCGCGCTCTTTTAATCATGGTAATGGCCTTATCAAAATCATGCCAAGCACGACGTCCTATAGCTTTGAAGTGTGATATTTGGACAGCGGCTCCACTAGAGCGGGCTATATTGATTGCTTCTACTACAGATGACAGAAGCCTCTTTCCTTCATTTCGTAAGTGAATGACTATAAGTTTTTTTGCCTCCCCTACAACACGTGCGAGATGAATAATTTCGTCTTGTGGAGCGTGTCCACCATGGCTCGAGCTCAGGTTGAATGAAAGCCCAAGAGCTCCTTCATCAAGGGAACGTTTTAATAGGAGTTTCATTGATTCGAGCTCACTTTTTTCGAGTGGTCTCATGGCATCTCCAGCAATGCCCCGTCTCAATGTTCCGTGTCCAACAAGGGTTCCATAATTTACGCCAAAATTATGTTTACCAAGTTCTGTAAAAAATTCTTCTTGTGTGCGCCAGTTTATGTTTATTTCTGAAATGTCTGTCCACTTCTGGATTGCTCTAATAGCTGTCTGGTCAACGAGTGGTGCTAAGGATGAACCACACACACCGCCAAGTACGGTGGTGATTCCTTGAGACACAAGACTCTGTTGTTCTGGTTGAGAAAAAAGTGTCCAGTGTGTATCTGAATGATTAGTAATATCAATAATCCCAGGAATTATAATTTTTCCAGCTATATCAATTTTGCGAACAGCATTACCGAGCCTAGTAGACCCAACTGACTTTATGACGTCACCGCTAATACCGACGTCACTTTTAGTCATAGGAAAACCAGAGCCGTCTATGACTGCTCCATTTTCTAATATGTATGAGAATGAGGACATTAACTACCTATGAGATGGATAACCATACCCATCACGGCTGTGACAACGCTCACCACCCAAAATCGCATAGTGACTTTGTAGTGAGGCCATCCTTTAGCCTCGAAATGATGATGTATTGGTGCGGCCAAGAAAACCTTCTTACCACGAAGTCTCTTGGACGCTACTTGTATTATATCTGATCCTGCAGTTACTACGAGTGGAAAGGCAATAATAGGGAGGACAATAACTGCTTTTGTGAGGAATGCGACAACTGTTATGAGTACTGTAAGTCCCAACATGCCTGTTTCAGACAAGTAAAAACGTGCCGGTGGGATGTTATACCAAAGAAACGCTAGAAGCGCGCCACCAATAACACCAAGAAATGCTGCCAAATCTATTTGTTGTTGGAAAAAAGCTATACCACCGTAAGCCGCAATGGCCGAAGCCAATACTCCGCCCGCTAGTCCATCGAGCCCATCAATGACTCCTCCTGAAAAAACAGCAAGCATCGTAAGCATAAAAAATGGAATGAAAAGAAATCCAAGAACAACCTCTCCATAAAACGGTACAAGAATACTATTTGTTTCAAGTGGAACATAAAACCACCAGGCACCGATAGCCCCAATTGCGAGTACGAGTAAAATTCGTTTTGTTAAATCGAGCCCTCCCCACGTCTCTCCAATACCACGAACTTTCATCCAATCATCTATAAGTCCAACAAAAGATCCCGCAAGAAGAGCCGCCAAGGGAAGCCATGTTTGATTTCGAGAAAAGAAATTAAGTTTTTGAAAAAGTTCACCCCCGTGTACCTCTGACAAAATCCAGAAAAAAAGAGTTACCAAAAGTGTAGTACCCCATACAAGAATACCTCCCATGCGAGGAGTGTTTTCCACCGTCCGTTCTTTTAGTATACCTCCAACAATTATTGCAGCCCCTCCGCCAAGAGATTCGCGCGAAGTCCTGTTGCTCCACATTTTATATTTGTATAAATAATGTGTGAGAATTGGCGTTGAAAAGAATGCGACAAAAAAGGATAAACTCGATAGTCCAAATACTTTTAATACATCTAGTACGATTACTTCTTGCATTATATTTCTAGCATTGGCATTACCTGACCGAGTAGTCGACGAGCTTCAGCAAATCTAAATCCAGACTGAGCTCCCAGGAGAACAAATCCATACGTATGCCCAAGTGGATATTCATACAAAATTACTAGAGATTCTCCCGAAGCATCTGTAGTCCCAGTCTTTCCGCCCACATAGTGAGGAACTACCTCCACCATCTCGTTGATATTAAATAGATTATGTGGTCTGTTTCCATAAGAAAAGATTGTTCCACTTGTATCACGCGAGGCTTCCCATATAAGCGGATATTCTTTTGTGGCAACTATAAGCTTAGCTAAGTCCTCAGTTGTAGAATAGTTACTGGGGCGACCATCATCTCCATCTAGACCAGTTGGGTTAGAAAATGTCGTATGCTTCATACCAAGATTCTCAGCCTCTTTGTTCATCAAGTTTACAAAAATAGTTATAGAATCTTCGTATGTAACGCCACCACGGGCTCGTCCAACAGATTCAACGATTGCAATTGCAGCATCGTTTGATGAGAACATCATAAGGGCTCGGACAAGGTCCTTCAAAAAGAAAACCTCACCTTCAGTAAAGTGTCCTACTGACCCAGAAGTTGCAATAGCATCTTCTGAGATTAAAATTGGGGTTTCCTCGGGCAAGTTTTTTAATGCAACGTATGAAGTCATAATTTTTGTGAGACTTGCGATACCGACAGTTTTATTACCACCTTCATTGGTTAAGAACTCACTTGTTTCGGCATCAAAAAGTGCGATGCTTCGCGCCGTGTACGAATTATCTACAGATATATATGGCTTGGGTGGTGGAGGTGGAGGCACGTCCAACCCCGTATGTGCTTGAAATACGGTAAGCAAAGAGGCTAAAAATATTCCGAGTTTATTAATCATATTGTTTTAATTCCTTTTTCATTTCATCGTACTTAGGCAAATCTTTCGGCGAAGAAATACCCAAATACTTGTATAGGTCTATTGTCGCACTGTACAAAAAAACTCTTGCGTCCCTAGGATCCTGAACTCGTTCTACAAGTCCACGAATCAAAAGGGTGCGTAGTGCAAACGCTGAATGTACGCCACGTATATAATCTATTCCGGAACGAGATGCCCTACCCTTCCAAAGAATAACAGATAGAGTCTCAAGCGCTGAGCGAGACAAATCTCCTTCCAGACGTTCTTTTGCTATTTGTCCCGCAATCTCTGAAACTTCTGGAGCCGTCGTTAGCATTACTGAATTTTCATGTTTTAAAAGTCTAATGCCACGGTTTTTTAGAGACTCTTCAATCTCACCAAGTACCTCTTCAACTTTCTTTCTATCAAATCCAGAGAGCCTCACAAGATCTTTTATTGTAAGTGGTTCTCCCGATATAAACAAAAGTGCTTCAATCGCCTGACTTTCCATGTTCAATATTTATTGTATCAAATGTATTCGACTGCTTGGCTGCTATTACACCCAGTTTAACAAGTTCGAGCATAGCAAGGAAGCTAACAACTACGTCAATACGTTCTTTTTTGTCCGTTATTAGGTCGCTAAATGTTTTAATTGCACCGGCACTGATTCGTTTTTCTATTTCTCTTATCCTTTCTTCAATTGAAACAATTTTTTTGATTTCTTTTTCCGGAAGATCTTCATTTTGAGGAAGTGTATCTGTAAGATGTTTAAGCAACTCCAACATTTGGTTAAGGTCGAACCCTTTCGTTGGCGCTAAAAATTCTGGTTGAACTGCAACAAAGGCACCCCTTGTGTGTAAGGGCTTTCTAACTCGCGAATGTTCACCTAATTGTTTAGCGAACTCTTTTACAAACTTATACGCACGTAAACGTTCTTCGAGTTCTTGTATATCCTCCTCCTCTTCCTTGGTAATATGAAATCCTGGGAGTAAAGAACGCGACTTAACGAGCATGAGGGTGGCTGCAATTACCAAGAAGGAGGCAATCTCGGTGTGGTATGTATCAGTTTTTGTATCCTTAGCTGCCTCAAGATAAGCAAAATACTCCTCGGTTACACTACCTAGAGATACTTCATTGATAGAAAGTTTCTTAGACTCTATGAGGTTGAGGAGAACATCAAGTGCGCCTTCAAATTCTTTTACCTTTACCGTATAAGTCATTTCTTTGTTTTTTTGATTTGAAGACCCAATTCTTCAAGTTGCTCATCTGATACTTCTGATGGAGCCTCCATAACTGCAGTTCGTCCACCTGACGTAGTTGGAAAAGCCTGAACTTCACGCAGTGAGACCTCACCCGCAAGAATCGCAACCATTCTATCAAGACCTAACCCCATACCACCCTCTGGTGGCGCACCATGTTTAAATGCTGTGAGTATGTGACCGAATTGCTCATCTACTTTTTCTGGTGAGTGTCCAATTATTTCAAAAACCTTCTGTAATAATTCAGCTTTATTAATTCGTATTCCACCACCTCCAACTTCATGGCCATTACAAACGAGGTCGCACTGCTGTGAGATAATTTTTTCTATATCTTTTCCAGATGCTAATTTTTCTTCATCTTCTGGCTTTGGGCCAGTAAACGGATTGTGGCTGTACGTCCACGTGTCGTCATCAGTCTTTTCGAAGAGTGGAAAATCTATCACCCAAGCAAAAGCGAGAATCCCACTTTCTTTTTCGTTTTCGCGGAGGTCAAATTTGTCAGCACCGTGTTTTTTTATGGCCTCAGCGTATGTAAATACAGGAAAAGGTTTTTCTTTAATCTTGTATCCCATGTCTTCACAGACCGAAGTGTACATATCTTCGACAACTTTCATTATTTGTTCGCGAGTTACAAAACTCATTTCCATATCAACTTGTGTATGTTCAAACGAACGGTCAGCACGGAGGTCCTCATCTCTAAAACATCGAGCTAACTGAAAGTACTTTTCAAAGCCACTCGACATGAGAAGTTGTTTATACTGCTGAGGGCTTTGTGGGAGCGCATAAAAGTGCCCCGGTTGCATTCGTGAGGGTACCAAAAAGTCCCGTGAACCCTCGGGTGTGGATTTGGTAAAATTTGGTGTTTCGATTTCGGTAAAGCCCTCGCCATGCAAATACTGTCTTACCTTATGTGAGAAATCTGATCGTAATCGAAGGTTTTTTTGTAACCGCGCTCGTCTTAAGTCTATATATCTATATTGCAACCGAACTTCTTCGGATATGTCATACGCATCCCCTGAAATCTCAAATGGAGGAGTTTCAGCCTCATTGAGCACTTCAATCTCGTGAACTTCTAATTCGATACTCCCTGTTGGTATGTTTTTATTTCGCATACCCTCTGGTCGTTCCTTGATAAGCCCTCTTAGGGTTACCACCCACTCTGGACGAATTTCGGCAGCTATTTTGTGGGCTTCTTCTTGTTTTGGTGTAACTACAGCCTGAATAATCCCGCTTTCGTCACGCAAATCAACAAATATAAGTTTTCCATGGTCTCGACGAATATCAATCCATCCAGACACTTCTACTTTTTTGCCCGCCTTATCTGGGCAATCTGCTAGTGCAATTCGAGCCATAATAAGCTCATCATAGCAAAAGTGCCTTCTTTTTGGTATACCGATTAATCGGAGCTGGTGTATGTCGGAAGGCTGAGCATGAAGGTCGCTCCTTGACCCTTTCCAGGAGATGTCACCGAAAGACCACCACCATGTGCCTCTGTTATCAAACGAGCAACATACAGTCCGAGTCCGAGTCCTTCAGTATGTCCTTTGGATTCTTCTGGGCCACGAATAAACTTTTTAAAAAGTTTATTTGCCTCTTCTTCGGTCAGCCCAGGACCTGTATCTGTTACAGAGAATTTTATAAAATCTTTTTCTTCCCAAAGTTTTACTGTAACGCTACCAACGCGTGTATATTTTACTGCGTTATCAATAAGGTTGAGGACAACCTGCCTTAGTTTATTTGGATCACCCTTTATTTTTGAAGTAACGTCCTCTGGTCGCCAGATAAATTGAAGGCCCTTGTCTCGAGCAACAATCTCGAAGTCACTAACAAGACCCTCCAAGACATCCATGATGTTTACAATTTGAAAACTATACTGCATTTTTCCTCGCTCCATACGAGACAAATCTAAAAGGTCACTTACAAGTGTTATCAATCGCTCTGTTGATACATATACTTTATGTATAGGGTCTTTTAGCGACTCCCCATATTCACCAAAGGTTCCCTCTCTAATCATCGAAATATACCCCTTGATGATAGACAGGGGTGTCCTCAACTGGTGTGAGGCGATTGAAATAAAATCAGACTTTGCTTGATCAAGGCGTTTCAAATCGTGGTTTGCAACATCTAAGTCCAGTGCAAGTTTTTGCATACGTTCACGTGTTTTTACCTCATCCAAAACAGATCGGATAAGTAAAATTCCAAGGATAACAGCAAGTACCAAAATACTGGTGTTGATAATTCCATCCTGTGTATTTTCTGAAGTAAGAGCTCGAACAAAAAGAGTGAGCCAAAGAGTAAGCGTAATGAGTTCGGTACCAATTACACGAATATTTAAGAATTGATATTTGAGTATCGCATAGCTTGTGAGCCCAACCACAAAGACCAGAGAATAGTCGCCAAAGAAATATAGGTGTGTAATGTTCAAAAACGCTGGGAGCAAGATATTAAAGATGAAGTTGGCAACATAAAATATCACGATGCCTGTCACAAACGCTCTCACACGATTTTTTCTGTCTGGTGCTACATCCGCTCTAAAAAGCGGAATAAGGGTTGCGATTATGATAAAAAGGATAGCTCCCAAAAAAACATAAAATCCGTCTCCGTAAAGAATGTCTAGGTTACCACTGGAGAATTGCACACCTGAAACTATTACGTCAGTAAATGCAGTTACTACGCTAAGTGAGAGCCCAATAAATATTACTCCGTTATTTAGATAGCTGTACTGCTTTGTACGGCCGAGTATGTCAATTGTTATCAAATAGACGAAAGCAAAGAAAAGGGGCGTCACAATCCATGCAATTCGCAAGAAAAGTTCTGACCAGTAGAGACTGTTGTCTCCAATTAAACGCGCAAGGTATGCAAAATCAATCCAGGTCAGCATCAAAATACCAAGGCCTATAAATAGCTTTGTAATGCGCTCCCTAAATGACAAGTGGTTAACAACTGTAAGAACTAGTGAAATTCCAACAATATTAATAACTAAAACGGCAAGTTGGTTAAAAAACGGCAAGTTTACAGTTCCTATTTCAAAAAAAGACATCATACGAATTGAGCCCAGAGAAATAAGCTAGCCAAAACAATAAATTTAAATGCGGCTACTGTGTACCCAAAACGCCTTTGACTGGTAATCAAATAAATTGACAAAAGATTAAGTACGAGTGCCGGTACTGCTAATACAAGTAGTGGAGTGAGTCCAAAAAAGAGTAGGACGACAACGCTTGCAAGAGTGAGCACAAAAACTGTTCGGTTAAACCCAAGTAATACAGGTAATGTTTTTAACTCATCGCGTGAATCACCCTCCAGGTCTTTTAAATCTAAGAGGCTTTGCATAATCATAGACTCAAGAAAAACAAACAAAGCCAGTAATTTTATATCAAGAGATGTTTTTAGTGGTATATCAAGGGCAATAAAAGGAAATATGGTAAAAAAGGCAAACACGCTTGATACATATATATCCTTAAAAAGAGGTATATATTTTGATAGGTCTTTAAATATAACCGGATAGAGGATTCCTGCCGTAAGAACCGCTAGAGATATCAAAATCGTACCCGCATTTGATACCACAAGAATACTTACAAAAATTATAAAGAACAGGGAAAAACCAGAGTATGCCCAACTTTTGTGCGACCCCAAGTATCCGACACGAGCATGGTTAGTTAACTCATCACGCGCCATTCCATAAAAAGCATCGAACCTGTAGATAAGCTGAAATAGACTGTACACCAAAAGATAGACGATGAACGGTGTCTCAACTGAAAGATAGACACCAGAAATATACACAAGGCCAGCAACTCCCAGCGATTGTAAATGCCCGTTGTAAAGGATCTCCTTTAAAAATATACTCACGCCTTTGTTAAGCTCATTTATTTGATAACTCTATTATGATATCGAAATTGTCGTTGGGTACAGACTTGTTGTTTATAATTTTTCCGCATGTCTTGCATACATGTTGTATTACGTACTCATCACCTTTTTTGTCGACACTTGTGGGTTCCATCATTCCGTGACATAGAGACTCTCGATCACCGGGGTTCTCATCTACATGAGCAGTGATTCGTATAACCAGTACCTGTCATTTTATTGCCACACCTTTCACATACAAAATCCTCAACACGTTTTTGAAATTGTTTTGTTTCCACAAATGTTTGTATAGATTATATGTATATAAATATATAATTGATGCGTTCGGACGATATGAAAGTAAACTTTCATTCGCTCCTCACTTTCAATTATAGAAGCGGTGGATCAAAGGATTAATTTGTGTTACCGCTTCATAGTTTATTGTATCAGAAAGTAGTGCAAAATCATCAGCCGAAAAGCCCTTTCCAAGTAATATCACCTCGTCCCCCACCTTAGTGCTTGGTACACCACTAATATCGACAACAATCATGTCCATTGAAACACGCCCAACAACGCGAGCTACTCCACCTTTTATTATTACCCTGCCTATACTTGAAAGTTTTCGTGGGTATCCATGCCAATACCCAATAGGAATAATGGCTACGCGCATATCATTTTGAACTTTTTCGGTGAAGTCGTACCCAACGCCACTTCCTTTTGTGAGAGTCTTGGTCTCGCCAATAATAGCCTTCCAAGTAAGAGCTGGTTGTAATTTTATTCGGTCAGAAAAAGCAGCTTCGACTTCGCGTGATGGCCACAGACCATACATACCAATCCCCACACGTGCCATATCAAACTTCGATTCTGGAAACACGATGAGGCCGGATGTGGCGGCCGCATGTCGTATCAGATTTTTAAATCCAGCAAATTCGGCCGCCTTAAGGGCACGGTCAAAAACCTCAAGCTGTTTGTGTGTATCAAAAGGAAAGGATGGGTTTTTGGCAGCTGCAAAATGCGTATAGATGCCTTCAAATTTTATTTTGTCTTTCTTGTGAGAGAGCTCTGCAAATACTTCTGGCAAGTCTTCTACAAAAAACCCCTGTCTCGACATACCCGTGTCTATTTTGAGGTGGATCTTTAGTGGTTTAGAAAATGTTTTCTTTACGATTGCATCTAACGCTTCGTGTGTGGAGACAGTAACACTGATATTATTTTCGGCAGCTTCTTTATATCTCAAAGGCAAGGTATGGCCCAACACAAGTAACGGCTTCTTTATCTTTGCTTCGCGTAGCGCTATAGCTTCTGTTATAGAGTCGGCCCCAATCCAATCCACGCCAAACTTTTGCATGACTCGCGCAAAATCATGAAGAGAATGGCCATACGCGTTGGACTTAGCAACTGCCATCAAGGCTGTTTTGCGACCCGTGAGTCTCCGAAAGATACGATAATTTTTTTCGAGGGCCTTAGTGTCTACCTCTACCCAAGTTCGCAGGTTATTTTTTCGCATTAAGTAGAGATTAACAAAAGCTCAAAATGCTTGGTAGGTACAGAGCTTGTTGTACCAGATGCTTTCCTTGTGAATTTTCATTATTTTGAGCGAGTCACAGCTAAAAATTTTGAACTTAATGCCTTGGGTATTGGAGAGAAATTTTTATTGGGATGTAGCCAAAATAATGGGAAATGCAGTGGAAATGATATTGTACAGCAACCTTAGTTTTAGGATTGACAAATACCTTAAAAGTAGTATAATAGTCCCAAACCGTACAAATCACGTGACCATGGTAGTCATGTTCACAACTGGAGGAAGAATGAAGAAGGTTGTAGTCATTGCAGTTGCTCTCATGTGCCTTTGGTTCGCTTTGGACTATCTAGGCGACGTTCGTTCAAGCCGAGTCGCGTGCCACAATCTGATCAACTGGGTGGCGGCACCTCGACTTCGACGGGCCGAGGAGCTCATCTGGAATAGAGAGTCTTCGTACTCTGCTAAGGTAGACGAAATTAGAGATGCGCTACCGGGAGAAGTTCCGAGCGTCATTTCGTGGCATGTAAATCATGCCGACAGGAAGGTCTACGAAATCAAGATCTCCTGTGGAGAGGTTTCTTGTGTGCTTCGAAACGACAACGGAGGTAGGTGCACATGAGCAGAGAAGAGAAAGAAATGCGGAGAATGATGTGGGTGATCACGATCTGTTTTTCGACCGTCTGCTACGGACTTTTCAAGTTCGTGAGTAGCATCAGCGGTCTTCACTGACGACAAGGAGAAGTAATGAATAGAGACCGAGAGGGGCGAGAAGAGATGACGGCTGCTGTCATTGGCCTCATCATACTCTCCGTGATCTCCATCGTACTTCCATTCTTCATCTTCTAGAGGTCTGTGAACCTACGGACCCAAAACCACAAAGCCCCGGCGGCATTCGCGCCCCGGGGCTTTACTCATGCTCATTTTCAACGGCTCATATATGAGCCGTTGAATTTTCACATAAAAGTTCTAACCACCAGAAAAGAGGTTCTGAAAGTTGTTGCTATTTAATTACTTTTTACCAGGGTAGTCTACCGTACCGATCATTCTAAGCATATCATATACTATGTCCATTTCAGCTCCTTTTGTACTTCAGAACCACAATAGCACTTTTTTTGACCATATCACCCCGTCCGCCCTGAACCTACGGCTAGCTTCTTAAAAGTGGAATAGGAGACCTGCTATGTCTCCTATTCTCCACCGACTGAGTTTTAGTGTACTGAATTTTGTCCGCCTGGTAGGAATCGAACTCGGATTATCCCATTCAAAGTCCGCCTGGTAGGAATCGAACCTACGACCATCTCCTTAAAAGGGAGCTGCTCTACCGACTGAGCTACAGGCGGACTTTGCTAACGATAATCCGAGTTTATATTAAATTTTCAAATCCCCTTAAAAGTGGTTCGTCTTCTCCCAGAAGACTCACCTCCACCGACTGAGCTACAGGCGGACAAAGTTCACTACGTCTATGCAATGGGCGGATAGAAAACACCGTTGCCGACTATCCCGACGTTTTAGTCGGGACTCCGACTAAAACGTCGAAGTTGGCGGATATAAAATTTTAGTAGTGTTTGGGTGCAATGTACGCAAATGCCGCAAGCGGTACCAATGCCCAAAATAAGTATGCGGTTGGTCCCGCAAACAAACTAATGGTAATTGGTGAGAGCTCAATAATACCCCGAAATGACATGATATTCAAGAGGCCTGCGACAAAAAATCCAACTACAGAAAAACTTGTTATAAATGATTTCCACCAGCTCAACACATTAAGTCTAACGTGCTCAAAGATCGTCCGCTCAAGTACCATATAGACTACAATAAGCATTAACAAATAAATACTTAGATCTCGATAAAGAGTAAATAAAAGTCCGTAAGCATTTAAAAGTCCTATAATGATGGGTTGAAGCGCAAGAGTAATATAATTTGCGAGTGCGAATGATATGAGCTTATTTCTCCCCTGAAAAGATCCTGCAATAAAACCGGCAGCCAAGAAAAAGACAATGATAACTATATCAAGCGCTGGGTTACCAACGGCGCTAGTTATTTGAGCAATATTTGCTGCTAAATCGAAATCCATATATTTAGTATAGAGGCAAAGGAAATGGCTTTCAAATCCAACACTCTAGTACCCTTCTTTTTTAAGTTCTTCAATGAGAGCCTTCACATTCGATGAGAGTTTCTTTGGCATCTTTATTATAACCGAAATGAGCAAATCTCCGCGAGAACCATCTTCTCGCGGTATTCCTTTCCCTCGTACTTTGAGAACTTCTCCATCGGAGACGCCTTGAGGAATCTTTACCTTGAGTGGATTTTCAAGTGTATTTATTACTCTTTCTCCGCCAAGAAGAGCTTCTGAAAGTGGAACATCTAACTTCATGGTTAAGTCGTGTCCTAGGCGTTTAAATACCGAATGCGCAAGAACATGAACCTTTGCATACAGATCCCCCGTTTCACCTCCTCGTGTTGCTTCGCCTTGGCCAGCGATTCTAATCACTTCTCCATTTTCAATACCCTGCGGGATAATAACATGGATTTCTTCACTTTTAACAGCTACCTCATCCCCATTACAATGCTTACATTTTTTATCTGGAATGTTACCTCTGCCACCACACGCCGAACATTCTACTACTTGTGTAAATGTTCCAAAAAATGATTGCTTTGTATCCCTAACAGTTCCTGCTCCGCGACACTGCTCACAGGCAACTTCTTTTGCTCCATCCGCCTTACCAGTACCCGAACACGTATCACATGTAGCAAATTTTCGTATCAAAACACGTCGCTCCGAACCAAATACAGCTTCTTGGAAAGGAATCTCAATATCTATAGAAATATCACGTCCTCGTTTTTGACGTTTTCTGCCACCCTGACCTCCTCGTCCACCAAAAAATGTCTCAAAGATATCACCCATATCGACATCTTCAAATCCTTGAAAGTTTCCAAAATCAAAACCACCAGGTCCCGCACTAGGTCCTGTTCGTCCAAATTGATCATACTGTGCTCGCTTACCATCATCTGAAAGAATTTGGTAGGCCTCGTTTACTTCTTTAAACTTAGCTTCGTCCCCACCCTTTTTATCGGGATGGAATTGATGAGCGAGCTTACGATATGCCTTTTTTATTTCATCTTTTGAGGCGTTTCGGGCTATGCCGAGCACGTCATAATAGTCTTTCATAATATATTTAGATTAAAAATATTCTGATTTCGTGCGAGACGCCGTCAAGAAAATCTTAGCTTAATGCCAAAGGTATTGGCGGGATTTTTTTGACAAGTCGCAGTCGAAACTCAGGATGTTTTAGCTCTAGGGGAAGGAATATGCGGTGATTGTAGCTGGAATTGCTCGCAGCTCGACTATAGCAAATCGGTGGAGTAATCGCAATGCCATGATAGCTATAATAATGGCTAGCCAAGAAAGAATAAGTCCCGCGATACGTAACGTAAAGAAGAGACTTACAGCGATTGTAATTGGAATAATTTGCTCATAGATATCAAATTTTTTCTGAAGAAAAGCAGTTCCTGCTTGATACATTGTATGTGACAATGTCGCATTTTCATCGATGGTTATAGAAAAAAGCTTTCCTGTTCTTGCCTTGGACTCTGCAACAAGAATCGCAAGTTGTTCATCTGTAATATCTGCGTCAATTGCACGCTCCGTTTTTATCTTTAGGTATTCAGTTAATGTTCGATCAGCCTTAAATGCTCCGTCAAATGCACGGATTGTTGGTTGCATATAACCGAGGAGTTTTGTAAATGTGTATTCGGGGACTAACTTTTTAATCACAAGTGCATTGCGTGGAACCTTAACATAGCCAGCTATTGCAATCGTAATGACAAAAAATGTCACCATGAGAGGAAGCGCACGCCGTATGGGCCGTACGAGTCCACTACCAAGTGTTTTTTGTACTTGAGATTTTGTACGATAGAAACCAACGACTCCTGCCAAAAAGAGCAAGGTTGCGCCAACTATAAACACTGGCGTGGTAAACCATATAACACCAACATATGCAGATAACGCCCACACGATAAGAAACGGTATCGTACTCTCAACAAGAATTACAATCAGAGACCACAATACCATCATTACAAATGCTGAGATTACAGCGCTCCATAAAAGAGTTAGTGAGTCGCGCGAAGCAGTTGGCAAAAATGTCGCAAGCGACAGCCAAAAGATGAGAGAAAAGAGTAAAAGTGAGGATAAAATTACAAGTTCTTTATGAACCGCTTTCATTACCCTTATTATCGTCTTTTATCTCCTCGTGTTCAACCTCCTTGGCATTATCTGCTGGATTATCACCCTTCTGTTCTGTAGTACCAGCTTTTGCTGGTGCCTCCTGTTCTTGTTTGTATACATGTTCACCAAGTTTTTGGGCAATCTTAGAATAGTCTTCGGTTGCAGATTTTATTTTGTCTAGATCTTCTGTTTTAAGAGCCTCTTGTAGAGGGTCTTTTGCCTTTGTAATTTCGTTCTTCAATTCCTGTGGAACCTTATCTCCAGCGTCGGCCATAGCTTTTTCTGTTGTATAGATGACAGCATCCCCCATGTTTTTGGCTTCCGCCATATCTTTTTTCTTCTTGTCGTCTGCTGCATGTGCTTCAGCATCAGTTTTCATCTTTTCGATATCTTCTTTAGAAAGACCACTTGATGCTTCAATACGAACAGATTGTTCCTTTCCTGTCCCCTTGTCTTTCGCCTTTACCGAAAGGATACCGTTCGCATCGATGTCAAAACTGACTTCAACTTGTGGCATACCACGTGGTGCTGGTGGAATACCGTCAAGAATAAATCGTCCAAGAGTTTTACTGTCAGTTGCCATTTCTCGAACGCCCTGGAGTACATGAATTTCTACTGATGGCTGGCTATCTGCCGCTGTTGAAAACACCTGACTCTTTGATGTTGGAATAGTTGTGTTCTTTTCAATAAGTTTTGTGAACACACCACCAAGAGTTTCCAAACCAAGTGAAAGTGGAGTTACGTCCAAAAGTAAAATGTCCTTAACGTCACCTTGCAAAATACCACCCTGGACAGCAGCACCCGATGCTACAACCTCGTCTGGGTTAATTGAAAGGTTTGGTTCTTTACCAAACAATTTCTTAACAGCTTCTTTGATTGCTGGCATTCGTGTTTGCCCACCAACCAAGATAACTTCATTGATATCGTTTACGGTAAAACCAGCGTCCTTAACAACAGATTCAGTCACCTTAATAGACTTTGTTATGTATTCTGCAACAAGCTCTTCAAACTTAGCTCGAGACAACTTCAAAAGAAGGTGTTGTGGGCCATCTGCGTTTGAGGTAATAAACGGAATGTTAATTTCGTGCTCAACAGTGCTTGATAGCTCGTGCTTTGCCTTCTCAGCAGCTTCTTTAAGTCGTTGGAGTGCTAGTGTGTCTTTTGATATGTCAATTGCTGATTGACTCTTATATTCTTTTACAATCCATTCGATGATCTTTTGATCAAAATCGTCGCCTCCAAGGTGAGTATCACCTCCAGTAGATTTTACCTCGATTGTGTCTTCTGCTATTTCAAGAACTGAAACATCAAATGTTCCACCACCAAAGTCATAGACTACAATCTTTTCATCTTTCTTCGTGTTAAATCCATAAGCTAAAGCAGCGGCGGTAGGCTCATTAATTATTCGTTTAACATTGAATCCTGCGATTTCACCAGCGTTCTTAGTTGCTTGTCGCTGTGAGTCGTCAAAGTAAGCAGGAACAGTAATAATAGCGTCAGTTACGGGACCACCGAGTTTCTCTTCGGCGTCAGCCTTCATTTTTCCAAGAATCATTGCGGAGATCTCTTCCGGTCGTTTCCACTCCCCACCCACCTTGATTTCAACACCACCATTGGTAGATTCTTTTATCTCATATGGAAGTAAAGCTTTGTCGCGTTGTACTTCTGCATCCTTGAACTTACGTCCAATAAGACGCTTAGCCGAAAAAATAGTTCCTGTTGGATTTGTTACTGCTTGGCGTTTTGCCAAAAGACCAACGAGTCTTTCGTTAGATTTTGAAACAGCAACCATAGATGGCATGGTTCGATTTCCTTCTTTGTTTTCGATAATGCGTGGAGAACCTCCCTCAACAACAGCCATTGCTGAGTTGGTTGTTCCTAAGTCAATTCCTAAAATTTTTCCCATAATATTTCCTAGTATTTATTATTCTTGTTTATATTTAGCTACCTTCACTCGACTTGGTCGTAATATTCTATCTTTTATTGCATATCCCCCTTGAACCTCCTCAATAATGTCATCGTCTTTGTCTTCTTCCTCTGTATCAACTACTTCGACGGCCTCATGTTGATTGGGGTCAAATTTCTGTCCATCGGTCCCGATTGCAACAACTCCACATTTGGCGAGAGTAGCATGTAACTTCTCTCTTGTCTGTTTAATTCCCTCCACCCATGGAGAATCTGGAGGGTCTATCAGAAATGCTTGGTCAAAAGCATCAGCTAGCTCAAGAAAATCTTTGAGTATCTTCACCTCGGCGTTATTCTTCGCTGATGTTACTCGTGTTTCTAAACTCTTTTCAAGATTGAGGTAGTCAGCCTTAGCGCGCTTCCATCCGTCTAGATATTCGTCACGCTCAGCTTGGCATGTATCAAATTCAGACTCGTCATTATTTACTTCTTCTTGGGTATCTTGTTCCATAACTTCATTGTGTTAATAATTTTATCATACCGCATACGGGTTGGGCCGACTGCAAAAAATAGCTCTCCATCCCCATCCTTCGCAACTACAATGCTCATATGTATCATTGGCTGAATATTATTTTCTTCTCCTATCAAGACGTCAAACGAGTTGGGCTCAAGATCTTGTTCATAGTATGCTCGATAATGTTCAAATTCATCCAGAAACCGTCCAAGCTCTCGTACAAACGAAGGCTCCCTAAACTCCGGTTCTCCGAACATTTCATCAAATCCTATCGGCATTAGTTCACCAAATCGCGATAGAACATGTACGTGACGAGCTAGCATATGCTGCAGAGTCTCTACCTCTCGAATAGTTTTCTTAAGTGACTCTTTTGCACGCTCCTGTTGATTAAGGAGTAATCGATTTACAAAGAATCGATACGCTCTATCTTTTGGGATTCGGCCACCAGAAGTATGTGCTTGCTCGATATAGCCTTCATCGGTTAGCTCTGTCAGAGTATTACGTATTGTCGCAGGGCTTACTGACAGTCTCTCGGCTATCGTGCCAGAAGAAACCGGTTCGGCATTTTTTATATATTCGCGGACCAGTAATTCTAGTACATGATCCTTGCGCTCATCGATCATAATTAGAGTATATAAAATTTAGCACTCTCATGTCAAGAGTGCTAATTATGGCTTATTTAAGCTATTTTCAACGGCTCAAAAATGAGCCGTTGAAAAATAACCAATTTATGATGGGTTCAATTCTTACCATGTCCACAAAAAAAATTACCGACTTAATGTCGGTAATTTTTTTGATTTATCGTTTACTCCACTGTGGTGCTCGACGGGCTTTTTTGAGGCCGAACTTACGACGCTCTTTCATTCGTGGGTCTCGTTTGAGGAAACCTGCCCGTTTTAGAGGAGGGCGAAGATCACCATCAAATTCGTTAAGTGCTCGTGAAATACCGTGGCGCAAGGCCTCAACCTGTGAGTGGATACCTCCACCGCTTAGATGAGCTGAAACTGAAAATCGTGTTTCTGGACGAGTCTTACGAAAGGCGTCTTCTGCAATCTTTTGCATTGCCTCAGTTGGAAAATACTCTTTGTAAGGCTTATCGTTTACAACAATCCCCTCACCGTTTGGTGTGATTCGGACACGAGCAACAGACGTCTTACGTCGCCCAACGGCCTCAATATACTTTTCAGCTTTCTTAGTTTTACTCTTGGTTGTTGGCATATACAGTTAGGTGCTTAAGAATTTCTTTTTTTAATCGGTTACGTGGAATCATGCCCGCAACAGAGTTGGCTACAAATTTTGCAGGATCTTTTTTAAAAGATCTCTCATACGGAATCTCTTTTAATCCACCGGGATAACCAGAATATCGCTCATGCTTCTCGTCTTTCATTTTTGAACCAGTAACACGAATACGTGAGGCATTTGTAATAACAACTCGTTCTTCTGGTAATGTGTGGAACTCAAAGTTTACATTTGTCTTACCACGTAAAATACCAGCCGCTTCGCTAGCAACTCGTCCTAATGACTTTCCTCTTGCATCTAAGATTACTGGTTCTTGTGACATGATAATTAATCTACAAAGCTAATATGTGACTGCTGTGCCGCGTCCGACTTACGAACACCGTGCTTAACAATCCGAGTATATCCACCTTTTCGATCTTTTGAGTTTGGAGCAATATCGTCACGAAGTTTCTTTGCGGCCTCAAGTCCAATCTCACCTGTTATATAACGGTGGTTAGCAAGCGTACCTGTTTTAGCACGTGTTACAAGCTTTTCAACCCTAGGTCGAATTTCCTTTGCACGAGCAGTCGTTGTCACAATAGCCTTGTGCAAAATAAGCGAACGCAAAAGGGAGCGGAGCAACGCTACACGTGGCCCCTTCTTTCTCTGTAAAATTCTTCCCTTATTTCGGTGTCGCATAATTATTCTTTGGGTAACATAATACCGAAGTTTCCAAGCTCACGGTGAATCTCTTGTACAGCCTTGTCTCCGATACCGTCGATAAGTTTAAGATCTTTTTCTGATTTGTCAGACAAGTCACCAACTGTGTTGAGTCCTGCGCGTGTAAGTGCATTGAGTGTGTGACTTGAAAATTTTACATCCTCGATTGGAATCTTCAAATACTCCTCACCTCCATTTGATTCCTCTGTTGGAGCTTCTCGTTCTGCAGCCAGTTCTTCTGCTACATACTCTTCTTTCTTTCCAAATTCTTTAAGTTCACCTAGCTGACTCATCAATACCTCAACCGACTGGCTAAACGCCTCTGCAGGTGATATAGAACCATCTGTCTCAATAGAAAAAGTAAGCTTGTTGTAGTTAGTATCAGTACCAACACGCATGTTTGTTACTTGATAGCTAACCTTTCGGATTGGAGTAAAGATTGAATCTAACACGATAGAACCCGCCTCCAATCGTTCTGTCTCAATATTTTCTTTTGATCGGTAACCAACACCACGCTCAACAGTAAGTTCTACTGAAAAGTCAGTGCCCTTCTTTGTGATTGTTGCGATGTGTTGTTTTTTGTTTACAATTTCTAAGTTTGATGAAGTCTTAATATCACTAGCCTTAATCTCTCCCTCACCCTTTGCCTCAAATGAGACTACCTCTGGACCGTCTGTATGTACACGGAAACGAAGCTGTTTGATGTTAAGAAGAATCAAGAGAACGTCTTCTAGAACACCTGGAATAGTTGAGAACTCGTGGTTCACACCCTTAATCTTAACGCGCGTTACAGCGGCTCCCGGAAGAGAAGAGAATAATACACGGCGTAGCGCATTACCGAGCGTGACACCGTACCCTGGGTGCAATCCGTCAATAACAATATCAGCGCTATTCTCTTTTTCGCGCTCTATGTAGGGACGAGATGGCAAAAGTATCGTGTAATTCATATGGAAACACTAAAATTCGGTACTACCGACTAACGAGAGTAGTACTCAATAATTGATTTAATATTGTATAATCGTACCATATCTTCGACTTTTGGTAAAGAGGTCACGTTACCCTCCCATTTTGCTGGCTCAAGCAAAAGCCATGGTGGTGTTTCGTGCTTCTTCAATACGATATCTTGATTTTTAAACACCCCCTTACTGCGTGAATTTTCGTTTACGATAATACTTTGTCCTTCTTTCACTTTGTAAGATGGTGTGTGTACTTTGCGTCCATTAACAGAAATGTGTCCGTGAGCAACCAATTGTCGAGCGCCAGACCTACTACTTGCAAATCCGAGACGAAATACAACGTTATCAAGTCGCATTTCAAGTGATTCGGTTAACTTCTTAGCCACATCACCACCGTGTCCTGCCAAAGCCTTGGTTACATAACCTCGGAACTGCCTCTCTGAAATACCATACGAGTGACGAACAACCTGCTTTTCGCGAAGCTGTTTTGCAAATTCAGAAACATCTCGACGTCGACGTCGATTCTTTCCCTGCATGCCAGGCGGGTATGGCTTACGACGAATAGCACATTTCTCACGTCCACAGACCGTTGTGCCAAGTCGTCTACATTTTTTACAAGAAATTCGCATATTTATACTCGTCTAGGTTTGCGAGCCTTCATAAAACCATGAGGCATCGGTGTTAAGTCTTTAATGGAAGTAATATTAAAACCCTTGTTTCCAAATACTCGGAGTGCTGCCTCTCGTCCTGGTCCAGTTCCTTTTACTCGTAGGTCAATGTCAGCAACTCCCATATCTCGTGCTCGTTCTGAAAGAAGATCAGCTGCTTTGGAAGCGGCATATGGAGTACCCTTTTTTGAACCGGAAAACCCTGAGCCACCACTAGAGTTCTGAGCAAATGCATTACCAAATTCATCTGTAAGTGTAATGAGTGTGTTGTTGTATGTAGATTTGATATACACAAAGCCACGTGCAAGCTTTTTACGGCTTGAAGTACGCGTTCGGGAAGCTGGTGTTCCCTCGCGTGGGGCCTCTGTCTTTTTGATAATGCGTTTCTTTCCCATAGGAATTATTTCTTATCGAGTTTCTTACGTCCTGAACCCATAGTTACTCGCTTGTTACCACGTCGGGTTCGAGAATTTGTCTTTGTTCGTTGACCACGAAGTGGAAGTGAACGTGCATGACGACTACCACGGTATGAGCTCACGTCCTTAAGACGCTTTACGTTAAGTGTGATCTCTCGTCGCAATGAGCCTTCTACTGAGTAATCCCTTTCAATGATTTCGCGCAAGCGTGCCATCTCATCCTGTGTAAGTTCTTTGGCGCGCTTTTCTGATGTAATGTTTGCTTTCTTCAAAATCTCATCCGAACGAGTACGACCAATACCGTACACATATGTTAGTGAGATGTTTACTTTTTTTTCATCTGGGATGTTAACTCCCGCAATTCGTACCATAAAATTTATCCTTGTCGTTGTTTATGCTTAGCAACCTTACAAATAACAAAAAGGCGCCGATTGCGCTTTACTAGTTTGCAGTGATTGCAAATTTTTTTTACTGATGCGCGTACTTTCATTACGTATATAGTTACGGACTAGTCCGCTGGATCAAAGTCGTCGAATGATACGTCCACGATTTTTATCGTAGGGCGTGAACTCAACTTGCACGCGATCTCCTACGAGAACGCGTATATAGTGAAGGCGCATTTTACCTGCGAGGTTTGCTTGAACCTCCTCATCCGAGCCATCAATCTTAACTCGGAAAAGACCTCCCTTGAAGGCCTCTAAAACTGAGCCCTCCTTTACAGATTTGTCGTCTTTGCCTTTACTGTCTTGCATAGGAATATGTAGGGCATGGTAACGAATATATCCATAAATGTCAACATTTTAAGACTTTATTTCAATAATAAGTCTATCTGGACTGCTAGGAATCTTTTTTAACAGTGCCGGTCTGAAAGTCTGCTCTACTCTTGAAATACCGGGGTAAGAGTCAAAAACACCCTTTAAATCCTTATGATTTTCGGCTTCCAGCACTTTATTTTGGAGGTCACCTTGATCGAATAACCACTCAAAAGTGGCCTTTCCTGACATTGTCAGGCTCACGGTTCCTAGGTCAAAATTCATACGGACATCAGAAACTCTAATTCCGTCATCTTCGCGCAACCTGTAAGCGCCGGCCGCATACTGGTCCTTGAAAAGCATCTCCGCCAACTCCTCGCTAAATGTAACTTTATCAATACCGAGTGTTTTAATTTCACCCCTTACCTCAGCAAAAAATTCGTCTGCTGGTGATCCAACGGCAGGGTCAGTAATCCTGACGGCAGTGGAGGGCTCATAACTCTCCGGAAATGATATATGTGAGTCGGGAACAATAGAACTTAGCTGGTCTTGAAGTTCGTTTGTCATTTCTGATTCCAATTGAGACAAAAGTTCTTCTGCCTCATCCGCGCCAACAATTTTACCAAACCCCGCCTTCCCTCCTACGAGTTCAGTTTTGGAACGTGCAAAGAAGCCTGCAAATCTAGGACTCCCCTCAAATCCAGGAATGGTAAAGTCGGTCAGACCAATATTGTATTTGTCCCCTGGTTCACTAGCAACAACTGTAACCTCTGTGGCGCCAGGTGCGTCCCCCTCTTTACCAGGAACAACAATACGAGACATCGAGCGATATATTAATCCATTTGGAGCCTCAAACCGAGTATTTTTTACCAAAATTTGAGACTGCGAATTAAAGTCATTAAATACGAGAAGTATTCCGCTCGCCTTTTCACTAAAACTCTCCTCCTCAAGACTCTTGCCATCTCCGCGTTTTGTAACGGAAGCAGTAAATGCTTCGGCCGGTAACTCAATCTTAAGATCAGATGGAATTTCAAATGCTGTCTTCTTGGGAGTTATCTCAAGGGTAAGTGAAGATGACCAAAAAAAGTATCCACCAAGAACTATAACAATAGCGACTGGAGTTAAAAATGTTAGAGCCTTAGCACGCGTAAGCTTAAAACCCGGCCCTCCGTCAGGCAATACTACTTTAGGTATTTTATGTGGAGGTACTGGCGGTAACTTTCCAGACTGCTGAGGTAATTTAGGTGGAAGAGTCCTTATAACTGGGTTTTTTGGACCAGACGGCTGCGGGCCACGTTTAAATATTTCCCGTGGTTTAGTTGTTGGTTGAGCCGTTCTCTTCGCCATAGTAGGAAGTTTTCCGTATGCAGGACGAATATCAGATACAATCCGCTTATGATTTTGTGGATCTATTGGTTCTTCTGATGGTTTGCGTGAAAAAATCATATCTGAGAACTTAATACTAAAGCTACTAAGCCAAAATCTCCTGGACCTTCGAGACCGCTATAGGCACCAAATTTATCCTGAAATGCCGCCGGTGCAATAGTAACGGCGTGTAAGCCGCGAGCAATTTCTGGATGAAGTAGTGGTGGAACAACCGAATTTTTCATATCTTCGATAAGTGCGCCGCCTCCAAGGAAAAAGACCTTGATGTTACTCATGATATCACGACTTGCTCTTTGCCACACGCGTTCAAAAATTTGTTCCCAGTTTTTCATCTCTTTTTTAATAATTATTTGAATTCGAGCCTGTGCAGCCTTAGAAAGCTTACCGGAGGTGTATTGAATAAGAAGAGAAAGGGCATTCTCTGGATCTGTTTTCTCAGATTCGGCGATGCGAAGCAAAATGTTATACACACCAAATGGAAGAGTCAGTACCTCGGTCATTACGCCATCTGCTAGAAATGTGACCTCTGTGACCTCCCCCCCTATATCTACAAGAAGAGCTTGGTGCTCAGGAGTTATGAGTTCGCGCATTAGTGACCACGATACAACTGGAAACGTGGATAATCTAATTTTGGCACCTCTATGAAATGTATTAATAATCTCTGTGACTTTGTCATAAAACTCTTTGGAGGTCGCTGCCAAATGCACAGATAAATCTAATTCAGTAGTTCCCTTGCCAATCGGACGCTCAACCGGATATCCATTTAGAAGCGCCTTCATAATCAAAGACTCAAAAACAACAACATCATCTCTGCCAAGGTCCTTCAAAAATTTTTCCTTGGCCCTATCTAGGAATCCATTTACATCTTTTTCTGAAAGATTTTTTTGACTCTTATACGATTCTTTTAAACGTATTGTTTTTCCTAAATAAAAAATTGCCGAGAGACCAATCGTAAATGTTTCTGGTGTTGGCTTTTTTAGTTCAACTGTTAATTTACGAATATCTTCTAAAGTATCACTTATATGAGAAAGGGTGGCTCTACTAAAGTGTCCCGACTCTCTTGTAGTTGAAATTTTGTGGAAGCGCCTAAATATCTTTAAGATGTTTGGCCGTCCACCAGCACTAACCTCAAAAACTACAGCACTGACTGATGCCGTACCAATATCAAAAGCTACGCCTAGTTTTTCTTTTGGGGCTTGGTTAAAAAACATTAATACTTATGGTTCTACCGTACCTCTCACGCGACGTACACCGGCCGATGACGCCTCTTCTTTTATTATACGGAATTTCCCGATTTCTTGGGTGTGGGTAACGTGAGGTCCACCACACAGCTCCATGGAAAATGGTTTTCCATCCTTGTCCATAAAAGAATATACCCTTACGTGCTCTGGGTACTTTTCCTTGAAAAAATGCAAAGCACCTCTACGTATAGCCTCTTCGAAGGACAATTCTTCTTCTGTGACCGTTAGATCTCTTTCAACTACATCATTTACAATATCTTCAACCCTCCGCAACTCTTCTTTTGTAATTTTTCTATCAAAACTCAAATCAAATCTCGTACGCTCTACAGTTATATCAGAGCCTCGTTGTTCTACGCTATCACCAAGAACTTTTCTCAAAGCAGCTTGCATAAGATGTGTAGCCGAATGCAAGCGTGTTACTTTTTTTAATTCTTCGGTGTCTTTTGCTTTTAGCTCTCCAGTATTAAGAATGAGGCCATGACCACCAAACTTCTTTTCGGCACCTGCACGAGACTTCTTCTGGTGTTTTTCAAATTCTTTATCAAAAAGCTCTCGTGATAGTCCGTGCGCGCCCTCTCCACCAATTTCTTTGATGATTTCGAAAGGAAGCCCAAATGATTCGTATAGACGAAAAGCACCGACAGCATCAATACTTTCGAGCTTATTAAGCTCGCCGAGCCCGCGCTTCAGAGTTTTGGTAAACCTCTCTCGTTCGGACCAGTATTCATTTATTATTTCATTTTTATTACTTTTTAATTCAGTATAAAACTCACCTTCTGTATTAATAACCTGCAATAGCATCGACTCAAAAAGACTCGCTTCTAAATTATTAATTTCTTCGTATGCCAGCGCGCGACGCAACAACCTACGTAATATGTAGCCCGCCTCTTTATTCGATGGTCGCACACCATCAGCCAAGAGAAATACACCTCCTCGCAAATGATCAGAAATTATGCGCTTTGTTCGCACATCAAGCTCGTCTGGGAGTAAGTTAAAAAGTGTCTGGAACGAGTCTATTTCAAAAATATTTTTTGTCTGTTGACTAACCATCGCTAGTCGCTCGAGTCCCATACCTGTATCAACCCCCGGATACTCCAGAGGCTCAAGAGACTTGGAGGTTGAGCCTCCAAGTAATTCCTCGCGGCTACCAGGATAAAAGAATTCATTAAATACAATGTTCCAAATCTCTACGTCTTCACCCGTTGCATTCTTACAGTACAGTTCTGTTGTGGGTCCACAGGGTCCAGAACTACCCGTAGGGCCCCAAAAAACGTCATCCATGCCTTCTTCGCGTATATCTGAAACACCGAGTGATTTCCAAATTTCTCGTGATTCTTCATCTTTTGGCACAGTACGAGACCCCTCAAATATAGTAACGTACGAAATATCTAGTCCGAGCTCTTTTGTAATAAACTCATGTGCAAAAGTAATCGCTTCTTTTTTGAAGTATCCGCCAAACGAAAAGTTACCCAACATTTCAAAGAATGTAAGATGTGTATCATCTCCAACTTCGTCAATATCAGATGTACGAAAGGATTTTTGTGCAGATGCTGTAGATAGTGATTTAAAATCACGCATTGGGTCGGCGCTACGTGTATAATACGACTTAAATTGCTGCATGCCAGCTGTCGTCAACAAAACAGACGGATCGTCTGGCAAAAGAGAGCTTGAGGGCACAACGGTGTGTCCGTTTTTCTCAAAATATTCTAGAAATTTTGTACGTATCTCGCGTGCTGTCATGCGAGCAGTTTATCACACAAGATGATTACTGAGAACTGCTTTTTAATTGATGATCGCGCCCCCAAGCATCTCGTCATCTTTGTAAAAAACAATGGATTGTCCTGGAGCGACAGCTTTCTGTGGCTCATCAAACACAACAGTATTTTCGTATACAGTGCAGGATGAAAGAGTTTGTCTATATCTTATTCGTGCCATGCATGCGAGCGGCAAAGAAACCCCATGAATCCAATTAGGATTTGTGTACATGATTTTACTTTTTTGTAGTATTGGATCTTCATCTCCGCGAGCAACAGTCAAAACACCAGTTTTTAAATCTTTATCGGCGACATAATACACACCTCCGCCACCAGGAGTGCCAATGCCGTGACGTTGTCCTATGGTAAAAAGCTCAACTCCCTCATGATGACCAATTACATTGCCGTCAATGGTTTTTATATCTCCAGCTGTTGCTTTAATATTCTCCTTCAAAAAATTAACCATACTACCCTCTCCAACGAAGCAAACCCCTTGCGAATCTTTTTTGTCAGCAACTGGCAATTTAAATTTTTCTGCAAGAATTCTTACCTCAGACTTTTGATAACTCCCTATTGGAAAAAGCGAATGTTCAATAATATCTTTTGTAAGTGTCCACAAAAAATACGTCTGGTCTTTTCCTCTGTCGGCCCCTGCAAATACATGGTCACCTTCTTTTTGTATATAGTGGCCTGTGGCTACAAAATCTGCACCCTCAGCCATGACCCACCTATAAAAAAGGCCAAACTTAATTTCTTTGTTGCACATAATATCTGGATTGGGTGTACGTCCAGCTTTGTACTCGCTGATCAAATACGAAACAACATGTTCATAATAATCTCTGGAAAAATCTAAAACCTTAAATGGTATATCAAGAACGCCCGCAACACGAGCTGCATCTCGCCTTTCTTCTTTCCACTCACAATCAAAATTAGGGTTGGCCCAACCCTGCATAAATACACCGTATACGTCATATCCGGCTTGTTTTAGGAGGGCTGCTGATACTGAGCTATCCACTCCACCTGACATAGCAACAAAAACTTTCTTTTGTGACATGACAAAAGTTATACCACAAAAAAAGTTCTGTGACTAGCGCAAGTATTTAAATTTCTTCTCTTTGTGTTCTTCAAAGTTTCGTGAAAAATATGTATTGCCATCCCTATCGGAAAGATAGAAATAGAAAGGGGTCTCTTTTGGATTAAGTGTGGCCTCTATAGATTCTGCTCCTGGGTTTGAAATTGGACCTGGTGGAAGACCTTGATAGGTATATGTATTGTATGGAGTCTCATTTTTCAAATCACTTTGGGTAAGCTCCCTACTTGTTTTTCCTAACTCATAAAAAAGTGTCGCATCTACTTGAAGTGGCATCCCCTCTCTTATTCTCTTCCACATAATTCCTGACACAATAGCCTTTTCATCGGCCGAGGGTACTTCTTTTTCTAAGATTGATGCCATTGTGATTATCTCATACAACGAGTGTGGACTTGCATCGATATCACTAACAAATGGTTTGAGCTTGAGCTCAAAATTATCAAGCATTGTATCTACTATTTCTTCGGGAGAAGAGTACTCATAGAATCTATACGTATCGGGAAACAAAAATCCTTCAAGATCTTGACCTTCCGGAATAACTTCTAGGAACGGGTGAAATTCTTTGTATACATTTGGATATCTGCGTGAATCTAAAAACTCTGCCGATGGTATATTATTTTGTCTTAGAATTATTTCTATCTCTCGTATGGTTGAACCTTCTGGGATAAAAACAGAGAGCTCTTCCTGAGGTTGCGTGAGTCTCCTCAAAACACCAAAGGTAGATATAGATTCATCAAATAGAAAACGGCCCGCTGCTAACTCATCATGGATTCCGCCCAGATAAGTAGCCCACACGAACAAAAATCTAGAGCGTATTATATTTTCTACCTTCAATTGATTTGAAATAGATTCAGCGCTTGTCCCGCGTTTTATTATAAGCGGCATGGTGCTTGTTGGGTGTGGTGGAAAAATAATACCGAAACCAAAACCGAATACAAAAAACAGAACTAAGACGATTCCTAGTAATATTTGCTGCCTTGGAGAAGATATATATTTTGTGTTTATGCGTGGCATAGTAGGCATCATCTCAAAGAATACCCCAGGTTTGCAAATGGTCACTCTCGTGGTACCACTTCTCCCCTATATCTGTCCGATAGAACATATTTTGCAGCATGATATTGCGTACTCGTTTGTATGCCTGCTCACGAGCCTCCTCAACAGTACTGTTAGCTCCTGTCACGATAAGCGTGTACCCGGTAGTCCCTGCCAAATGCCAATCACCATCAACAAGTTTTACCTCCCCCAAGTGTATCCCCTCAAGATTAGGTCGTTTAAATAAAATAGAAAAGTCCTTATACATCTCTACTTCTGCTTTAGCGTGGTATGGGAATGGAGGAACCGCAACAACTACGCCAACTTGGAATCCATGCTTTGTTTTAAGGTCAAACCCCTCCCCACGTGATAGTGAATAAAAAAACTCTGACCACAAACTAGTGACGCCCTCCATCTGTATATTGATTGTCGGATAGCCAAAACGCGCCGTGAATTCAAGTGGGTAAATACCGCGCGAGTTTGCTATACAGTTTATATCTATATATCCAACATAGCCCGATTCTTTTAATTTCTCGCGCATCTTTTCGAGCGTCATCTTAAAAAGATTATTAGGTTCTGACCAAAACATAAGCGTTCCCATCTCTCCGGTATATGGACCAATATCACCAGGGAACAACTTCTTATGCTCAAAATTTACATTTACAGGATACACAAAATCATTTCCATTAAAGAAGGCTCCAACTGCAATTTCTACGCCCGATGCAAACTTTTGAAGCACAAAGTTTTTTATTTTCTTGGACCAACTTTTTTTGTTATGTTCGAGGACTTCAATAATGTCGTTACCATCTTCCTCCTCTCCAATGAACAGAATCCCTTTTTCATTACCAGAAATATCTCCAGATGGCTTAAAGACATAACGTCCCGGATTCTCTTGTATAAATTTTATTGCCTCATCAAAATCACTAAAGTTCCAGTGGGGTAAAATCGTCATCCCAACCGACTCCATTTCAGCTTGGCCAAATTCTCTGTCTTCTTCTAGTTTGTCTGTGTATGCACTTCCACCAATGACAAACTTACCTTCTTTTCGTAAGGCATCGGCAATCTTACCGTATCCATAGCCAACCTCATCAAAAATGATAATGTCGGCCCAATCCTTATGATCTTTCCAGTCTTCAACTTTATCCAAAAAACCATCAAGAACATCATCTTCACAATCCAAATAAAACCTAACTTCAGCTCCCTCCCTTTGAATGTGCCAAGCAAGGTCACCAATCATGCCCCAAGATGAAACAAAAAGAAATTTTTTTATTTTTTTCCTACCATTACTGTTTTTTGACTCCACTTTTTTATTATATTGTTTTTATTATTTTTTTACTACTGAAAACTCATATGCCGTCTGAAGTTTATTTTTACAAAATTTTTGTTTAAATGAGGTTAGATTTTTTTCTCCAACACCAAAATCTGCATACGTATATCCTTTATTTTTTAAGTACGAGAGTGCTTCAACCATTATTATCTCACCAAGACCCCTTAAGGAATAATCATGGAGTGAAAGTGCATTATAAAATGTCTCCGAATTTGGCACACGCCAACCACCATTCAGTGCGACGGGTTTATTATTAACATAGAGCACCCGTGTTTCTTCGGCTCCTTCAAAGTTACTCTCAACAAATCTCTGATAGTATTCGATAAACACCTCATCCTTAAAGGTGCGGTTATGGATCCACCGGTGTATGACACCCATAGCATCCTCATGCGGTGAATTCTGTGCTGGACGCGCCTCAATCTTAACATTTTCATTAAACTGTCGGACAACACTCCGAATTTTTTTTAATTGGTGACCACCAAGACTTTCATCAAATTGCTCGAGTTCAAAGATTGGCCCTATAAGAGTGTTCTCTTGCGGCTCAATATCCAAGTATTTAGGCAAGTGGTCTAATAACTCATCTTTTGTAGCAGAAAAGAGTTCGCACGTTACTCTCTTGGCATCTTCTTTAGAAAATACATACTCCAAGAATTGTGCGATAGCCATTCCACGTTTTTTTGGGGGGGCTAGGGGATCTGCAAATACCCACCATGTTTTTTCATCGTCTTCTTGTGTTAAAACAATATACTCATCATCAATGACTCCAATAAAGGCTTCGGAATAATCATCTATTACATTCTCAAAATCAAAAATATTATGTTCAGGAGAAAATCCATACTTTTGTATTGTATCGAGTACAATAGATCTTGTGTCTTTTGTATAGGGCTGAAGAGTGATCATCACGCGCGTGCTATTGAAAATGCATGCGTCTTGTACCAATAATCTGGATGAAAATGATTTTTAAAACTTGTAAGCTCCTTTTCACCTCCGGCCATATCAGTTTTTGGATATCCACATTTTTTTATCCACACAAGATCTTCTAGATACAGCATTTGTCCCAAATCTTGAACTGAATAATCATGGAGCCCTATAGCGCCATAATATGTTTCTGAATTGGGTATAACCCATCCAGCATTAAATCCAACAACAGCCCCATCTACAAACATTGCTCGAGCGCCATCGCATCCCGGAAATCCAGAATCCACCATCGAATGAAATGAATCAGAATATGTGATGTCCCCCCTACTTCCGTCTGCTTGTCCACGGCCATCTTCCCAACGATTAATTACAGAATGTAAATTATCTTTTGAAACGTCTTTTATATCTTTTACGATAACATCATGTTCACGATAAAACCTGTTTCTTGCATTTCGTATGCTCTTCCATTTTTTACCGGGTAGTTCGGGGTCGAACTTCGACATATCAGTAACTGGCCATACTAATGTGTAATTAATTGCTTTTACTTTATATTCTGGCGCCAAAAGTGTACTAAGCTCCTTACGTATCTCAGTATTATATTCAACAACAATTTTATCGATCGATGCATCAGCAAATACTTTTCTTGCAAACTCATTTATTCTTTTCGCACAATCTTTTTTGGGGGCAATTGGATCTGATAGCGTATACCAAATATTATCTTCTTTATATGCGAACATGCCGTCGCCATCATCAAATGTAACGAAGTATGGCTTTTGTTCGTCCTCTGCACCATTTTCAAACCAGTACACATTATGTTCTGGTGCGTAACCAAAGTTTTGTATAGCGTCTTCAATGAGCTGACGCATGTTTATCGTATAAGGAGTTATTTCCATGTTATCTAATATATGCCAGACAACGACCCTGGTAGGTAGTTTCTGCTTTTTGACAAAAAGCTCTGTGGTCAGCCTCTTTGGTAAGAACCTGTGGCGCTCGTCCAAAAATCATTCCATAGCAAGTGTCCTTCTCATCTTCTGGTGTAAGTAATTTGCAAAAACTAATTGCATTGTCTTGCCCTGATGGATCCCAGAATGTATCCTGTACCGCCCCCATCAAACAACCGAGTCTATCTGTTCCGGGGTTAGCATTGTAACAAGTACTAATAGCCCCTGGTGGATTATTTCTATTTCTTCCCCCAACAGTTCGTCCCATACTTTCAAAACACATTCGACGAGAAAAGACATCCTCAACCTCAGAACAATTTTGAGCAACTGTAGCAAAATTTCCACCGGACAACTCAACCATGCGATCGGTCTGTAAGAAATAACATGTGGGCTTGTATTGAGCATCAACAATATTACATGGGTAGTGAGGATCATCACTTAAGTATTGTGTTGTGTGTCCTTCAATTTCTAAGAAGGATGCCATACTTTGTACAATATTTTCCATAAACACACCACTATAGCACGAGGTCTGTGCCTCTCCCTGCTGCAAAAGATTGCAATCCTCTAGTGCATCAAATAATGCATAGTCTGACCATGCCAATAATCCATGCCCCACGCCATGACGACATTGATGAACAATAAATGGATTTGTATTACCAGAACAAAGTTTATTTATGTTGTCCGCAAGATTTGATGTCCCATGCTCACGAAAATATGCTTCTACCGCACCGTGATAACAACCAGACTGACATAACATTGCACACTGCCTGAATGCTTCAGAATCATAAAGCTCATAAGAAAATCTTCCTACATAGTGAGCATTATCATGACAGTTGCCGAACTGACTTTCAATTGAAAACAACTGCTCAAGAGCCCTTGAGGGGCTGTATTTTTTTACATATGAAAACAGTTCGTCCTTATCTGTTGCTATCAGAGTTGAGTCTACTTCAACGTTGGGATTATACACCCATTTCTTTTCTTCATATTCTATATCTAAAAGTGCCGAATCTTCATCTTCCCTATCTATGATGTCTTCTCGTATATCATCAACAACTTCATTACGACTAAAAATACCTTTTAACCAGTTCCAAAAACGTCTTAAAATTCCTGGCTTCTTTTCTTCCACTTTTTCTTCTTGCGCTCCACCATTTTCTACTACATGTATTTGACCGCTGAAGGTCGCATTAAGATGGTCATGAAATCTCCATTCACCAAGTTCATCAAATTGAAATGTGTATGTCTGATTTGGTTTTATTGGTTTACATGCATCAAACATAAATCGCTCATTTGTTGTACCACAATCGCTAATGTCAGATTTTGGATAGGCACGATGCGTTGGGTGAATATTAGAAGCTGGCCAGTGTTCATCTTCTCCCACATTTTCAAAAACAACCTTCTCTCCGCGTTGTATAATCACCTCTTTTGGATTAAAACCATCATTGCTCATATGAATAACAACGGTATCCGTTATATCTGATTCATGAGCAAAAACAACACCAGCTGTTGTCAAAAACATTAAAAGTAAAATTGTTAGTAGATTTTTTTTCATGGTATTTATCTTAAAAGACACCAGTCTCTACTCTCTTGTGTTGATAACAAATTACACGCATCAGTTACTTGTTGTTGATTTATAGAATCGTTTCTAAGATTACGACCTATCCCTCTAAAACACAACTCTTGATCCTGTGTATCAATTATACTACAAAATTCATCAGCTCGACCGACATCAAACTCATCAAAGTTAATTATATTGTCGACACCACCCTGTACACACTGACTTATGTGATCAGTTGGAAACATACGGCAAAGCTCCCATGCTGAACGTACCTCACCTAATTGAGCGGCTCCTGGGAGTAGTGCACCTTGCCATGAAGGATTTGTAACCATGAGGCCAAGACTTTGGAGACATGAAGGAATCCATTCTCCAGCCTCCAGACATGAATGCGCACCACGACGTATATCATTGCCAAAAAACTTCATTAAATAACCAGCGTGATTTAGATAGCATTCATTACGATACTTGTCCTCAACCTGATTACATGGTGCTAGAGGGTCCTCTAGAGAAAATAGTCCAGCGCGTGCCTCACCAGACATACCAGCATTAGTATTTTCCATAAACACTCCTTGCCAACAACCATCCTGTGCGGACAGCCCGTCTAATGAATCACAAGTATCTAATGATGCCTGTAAGTCATATGCTTGTTGCATCATAACCCCATGACCAACTCCATGGTAACAGTAAAATTTAAATTTATTTGAGTATGTATCTCCGAGTGATTTGCATATTAAATCTGCTGCCTGTGATGTCGACTCTGTTCTACCTAAAACATATTCAAAGAAACCGTGCTGACACCCACCATTAAACGCTGACATGGGGCATAACAAAAATGCTTCGCTGTTGACTCCATACGAACGCGCGGCCTCTCTACCAATCTCATGAGATAATTGATGGTCATTAATTGATCTTGAAACACGACCATCGGCAACCATAATTTCGAGTAACTCAACAGCAGCAACAGGACCATAGTCTCGTGTTAAATCTTTTACAGAATTACTAATACATCCGTGATTAGAACTTGTACAGCCTAAATCAAAACTTTTGTACAGAAAATCTTTATTGTATGTAGTAGGCTCTGTAAAATGAGTATCAATCTCTTGACGAACCTCTTGTATCAAAACCACCTCCTCATCTGATATCTTTTCTTGAGTCTCTTCTGTTTTATCTATCTCCTGATTATTATCGTTTCTACCAAAAACCCACCCTAAAAATCTTTTTATGGAGACCCATTTACGTGCAAAAAATCCTGGCTCTTTCTCTTCTGGTGGAGCTTCTATATTTTTTTGTTCTGGTAAACCATCTCGAACAATAACTGTACCCTCAGGTTTTACAGTAATGAGACCACCAAAATCCGGGAATAAGTGGTCATGTATTGTATATTGTCCCTCCTCTTCAAATGTGAAGCTCCATGATGCTCTTGGAATGATTGGTCGTCTTGGATCAAGAGCGGAGTATGCTTCATGTGTTGGGTGAACATCAGATGCAGGCCAGTGATCCTCCTTTCCATCGTTTTCAAAAGTTACCGTTTCTCCTGCAACGACAGTAATCTGACTAGGAGCAAAACCTTCATCTGTTACAGTCATTATGATAGGGTCGTGCTCCTCACCTCCATGAGCAAAAAGAAACACGGGGAGTACTAGGAAAATAGTAACGGAAAGAAAATATTTCATATGGTCTATGTCTTTACAATAGCATGACCCTCTCGTATGCCAACAACAGTAAGACCAATCTTAGAAAACTCTAAAGACCTCCCCGTTTCTCGAATGAGACATCGCAAAGTTTTGATTGGCGGAAACTCATCGTTTTCTATTTTTACAGGAGATTTTTTTCTATTAGAAAAAAGAACGAAAACAGGATCATCGCTTATAGACTTGGGATAACGTGATAGTTTTTTTAATTGTGTTCCACTCTTTGGACGTCTTGGTATATGTTGCTTTTTAATTATACGACGCTCGTATTTCTCATGCGCATCTACTAAGTATTCAGAGGAATGCTGGGTTCCGTGACAAAAGATATCACCACAGTGGCACACGTCATCACAAGGCTTACAATCTTCGTCGGGCTCACCTATGAGATAGTTGATAGTTAACTCTTCATCCTTAAAAATTTTTCGCAACGCAAAATAAACCGTTCGTCCATTATATGGATGCATCCATGTATTAGGTACGCAAGAGTGATTAATCAAATGAATACCATTTTTATCTGGGTTAGCCAAAATAATCGTATCATCATCTCCTCCCCAGGCCATACTATAAAGACCACGAGATAAATCGTCTTCTTTTTCTGGAAGTATTGTTCCTAAGTAATCACCTATTACGGTTCCGGCTTTGATGTCTGATGTTGCAAAAACACCTCGTCCCTTCTTTATCGTTCCTTTCACTTTTATATTTCTAATCAAAAACATAAAAGCATTGTAAACCCAGCACTACTTTTTTGAAAGACATACTGGGTATATAAAAAACAAAAAAGCCGCCATGCATGGCGACTGTATTAACCCATGAGTGTTAATTTAACGTCTATCGGCTCTCCACACGATTCGTGCAAAATACAAGAAATGCATCCTAGATCTTCAGCGGGAAGTAGACGCCTACCCATCTCTATTGCTGATGGTTTTGGAAACATATCTAAAGGAAATCCTATCCAAAACGTTCGTGTAGTTCCTTTTTGGCACGTAACACGACACAAGGCCTCTTCTAGGATTTCCGTCGTCATTTCTCTTCTGCTCTTTCTTCATGTATGAGGTGAAAAACCCTAAAGGATGGATTACTCTGTCCTAAATCTCTATGTTCCATGAACATTCTTTGACCTTCTCTAACCGCATCTTCGTTGGTAGCCGCCTGCAGCGGGATCAAAAGCGTGTGAGTATTCATGTCGCCACTCAATCGCCCAAGCTCAAATTGAACATAGTATGCTCCGTCTCTAGACATATGGTCTCCGCTTCGTCTACTGGATAGCCTACGCCCAGAGTTAATTCGTGTCAAAAATTATTCTAAAACTTCAACTCAAAATACATTCGAACTTCGTTCAATACACACCGCAATTTTTCGAAAAGGGTTTCTGAACGCAAATCTGGGTCGGCGCGAAGCGTCGACCCAATTTCGGCTCTAAAATCCGATTTCGTTTTTTGGCGGAGAAGGTGGGATTCGGTTGCCTCTTATCAGACAACCCGCGGAATGCGTTTAGCATTCCGGTTCGAATCCCTTCCCTATCTCAAAACAAAAAAAGGATACGCAAGGTATCCCATTTGTTTTGATGCGGAGGAGGTGAGATTCGAACTCACGAAGGGCTTTCACCCTTAACAGTTTTCAAGACTGCCGCCTTCAACCACTCAGCCACTCCTCCATATGTATATCTAAATTGTTCCGGAAAAGCATTACGTACTTTGTGCGCTAGTCGTCGCGCCCATCACGCGACCCGAGGAAATACTATACGCTCGACAAGCTCGCTATATTTCCCGTCACAGCTCTCCCAGACCTGTGACCCACTCAGCCACTCCTCCCTATTTTTTATTGTAGCGCCAACTATAACACAAATAGTTATGCATTTCTACCCCTTGGATAAGCAAAGAAAATATGTTTGCATATGTATAGACTGTAAAAGCCAAGGGAGGCCTGTTATGAAGCGCCTTCAAGCGCTGATGAACAAAGGATGGTCTGTAGAATACGACAAACTGTACCCTGAAAAAAATGGTGGTCATGCATGGGGTCTCTGTGATGAAGATACTAAAACAGTAATCATTGACCCGAGGAAACACAGCAATTCTGAAGAAATGTGGGATACATTCATTCATGAGTATCTTCATGTCATACATCCTGGATGGCGATGTAACCATAAGCCAATCAAAAAAGGAGTTCAGCGCATTATGGCACAGGATGGTGAGTTTTGGTGGGATACACTCTCACTAGAGAATGCGGTCCCACAATTGAAATTTCTTATTCGAAACAACTTTAGAGTGATTTGCATGAGAGATTATAAAGGCGAGGCCACGTACGACCTTCTTAGACACACCATCATCTTGAATCCCCTTAAACATTCATCAGATGATGAGCTGCTTGATTCTTTGTTGGTCAACTATATAGCTATCCGTTACCCACAAAAAACAGACGCAGAGGGCCAAAAAACAAGTCAAAGAATCATGGCACGCATGCGTGCCCAGATAAAACGGGAACACCAGTGAAAGCTGGTGTATTTTTTTGTATCTTATAGCAACACTAACAAAAAAGGTGATGCTTTAGCATCACCTAACAATAAGATCCGGATGTCGGAGTAGACCAAGCTTTCGCTTAAGGCCTTCAGAATCGTGTTTCTTATTAAGAGCTACTTTTAAAATACTTTCATTAAACGCCGCTCGTTCATCTATATAAATTCGTCCACCCTTGGACTGGACATGGAGATAGAGCGGGCCGAAATCAACTTCTTTTTTCATCTTACGACGCTCGAAGCGCGTATAGATGACCTGCGTCCCCGCCTGCATGGCTACACACTGACCGAGATCAGAAGTCCACTGGGCGACAGTGGCAGACGCATGGAAGTTAGCAAGAGCTGAGATTTGTGCGCCGCGAGTTCCCATTGCATGCTGGGCACGCAAGGTTGTCGTTTGAGCGCGACCCATCTGAGGATGTTGCATTGACACCCTGATGCCAGACGGCAATTCGGCAACTCCAGCAAAATCAGAATAGAAAGAAGTTTTTGAAGCCAAAATCTCAAAAAGATCGATAGCAGGAGCTCGCTCCTCTATCAACATCTTGAGAGTCTCATCATGCAAGAGTCTCACCAACACATCGTTGAACTGCTGAAGAGGAATTTGCCCGTCATATTCCTGCCACAAATCATGATTACCATGAATATAGTGGAAGTGAACGAGGCTATCAGAAAGTAGGTTCGACAGCTCTTCGGAAGAAAGGTCAGACAAGGACTTCTTGCCTCTCTTGACCTCCAAACGAGCCCTGAAGGTTTTGAACAAAACCGTTGCAACGAGTTCTGCGGCAAAAACCTCTTGCTCGGTATAATTCATCCCACCGAATACTTCGCCGGAACATGCAAGACCATGCTTTAGACCAGCGATCATGTCGCCAAGTCCGAAGAGATGATCAACACCATACTCGAGCATGATACGAGGGTACTCCTTTACGAAGTGCTCGTAGTCTGTCGTTGTGTACCCAGCATGCAAACATCCGAAGAAGAGCATACGGTCACTAACCAAGTCCTTAGGCCAACGATATCTTAACTTTCGCTGGATCCACTCGTCATCGAAGTAGTATCTCTTTGACCTCGAATCGAAAACCAATCCAGGCCATGTCTTACGAGTAGAAAGCTTGCCTGTAGAGCTTACAAGACCAGAAATCTCTCGTTCAATCGTTGCACGACTCACTCCTGGCATACGGTCTTCGAGAGTACCAATAGGAAGAGCGCCGTGCTCACCGATTGTCGCAACAATACGTTTTTGCGTCTTGGTTGCGCCACGCGGAGTAACAATCGTCTTAAGCTCAGCTCTAATCAAATCTCTAAACGAATAGTTACGAACAATCTTCTGTCTATTTGGTCTATACTCCAGAATCATGATACCAGCCTGATTCTCGGCCGTGTGGACTTCTTCCAAACGACGAAGTGCTGGTCCCATGATGTATGGACGTGCGCGAATGCCTGCCGGCTGAAATACAGCTGCTGCAAACGGATTCACAATCCAAAGATCTGGGAAGTCTTGAGATGTCTGGCGTTCTTTCTCATCAATCTCTTTTTCACCGGCTGTACTCTGGTACTTACCAGGAAGTCGAGATCTGCTGGGATTCAAAATACCAATCTTGATATCAAAATCTCTGATATAGATCCAGTCCCCACCAGCACCATACAAGATGATGTCGTCACGAATATGTTGCAATTCTTCCGCAATAGATTCTCCATACTTTCCATCATAGAGAGATAGGGTATCTGGAGTCGTGAGCGTATACATCTTTACAAATGGAATTCGTCCTTTCTCGCGCATCGGTAAAGGACGGAGAATTTGGGGTATGAGTGAAGAAAGGTCTCTGGCTACTGCCTGCACAACATCTTCTGCAGCCTTATCGCGTAGCGAAGCCTGAGTAAGTGCGGGATATCTTTCTCTACCAGCCCTTGTGGCACGGCGCCCGCGAGACTCCTCTCGAAGTTCAACGGTGCGTTCGGCCACTTGACCGACAACACTCTTACCATCGACAACGTGTGCATTATTGATGATGAGGCGGATACCCTCATCACGAAGAAGTTCCATCGCAAGATTAATGAGACCACCACGCATGCCATCATTGCCATATGCGATACCGGACATAAGTCCGATTCGAACGGCACGATCAGCCCATGCGCCTGGCATCATCTCTAGTTGAAGTGGGTCGTCCCATTCACGCTCTGGCAACGTCATCTCAGCGAGTGCCTCTTCTGGCGACAAAGGTGAAATAACTTCATCGAACGCTGTGTCCTGCTCCTTACGAGAACCCCTCTTTACTTTAAGCCTTTGAGCAATACGACGGAGATCATCTCTCTTTATGCCAGGAAATACTTCTTCCACATCAGAAATGGAAGCATCACTTGTCCAAAGTTTTCTAAAATTCTCTTGTTGCTTGCCGTCAAGACGATCAGCAACATGAAGTACTTCAAAAACTTTAGGCTTTAATCCAGAACGAGAAAAATATGCGCTTGTCGTGTTCCATGTGGGACGTGTGCCACATTCTTTCGCGACAGCATCCAGGATTTCATCCTGGGTTGCCATTCGGCAAAGTCGATCTACAAATTTCTTGGAAAAACTAGACCACGGTATGCGTGGGTTTCGTTTTGGTGTCTTCCTATTTGAGCGAGCCATTCTGGCCCTCCTCTGTTTGTTTAATAACTCTAAGCTCATCATATCCCTTCAAGGAGATATGGAATAGATTGACACACATTTTTATTTGTTTCTTAACAAGAGAAAACTCCCTTATTTTAAGGGAGAAAACCCACCTCAGACAAAATACTGCATTTTTATCCACATGTGTTTTTCATGGGATCTACCTGAGTGGCGCGTAGCTCCACGGAACATTGAAGGCTCGGCAATGAATTGAGACAGAATTAAATTCTTCTATATTTGTGCCTGATGGAATTTTGTATACTTGCTTTCCTTTTGTACTTTTTAATTTTCCCAAAATAATCCCGTCCTTAATATCTCCTCGATTTGTTGTTGTAAGATTTTTTGTTAAGTATATTTGCAAATCTGGACCGTTTGGCGTTTCAAAATCATCTCCAAATACAACAAAATGCCCATCACCTCTCTTCTCAAGCGTTGCCCCGCCACTTGTCATATAATTTACATTTTGAAATGTTCCTGAACGTGACATAGTCCCTTCAAATCCTTGGTCTTCAAGAACTGGCTTTGTCATAACATCAGCATCCGGCGGATTCTTTTCCATAAACTCCTTCATTTCTTTTACAGAGTCCTCTAAATCCATCCCCTCACTTGCTTCACCCATCTCTTTCGCTGGTACTGGAGCAAAAGTATCTCGGTATACCAAGTATCCAACAATGACAGCGCCAACAATAATGACAGTGCCTACTAATGCACCAATTGTGTTAAATCCTTTTTTCATAATTGTTTTTATAAATAAATAAAGATGACCAATAATCGCGAGGATCGTAATTAGGAGCAGCAGATACCCCGGTGGGTTCTGCAAAAGCTCTGGATTAATTGTAATGAAATGAAAGACACTTGCCAAAAAACCTACGTACACAAAACGATGTATAAACTTCCATACCCTTGGAGTCAATTTCTGTACAGCCCAATCGGTAGAAGTAAGTGCAAGTACCATAAATATTGAGAGCGCAATAGAACCAAATACTATGGGATTCTCGATGGGATTTAAGCTGTAATAAACGTATTGGATTTCCCAGTTAAAAAAGTAATAGTACACGGATAATGCATGAAATAGTGCAAACACAAAACCAGAAACTCCTAAGTAGCGTCTCTGTCGCCAGAGCCGCGCAGTCTTTGGAAAAATTCTAAAGACAACGCTCGAAAGGAGTGCCGCACCTATTAACGTAGCACCTGAAAGCGCAAATGATCTCACAAGAGAGCCTCCTAGTTCTCCCTTTGTTAGCCAAAAGTATTGAAGCGCAAATTCAAAAACAAAAAATCCAAATGCACCAAGAGCAAATTTGAAAAGTGATGCCCAATGTGTCATACGCCTTGGTTTTATTTTGCTTAAACCCGGTTTAGGCTCCTCACCTGCAGGAACTTCTACTTCTATGTCCTCACCCTGTATACGAGCTTGATACATGGTCTGTGGTCTAACAGCTGGTGGTCCCTCAACACTTCCTGTGGTTACATCAAATTGTGCTGCATGCAAAGGACAGGTTACAATCTTACCTTCTATCTCTCCATCGCAAAGAGAGCCTCCTGCATGTGAGCATGAGTTATTAAATGCATAGACATTCTCGCCAATTCTAAAGAGTGCAAGCTTCATACCGCCAGCTTCAACACCAAATGGCTTACCCTCCACAACATCACTCGCCTTGGCAACCTTCACAAAAGATTTTTGACCTGTTTCTCTTGAGATTTTTTTTGGTTCACCAATTTTTTCACCAGTTCTTAATGGTAAAAATAAATCTTTGTTTGGAGCTTCACTGTCTGATACTAGTAATGAAAGCAACTTACCTGCTAAAAACCCAAACACAAGTCCATTGCCACCAAAACCACATGCTATATAAGCCCTTCCCTTATGGTGTGGGTGCTCAAAAATATACGGGAGACCGTCCTTGGTTTCAAAAAGACTTCCAGACCATTCATGCGTTATTTCATGTTGATCGCCAAAAGTCTTTTTAATAAAGTTCTTAATCAAATCAATCTCATTTCCTTTTGCTTTACCGACATCATGATCAGACCCACCAACAATCATTGTTGTCTCGTCGATTAATCTAAAATAAAAATATGGGTCTCCAGTATCCCAATAGAGGTTAAACGGCAATGGCTGTTTTAAAAACTTGGCAGCTGTTACGTATGTAATTTTTTGTCTAAAAAGTGGTTGAAGTTCACTAAAATATTCTGGGGGCAATCCAGTTGTATTAATCAGCTTTTTTGCCTTTATTGAACCATCACTTGTCTTAATAAGTACACCCTCCTCGATATGTATAGATTCGACCTCTGATTCTTCAAATACAGAAAAACCCTCTCCTCTCATCTTTTTTAGAAGTCCAAGCAAAAATTTTCTTGAGTGAAATCGTCCCTCTCCCTCAAATTCAATCGCTTCTGCAAATGGAGCCTGACTTTGTATCAATTCGGCATATGGATCCGCATCATCAAGTGGAATAAATTCTTCGGCAAGCTCTTTGCTCCCAGCCTCATAAGCTCCGTAATAACTCTTAGCTTTTATAAAGTCGCAATCAATAGACTCAGAGCTAATTAAATCAAAAAGTTCTTTTTGTGCATCCCCCGAAGCTTTATATAATTTATGAACAAAATCCTCTCCGTGTGTGTCCTTTAATTCGACCAAAGATGTATCTGGTACACGAGTTAAAAAACCAGTAGTAAGCCCCGTATCCCCTGTACCTATATGATTCTTCTCGACAAGAGAAACGGTTAGTCCAAGCTTGCGACAATGCCAAGCGGCCACAACACCAACGATTCCGCCACCAATAATAACGATATCGGATGTAGCATCTCCTTGTAACGCTTCATATGTACGAGAGTCTGGAACTGCATCAAACCATACTGACTGCTTTCTCATGATTTTGATTGTAACAAAAAACCTGCCCGTGTGGGCAGGTACTACTTATTTCGTCTCTTTGAATATTGTACTTCGCTTGAATTTTGGGCTAATGCTTTCACCATGGCTGCAATCAAAATTTGCATATTGAGAGCTCGCTGATGACCACTTAACGCGCAAGCAGGAATCATCTTGCTATCCTGTATTTGTGGCGAGTTCACTTTCTCGAGGATAGAAAACTTCTCCATCTACAGGGAAGTGTGGCCCTGCATCGAGATAAGCTGGCATTCTACCATTACCATGTGTAGCATCTTCAGCGGGTGGGCTGGCAAGATTGTAAATTGTAATACAGTTGAAGGGTAGAGGATCCGAGTGACCATTCTCCCATCGATTAAAAGTACAACGCATAATTCCAAGTAAAGGAGTTATCTCTTTTTGAGTAAAATTAAGACGTGAGCGTAGGTCCCGAATACGATATACGATGTTCATTCCAGGAATTATGTGCCATAAGTACCTCCTTGTCCGCAAGTAAATTAACTTAAAATATGTATCTAGTCAAGCGTTTGCTAACTACAAAAAAACAAAATTTGTGTTCATACTTCTGATTGAGCGTCCCGAAACATTGCTAGCTGGCTTAGATCGTATGGAACAGGAATTTTGTTTTTTTGTGGCTAGTCAAGACGCGTATCTGACTCTTTCATGCCAGATGGAGACATTTTTATGAACTCTGCGTTTTTTGAAAACTCACTTAAATTATGTGCACCAAGATAGCTCATGCTGCTACGCAATCCTGCCATGAGATCATTTAAAACACCTGAGGTTTTACCACGGTATGGAACTTTGCCGGACCTACCCTCTGGTGCTCGCCAAAAACCATCTTTGCCACCGCCATCAATACGAACCTTTTCAGAGCTCGCCTCATAGCTCGCCATGCCTCGGTAGTGTTTGTATGCGGAACCATTTTCCATAACGTATTCACCTGGAGATTCTTCACATCCTGCGAGCAAACTACCTATCATTGCTGTTTGTGCACCAGCTGCTATTGCCTTGGCAAAATCTCCCGAATTACCAATACCACCATCAGCTATGATTGGAATCTTTAACTTCTTCGTCACTGAAATAACGTCTTGTATTGCTGTCAGTTGTGGGACTCCAACACCGGTTACTATACGCGTGGTACACGCCGCCCCTGGCCCAATGCCAACCTTAATTCCATCAGCGCCTGCTTTTATTAAGTCTTCAGCAGCACGTGGCGTTGCAACATTTCCTGCGATAAGTTGACATTTTTTACCAAACTTTCTTTTTATCTGCTTGGTTGTAGTAATCGCTCGCGTATTGTGTCCATGTGCTATATCTACAACAATAATATCTACCCCTGCACGTAACAGAGCATCAGTACGTTTTAAAGTATCATCCTTAACACCAACAGCAGCTCCCACCATGAGTCTCCCCTTTTTATCCTTAGAAGAATGAGGATACTTTATCCGCTTTAAAACATCCTTAAGTGTAATAAGCCCTCGTAATGTTCCGGCTTTAGTTACGAGTGGCAGTTTTTCAATTCTATGAGTATGCAAAAGATCAATTGCCTTATCGAGTGAGATTCGTGGCTCACCTGTAATCACCTTTTGAGTCATTACATTCTTAACAAGTTTCCTGTCGTCTTGTTCAAAAAGCAAATCTCGCGATGTAATAATACCAACAAGTTTCTTTTTGTCATCTACAACAATGGCACCAGATATGGACTTGCTCTCCATAAAACGCCTTGCATCAAAAAGAGTGTAATCAGGGTGAACGGTGTACGGATCCTCGATGACAGTATTTTCTGCGCGCTTTACTTTTGCAACCTCCTCTACCTGATCTTCAATAGACAAAAAACGATGGATTATTCCAATTCCACCGTTTTCTGCCATTGCTCGTGCCATTTGAAATTCTGTAACAGAATCCATGTTTGCACTGACAATTGGTACATGTATAGATACGAGTCGTGTTAAGTACGCCTTGGTATCAATATCCTTTCTTGAAAAAACCTCAGACTTTTTTGGAACCAAGAGTACATCATTGAATGTAAGTCCATCACGTATCATCGGAGCTTATTCTATTACGACTCCCATGGAAACACAATCCACTTCTGTTCCTTATTTCTAAGCCATATATTTGGCTCTGTAGTACTTGAGGGGTGATAAAAAACTGTAACAATCGTTGATTTTCTATCTCTATATGGCTTTAGTGTCGAGCCAGAATCCGCGATGTCATCAACAACGAGTGTTTTTTCGTTGGCACCACCCATAAGCATGGGTAAATCAAGTCGATGAGATAATGCTACAGCTATTGGTAGACCTCCTCTTGGGATACCATAAATGCCATCAAATTTTTTATTGGTGGCTTTTATTTTTTCTGCAAGTAAGTTCACATCCTCATCAAACTCTTGCCATGTATATTTTTGTTTTTCTGTATCCATGTTTTGGCGGGAGATGAGGGAATTGAACCCCCGACCTCGGTTTTGGAGACCGATGTTATACCACTTAACTAATCTCCCATATTTCCATAGTACTATGACCAGCAGGTCGCGCCTATCACGCGACCTGGGGAAATGCTTTACGTTCGTAAACTCACTACATTTCCCGTTAAAGCTCCCCCGGAGCTTAAACCCATTGAGCTTATACCCCCATATTTCTTATAGTACCCGACATTATACTTTATTTTGAGTATAAAAAAAGACCTCATATGTGAGGTCACTGAGTCTCCCAATATTGTCTGCCTTGTGAGTCAGACTGTACCAGCGTTGGCCGATCTGACGAAGAAAACGGAAAGCGTTCCATATTGCTCTCGTGCCCATTACTTACTTTGGTCTTAGTGGGTTCTTCTTCAAATTCTGGATCAAGGAACCATTCCATTGGACGACGAGTGTATTTTGCGATTCGAAAAAGAACATCAGTTGTTGGGACTCGCCCATTCATGTAGTTGTAAACCGCTGAAAGTGAAATACCTGTACCATAGGCGAACGCTTTTGGTTCGTCTCTGACAACTTCCCGCATTCTATCGGCCAGATATCTAGTATCGATAGCGAATGAAACCGTCTCGTTGCGAATGAAAGCAGATCCCGTAGCATTCATTACTAACCTGTACCTCCATCTCTGGGTTGGCGGACCAAAAAAGACTCAATCGGTCGATCACAAAATTGCGCAATACGAAACATTACATCCAATGTTGGAATACGTCCATTTAAGTAGTTATAGACAGCTGATAGAGATAGACCGAGTTCTTCTGAAAAGGCCTTAGGATCGGCAATAACATCTTGTAGCTGACCTGTACAATATGCGGCATCGATACCAATCGGCCTGTTAGGTGACATATCGATTATGGCTCCACCATTCATGGTGTACACCTCCACACACATCCGTACCACACTTTGACAGATTAGTCGACTCCTATTGCAATATAAAAATTGAGAGTTACAATGAATTCAAACATGAGGGAAGGGCCGGAACAACCTGAAGACCTAATGGAGGAAAGAGAGATGACTCAGACTGAAGAGTTACTTCTTGGTCTATCCAGGCGTATCAATCGCCTCTCTCCAAGAGGGGCGTTTGAAGAGCAAAGAGCTGAACAACACGAAGAGGGACCTGGAGGTAATAAGTTTCTATCGTTTGCATCAATTTTCCGTCATGACGACCCTGCAGAAACTCATGATGAGATTCCACTGAGTCCGGAAGACCATGCCGCCATTGAAAACTTCATTGTAGATGGAGATGAAGTGCTCAAGCGTCATGAAGAAGAATTACAAATATTTCTTGTCGAGCATCGTGCTAGTCTAGAGAAAGCCGGCATCACAATAGAGCCAGAAAAAATTTCTGAAATCTGTACGCAACTCGTCCTAGAATTTCTACGGGGAGAGATGGAAGCTCCAGATCCAGATCATCAGCGTGATCGATATGAGCTATCACTTCTGCTTGACCTTGAGCGCAAGCTAAGAGCCGAAGAAGCTGAGAATAACCAGAAACAATAAACCAAAAGAGCCCTCTTGAGGGCTCCTTTTTTCACTTCTTATTTTCTTTGTGAGAAGTATGTGTCTTGCACCACTTACAGTGCTTTTTGAGTTCAAGTTTTTTTTCTACACGCCGAATATTCTTGTGCGCATAGTAATTATATCGCTTGCATTCGCTACATTTGAGTCTGATTAGATTCGGTTGTGGCATGGGAGGATGGTACTATAAAACTAAGTATTTGTAAATATGTAGGTGGAGCCGTTGACCGGGATTGAACCGGTGACCTTTCCCTTACCATGGGAATGCTCTACCAACTGAGCTACAACGGCGAGTGAGGAATAGAAATGTGCTGGCATATTGTCTCATCCCGAGTGAAGACGTTGCAAGCTTTGCTTACAACTTTGGTGGGCGAGAAGGGATTCGAACCCCTGTAGGCCGTAGCCGGCAGATTTACAGTCTGCTGCGATTGTCCACTCCGCCACTCGCCCATGTATATAATATCTTTATATCCTGATTTCCACCCCGCCACTCGCGCGTTTATTTGGCGCTTATCACACGCTTCTTTGTCTTTGTACGTGATACAACTTTACGTGCTGGTTTTGTTTTAAAAACGAATTTACCATCAAGCACACCGATGGTAATCGTAGCGCCATCACGCATCTTACCACTGACAAGCATTTCTGCCAAGGGATTTAAGAGCTCTTTTTGGATGGTCCGCTTCAGTGGTCGTGCGCCATAAAACTTATTATTCCCCTGCTTAACCAAAAGCTCTTTTGCCTGTGTGGTCAGTGAGAGAGAGATACCTTTTTTCTCAAGTCTTGTACGAACACGTTCGATCTGTATATCAACAATATGTGTTAGCTCACTCGCACCAAGAGAATTAAAGACCACGACTCCATCAAGTCGGTTTAAAAACTCAGGTCGAAATCGTTGCTCAAGTGCTTTACGAATTTTATCCTGAAGTTCTGTTTGTTTTGTCTTATGGTCAGCGTCTTCCTCGAGCAATTGAAAACCAACCTTGCCCATTTCAAAAACAAGTTCAGAACCAATGTTTGAAGTCATGATTATTATTGTATTTTTGAAGTTTACGTGACGTCCTTTGGCATCGGTCAATCGTCCATTATCAAGAATTTGAAGCATTATATTAAATACTTCTGGATGTGCTTTTTCAATCTCGTCAAAAAGCAAAACCGAATATGGTCGATGTCGCACGGTTTCCGTTAACTGTCCTCCTTCATCGTGTCCAACATATCCTGGTGGTGAACCAATAAATTTAGAAACAGAATGTTTTTCCATGTACTCGGACATATCAATATGTACAAGTGATTTCTCATCGTTAAATAGAAAACCTGCCAATGTGCGTGCTAGTTCAGTTTTACCTACACCGGTTGGGCCCAAAAACATAAATGAGCCGATAGGTCGATCTTCTTCGCTTATACCAGCTCGAGAGCGCCTTATTGCACTTGAGATTTCTTTGATTGCTGCGTCCTGACCCACAACTCGTTTTTTGAGCTCGTCCTCCATTGCCATCAGCTTTGCTGACTCTTCTTCAAGCATTCGTTCAACAGGAATGCCAGTCCATCGCTGAACAACTCGTGCAATCTCTTCTGGACCAACCTCTTCTTTAATCATACGACGATCATTCTGAAGTTTTTTAAGTCGTTTTTCTTCACCATCCAAAGACTGAGAAAGAGTCGGAATACGACCGTAACGAATCTCCGCCACCTTACTATAATCGGCGTCTCGTTCCGCAGTATCAGATTCTTGTCGTAACCGTTCTAAATCCTTGCCTATTTCGCGAATACGCATAATGGTTTCCTTTTCATTTGTCCACTTTTCTTCCAAACTCTCACACTCTTCCTTGAGAGTTTCAAGTTCTTTATTAAGCTTAGACATTGAGCGATTAGACTTACCATCTTTTTTCATCGCTTCTTTTTCAATCTCAAGTCTCATGATATTGCGTCGCACACTCTCAAGATCTGTTGGCATACTTTCAAGATCCAACCGCAAACTACTTGCCGCCTCATCCATGAGATCTACAGCTTTATCTGGCAAAAACCGATCTGTGATATACCGTCGTGAAAGTTCTACAGAATATCGAATAGCAGAATCGGTAATTTTTATTCCATGATGAAGTTCATATTTTTCCTTGAGACCACGAAGAATTGCAATCGCATCCTCAACGGCTGGCTCTTCAACATACACCGGCTGAAACCGACGCGTGAGCGCTGGATCTTTTTCAATATACTTTTGATACTCCTTTAAGGTAGTGGCGCCAACAACTCGAAGTTCACCACGTGAAAGAGCTGGTTTCAACATGTTTGAAGCATCCATTGCACCTTCCGCCGCCCCCGCGCCAACAAGAGTATGTAACTCATCAATAAACAAAAGAATTTGCCCATTGGATCGTTGAATTTCTTTCATGACTGCCTTGAGTCGCTCTTCAAATTCACCTCGATATTTTGTACCTGCAACAAGTGAACCAAGATCCAATGAGACGACTTCTTTGCCACGTAAACTTTCTGGAACGTCATCAGCAACAATACGTTGAGCAATAGCATCTACAATGGCCGTCTTACCAACACCAGCTTCACCTATAAGCACTGGATTATTTTTGGTTCGGCGAGAAAGAACCTGCACAACGCGTCGAATTTCTTCGTCTCTTCCAATAACGGGGTCAAGCTTATCCTCGCGCGCCATATCAGTTAGGTTGCGTGCATACTTCTCAAGAACCTGATACTTAGCTTCTGGATTTTCATCAGTTACATGTTGCGCACCACGAATTGATTGAAGAGCTTTTAATACATCCTCGCGTTCAATTTTAAACTTTTCAAGAATCTCCTTTGCCTTTGATGGAACCTCCAAGAGACCGAGGAACAAGTGCTCTGTTGAAATATATTCATCCTTCAAGAAGTTAGCTGACTTGTGTGCAGCTTCAATAATTCGTGCAAGTTCTGGAGTAAGATAAAACTGCTGATTTGGTGTTAAAACGAATGTCCCCTTGCGCTCGTCCAAAATATCCAAAACTATATCAGAAAACTGAATATAATCTATCTCAAGACGTTCTAATACGGCACTAATCACACCTTCTTCTTGCAACAAAAGAGATGCTAAAAGATGTAGCGCGCCCAAAGAGGACTGTCCTCGTTCAATCGCCAAATCATGAGCACGTTTAAGTGACTCCTGCGCCTTAATGGTGAAGTTGTTGAATGGGTTACTATGATTACCGTTGTTATTTCCAAATGGTGGCATTTACCCTTCTAAACTTTTAAGAATCGCTAAAAGCGCAGTATTACATTGTTCTGCTTTGTGTGCAATTCTGATTGTTTGGTTAATATGTGTTTTCATGTTGACCTTTTATTCTTAAAAGTTTTGGCGGGTGAATTAAAATTTTCTTTCTCCTAATGCTAGTTGTATTGTTATTTCCTCATCTCCACGGAGGAGCTTAATTGATATATTCTCACCTATTGACTTCTTTTGCAGAATCTCAGCAAGAGGATTATCGCGTGTGATGCGCTCACTTGCTATCTCTAATAGTATATCACCAATCTTCATCCCAGATGTGGCTGCCGGTGAACCAGGTGATATGGCTTGCTCTCCACTCTCTCCACTTACAATAAGTGCTCCATAGTTTACAGGTAGGCCAAGTTCATCCTTAACTTCATTCGTCAGAATACGGTACCTAACACCCAAGTATGGGTAGACGATGCGACCATGTTTTTCTAAGTCGTATATATCTTTCTGGACTATCCGTGATGGTAGAGCAAAACCAATATTTTCTGCATTTGATGCAACGGCCGTATTAACACCTATAACCTGTCCTGAAAGATTAAGAAGTGGCCCACCTGAATTTCCTGGATTAATAGCGGCATCTGTCTGAATGAGTGAACGGAATTCTTCACCCCCTGCAACAATGGTCCTGCGCAAACCAGAAACAACTCCAACGGAAACTGTATTATTAAATTCTCCAAGTGCATTACCAATGGCAATGACACTTTGACCAGCGCGAACATCATTAGAATTTCCAAGAGTTAAGTGTGAAAATCCGTCTCCATCTATAGATAGCAGTGCCAAATCCTCAAGTGGGTCTCGTGCGAGAATTGTCGCCTCAAACTGGCGACCGTCATTTAGGATTGCTGTGTAGGTAGCTTCTGTATCTTTTACTACGTGACGGTTGGTAACTATAAGTCCATCCTCCCCAACAATAAAACCAGAGCCAGATGAAACTTGTCTGTGCTCAGTTCCACGTTCACAGAGTCTTGGAACCAAAAGCTCGGGGAAAAACTGACGAAATACGTCACCATCTCCAAATGGAGACACCATACATTGCTCAAGGACTGGAAGATCCTTTGAGGCAATAATACTGACTACAGCCGGAGATACCTCCTCTACAACCCGTACTATCTTATCCTCCTCGGACACTATTTTGGTGTTATCTTTCTCAATGGGTACCACCCTTTCTACAACCCTCTGTATTGTCTGTCCAATTGAGGTAACTGGTGCTTGTTCATAAAGTGCTGCGGTCACAATAGCCGTTGTAAATGAGACAACAACGCTTACAAGAATAAAAAGTAGTACAAGTTGTGATTTATTGAGGTCTTCCATTACTTTTCTTTAATATAACCTAAATCCGTTGATTTGTAAAGATTATTCGACCGCACGGACTTCCCTGATTCCTTCCAAATTATCTCTCAAAACTGTTTCAACTCCAGCCTTAAGTGTTAACTGAGAAAGCGGACATCCTTTGCATGTGCCCACTAAACGGACATTTACAATGCCGTCATCAAAAGAGACAAACTCAATACTGCCACGATGTAGGGCCACCATGGGTTTTACATGAGTTTCAATAAGTTCTTTAATCTTCGATTCTATATTTTGAGATGAGTTCGTTAACATATGCCCAATTTAAATTCTTGAAAAATGTTTCTATGTATTTCTTTCGTGCTGTCGCGAAATCTATAAAATATGCGTGCTCATATACATCCATTACAAGCAAAGAACATGCGTTCCACACGCCACCCTGATTATGTGAGTCACACAGGATATTTCGTAGTTTCTTTTCATCTAGATCATAGGTTAGGACGACCCACCCTCGAGCTGCCAAACCAATTGCCTTAAAATCTTCCTCCCATGCCTCCATCGAACCAAAGTCCCGTTCTATGAGCTCTTTTATTTTACCATCGCACTCCTCTCCACCCTCTTTCATGTTGTCAAAATAACCTTCATGAAGCTTCACCCCATTGAGCGCAAACGTCTCTCCTAATTTAAACGAACGAAGCTGGCTCAAAGTTGCATTAGCTTTTTCTCGATCAATTTTTGACAGCTCTCCATCGATAAAGTTAATTTTGTCTACATATCCTTTGTAGAGTACATCATGGTGTTCAGAGAGTTGCCTCTCTGAAATACCATCTAATTTTGTATAGTTAAGTTTTTTTACTTCTTTCATAAATATTTAGTTTAAGTAAAATATAGAAAAGCGGGTATAAGCTGAATGGCAATAATGAGTAGAGCTAAAATAGCCGCAACTCTATTTCTTTTTTTAATAATTCCAATAACTCCTAAAATGATACTTACTATAAACATAACCCATCCAGTTATAGTAAAAATATTAGCCGCCTCGTCTATCCCCAATCCTACAACTGCTAGACCCAGCAACAAGAAAGGAAACGTCTAGAACAACACAAGGGGTAATACCGCTAATATAAGAGCCATTGTGCCAATATTACGAACTAAAATGTTTTCGTTCATGGAAATATCTGGTTTCCTGCGGAGTCGAATAATACGATTGCTTGAGTTGGGCATGATTGTGCTGCAAGCAAAATAGTTTCATCGTCTGCTCCTTGTTCATCTTTTACAACCGCCTTATTTTCATCATCAAGCTCAAACACGCCAGGTGCAATAGCAACACATGAAGCAGCGCCAATACACTTATCTCTATCTACATATATACGAGCAATTTTATGTCCTTGTTGTTCTTCAGCCATAATATTTTTCTGCATAAAATCTAATTAATTGTTCGATATCGGTAACCGACTCTTCCGACATTCCAACTCCTACTTTTAATTTCTTCTGAACCTCCTCAAGCGTCTGCGCACCCTCCAACACCGCCTCCTCTATATCTTTATCTGTAATGTTCAATCGTTCGTCTACTACACGAGCACCATCTGTAATTATACGGTCGTGCTGGTCAGTCTTTCGAAAGTAATCATTTACTGTCTTCTGAAATGCCTTGTCAGCAAGTACAGAGCAGTGAATCTTTCGGTTTGGGAGTCCTCCTAATCTCATCATAATATGCTGTGGCTTTACCTTCAATGCGCTCTCTATGGTCATACCACCTTCCTCTGTGAGCATAACCGAATACATACTGGTTGCAGCAATCGCTGAACCACAGCCAAAAGTTTTCCACTTGAGATCTTTTATCTTCTCAGTCTTAGGATCAACCTTCATCCACATATTCATCATATCTCCACATGCTGGACTACCAACCATACCGTTTGCATCAAAATTAGACTCGTCGGGTGCATCAAGTAAAAGATTGCGTGGTTTAAAAAAATGTTCTTTGACAGTATCTGTGTAATACCATTTTTCACCCGTATACTGATTGATGACATCTATGTCTGCTCCTTTTAAATCTTTTTTGTCTGACATATTATTTATAGTTTTTAGAATTAGCTTTTACTCTCATATTTTCTCCAGCAAATGCTTCAGGATGCGACATACCCTTTGCATCTTCTTCTACTGTTATTGGTGAAATTTTTCTTAATGTTGTAACAACTCCCGGTAGATATTCCATCAAATAATCCAAATCTTCTTTCTTAGTACCTCTCCCAAGTGTAAATCGAATAGATGCGTGTGCATGCTCATATGGCTTACCAAGCGCCAAAATCACGTGAGACGGGTCAAGACTCTCCGAGGTGCATGCAGAGCCCGTAGAACAAGCAATCCCGTAATTATCAAGATATAAAAGAGTAGCCTCCCCCTCTATATCAAGAATAGAAATATTAACATTATTAGGAAGCCTCTCTTTTGCGTCTCCATTCAAAATGGTTCGCTTTATCTCTTTCGTTATTCTACTTATCAGATAATCGCGAAGTTCACTGAGGCGTGCACCCTCTCTAACTTTCATCTCATCGGCAATTTCTAAAGCGCGCCCAAGACCCACGATACCCGGAACATTCTCGGTTCCCGCTCGCCGCTTACCTTCTTGTGCTCCACCAAAAAGAATGGGTCTCACGCGAGTCCCATTACGAACAAATACTGCACCGACACCCTTTGGGCCATACACCTTGGAACCGTTCAAAACAAGAAGATCTACGCCAAGTTTTTGTACGTCTAAATCTAAGTATTCGGATGCCTGACAAGCATCAGTATGAAAAATAATTTTTCTGTCTTTCAAAATCTTTGCAATATTACGAATGGGTTGAATCGTACCTATTTCATTATTTGCATACATAACAGAAACTAAAATAGTATCATCACGTAAAGCGCTTTCAATCTTTTTAGGGTCAACAACTCCATTTGGCTCAACATCAACATAGGTCACCTCAAAACCTTCTTTTTCTAGAGCTTCACATGATTCAAGGACGGCTTGGTGTTCAATTGTTGTTGTTACTATATGACTTCCACGATCTTTATTGGCACGCGCCGTACCGATAATCGCCAGAACATCTCCTTCGGTACCACCAGAGGTAAAAACAACTTCATCAGGACGACAACTCAAAATACGCGCAAGACTTTTGCGCGCATGATCAATGCCGTCTTTTGCTCGACGCCCCTCGCGATACAAGCCGCCAGCATTTCCATATTCATCAGTCATGTATGAATCCATAGCTTCCTTTACTCGCAAGTCCATTGGAGTGGCTGCCGCATGATCTAAATATACTCGTCTTTTTATTTCAGTCTCTTTGCTCATGTTTTTATTGGAAGCGTAAATACTCCACATCCACGACATGGATAATCTTGGTTATAACCATACACAACCTTTCTTCCACGAGGTTCTTTGGTAACCATTCCTAATTTATCAAGAAGTTTTAAGTGATGAGAAACGGTTGGCTGAGTTACACCCAAATATTTTGTTATCTCGGTGACATTATATGAACCAGATTGTAAATATTTGATAAGTGAAATACGTGTTGGTTCTGCCAAGATCTTAAAACACGATACACAATTCTTTTCTTTCACTGACATATAGATGATTATCTATGTTTTAAAACTTTGAGTCAATAGAAAAAGAAAACAGCCCTGGATGCTCACGCATCCAGGGCTGGACTGGGAGGGGTTCGCCCCCCCCTCAAAGCTTTGGCTACCGCCGGCCGAGACGCCGACCTCCCGAGCGAATCGCACCAGACGATGATGCCCTTTCGCCAGACGAACGGATGCCGAAACGTGCACGGATGTATGGCTTGGCTTCCTCGCGACAGAGGATTTCGTTGTCAGCGCGGATCTGGCAGAGCGCGCAGTAGAAGCAGAACCAGTTCTGCTTCACGTAAGTGAAAAACTGGGGACACGCAGCCTCGGCCTCCGTGCGCGACCGCATGCACCGCGGGATCGCCACGTTCTGTGACGAGTCTTCGAGCGAGGCGAAAGAATCCACCGAACGATTCTTGTCGACCCCGTAAACTCCTTCGGAGGTCACGACAGCACCCGTGCCGTCTTCGAACGGCACGAACGTGGCCTGATCCGCATCCGCGCGTGCAGACGTAGCCAGAGCCAAAACAGTGAACAGAACTGCGACCCCGATCGCCGCTGGGATTCGAAGGTACTTCATTACGGTCCTCCTTTCCGCTGGACCCGTAGGGTCACGGAATCTTATCTTTATAACGAGAAACAAATGCCTCGCCATTTCTGTAAGAACCCTAACACATATTATGCATATGTGTCAAGGTCTTGTCGCCGTCAAAAAACCGCTAAGCTAAACGGTTTTTTAGGTTTAATTAAGCGTCTTTTTACCTGGTGTCCACTCAATTGGACAAAGCTTTCCAGTTTGGAGTGCCGAGAGAACTCGAATTGTCTCGTCTACTGAGCGTCCAACATCATTGTCAGATACGACCATGTAACGAAGTTTTCCATATGGGTCGATAATAAACGTACCGCGAAGTGCCACTCCCTCATCATCAAGTAATATTTCATAATCTCTTGCCATCTTCTTGTGGAAGTCAGCAAGTAAAGGAAAATTGAGCTTTCCCAAAGACCCCTCAACCCATGCCTTGTGCGAATGAATCGAGTCTACTGACACACCAACAACATCTGCTTTTAACTTCTTAAACTCATCATGTTTCTTTGAAAACTGCTTAATTTCAGTTGGGCATACAAATGTAAAATCAAGAGGGTAGAAAAAGATGACAAGCCACTTCTTCTTATATTGTTTAAGGTTGTAGTCCCTAAATTTCCCATTGTGATAGCCCTCGAGCTTAAACTCTGGGGCTAATTCTCCTATTTTTAACATGCTCCCATACTAGGGCATTTAGTCATTTTTTGTAAAGAGACGTACTCCTTTTATGACAAATAAAAGGGCTTTATGTGTTGGCAATATGGTGCGAACATACCTGAACAAAACAAAGTATTTGAGAAGCCATATTTTAAATCCTTTTGCATGTAACCATCGTGTCTGAAGAAGCGCATATTTACCTCCGAGTGGAAAAATGTAGTCTGAGCGTTTATGTACATATGGTTTCAGCTTTGCTTTTTTGTTTTTAATCCTTCTTGCAATCGCATATGCCGCATACGTGCCATCATGCACTGCCTTTTGCGCTGTCATGGGGGTTGGTTTTCCAGTTTTGGGATCAAATGTTGCTGCCACATCCCCCACAACAAAAACATTATCACATGGGGGTATACATAAATTTTTACCAACGGGGATGCAACTTTTTGCAGATAACTTAGTATGCTCTAAAATTTCGCCCTCACACTTACCCTTTACACCAGCAGTCCAGACAAGCAAATCAAAATGAACTGCCTTTTTTTCATCCCCAAGGTGTAAAAGACCAGGCCACACGTCTTTGATTGGACTTTTTGTAAGAACTGTAACCCCACGTTTTGATAAGCGCGCACGAGCTTTTTTTTGCACCCACAATGATGCATTACCAAGTATTGAATCTCCAGACTCAATAAGCAAACAACACCAATTGGCAATCGGATGCTGGTGTAGCTCGGCAAGCTTCTTCATATACGAAACAGCCTCTCCTGCAAATTCACAACCGGTTACACCACCCCCACCAATGACAACAGTAATTTTTTTATGCTTGGGACTATTACGAAAAAGTTCATCTATTCTATTTCTAATATTCAAAGCTTCTTCGGGAGACTTGAGCCCAATTGAATTTTCTTTAAGATGTGGAATATCAAAATAATTTGTTCTGCTACCGATGGCAACTACAAGATAATCAAAATCAATCTTGCGACCGTCTCTCAATAAAACTCCATTTTCATCGGGGCGTACAACTCGCACAGATCCTTGTACAAATTCAATTCTATTACTATCACCAAAAATTGTTTTAAATGGGATTGCAACACTCTCAAGAAGATTATGAAACCTTTTTTTCTTTTGCTCGAGAGTTTCAAGTGCGGGCTCTTCTTGGTATACACTTGCCAACTCATAAAACTGTGTCGGTAATGCATGATACGTCTTTTCATCAACCAAAATAACATCTGCGCGTGTTTTGCGCAGAACATCTAAGGCTGCGCGAATCCCTGCGTATCCGCCACCCAAAATAACAACAACCGGGTTCTTCTTCATGCTATGTTCAGTATAACAAAAATAATAATACGCGACACAAAACCGCGTATTATTATTTGGAGCCAGCAGAGGGATTCGGTTTGCCTATCACAAACCCCGCAGAGTGCTAACAGCACTCTGTTCTCATCCCTCTCACTTGAAATTGTTTTTCAAACTTGGAGCCAGCAGAGGGATTCGAACCCACGACCTATGCTTTACAAAAGCATTGCTCTACCACTGAGCTATACTGGCCTATCATTATAAACAATAAGATACTTTTATGCTTCTGATTGAGCGGTTTGTCTAATCGAGGGCTGGCTTAGATCGCATTAAAAGTAGCTTATTGTTTATGTACTTATTCGTGGCTTGAAAGATCCTGATCCTCAACCGGTGCATTCTTTGTCTCACCGTTGTTATTTGTCCCATTCTTCTTCCACGTTTGAATATTTTTCCAATACATAGACTCGCGCGGGATAACCTTAAAATGCTCCTGAAGCATTAAACGGGCTTTCTTCGTCTGACCTGCAATATGCCCTGTCATATACTCTAGGGCACGAAGCGTTCGGTCAAGACTACGTAGACACACATCCTTAAATGCAAAACGATACCAATGTTCCAAACGATCTAGATATGCAACGATTGGTGCTCGCGCAATACTATTGTCGTGTCCGCTACCCAAATATTCTTCTTCTGTTCCTCGTACACGAGAAAGATGCCTAAGTGGAATAACCGCCATGAGAACGAGGGCCCCTCCAAGAATAGTAAATGGAATTACCATATGACTACAGTATAGGTCTAGATCTCAAAGCGAACAAACTGTCCAATTTGGATGTTTTCACCAAATTGTGCGGAAGCCTTTTTGACAAGGTCTGAAATGGTATCGGCAGGATCCTTAACAAATGACTGACTCAACAGCTCTTCTGCTGACTGTGGATTCATAGCTGCAATATGCATTGCCAAGTTGTGTGTAAGCTCACCAAATGCCTCATTGCGTGATACAAAGTCGGTTTCTGAACGAACCTCTACAAGCACACCCACCCTGTCTCCAGAATGAACATACGCTCCAACACGCCCAGCTCCAAGGTCTCTATCACCTTTTTTGGCGGCTGCCTCATGTCCAAGTTTTTTCAAAACCTCAAGCGCTTTTGTTTCGTCCCCCTCTGCCTCAATAAGAGCCTTTCGTACCATGGCAATAGATGCAAATGTTTTATCGCGCAATACCTTGATTGCCTCTGTACTAATTTTTTCCGTCATCTGTTGTTTTAGCGTTTTTTGTACCTTTAATATATGCCGTTTGTGCTAGTTCCAGAATGTACCTAATACTCTTTGATGCATTATCGTTACCAGGAATTGCGTGCTTAACTTTCTTTGGATCACAATCTGTATTCATAAGAGCAACTACTGGAATCTTTTTGTTGCCAGCCTCATGCACTGCTATATCCTCTTCTTTAGAGTCTATAACAAACATGGCCTTTGGGATTGCCTGGAGATTAACGAGGCCTTCAAATGAGCGAGCCAATCGGTCACTCTCTTTCTGAAGTCTTACTTGCTCTGCTTTTGTATACTTACCAAGCTCACCTGATTTTTGTTTTGAGATAAGGTCCTGCCAGTATGTAACACGGCCTCTAATATTCTTGTTGTTTGTAAGAGTTCCTCCGAGCCATCGTATATTTACATAAGGATGACCAAGAGCATCTGCTACCTCTTTTATAGCAAGGGCGGCAGCCGGCTTTGTTCCAACCCACAGAATTGGTGCCTTCATCTCACCGAGGGATTCTATAAACTCTAGAGCCTCATCGATCTTTTCCTTAACCCTATCAAGCTGAAATACCTCAATATTATTCTTAACACCCGCAACAAAATCACGCATACGTGGGTGACGTCGAGACTTAGAGTATCCAAACTGGACTCCTGCCTTATAGAGCCCCTCTGTCGCTGGGTTTGCCTTAATTTCAGGAATTTCTGTTGTATTCATAACAATTGGGCTAGTATACCGAATCGAGCCCAAATTGGCAAGAATATGGGTTTACAAGTCATAATACTTCTAAGGTGTTGCATATGATGATATTTGGTGGTATTATGACCTTTAATGGAACTGTTCACAAACTCCATTTCTACCAAAACCTCCAGGCTTTAGCTACGACCTTGAGAAAATGTATCAGCAATACTTCCAGTATTAACTTCAAAATTTTCTCTTCGTCTCGCTCAAACTCTGAATATTTTACTTACAAAAGCGAGCTTGGGAACAATTCCTTAATCCTATGAAAAAAGAGATTCACCCACAATATTTCGCAGATGCGAAAATTCAATGTGCATGCGGCAACGTCATGCATATTGGTAGTACAAAAAAAGACATTGAGGTGGAAATCTGTGGCAACTGTCACCCATTCTATACAGGAAAAGAAAAGCTTATAGATGCTGCAGGACGCGTTGATAAGTTTAAGAAGCGCGCATCTAAGGCTGCGCCTGTATCCCAAAAACGAAACAAACGAGCTCGTAAATAACTTCGCGCGCCTCATATGAAAGTAGTTGTAGAAATTCGCGCTGGTGCTGGCGGCAATGAGGCCGCTCTCTTTGCACAAGAGCTTGAGAACATGTACATAAAATTTGCTGGCAAAAAAAACTGGGGCTATCGAGTTGTGGATGAATCAGAAAGTGAAGTCGGTGGAATAAAAGAAGCTGTTGTTGAATTTAAGGGTGAGGATGTATATGAATCTCTCAAACAAGAAAGTGGCGTACATCGTATCCAACGCGTACCAAAAACTGAAAAATCAGGACGCGTTCATACTTCAACCGCATCTGTTGCTATTCTTAAAATTGTAGAGGCAAAAGAAGTAGAAATTCGCCCAGACGAAATCGAGGTGTCCTTCTCTCGAGCTGGAGGCCCTGGAGGCCAAAACGTAAACAAAGTAGAATCTGCTGTTCGTCTTACCCATAAGCCAACTGGTATTGTGATCAACTCTCGTTCAGAACGGACACAGCTTGCCAACCGAGAAAAGGCTATGGAAATCCTACGTTCTAAACTACACGAACTTAATCAGGAAGGGGCTGCGGGTTCTGTACAAGATGACCGCCGTATGCAAATTGGAACTCAAGACCGCTCAGAAAAAATCCGAACCTATAATTTTATGCAAGATAGAATCACAGATCATCGTATTGGAAAAAAGTTTCATAATATAGATAAAATTCTTGAAGGAGACCTCTCCCCCATCATAAAAGCCTTTCGGAAGGTGGCGGACGAAAAAAAGAAGAAATAAAAAACACCCCGTTGGGGTGGTTTTTTTAACGCAAATTATAGAGATAAAGAACAGATGCCCAGTGAGCTGGCATGGTTGCCGGAGGAAGTGGCCCAATAATGCCTTTGCCTGACATCACCAACATCTCAAGAAAATATTTGGCATGCAAAAATGCCTCAACCACTCGACGTGTATCATCGAGAGTAAATTGGACACCGAGACGCCACTTAAATCCAGTTCCATCTTCAACAATGGTTAGTAAATCTTTATTGAGTGGAACAATAAAAAGAGTACAAAATCTCTCAATCATTTTTTCTGTATCAAACTGTAGAAAAAACACCTTGGCACTACCATGATAGAAACGGTAGACACCATCATCATAATTAAATGTTACTTGGCGTAGAAGTGTTTCTAGCTCTGCTAGATGCAGATGAATACTGTGCAAAAGAGAGCCGGCTATGGGCCGGTCATCATACGTCGGCCAGTCCATGCTTACCCCTTATTCTATATGCAAACTATCACTCATCTTGAGGGGAAGCAACTTTTTTTTTAGAAAGCAGCTTACCTGTAAAGTAGAGAATAAAAATATTTATAACAATTCCACCAAAAAAGAGTAGAGCGCCTGATAGGGCGTTCCCTTCTATCTCTGTGTAGGCAGCTAGTATTGACCATGGAGCCGCCGCCCACACAACAAGCAGACCACACAAAAATCCATCACAACTAAGCGCGTAAATAAACAAACCAACTATAGCTAGTAAGTATATAAAAACAAGAACTATTCCCCAATGTATATGCTTCGTCATAATGTTACCTTATACCCCATTCTGATTCACAGAATTCACCTTGTACCCCAGGGTACCCTCTTCACCTTGTACCCCAGGGTACCCTCTTCACCTTGTACCCCAGGGTACCCTCTTCACCTTGAAATTATATCAATTTGACGCTGATACGTCTCTACTTTAGAAAGTACTTGATTTGCATAAGTCCTTCCAAGAGACCCATTCCAGTTTCCTCCGGCAAAGTAGCGAGCTGCCGCCTCAAACTCACCGTCACGCTTGTCAGCGCCCAAGTCAGACAAAAATAGAGAAGAGGCCATAAATGCGTCCTCTGGCTCCCACGGGTTGGGAGGAACATGACCTGTTGCTCTACCAATACGGTCGACATATAAAATCCAAGTAGAGGGGATAAATTGCGCAGGACCCATCGCACCTCCCCAACCAACAGACAGTGGACACGAAAGCGGCATTAGATCTGGATCGAGACCGAGACTACTTGTAATAGCTAGATATGGCTCCTTATCCCGGGTTGGCTTCATGATATTATACCACTTATATTTTGGTGGGTCCTCAGGCAAGTTACACTGTCCTATATTTTTACCAAGTTCTGATTCTTGTGCAATTATACCAAGGGCAAATGCCACACGAACTCCAGTCTTTTGAGATGCTCTTTCAGCCAATGCTACTGCTCTCTCAAAAGGAATCGCAGGAGAACCTTGCAACAAGAAAAGTTGACTCCTAATGGCGGCGGCATCTTGTTGCCTACGATTTTTAATCTTTGTATATTCTGACTCTTTGCCTCGTGTCGCATCCAATAAAGATTGTCGTTCGTTTTCATTTTTTTGTAAATCTTGACGTTCAAGTTCCTGGACATACCTTAATTCTTGTGCCTCTGTACGTTGCCCAACATATTGGTCACGCGCAACCTCCTCCTGGGTTTTTGTTGAATATAATTCTTCAAATGATTGCTGTAGACTTCGCTGAACTACATCGATAGTATCAATATCCCCAAAATAATCTGAAATAGAGTCATGCGCAAACATCGCTTCAATTACTGACGTATCGTCATACTCCCACATCTTACGCAATGCCTCTGCAAGCGAAAGTTTCTCCCTCTCTACTTTTGCTAAAATTTCATCAATGGTGCCTTCCTTATCGTTTATTCTCCCCTGAAGACGCTCCACTTCAATATCAAAAGCTCGAATCTGTAATTTTGCCTTACTGATTTTTGCATCCAAAATTGCTATATCTCGTTCAAAACTTTCAGCTTCGTTTTGTTTCTCTGTAATAAGTTTTTGCCACCCACCAATCTCCGTCTCTATACCATCAAGACGTCGCTTAAGTTCGGCTCTATGGTCAATTACCTGCTGTGAAAGAGACTGTGCGTGAGCAAAAAACACCAACGCTGAAAACAACAGCACCGGGCCTAACAAGGTTAATACACCTGCTAGGATTTTATTCACTCTTTTCTTTTGAACCCTCAGAGGACTCATCAGATCCTTCAGACTCATCATCATCTTGCTTGCCCTTCTCTTCAACTTCAATATCATCAAGACTTGCATCAGTAGTTTCTGCGAGTTCAGCATCAAGCTCTTCTTGTGTTCGAGGAGGGTTAACTTTTGCAACCAAACTTTCGGGCTCACCCGTAAGAGTAGCGCCCTCAGGCATTTTGATATCGCCAAGTGTAATGTGGTCATCAAACGTTGCAATTTTAGAAATATCTATAATAAGTTCATGTGGTAACTTGTCAGGGAATGCTTCAACCTCTGCATCGTGAAGTACCTTCTCAAGCATACCTCCAAGCTCTTTTACCGCACGCGACTCACCATCAAATACAAATGGCACATTAACCTTAAGCTTGTGGTCTTTAGACACCTCGTAGAAATCTACATGAAGTGGCTTTTGAGTAACTGGATCCATTGCCACATCGTGAATCAAAACGTTCTTTTTTCCATCGCCATCAATGGATAGAGAAAGGATTGTAGACTCGCCAGCCTTTTTCCAAAGGCGAACAAAATCTCCTGATACTACTGATAGAGATAGTGACTCTTTAGAGCCTGCTCCATATACGATAGCAGGAACACGCCCAGAGGCGCGGAGCCCCGAAAGTTGCTTTCCGAATACTTCTCTTTTTTCTGCCAAAAGTTGTTCCATAATGACCAAGTATACCAGAACTGGCCAAAAAATCTAGCCCTGAGCTTGGATGACGTTTGGAGGGATATTCCCACTCAAAGCCTCCAATATGTTCTGCGCTGCGAGCTCTGACATCTTGCCACGTGTTTCCTCTGTGGCAGATGCTATGTGCGGTGTCAAAACAATGTTATCTAACTCGGTTAGTAAGGAGTCAATTTTTGGCTCAAACTCAAATACATCAATCGCAGCACCCCTTATCGTTCCAGCTTTTAATGCGCGACCAAGTGCCGCCTCCTCGACTACTGGACCACGCGATGTATTTATCAGATAGGCAGAATTCTTCATAAGCTGAAGTCTAGCATCATTAATAAGGTGCTTTGTGGAATCAAGTAGTGGCACATGAATACTGACAAAATCAGCATCTGTAAGAACGTGATCTACATCAGCACGATATCCTGCATTGTATTCTTTTTCAAAATCAGCATTTCTATTTACATCATAGTAAATAACCTTCATATCAAACCCTCGGACAGCATGATGTGCTACTCGAGCACCAATACGCCCCAACCCTACAACACCCAATGTTTTGCCAGCCAGTCCAGACCCCATTAAAAGCATTGGCGCCCAACCATGATATTCGCCAGCGCGAACAAATTTATCAGCCTCTGGGATGCGTCTCACAAGTGACAACATAAGTGAGATTGTATATTCAGCAACGGTTTCAGTTAGTACGCCTGGTGTGTTTGATACAAAAATATCTCGCTTGCGAGCCTCCTCGACATCAATGTTATCATACCCAACTGCATAATTAGCAAAAATCTTACATTTAGGACCAGCTGCATCCAAGACTTCTGTATCAATTTTGTCAGTCAAAAGACATAGGACAGCATTATACTCTCCTGTTTTTAACTCGGCGATTAATTCATCCTTCGTCAAAACACCATCCTTATCGCTTACCTTCACCTCATAGCCTGGAGCCTTAAGCATTTCTATCCCTGCGTCTGGAATCTTGCGCGTAACAAATATTTTAGTAACCATATGTTTTTATATTACACTTTTTTACTCTAAATTACGAAACGGGTTCGCACCACAAGAGCACTTCTTGCTGTCAACTGCTCACTGTCGTTCGCAGGACAGCAATGTCGTAGTAGAAGTGAGTTTCGTAATTTAGAGTTTATTCCTACTACCAAAAAGTTCTATGTTGTAAAGAGCAACCTTTTTTACCTCTTCTATTTCAGGCTTTAAAAGCTTATACACCCTGTACTCATCCTTGTGTTTCTCCAACTCTTCCCTAAGCTTATCCACAAAAGCTACTCGTAGGTCTGTACTAATATGAACGTTCGAAATGCCACTTTGTACCGCTTTCTTCATTTCATCTTGAGTTACGCCAGATCCACCATGAAGCACAAATGCCGTATCGCCAAGTAAACCTCGTAGTGTAGAGATAAGCTCAAAATCTAAGTGTGGCTTGTTAGCGGCAATACCATGGATACTTCCCACTGCTGGTGCCAGACGATTTACTCCCGTCTCATCTACAAATCTTTTTGCCTCATCGGGCTTTGCAAGACTCTCCTTAGGAACATCAATAACGTCTTTGTAGATAGTGGAGGAGTCTGTTACCAAATACCCAATCTCTCCCTCAACAGAGATCTCAGGGTTTTTATTTTTTGCATATTCAACAACCTCTTTTGTACCCCTTAGGTTGTCTTCAAATGATTCCTTCGATAGATCAATATGGATAGAATCGTAGCCTGCATCAATTGCTTCTTTTGCTTTTTCTACAGAATATGTGTGATCTGCATTCAAATAGATTGGCATATCATGTTCGTCTCTATAACTCTTTACGAGTGCCACGCATTGTTCAATGCCAATAAAATCTCTTTCTGATTCAGATGTTCCAACAAGAAGTGGTGAGCGTGCTTCAACTGCCGCCTCTACTAGGGCTTCAAGCATTGATGAGTTTGCAAAATTAAAATGCGGAACCGCCCAGCGCTCGCGAGTAGCATTTGTTAGTACTTCTTTTAAACTTAGCATTAGAGTTTCTTATATATAGTTGACTTATAATCAGGTGGTGCGGCCTCCAAATACTGCTCAAGCTTTGTTCTCCGTAACAATCCTTCTTGCGCACCAATGTGTTGTACGACAGACATCGAATTCACAGGACCCCACATGAGAGCCGTCTTGAGTGAATTACCAAGTGCTAGTGACGAAATAACTGTAGAGGAAAACGAATCACCAGCACCCGTCCTCTCAAGGGGTGGGACTGGATCAGGATATTGAGGCAAAAAGAATATTTGCTTACCATCAGATGCGTATGCTCCATCCGGACCATCAGTCAAAATCACCATCCTAGGTCCATATGAATGCATTGCACGCACAAGCCCCTCAATCTCACGGTCTTCAATTCCTGTTATTTCCATTGCCTCTTCTCTATTACAAAAAAAGACTTCAGTATTTTTATAAATGCGAGCAAGTTTTTTTGGCCCGAGCCTAATCTGAAATGTACCGGGCTGAAACGCAAGCTTTGTTTCAGGATTTTGCTCAATATATTCGGAAACAACATCATGAAAGTCAACCGCATCTTCACCAATGGAACTAAAGTAAAACCACTTTGGTGGTTCTTCAAAAGATGGTAAGTGATATACATACTTTTCATGATGAATTAAAATTGTTCGATCTGTTTTATACCAAAGAACATAGTGGTTGTTTGAAGTTTTATTTTTATTAACAATAATATTGTCGGCATTAACACCCTCATCTTTAAAATGTTGAATCATTTCTTGGCCTAAAGTGTCTTCGCCAACATTGCTCACAAAAGCCGCTGCCAAACCAAGACGAGAAGCAGACACGCACGCATTAGCCGCATTCCCGACACCCTTGACCACAACAGCCCTTTCAAAAGGAATCTTATCAGGATGGTTCAAACATATCTTTTGGTGAACACCCTTAATAACCTCGGCATTGTCATCGGCCAATTTGATAAAAGCGTCTGTCACAACATCCCCAATTCCTACAAAATCAAACTGCATGATCATTTATTTTCTTAATTCTAAATAGATCCCAAGCGGCAACGAGCAACAAAAGTACGCTCAACGACAAAATAAAGCTATCTCCTACAAATGAATAGTATGCTGGCAAAAAGAACCTTATTACTCTCCAAAAAAATGCCACGCCCATAAAACCAAGCCCCCAAATAAAATTGAGAACTCCTCTACGTATAGGTGGGACTAGCAGAGATGAACTATCAGCAACAATATAAATAGCAAAAAGCGAGATAATAAATCCCAAGAAATCAATTATGCTAGCGATGAGTAGATTATTCATGATTGTATACGTACATATTGACTAATATCGAGCGACGAGACCTTGTGGAGACTATTTGCGATCTATGACACTAGTAATGGCTTTCTCTATATCTGAAACTGTAAGCCCAAATGCCTCAAATAATTCATCAAGCTGACCTGATTCACCAAAACGATCTTTTACTCCAACAAATTCCATAGGAACAGGATAATTTTCAGCTAATAACTCAGCGACAGCTGAACCGAGCCCGCCATGTGCTTGATGTTCTTCAACAACAACAACTGCCCCAGCATCTTTTGCAGCCTTCAATATTATTTTTTCATCGAGCGGCTTTATCGTAGGACAATTTATTACGCGTACTCCAATGCCTTTCTCCTCAAGATTTTTTGCCGCCAACAAAGCATTGTGGCCAATTGGACCCGTTGCGATTACCGCAACAGTAACTTCCTTGGGGTCATAAAATATAACAGCCTTTCCTATTTCAAATGGGGTGTCTTCACTAGTAAATATTGGTGTCTTCTCTCTATGAAAACGAATATATACTGGCCCTTTATGTTTTGCGGCAGCCACAGTGGCTTTTTGAGCCTCAACGGAATCACAGGGTGATATAACAGTCATGTTTGGCAAAACGCGCATAATAGCTATGTCTTCTATAGCTTGATGTGTGGCGCCATCAGGCCCTACAGAAATACCAGAGTGTGCACCAACTATTTTTACATTTTGATTGTTATAACAAATTGTGGTTCGTACCTGCTCCCAAGAACGACCCGGACTAAACATGGCATATGAGGCTATATATGGAATCTTACCCATTGCCGCCATACCTGACGCAACTGATGCCATGTTTTGTTCACCAATACCAACCTCTACGAATCTGTTTGGATATTTATCTCGAAACAAATTTGTCTTTGTAGATTCGGTAAGGTCTGCACAGAGCGCAACCACTTGGTCGTTTTCGTCTGCGGCCGCAACAAGACCGTCTCCATATCCATTACGAGTTGGGGCCTGTTCAATCTTTTCTAGGTCAAAAAGATGTTCTACAAGTTTTGCGTCTTTTGGTATCATAATTCTAAATCTTTGATATCATCTAATCCCTGTTGCGGTAAAAAATTGCTGTAGCGATTAAGCTCACCCTCGGTAATTGCCTCAATCTCATTTATAGTTACAATCCACTGCCAAACAATAATACCTGTAATAACAAGTATGACAGCACCCAATGCTACAAGTGTAAACTCTCGCTTATTTGTATTTGGATTTATTGTAATAAATGGATCATTCATGCTCGCTTCTAATTTTACCTCCTAGTGTACGCAATTCTTTTAGGGCGACTTCCCCCTGTTTATCTTTTGAAACTCTATCATCTATACCCTTTCCTGGTGGATTACCATGCCACTCAAAACGTCGCTCCATAAAATCGATACCCTTGCCCGGAATAGTGTGTGCAATAATCATCGTTGGTTTTTCATAAATGGCCTTTCCTTGCTCTACGGCATCAACAATGGCCTCAAAATTATGTCCATCAATATCGAGTACGTGCCACCCAAATGATTCAAATTTTTCGCGAAGAGGCTCAAGCGGCATAATATCCTCTGTAAATCCATCGATTTGAATATTGTTACGATCTATTACTGAGATAAGATTCCAAAGGCGTTCTTTTCCAGCAAGCATCATAGCTTCCCAAACCTGTCCAGCATTTAGTTCGCCATCACCCATAAAACAATAGAAGAAGTTGCTCTTTTCTTTCTTATCCATGCGGTCAGCAAGTGCCATACCAACAGCCTGTGACAACCCAGAACCTAGTGGGCCAGATGAAGTCTCAAGACCTGGAAGCTTTTCTCTATGTGGATGTCCTTGTAATCGCGACCCAAACTTACGAAGGGTCTTTAGTTCCTCAACCGGGAAGTAACCGGAATGGGCCATTGTTGCATACAACACTGGACAAATATGACCGTTAGATAAAATTAATCTATCTCGTTCTGGCCAGTCTGGTTTTTTGGGATCGTGTTTTAAAATATGAAAATAAAAAGCTGTAAAAATATCTGCCATCCCCAAGGGTCCTGCAGAATGTCCTGATTTTGCCTCGATAAGTGACTCTATAAGTGAAATACGAATATCATTCGCTTTTTCCTCTAGAGTTTTAACTTCTTTGTCTGAAAGGTGTCCCATGATTAGTTTCGAATTTTTGGTTGAAAACGCTGATTAAAATCTATATATGTAGGCTCTACATCCTTCACCTTGCCACCTTCTCCAATAATTACTTGAAGAACAAGCCCCTCGGAAGTATCCTTCGAAAATGCTTGGTCGAAAATGAAATTTCCTAAACTATATGCAATAACGCCTCCCTTGTATGTCTCAATTTCTTGAGAGACATGGGGATGATGACCAACAACAATATTGGCACCAGCATCAATTGCTGCATGTGCAAGAAATTGCTGCTTAGTATTGGAGTTTGTCTCATATTCCTCACCAAAATGGAAGGATACTACCAGTATATCAACGCTACCTTCAGCCTGTCGAATAACCCTAGTTATTAACTCTTTCGTGGCGATTGCTATCCCACTAGAAGCCTCTCCGGCTCTTATCCAATTTGGTCCAACATCAGAAAAAGCCAAATAACCAACACGCTTACCTCCTCGCTCAATAATTACTGGCGTTTCTGCTTCTTTTTTATTCCAACCAGCACCAGAATAAGAGATTCCGGCCCTAGTTAATCTACGAAACGTGTCCTCTAGCGCTTCATGTCCGTAATCACCCATATGATTATTAGCAAGTGAAAGAACATCGAAACCGCTGTCATATAGAGTTTTTACAACGGCCGGATTCATACGAAATGAATATATAGAGCCTTTTTGCTCACCCTTATCAGATATGGGGCCCTCTAGATTTCCAAATGTTATGTCAGCGCCCCGAAGCATGCCAGATACATGCTCTAATGGGTAATCATAATCTCCCTCTCCATACGCATGAACCATCGACTCTACTCCACGATCCATCATAATATCTCCAACGAACAAGAGTTCAATATCTCTTTCATCTTCAACAATGTCTGGTAATACACGCGCCGATGTAACTTCTTCAATGGTGCTTCCATACACAAAGTTAGATACTGTCCAATCACGAAGTTTTTGTATATCTGAAACATTATCATCTGAACCAAGAACTACGATTCCAATATCTCTATCAGTAAATTCTGCCATTGGAAGTCGAAATAGTGATACCATGGTTTTGCCAGCAGCATCTGTATACCCAACCTTGCCACCAACAAATGTAACATCATCAGACTCCCAATTAAAATTAAACCAAGTGTGTGTGGATTTGTTGGTTGGGAGCTTTATCTGATCTCTACTTGATATAGATAAAAGTGGCTCATGAACATCCCGAATATATCGTAGTAGTTGTAATAAATCATCGGTAGTCGATTTGTTCTCCACACCAAGTCCTGCAGGATCTGAAAAATGAGTGTTTACCAAGCCAATAGCGGACGCCTTTTCATTCATGAGACGAACAAAATAATTTGTCCCAAGTATACGCGAAAGAGCAAACGCAGCGTCATTGGAAGATGATAAAAGAAGTGGTGCCAAAAGATTGCGCGCCGTAAACACCTCTCCCTCCTCTAGACTCCCACTATCTCCATATATATCGAGGTCAGATTTATTAATTTCTATACGCTTCTCTTGATTAACCGCCTCTAACGATACGACGGCGGACATAAGTTTTGTAATTGAAGCGATAGTGCGTTTTTCGTCTCTATTTTTTTCAACAAACACATATCCGCTATCAAGATCTGCAACCAAAAACGATTCAGCAGAAATACGCGGTGGATCTTTTTTTTGAATCTCTAAATATCCAAGCTCACCAACCCTGCGAGCACTAGAATCGGTAACAATAATTGGAGTTGCATTATCAACAAAACTATACACGAGTTCTGCATAGTTAGTTTCAACACGTATGCACCCACCGGAGAAACCTTCCGCAACAGGGTTCCCTGAATCATACGTTGGCCAACCATGAATAAAAAAGTTACCAAAAAAACCTATACTATAGGGCATCCACACTTCCCCTATTGAAGAAAAATGGTTTTTCTCTTTGGTAAGAACTCTATATTCTCCTGTTGGAGTCTCCCAAAGAGAGCCTGGTCTTCCTTTTGATTTTATTGGATATTCTTCCTTGATAGAACTGTCTTGATAGAGCGTCAACGTCATAGTCCCCAAATCAACAAGAACGGCCTTACCAGTCTCTGGAATAGTTACTTCTGAATGTAAGAGTGGCTTATAAAAGAATTCTGCCTCTTTATTTGTGACACTCAGCTCTTCTCCGTGAACAACAACTTCACTACCAAAAATATTATCTATTACAAAAAAAGTTGCGAGCGAACCTGTCAACACCAGAAAAATAGACGCCAATACCCAATGCGCTCGTAAAAAAACCTTAGTGAGATATGTCATCTTTTAGCTTTGCTAATGCCTCATCAAATGACATCTCTCCATTAAATAACCATGAGGCGGCAACGAGATAATTTGCGCCAGCATGCGCACACACTGAGGCAACTCCTGGTCGCATACCTCCATCAACTTCAATATCCTTATCAGGAAACGCCGCTCGAAGACTCTCAATTTTTTTAAGTGTCCCTTCATCAAATGACTGATTGGACGGTCCTGGCATAACTGCAAGTGTCTGAACAAGATCAGCATTATCAATAAATGGGTGCAGAGCTTCAACTGATGTGTCTGGGCGTATACAGACCCCCGCTTCTTTTCCTACATTATGCAAATTATCGATAATTTCATTTGCTTTTGTTGTTGACTCTAAATGAAATAAAACTCGTCGCACATCTGTTGTAAGCCATGGCAATAACTTTTCTTCAGGATCATCAACCATAAAATGAATTTCTATTTCGAGGTCAGTTGAAAGGTTTTGTAAGTCTTCTGGAGTATTCCAAGTAACTGTCTTTGTAAATGTTCCATCGGCAACATCTATATGTACACGTGTTGCATGGCTCTCGACCATGCGAATTCTTCTTTCTACCTCTGCAAAATTATCAACATTTATTGCTGGAACTATTTCAATCATTATCAATCTTATTTATCCGACGCCGATGACGTTCTTCATTTGAGAAGGGTGTTGCAAGCCACAACGTCACCATCTTCTCTGTGTGTTCGATATCTACAAAACGTGCGCCAATGGAAAGTACGTTTGCATCCCCGTGCTCACGCGATAGTGTAATGATTTTTTCGTCCCCACCATAATATACAGCAGCGCGAACGCCACGAATACGATTTGCAACCAAGGCCTCACCCTGTCCAGATCCACCAAATATAATGGCTCGTGCACCGGGATCATTTACAACAGCCAAAGCGGCCGATTTCATAAAGTCCGGATAGTCGTCTTTTGGGTCCAATGATGCGGCCCCCTTATCAATAACGGTGTAGCCCTGTCCCTCCAGAAACTTTTTTATCGCCTCTTTGTGCTCGAACCCAGCATGATCTGAAGCAAGATAGATTTTCATGTTACTTTATAGTCTTGCCCAATTTTAGTACGTGCTCAACAAGTGTACGTACATATCCGTACTCATTATCATACCATGAAAGGACTTTTACAAGATTTCCATCAACAACACGAGTCATGGTTAAATCTGCAATGGCACCGTACGGTTTTGCAATGATATCTGATGAAACCAACTGCTTTTCTGTCACTGTAAATACACCTTTCCACTTGTCTAACTTAGCGCCTTTTCGTAAAATGTCATTTATTTCTTCTACTGATGTATCTCGTTTTGCAATAAAGGTAATATCTGAAAGAGAACCAACAATGACTGGAACACGCATAGCGATACCATCAAATTTGTTACGAAGTGGCTCAATCGCACGTGCAACAGCAATGGCAGCGCCCGTAGACGATGGTACAATATTTGAGGCAGCAGCACGTCCTTTGCGCCAATCCTTGGCATCAGGGCCATCTACAAGCTTCTGTGTGGCCGTATACCCATGTACAGTAGTTAGCATCGCCTTTTCTACTCCTGGATTTTCAAGAAGGATAGACATTAATGGAGATGCAGAATTAGTCGTGCATGAACCATTTGATGTAATTTTACATGTTTCAAAAAGCTCTTCATTTACGCCATTTAGTATGGTTCGTGCATCTGGCCCCTCTTCATCTTTTGCAGGAGCCGTTATTGCAACACGCTTAGCACCGGCCTCTAAGTGAGGACGAGCCTTCTCAAATGCTGTAAATATACCAGTTGCTTCGACAACTACATCAACGTCATACTTTTTCCACGGTAATTTTGTAAGTTCTTTTTCACCTACAAACTGAATATCTTTGCCGTCCACCGTGAGGACTTTTTTATCGATATCTACTTTAATATCATGCTCCCAATGACGATAGACGCTATCAAACTCAAGTAAGTATGCGAGATTTTCGAGATCACCAAGGTCGTTAATTGCTACAATCTCTACATCTGATTGTTCAAAAATCTGTTTAAAGAAAAGTCTGCCAATGCGCCCGAACCCATTGATTGCAACCTTCATATTATTTTTCTAGTTTTTGTAAATAATTGTGGACCGATAGCGCCGCCTTTACTGCATCTCCCATTGAAATATTATTTTGCTTGTATGCAGCATCCGTTGCGTCCCCTGCCGCCCAAATACCTTCACGTGTTGTTGCCGCAGTCTTGTGATCGATAATTATCTGACCACGACCATCCAATTCAACCAATTCTTTTACCATTTCTGTATTTGGTACAGCACCAATCTCAACAAATACACCCCCAACATTTAGATGTTTTGTTTTGTCTTCGAGAGTGTCTTTGTAATCAGTGCCTGCAACAAATTTACCATCTTTATCTCCTTGGACTTCTTGAATCTCCGCATTAAATATTACTTCAATATTTTTATGTGCCCTTACCTTATCCTGTGTTACTTGGTCACCCTTTAGTATGGTTCCACGAACCAACAAATAAATCTTGTTTGCATATTGTGTTAAATCTAATGTTGCCTCAAGTCCTGCGTTTCCACCGCCAACAACCACAACGTCCTTTCCAGCGAATAATGGAGCATCACAGGTTGCGCAATACGCTACACCCCGTCCATTGAAGTCTTCCTCACCTGGTACTCCAAGCTTCCGTCTCCGTGAACCACTACAAACGATGAGTGTTTTGGTACGGTATGTAACACCCCCCTCGGTTGATACAGCATAGAGTTTGTCGTCTCCGTGAGTTACCCTTGTTACTTTGTCATTGACAATAATTTCAATACCCTCTTGGGCACGAACATGCTTCTCAAGTTTTTGAGCTAAATCAAATCCAGAAATAGTTATATCACCAATCCAATTTTGAATCTCGGCCGATACCTCCGATTGTCCACCAAAAGACTCGGCTATAAGAAGCGTGTTTATTTTCTTTCGAGCAGCGTATACACCTGCGGCAACACCAGCAGGACCGCCACCTATAATAATAAGGTCATACATATATGTGTATCGTATCATGCCCAAGGGGCGGGTCAATTATGTACTCGTGTATAAGATCTTACTTGCCAGCGAGTTTTTTTAGCTCTTCATAGCTTGTTTCTCCACAAATCCACTTGGTAGTCTCCGAATTATAGTAAAACGGCACACCACCACAAAAACTCTTATCGTATTGATGAAGTTTATTTGCATTATTCTCGTCATGCCACACCTCATATGATTCAACCTCAACCCCATCTTCAGTCTTGAGACGTTCAATAAGTGGCTTCATTTGTAAACAATGAGGGCACTCCTCGCCATAAAACTCATATATCATACCTAGATCTCCCTGTAGCCAGGTGTAAGTGATCCGACAACCAAAAGAAGGGTCGTCTCCCTGCTTATTGTCGAATCATTTTCGGCTGTTGCCCTAATCGTGACTAAATATCGCCCATCAATTTGTGGTATTGGCATAGACATTCTAAAGTTTACAGACTCTCCTGGATTTATAGTAACGCCATCCGTTGAGGCTCCATTTTGAACTGGGTGCTCCCATTCCATTCGTTCTCCATTGAGAGAATAGAAGAATCTTTTGTAACATGGGTTCCCCGGACTAAATGGTGAGCTTGTACAGACGGCAGCACCGTCACTGACCCCAAATGGAACTGCGTTGTCGATCTGTACTGAACTCACAACCACGTTAACTGGCTCATCCGCTGGGAATCCAGCAATCCCATCTATTAAAATATTAGAGCCTCCCGATTCATCAGTATCGATACAAATATCACATAGCGGCGCACCAGATTCAGAATCAATATTATTAGCATGGAAAGATACGCCCGCGTGATCATCAAGTGGATCATGAGAAATCTCTATGTCACCTGGCAGTCCTATATTTGGTCGAATTAAGAAATTAACACTCTCTGTCCCCCCATCCAAAAGTGTTACAGTTTTTTCACCCAATCCAACAATTTCCCAACTGGCAGGTGTTGTCAGTCGAACCGTATACGGACCTGGCTGAACAAGACCGCTCGAGTATCCGGGTGTTGCGCCACAAACATTAAGACTCCGATTGCGCTGGTCAGGGCCATTAATTTCTATAGTAATACCGGCAATTTCAAGACCCCCACATCCAGCACCTACTTCTTCGGCAAAAACTCCGTCTCCAACACCATTATTATCAGTATCTGTATCTACTCGTCCAACAATGAATCCACCAGGTGCATCAACTACGTTTACCGTTATGGTTGCTGCAGTAGACTCCAAACCTTGGTTATCTGTAATTTTTAATACGTTATATGTATACGGTCCGGGCGGATCATTAAATGTTAATGTGCCTACCGAAATATTACAGTCTGAAGGAGCGGCAGGGCTACTCACCCTATCTTCATACGTTGGTGCACCTTGGTTGAGGTCGGTATTCCAATCGCACCATCCGCTTGCGGCCACCCCATCTAAACTGCTCCATCCATCTGGGTCAGAACTACCTGATGCTGAAAGAAGTATCGTTGTAGGAGCACCCCTTGTAATGGTAACCGAATTAGCATATGTGATACCGTCTTTGGACACGGAGGCTGCGGCAACCGGCGCTTGATTGCTTGACGTTACGGTACACGCGGGCAATCTCTTTGGATGAGGATTAGAACCAAGTTCTCTATTCGAACCACTGCCTATATTAATTGCATACGCATAAATATCATGCTCCATGCCATCCTTGAGTGAATCTGGAGTTGCCCATCTAAAACCGTGGTTTCTGTTGCCGCCACATTGGGTACCAACTCCAACCTCTCTTTGGCGATCAGCAGTGGCAGAGCCAACAAAACTTCCAGTACCTGCCGGACCATCTTTATAAATATCTATACGAAGTGCAGTATTATAATCGTCCTCATCACATGCCCACCCAGCAATCCACTCACAGGATGCCGCATCGTGATAACCAGCAGGATTATTTGCGGGAGGCATAAAATGCCACCAAAGGTCGGCATAGTTTCCACCGCTACCACCATTAACTGGAATGTTTATTGTTACCGAATTACCAGGAGTTGGCGTGTTCGCATGGCAAAATATATCGTTAAGGCAAAGTGTATATCCGACAGTCCACCCAAGTGGTACTTCAACTGAAGCTGTGTAAGCTGTTCCGGTTAGAACACCACTCGAAAGATTAAATGGCTGTTCTGTAGAACTTATACCGAGTGGTGCAAGAGAAACCCGTAAATCTTTTATTGCTGCGATACCAGAAGCGCCATCGGATGCTCGCACCTTTACACCCTGAATACGGGCTCCTTGCCCAGACGATGGAGGTGGTGTCCCACACTGATTCGTTCTGACAGGTGTATAAGATGAAGGAGTCCCGTATGTTCCACCAATTTTTCCGCTCACCGTATAAACATAATTTGAATTATCAGAAATACTATAATCGTCCAATGTAAGTGAGGCTGTATTTCCAGCATTGTAGCTTATGATGCTACTTTGACTGGTTTTTCTCGTAAGCTGATACTGCGTTGCGCCTGGAATGGCATCCCAATGAAGCTCCACGTATGGCGAAGAACCAGAACAACGTGGTGTTGCTGTTAAACCGGATCCCGGTGGCGGTGGAAGTGGTGGAATACAATTATTAGATGCTGCAAGGGCATGGCTACCTTGATAAACATCAGCCGCATGGCCAGCACTGTGTGCTGCGACTTTATATCTATACGGAGTTCCTAAAATTCCAGTACCGTCGACAAATGGTGAGGAAGCAGGGGCCCCAATTTCTGTATAAGGTGTAACACTGTCGTCTGGCTTGCGAGCAACGTGATACGAGGTTGCACCTGGAACACTGTTCCAGGTGACTCGAACTTGTGAACATTCTGGAGTTGCAACTAGATTTCCTGGTGCTGGGTAACTAGGTGGAGAGGGTGGAGGTGGTGGTGGAGGTGGAGGAGGTGGCGGTCCTGCTGCACAACTTGGGGCATGAGTTACTTGATTGGATTCATCACTTACATAGCCACCATAATCTGCCTTAACCATAAATCGGTGTGTGACGCTGTTTGCAAGCCCTGTATACTGATAACTTGTGCCACTTACATTTCTATCATAACTATTTGCTGGATTACATGATCCGGCACTACTACAATGATAAAGTTCGTAGCTAATAGCTCCTACATCAGTCCAGCTCAAATCAACCACTCCCAAGTTAGAAGAACATGATGTTGAAGTCTTGCTTAGCGTGGGTGCAGCACAACTTACATATCTAATAAAACCCGTGCTAGAATACGGACTATAAATATTTTCTGCCCCAGATGAGTCGGTTGGACATGATCCAACACACTCGGACCGATACTTAAAAGCATAGTAATTACCAGCAGACTGGTCATTAACTATAGAGGCTGATGGGGTATGGGAGCTGCTAAATAGATCTACACCAACACTACTTGGACTACATGATCCGCTCGGGGTCCGACACCATTCAAAACCGTATGAATCAGCTCCTGCTATATTTGCCCAATTTAACGTAGGTACTCCGGAAAACTCACACACATCTCCCGGACTACTGGGGCTTGGTGTTTTAAGTCGTGCCGTAACCCATACAGGATTATCCACCTCAACCGTAGTACCATCATTATAGATGAGTGCAAAAGCATACTCACCAGGCGTATCACATCTAACAGTTGCATTTTCTGAATCAAACTCGCCACTCGTAAAATGACACGTGGCTGATGCCGCATTCCCACCCCACGGCGGATCTTTCACCCATTGAAGACCTGGTAGAAACCAAGAAGACCAAACACTTCCGCTCAAATTAAAGGAAGTGCCTGAATTAAGCCATGTACCCGTACTTCCCGATGTACTCGAAATTATGTGAGCGGCAAATACATCTGATGCACCACCAAACAGTAGAACAAAAAATGCAATTGCTATTACACGCTTCACAAAAAAAGTTTTAGTTATTTTACTCAAAGGCATACATAACCTATTATAGACATATAATAGCAGTGAACGGGCTCACAATAACAGAGTAAATCTGTGAACTATCTATAGGCCTCTTGTGTATATTTGTTAGATGCATCCCAACTCATCCAAGAAGTAAGTCCTGCGTCGTATGTAGCTTTCATTTGAGCTTCAACCTCCTTTTGTCCATACGGAATCCCATGTATTTCAAAATCTTGTATCCAAGGACGTAATTTTTTTGGATCCTCCCCCATTTGTTCAAGTCTGAACATGCTATATAGCATTGCTGTATGAATGATCTCATAGGGATACTTTCCTGGTTTATCATAACCCTGAAACCCATCAGCATAGTGAGACGGGTATACCATTGGCGCTATGTAGTCAAAGTATGGTGCTGCCTTCTCCAAGACTTGTCCGATTCCAAGTCCGTCGTGTGACCAGGTAGTTAAACCAAATAAATCTGCGGATGTCGGTACACCAAAGTCTTGCTCACCAAGATATTTGAAGAAATTTTCAAGCGCATCTTCTTTTGATAAATCACCCAAATGACGATATACGGTTCGTGATACGGCACCATCCGATGGAAACCGAACGTAATCAAAATTTAACTCATCAAAGCCAACCTTAACCGATTCGTGCCCAATTCTAACAATATAGTCCCAAAAGTCCTTTGCGCCAGGGTCAATAAATGAAAGCCCCTTACGGTCGCGCCACACGCCACCATCTATATCCATGACGGCACTTTCTGGCATGCGACGCGCTGCATATGGATCCTGAAAAACAGATATTCTTCCGATTACATATACTCCTTGTCTGTGGAACTCATCTATCAACTCTTCGATATCTGAGATTCTCTCTTCTTCCGAACCTAACGTCTTTATAACTTCGTCCTCTGTAATAAAAGATACGCGCCCAGTATCATCTTTAATGTCAATAACGACCGCATTTACACTGGAATCTTTGATAAACTCCAGAACCGGTTCACGATATCTGGAGCCCGCAACCCAGCTCGTCATGTACACGGCTCGTACGCTGTTTGGTGTCTCAATATGATCTGGGACCGCTTCAACGACACTCACTTTTTCTTCTTTGACCGCTTGATATACAACGGGCCTTGGTTTTAAATACTGAAAAAAGAAGAACAAAAATAAGACAACAAGTCCACCCGCTGTAACAACTTTCATAATATTATCTTTGCTAATCATCAAGTGAGGCTAAAATCTTTTCTGCATCAGTACGAGTAGCTCTATCTTCTATTAATTTTGCGAGAGCATTCTTATCCTGAAATCTATCAATCAAAAGAGCACCCTGAATTAGGTCATCTTTAAAAAATACTCGAAGATATTGCCCACCCGGCCATAATTTAACGAAAGAATCCATTTCTGAGGCTCCCTCAACTCGCCCAATGGTTGTAAAATGTTTCCCGAGGCTTGTTATTGAGTATCCTGATACCATACGAAAAGCATTTCGAACGCCTGCCATACAAGAACCCGCGGCCCTCCCCTGTAAAAATGCATGTGTCCAGTTACCAATCATGCGGTGTTCACCAAAAATTTCATCAAAATATTCTGCAACATCTCCAGCTGCCCACACGTTTGGCAAGGATGTTTCCAAAAACTGATTCGTCTTTATACCTTTTTGTATCTCGAGCCCCATCCCCTCAAAGGCTGACAAATTTCGCTTTATACCTATCCCACACCCAACTACTTGCGCCTCAAGATTAAGACGGGTGTTTGTTTTGACAACTGGATTGCCAGCATTGTCTTCGATAAGACGTACTTCAGTTTCAGGATGTATGGTTATACGACTTCGCTCAAATGATGGCAACAACATGCTCCACCCCTGATCATCTATGAGGTCGCCAAAAATTTTTTGTTCACGCAATATGACATGCGTTTCAAAACCATATGCAACGGATGTCTCCATAAACTCAAGCCCTATAAAACCACCTCCGACAACAACTGTAGAGCCACCTCCTTTTTCTTGAGCTTGTAAAAATAAAGCTCGTACACGATCCGCATCTTTAATTGTCTGCATCCGAACTATACGGTCATGGTCTCCACCTTTAACATTCCACTTGTTTGGTGTGCCACCGGTAGAGATAAGAAGTTTTGTAAAAGCTATTTTGCGTTCACTTTTGGTTAATAATTCGTGGGTATCAAAATTAACCGAGAGAACCTCTTCGTTTACAATGTAATCAATACGCCTATTAGTGTAATGGTCCTCAGAACGTAAAAAAACCTTCTCTCGTTCAATCTTCTTTCTAATATAGCTTGGTAAAAGAACTCGAGAATAGAGGGGCTCGCTTTCATTTGTAATAACACCAATAGATCCCTGTGCATCATGCAAGCGAATTGTTTCAGCTGCGGTAGTACCCGCAATACCGCCTCCGATTATAAGATAGTCATAGAAGGGCGGTCTTTCCATGTTGCTAGTTAGTTGTTTCTCGAAGTGAAATGACTGAAAGACCTGCAATAATAAGACCTGTCGCAATCATTACAGACTTATAAGTAGTTCCATAAGAAATAGGTAGAAACGGCAACACCGCAACCCAAATACCAAGAAAGGCAACAAAAAGATGTTTTCGCATACTACTACCTTATCACCCCCATATAATGAGCACAAGGATGCTTCGCATCGCACAGCGTGCTTTAGGTTTATTAGTATCGGGGGTCACGCGGCTAGGAGAATAAAAAGTATAATGATGGCCGTCTGGCTGCCAATACCGATGATATGTTTTTCGTCCAAATCAATATCTGAATGCATCCAGCGATGAAATCTGTCGTGCCATACAAGAGGCTTGAGTGGATATATTTTTGTAAATCCAACGACTAAATCTGGTAGCACCGCACCAATGACTGAAGCCAAAATGACAAGCGGAGCTCCATCAAAAAATATAAATGAAAGGATTAGACCCGCTGTTAAATCGAGCCCAATGGCTGCAAGTTCTGGAATATGTTCACGTCCAAGCGTGAGAGTCTTCACACCAAATGGTTTGTCCTTGGTCGCTTCTCTAATTTTTGTTGGCTTGTAGTGCCAATGAGGAATCATATCAAAAACATAATGACTAATGATTCCAATAACAAAAGCTATGGCGGCACTAGATAATCTATGGCCAAAGGCTGCTCCAACAACTGCATGTGTTACTAATATCATAGGTAACTAAAAAAGAGTAGTTGGCAGTCAGACTGATCTACTCTTTCAGGATTTAGCAAAATTCACACATATTGGCATTCTCGTCGTGCTTTTTGTCCTCGGGATTACCGCAACATTTTTCGCAACAAAACGTAGTGCCTTCTAGCACGTAGTGTCCTTCACTCTCGGGCTTCTCCTTGCCACACTTGCCACACTTGATTGTTTTTTCTTCCATGAATGTATCTTATCAACGAATATCCTTATATGTAAATAGCTCTATAAAGTTAATGTGTTACTTGGCGGTAGGTGTAAACATATTAACAAGTCTATCATCAAGCGTACTGTTTCTGCTCCACCACTTTGCAAGCTCAATAAGAGTTAGCTGTAGCATCCCAAGACTAAATACTATACCAACCTCTTTCAAAGAAAGAGCTACAGTACCCAATAGAGCCTGTACCTGAGGAAGATAAATCGCAACCCCCATGAACCCAAAACTAATCAGAACGGCAAAAATAAGATATGGATTATTGAGTAAGTTTGTTTTCAGAATCGAAATCCTATATGACTTTACGGCAAATACGATAAACATAGAGTTGGTAGCAAGAATAGCAAAAATAAAGGTCTGAATGTGTTCTGGAGAAAGCTGTGAGTACCAATAGAGATAGAGAAATATTGTACCGAGCATTAAGTCTGAAAATATTCCAACAAGATAAATAATAATCTTTGCCTCACTATCCAAAATTCTTTCTCCTCGTGGAATCGGCTTGCGATCCATTATATCTTTTTCACCAGGTTCAAATGCGAGCGCAAAATTAGGAAAACTATCCTCAACGAGATTGGCCCACAGTATTTGAACGGCAGTAATTGGTAAAAATGCAGTTCTAAACACAAGACCTACCATCACAATGATAACCTCGGTAAAAGAGTTCGACAACAAAAACACTGTAACCTTTCGCATATTATCAAACGCAATTCGCCCCTCTCGAATGGCCGCAGTAATAGTCGAAAAACTGTCATCCATAAGAATTAAGTCTGCCGCCTCTTTTGTAACGTCTGTCCCCGAACCAACGGCAATACCAATGTCTGCCGCTTTTAGAGCTGGTGCATCATTGATGCCATCTCCCGTCATTGCAACAACAGCACCTTTTTTAATCAAAATCTCAACAAGACGCTGCTTGTGAGCAGGTGTTACTCGAGACAAAATAGTTACATTTTCGGCACGAGCACTCAAGTCTATATCATTCATCCCATCAATCTCTGAACCACTTAAAACAAAATGATCTTCAATACCAAACCCGAGCTCCTTGCCAATTGAAGTTGCAGTCGTCTTATGGTCTCCGGTCGCCATAATAACCCGTATGCCAGCCTTTCTTGTTATCTTGATAGATTCATATACGTCCTTTCGAATAGGATCCCTGATGGCTGCAATACCCAAAAAATTGATACCACGAATCTTTTCATGAAGGGTCTTTTCGTCCTCAAAGTTTGTGTACTCTGAGTCCTCAATGTCTTTTGCGCCAGACGCAATAAGACGGTAACCATCACTTGCATACTTCTCGATTTCTTTTAACAATGCGTCTCGCTCAACATCTCCCATCGTAGAACGCTCAATGAGTGCTTCTGGCGCCCCGCTAACAAATAAACGAGTCTTACCATTGCCCATATCATTAAAACTGGCTAAATATTTTCGTCTCTGATCAAACGGTATAAATGCTTTTTGTTCGTGTTCATTTAATTTGCCTCCCTTGTCTAAATAAAACTGCACCTTGGCGCGATCAGTAGCCTCTCCCTTGAGCACGCCGCCAATGACATCTATGTCGCTCGCAAACGCCAGTGCTTGAGCGACCGCGCTATCATCACGAGAACCAAAGACCTTCTCAACAACCATCGTGCCTTCGGTAATAGTACCTGTTTTATCAGTAACGATGACTGTTGTGGAACCAAGTGTTTCAGCACCAATGAGTTTTTTAACGAGTCCCTTTCGTTTCAATATGCGTGAAGCAGATACCGCAAGTATCACAGATAGTGCCGCTGGTAATCCCTCTGGAATGGCAGCTACTGCTACGGCAATAGCTACCGTAAACATTTCGCTTACTGTATGACCTTCAAAAATACCGACGATAAAAATAACGACCGAAAATACAGTCATAAAAATAGCTAAGAGCTTTCCCAACTTTGAAAGTCTCTCTTGAAGTGGTGTTTCTTCATCTTCTACCTTTGCGGTAAGGGCCGCAATCTTTCCAATCTCGGATGACGCACCAGTTGCTGTAACCACCGCCAACCCCTCACCTCGCTCAACAATGGTTCCCATGTGAACCATGTTCTTATGGTCACCGAGCGGCAAGTCCCCTGATAAATCAATAGACTCTTTATGTACAGCTGCCGACTCTCCTGTGAGCAATGCTTCGTTTACAAGTAAATTCTTAGCGCTTAGAATACGTGCGTCTGCTGGAACTTTAATATCTCCACGAAGAATAATAATATCCCCAGGAACAAGCTCGGTCATGTCTAGTTCCTTAATCTCGCCATCACGCATGACGCGCGCCATGACACGGACAAGACTCTGAAGCTTTTCAAAAATTTGACTTGAACGAAACTCCTGCCAAAAACCTATCAGCACATTTACTCCAACTGCCAACATAATGACTGTAAAATCCACTCGCTCATCAATCCAGTATGTTAAAGCAGCGGCAATCAGCAAAATGATAATTAGCGGGTTTATGAATTGACCCGCCAAAAGCTCCCACCAATGAGTTTTTTTTCCTACTGGAAGTGTGTTCGAGCCATAGCTCTCACGACGAACAGAGACTTCATTACTCGAGAGTCCATTTTTTTGATCAGATTTTAACTGGCTGAGAACTTCATCGAGTGAAGTCGAATATGATAACTCTTGCATGGTCTATGAAAGATCTCGATGCGTCTCATACATAAAAGCTGCGTCTTTATCCATTTTGCGAAGTTCTTCGGTTACTATCTTGAAAAGATCATTTGAAGAAACTTCTGACTTGTCAGATACCCATTCACTCACAGAGTCACACACAACATCTGCCATTTTCTCAGCCTCTTCTTTTTCGTGATGCGAGTTTATACCAGCGGCATACACAGACGCGTATATCTTGCGTCCATCATACGTTTCTTCATGTCCATGTCGTTTGATAATATGCTTCATTATCCAAAGTTAATTATTCCATTTGAGATAAAAATGAGTAACCATCCGAGAGTTATGAGAAGTAGACCTATTGCCAAACGCATAGTCCCTCTGTTGGATTGCTTCCAAAACTTAATTGACTGAAGTTTTACGCCAGATACAACAAGGCCAAGGATAATCAAAAGTGGAGAAACGAAGATGACGTTGTATAAAACAAGTAGCCAAAATGCTGTCGCATCAAAATTCTGACTCAGAAGAGCAATAATAGCTAAATACGGTGCACCTGTACAGGGAAGCTCAACTGCTGAAACAAATACACCGAGTAAAAATACACCCGCCATTGATGTATTGTTTGCAAAGTTAGCGAGCTTCTTAGAAAAATAAACTGGAATCGCGAGAGAATAACCCTTTCCATACCAAAAGAAATCTTTTGCCTCAAGTAGACCCGCTATGACAATGAACACTCCGACACCAACAGACAAATACTCACCAATATACAAAGGAACGTCTGCGAAGAAATAAAGAAGACCAAATCCAGCCAACAAATATGTTATGAAAACAGCAAACGTATAGAGGAGCCCAAGGAGAATCATCCTTTTCATTGATTGTCCCGAAACCATGACGGCTGAGATCATCAAAATCATTACGCCAATCGCACACGGATTAATGGCATCAATCGCAGCCGTTGTTACGACGGTTATTATTGTTGGCAGTTGAGAAATAACGGTTGGTTCCATATTACTCTGCTATTTTTAAATTACCCTTGTCAATCGCTATCTGATAAAAATCACAGATCTGTTGAGTTACATCTTTTTCTGGACCAAATTCAAAAATAATACAGTCACCAGGTGGCGCCTCTTGATAAGGAGAGAGCACATAATCTGGGTATTCATCTATTGAAAGTTTTCTCTGATGCGCTATGTCGGTACCACCAGTTTCATATAAAAATACATTCCAAACACCCTGCTCACTATTTGAACACGTGTCCCCATCAGAATATTCAATAAAACTTTGTGCCCCAGTTGGTGCCTTAAACCGCCCACCTACTAACTCTCCTCCTGAGGAGCCAAAGAAATTAGAAAGAGATATCTCATTGTCGTCAACAACAACGCCCTCTACATGCATGCGCCTATCCTCATGTTCATGTAGCACAGAAGTACCCGTCTTATTTGAAAAACGACCTTCAGGAATTGGTGGGTCAAGTTCTGTGCCACACGCAAAAATTTTAAAGTCTGCATGCCAATGAACGGGCCCGCCATACGGAGATGCAAAATTAACTCTCAAAGTTGATACAACAAAATATATTGTTGGGAGCAACACCGTTATAACCATGAGGATAAAAATCCCTTTTTTTGCATTCTCGTTATCGCCAGCCCACCAGATCGCAAGCATAACCAAAAATATTAAAAATCCGACTGCTGCTGTGGCAACACGTATATTTTGATCACGAATTTCTAAAACATTAATAGTTGGTTCATCGTGAACATCTTCATCGCCATGGGCCACAGCAAAACCTGTTGTGAGTAGCATCACAACAAAGAGTCCTGCAAAAAACGTTATAAAATACTTTTTCAAAATAAAAGAGTGGTTATCTCGGAGTGTGGTGAATAATATGCTTTCCTGGCGAATTTCTATTATTTTAAGCGAAACATAGTGAAATATTTTGAAAGAATATCTGAAAGATATTTTGAAAAATATTTAACAAGTTCTAGCTAAAATAATTGGAATTGTAGCGGGAATGATATTATTTGCCACACTCCTTAGTATACATATAGAATACCACTCTTTTGGTATATTTACTTGGGGAAAAGCCTTCAAAAAGTATATAGTTCTCAGTGCTCATTCTCGTCCTACCAGCGTAGGACTCCGAGGGCTCAACCTTTTTGCTCCGACACTCGTCGGAGACCATGCTAAAAAGGTCTCTCAGACCGCATGAGAACCATATGCTTTTTTAAAAATAGGCAAAAAACTCTTCGCAAAAAAAGCTAATTTGCCTTAGAACGGTTTTTGAAGCTACAGGCTTCAACCTCAGAGCCACGTTCTACGTGGCGAGAATGAGTGAGAAGGCAAATTAGCTTTTTTTGTTCTAAGACTACTTGATGTTTTATAACTCAATCTCCATTACAGGGGTTTGGGAAACAGATCCATATCCACAATTACCTGTATCTGGAATTTTTGTTCCGTCAGTCGCTGTAGCATCACCAGCAATTGGGTGCCAATGTTCGTCAGGACAGCCATCCTCTTCTCCGGGAGAGATGTGAAGTTGGTCGACGGGAATGTATGTATTTCCCACCCGAATGACTCGAACTGTCTGTCTTGAAGATGGTGGTGGAACTACACCAGTTGGTGGTGGGGGTGGAATGTTACAAAGGTTCTTTCCATCATCACCATCCTTACCCTGTGGGTCTCCCTTGCCTCCTTTGCCACCTGCCCCAGGAAGACATCCGTCCCCTCCATTGCCACCATCTCCACCGATCTCATCTGTTTTCTGTCCTTCTCTTCCATTTGCTGAGTCACCAGAACCACCCTTTCCTGGTTTTGACGTGGCATCTCCTCCCTTGCCACCATCACCACCGTCGTCAGTTGCGTCACAACCTCCACCGGCACCACCAGCGGCACCGTGAGCATTTGAGTCCCCTCCATTGCCACCAGTGTCTCGTGCAGTTACCGTTCGGCCGACAAAACCACCTGGAGTAAACGAAGCGTCCCCGCCCTTACCACCTACGGCAGTTCCGTCTCCTCCCTTACCGCCATCTTGTTTGCATTTTTCACCATTCCCTCCAGTTCCTGGGTTTGCAGTAGCAACACCACCAACGCCACCATTAATAGAACCAACAGCAACATTATTAGTACCACCTACAGAACCGCTAACTGAAAGTTGTTTTTTATTGTTGGCACCATTACCAGCGGTAGACGATGCATTACCACCATCTTCAGTTGGTCCACCATCTTTTCCATGAGCTGTAGCATCACCACCTTTACCACCATCTCCAGGATTAATATCAAACGAGCCTTTAATCTGAAAATCTTTAGCTGCTGTCATTCGAAAGTTTCCTGATTTTCCACCCTTTCCACCCTTTGCAGTTCCTGGTTTGCAGTCTTTTGTGGTTTCCGCAGACCCCCCAGCTCCACCATCACCAAGGTTGAGTGTGAATTTTTGCACAGTAATATTTGGAGCAAAGGCTAGGAAACGAAATGAATCCTCACCATCAGTCCCCCTTGCATTACATGTGCCACCCTTGTCATCTACTCCACTCCGTCCGGGCGGTCCTGATAGTGTATAGTTATTAATTGTTACACCTGACGCATTTGGAAAACTTAAAACAACAATACGTCGTATACCTTTTGCTGGAGGATTTCGCATACCCCATTTCCCACGAATTAATACTGGGGGCGCCACCTGTGCATTCGCTACAGGAATCTCAAAAAGTGAGACTTTTGAATCAGTTGGCTCGACAAAATAAGCCTCATCAGCACCTTCTGGCTGTGTTCCTTCTTCAACGAAAGGGCCTACAGTCAAACCAACATCTGGAATACTCTCAACAGAATCGTAGAGTTCAACTACCTTATCATCTGGCACAAGAAGCTCGACACTATCTACAATCTGTATGTTTCCATCTGCCTCAATAACCGAATCATCACCGAAATCAACAGCGCCAGATACAACAACCCTAATATCACGCGCTGAAACCAAAGCACCGTCTTCGTCTATCTCGGCACCATCACATGCAATACGGTCATGTACCGTCAAATCACCATTAACTACAAGATTAAGAGACCCTCTATCACATTCGATAGCCCCATCTACTGTAAGATTTCCATCAACAGTCAAAGTAGAGCCATTTGCTACTGTTAGTTTCTGACCAGATTCAATAATCTGATCCCCATGTAGAGTAGTATCTTCCCCGTACACCGCTAGTTCATCATACCCAGCAGGTCCTGCAAGTAAAAGATATCCTCCAATCCCAATTATGAGAGCAACAACCAGTACGATAAGTATTTTATTATTCATATTAATTATGTTAAATAATTGCGTATGTATCAGGATACAGGGCTCTAGTCGCATGGTCAATAAAAAACTATAAGTTGACAATACATGTTATTAATGCTCTAAAATATTTAAATATCCAAAAAAATAATAAAACATCCCATAAAAAATAATTAATTACTTTTATGCTTCTGATTGAGCGCAATCAAGTATTACAAAACGGCTTAGATCGCGCTAAAAAGTAATTAATTATTTTTGCTACAACTCGTGACCTACGAGCTCTGCATACCCCTTGCTTATATAGCTTACAGCCCCTGGTACAAAGTTAAGAATAACAATAGCAATAAAAATACCTATTGCCGCCTTGTAGTTCTGTGGAGCAACTGCAATTGCTATAATTGCAGACACGACAGGAAATAGAATACGAATATATCCAAGACGAATATCACGACGATGTCTAGCAGGATTTTTTACTTCAGTCGCCTTGTCCACATAACGTAAAATAACAAATAGTGAAATACCAATCAATATTACATGGCTACCAAATACCCATATAACGAGATGGGATTCTGGATATGAACCCAACAGGTGAGTTGTAAAGGGAATGAGCGCCACAAGCGCCAAAAATGGAAAATTGAGATACATCAATGTGCGCGTTAAATTGACGGCAAAAATAGACATAATATAGTGCTGGCTAATCCAATATGTTGCGAGAACCGAAAACGCAAGTATATATGTTACAAGATTGGGTACAAGTTCTTTGAGTGCATTCCAAATAGCTATATCAGAGCGGTCTCCAACAAGTTCTGGAACTGCGATCTCCAAAACCAAAAGAGTCATTACGATTGCAAAGATTCCGTCCACCAAAGCTTCAAGGCGCGATTGCTTCATCCCGTTAGAGATAGGAAACTTTGAGTTTCCGTTGTTGATTCATAATTATACCTTTTATTATCCATTTTATTTTTATACTAACCTTTAATATCCAACGCTAGAATCTCTAACGGGATTCATACGTATAAGTATAACAAAACACTGCATTCTATTGCAGTGTTTTGTTGTGCTCTATTTTTATTTCAACTTTTATTTCAACCACTCCCTAATCGATCGTGGCCACCCGCGAGCCAACAAAAGAGCCAGTGGAGCCCCCCAGTTAGCCCATCGTTCAAAGAAGTCCCATACTGGGTCAGGCCCTACCGGCCATCTAATCATTGCCGTCCATACACCCCAGAATGTCATCCACAACAGAGCAAGTCTCATAGGAAATACCAAAACAAGAATAGCAAGTGCAATATCCATTATACCTACAACCTGTAGGATACTTACCATAGTCTCCGTGTTGGTTATACCCACTGCTTCAAAATACTTAAACCAACCAGTCTTGCCCTGGAGCGCAAATACTCCATGGCCCAAGAATTCCCCGAAAACAGCTATTCTTAAAACCCATTCTAATTTTTTATTTTCCATATCCAGAAATTAGTTGCCTATAAATGACCTTTGCTCATTAAAAAAAATAAAGGAGAGTATGTTTTTATTATAACATTTTATATAATTGTTTATATAAACTTGTGTATAAAAATTATGTGGGAGTTTCAGGCCTGCTACAGTTCGCTTTTATTTATCTAGGTCGCACCACAAGAGTATTTCCATTTTCATAGTCGTTATTACTCCTTGAAAATTAGGTCGCACCACAAGAGTATTTCCATTTTCATACTCCTTTCAGTCGTTAAAAATCTAGGTCGCACGTTAAGACGCAGACTGCGGGACAATTTTCACCTCCGAGCATCTCACCACCAAGTCGTGGACACATACTACCACACTGATTCACCTTGCCCCCCAAATGAGAACAGCTTTCTGCAATGAGGCTCGAGGAAATCTCTCTGTCAGCGGAATCGTACACAACGTGGGTACCAAAATTTACAAGAATTGGAACTTCGGACAAAATTCTAAGATATTCATCGACAGATTCTGTATCCCCTACAGACTTTCCATGGCGAGTAGCAATATTACCTAGAAGCGTCGTATACCCCTCATTAGTTAATGACCCATCGGCACTTGTCGTAACCCCATCAAAATCAGACGGCCTTAATGCTGGAAAAGCCAAGAGCAAAGAACTTGATTCAACCCCCTCTATTGGCTGCCCGACTCTTTCTACAACCAGATCAGAAACTCGGTTACGAAAATAGTCTGCAGATGCTTGGTCCCTTATGGGTGGACCAGGCTCATCAAACAATTCCTCATCAACATCAGAACCAAAAGGACCATCGAGTGTTGTTATGTAGTAGACCCCACCAAGAATTACCATTATACCAATAACTAATATAAAGGTAGGGAACTTAAAACTCTCTCCATCACCACCCAGTTTAACCGTTGGAGTCATTGGTTTTATTATATCGGCAAATACATGAGACTCACAATCTCTCCTGTGTGTTATCTGAATCTTTCGCTCGCTATACTACGTGAGCTTACTATTTCATCTAGGGACAGACCGGTTCCATTAGCTCCTTGATACATTAAATGGCCTCTTTCCTCTGGTACGTGGATTAATCCCAATTGGTGACCTATTTCATGAGCAAGAGCCCTGAAGTCGGGCACGGATGTATAGTCAGCAACAGCGATGGCTGATAGTCCACCAAATGAGATGCCATTAATACCTTGTAGGTTCTTTAACAAAAATAGATTTATCATACCTCTTTCAAAATCATCCTGTGCATACACATTAATATAATTATTAATATTGTCATAAAAAACACGAACACTCGTATCATCTTGATGATATGTAGTAATACCACGAACCTCTAGTGTTATATTTGCTTGCTCCCAAATTCGGTCGGCCTGCGCTATAAGATTTTTTACGTTTTCCTCATCACGCTCGGAACCCAATGTACCGTCACTTCGAATAATAATAATATTCAATGGTACTACGAGCTCACCAGCATCAGTCGCCATCTCTACCGCTGGTAACTCCGGCTGATATACAGTTTCAGAAGTTTTTTTATATCGAAATACATCTCCAAATCCATAAATATTTAAAATAGCTACCAACAAAATCAAGGCGATGCTACCCTGTAATAATTTTTGCCAGAGAGGAATCTCTAGCTTTACATCCTCTCCATGAATATCTATTTCTTCTTCTGTCATCGCTTATACTATAACGCGGAATAGCCTTGGTTAGTCAAAAATGCACTGAGCTCAAAAAACTAAACCATTTTCTTATTATGAATCGCTGTGGCCGCCACTAACGAACTCAGAAATGCGAGTGCTGCTGATACAAACATGGTTTTTTGAAATCCAGCATCAAATGAACGCGAGATTGCAAATTTGGCCTCACTCCTTGCGTCAGTCGTAAAATATTCTGGAATCTCAATACCACCCAACTTATCTGATTGAGAAAGAATTGCTATATATTCAGATGTATTTAGATTTGTCTCAGACAATTCAGTATCTAAATTGTTTTGGAAGGTAGAAAGCATAAAGACACCGAGTATTGCAATCGCCAGAAGCCCTGCAACGCGTGAGACGGAATTGTTAACTCCCGAAGCAGATCCAGAATATTTTGGCTCAACATCAAGCGCAGACTTTGTAAGAGGTGCAATAACTAAGGCCATGCCCGCCCCAAACAATACAAGTCCTGGGAAAAATGAAACCCAATAGTTAGAATTAATACCAACAAACCCAATTAACATCATACCAATACCAACTAAAATGGGTCCTAGTATCATCGGCAAACGGGGGCCAATTCTATCAGCTAGTATGCCTGCGGGCCCCGATAAAAACGTAATCAAAATGATCGGGGGCAGCATTCCGAGCCCCGCAAATGTCGGACTATATCCTTGTATCTGCTGAAAGTTTAAAACTAAAAAGAAAATCATTCCTTGAAGCGCAAAATATAAGAAAAGTGTAACTATGTTTGCCGCTGACACGAGTGGAGACTTAAAAATCGCAAGTGGAACGACGGGATTTTGTGCTTTGCGTTCTATAAGTACAAAGGCGATGAGCGATACGATACCGACAAGTATGCTACCCAATACTATCGGTGACTGCCAGCCGAGCACAGAACCCTGCACAAGCCCATACGCCAAACCAAATAGTGCAAGGCCAATTGCAATGGTTCCTGCCCAATCAAGTTTTTTAATCTCTTCATTGCGACTTTCAAAAATATTTCTAGCGGTTATGATGAGGGAGACCAAAGCAACAGGAACAACTAAGAAAAAAACATACCTCCAACCAAAATTCTCAACAAGGAAACCACCCAAAAGTGGCCCAAATACTGCAAGTCCTGCCGAATACCCAGACCATAAACCAATTGCGCGCCCTCGTTCTTCTTCTTTTATTGAAACATTGATAATGGTAAGACTACCTGGCACCATCATCGCCGCCCCAACGCCAGCCAACGCCTGAAATCCAATGAGTTGTGAAATTGAATTTGAGAAGCCTGCAAGAAATGAGCCTGAACCAAACACAGCAATCCCAATCATAAAAATCTTTTTACGTCCAAAATTATCACCCAAAGACCCGCCAATCAAAAGAAGTGAGGACAACGCAAGAATGTTTGCATTAATTACCCACTGTATTTGATTAATGCTTGCCGAAAATTCGGCCTGTATAGCAGGAAGTGCCACGGAAATCGCAGTTCCAATTAAAAAGGCGAGACCACTTGCAAGAATTGCCGCTACAATAACACCACGCCCACGCGAAGATGATACTGAACACTGCTTTTCGCTCATACGTATGTATACTATGTCACCAAAAAAAGAGGGTGGCTACCCCCCTTTGTCCACGAAATGTATAAGATATATAGGCCCAAGAACATCCTCTTCTGGATTTGTATCGGTTGTGTCTACATCTAAAATTTTTATCCCCACTAAGGCTGCGCGAAACTCAACAATCGCTAAAATCTCTTCGAGTGTATGTTCTCGGCACTCAAGACGAAATCGAATTCCCCTAACCAAGTCTCCACTTTCATCAACAACATATAGTTCGGGGTGGTCGCGTTCTGGACATAAGCCACGATAGATGACTGTATCCTCAACACTGATATCTGTTCTGGACATAGAGAACTCCTCTACTTGCAGAATATATTAAAAAAACATGGCATTCAATCAACCCTGTTTTTTTGCTTTGTTTCTGTTACGATCTACCTCTGTCAAGAACTGTTTTCGCAACCTTGTACTCTTTGGAGTTATCTCTAGATATTCGTCTTCGCCCATTATCTCAAGACCAGATTCGATATCAATTGGCCTTGGTGGTGCAAGCTGAATATTATCATCAGAGCCAGACGCTCGCATATTGGTAAGCTGTTTTCCTTTGATTGGATTTACTGTGAGTATATCACCCTTGGACGTATCGCCAATTACCATACCTTCATATACTTCGGTATTTGGACCAATATACAAAACTCCGCGCTTTTGAAGATTTGCAAGTGAGTATCCTAGTGCCTTGCCAGCAACTTGTGAGACCATTGAACCTGCCGAATGACGTGCGATATCTCCTTTCCATGGCTTAAATCCAACAACTCGTGTTGCCAAAATTCCCTCACCTCTTGTATCTACAATAAATTCTGACCGATACCCGAGAAGGCCACGAGTAGGTCCTTCAAAAACCATACGAATAGTATTTTCATGTTGCTCAAGAGTATTCATGACCGCACCTCGATTACCAAGCTTTTCTATAACAACACCTTGTGATTCACTTGGCACATCTACGGTGATTTCTTCGAACGGCTCATGACGTTTACCATCAACTTCTTTTATGATAACCGATGGCTGTGATACCTGGAGCTCAAAGCCTTCTCGTCTCATATTCTCAAGCAAAATAGCAATATGAAGCTCGCCACGGCCCGAAACCTCAAACATGTCTCCTGAGGTACTATTATTAAAATTAACACGTAGCCCAACGTTTACTTCTAGCTCACGTTCAAGTCGCTCACGAATTTGTCGGCTCGTTACAAATTCTCCTTCGCGGCCAGCAAATGGAGATGAATTAACCATAAATTTAAGTGAAATAGTTGGTGGGTCAATAGTAATTGTTGGAAGTGATTCACAGTCTCCAACACAGATAGTATCTCCGATATAAATCTCAGGAATACCAGCAATAATAACAATATCACCAGCACTCACAGACTGTGACTCAATTCTTGAAAGGCCCTCAAAAGTAAACAACTTAGTTATTTTACCCGTGATGACAGACCCATCCGCTTTCTTTATGGTTACAGCATCTCCTACTGATGCCTTGCCGTCATATATACGCGCAACACACATACGACCAAGGTAATTGTCATAGGCAAGATTGAAAGGTTGTGCGCGAAATGGTTTTGATTCGTCAGCTGAAGCCTTAGCAACCTTCTCCAAAATCATATCAAGCAATGGAGTCATGTCTTTGGCCTCATCAGTAAGCTTTCTCTTTGATGTACCATTGAGACCAATTGCATACACAACATCAAAATCAAGCTGTGCGTCCGTGGCTCCAAGCTCACTAAACAAATCAAAAACCTGATCATGAGTCCTGTCTGGGTCTGCTGCTGGCTTATCAATTTTATTAATAACAACAATAGGCTTAAATCCAAGCTCTATAGACTTTTTAAGAACATACCGAGTCTGCGGCATTGGGCCCTCTTGAGCGTCCACCACCAAAAGCACGTTATCGATAGAACGAAGTACGCGCTCAACTTCCGAACCAAAATCAGCGTGCCCCGGAGTATCTACTATATTAATCTTTGTGTTCTTATAAACTATCGATGAATTTTTTGCATAAATCGTAATACCACGCTCTTTTTCTAGCGTGTTTGAGTCCATACTAACGCCCTCACCAACGGCTCCTGTCTGACGCATAATAGCGTCAGTAAGAGTTGTCTTGCCGTGGTCAACGTGAGCAATAATTGCAATATTTCGAATATCCATAGGGGGTTCTCTCTAAAAAATAAATATCTCCCGCGGGAGATAGATGTATCTGTACCAGGTAGAATACACTACTTTTTCTCTTTGGTCAACGCTACGGCCTCCCGCGCCCATAATGTGAGTTCGTCTGTATTTTCTAAGATATCTGGAGGCACTTCATAGTAATTTTTTAATGTTTGCTTTGGACTTGGTTTAAATAAGCCCATACCTACTGCCAAGAATCGTTCTTTTGATTTTTCATCTGTCTTAAAATAAACTCCTCCTTCTCTTGTAAGAATCCCAAAAAATGTACTACCCGAATACAAACCAAAACCACCAAACATACCACGGGCACGTACCCCATCGACATCACGCAACTGTTCTAATATAAAATCTTTAAAGCCCCCATCTCTCATATACTTATTAAAGCATAAAAAAGAGCGAAGCCTATGCTTCGCCGTCTAAATGATCATCGAGAGAGTGACTAGGCACATCTAGAGACCTCATTATTTTAGCGTCTAGTATTGTCCGCGTGGGACTACACGTCATATCACTAAAAAGGAGGAGGACTCGGGGACAATTAATCTTTAAATTAATTACTATAGTACCGCTTGCATCTCCATTGGTCACTGTAATATGCTTTGGCTTTGCGTCACCACATTGCAAATCAATATGAGCCGGACAACCGATACCTCTAATTTTGATGCGCATTCTATCAAAACCCTTTGTCTTAAACTCATATTTTGAGTTTGCAACCATGGGCGTCCCATTCTCTTTTATTACTCTATAACTTGAAACATCATGGCCAAAAGCATCAAGTAAGAGAAGGGCTGCCAAAAAAGAGGAGCACAAGGCAAGAACCAGAAACCAAAATGGAATTCGGTCTTTTTGAATAGGTCGCCCCTCACTCATGGCCTACACTCTTCGCATACGCGAATATGACAGTTACATGTAGTATGTAGTCTCACAAAGTTCATAGGCTCACAGTCAGCGTCGTAGACGGAGCCTGTTCCGTCACATTTCGCGCAACTTGCATTGGGTACGACGTACATAATCCCTGCGCGCCATCTCTGGTTGCATAGTGCGCACATCAGAATGGGAAATGTGTTTCTGATACCTAGTGTCCCGACACTCAGGACAAAGAAGGCGAGAACGATCATTATTCTCCATGAGTCACCCATTTAGAAACCCTTTCTGACTATTCTATCTGATAAATTACAATAAAAACGAAAAATTTTCAAGAGTTAAAAAGTCCGCTACCAAAGGCGGACATGTATCTCTAAAAATCAAATAAAATTCTCACGGTATACCAAAGACCAAACACGACGATGAATGCAATTACTATTGGGGGAATGTCGCGCACGTGGCACCGCCCTTCTATCTACTTAATAGAATATTATCTAAGATACCTTACTGTAAAGAGTCTTTGCAAAATTATACATATGTGGTACAGTACCTGTGGCCAAATCTTCACAAACTCTCGGCCACCAGGACGGAACACCGTCGTCGGTAACTCCTCCCGCCGACCAAAAGGCGGTGTTCCGTCCCCCCCCCCGCAAAACTTTGCGGGGATTTCTTTTTTATATAAAAAACCTGCGCTATGTACGCAGGCTATTGAAAAAAAATAATACCGAGAATCGCCAAGAGCGAAATCCCGACAATTGCCCACAGACTCCCTCGAAACTGGGCTTCATTCTTTCTCCGACCGAGAAGCTCACGAAAACGTCTTCGTCTGTTCCGAAATAACGGAATAGGGATTTCGTGCGGATTGTAACCCTCTCTCTCCAGTTCTCGTTTTCGTTTTAAATCAACAATACCGTCATATGCTATTTGAGATATCAGCTCGTGCGCCTTGGGGGCAATGCCACTTCTTCCCTCAGGAGCACGAAGTCGAAGCTCTTGAGTATTTGAATTATACTCGGCCCACACCATGACTGGTTCTTTACTCGACATGGAGGAGAATGGCTACAATGTTGCCATGTTGGTCAAACTGCATACAGCAAAAATGATCGACTGAAACCTGCAATCTTAATTGCAAAAGCAGTGCATAATCAGCAACAGTTGAACCCCGTAGGATCTTACGACTATTACGAATGCCTGTTTGAATCACCAACACACCCCCTATCTATAAAGGAGAGTATTGGAGAATGCCTGTATAGTCAACTACTGTTTTTTGGGAGCGTCAAATGCACGAAGTACCTCAACTGGTGTTGCAAAGACGATAGTATTTGATTGGTCTGAGCTAATGTCATTGAGTGATTGTAGGGTACGTAAGTGGAGGGCACCCGGAGCTGCAGATAAAATAGTGGCTGCCTTCGCAATATTTTCAGCGGCTGCAACCTCCCCTTGAGCACTGATAATCACAGCTCGACGCTCTCTCTCTGCTTCCGCCTGCTTACTAATCGTTCGTTTGAGATTTTCTGGAAGCTCTACATGTTTTAACTCTACCGAAACAACTGCAATACCCCAAGGGTCAGAAGCCTCATCTACAATCCCCTTGATACGCTTTGAAATCTCATCTCTGTTTGCTAATAGTTCATCTAGCTCAACCTCACCTACAATATCTCGCATTGTAGTCTGGGCAAGCTGTGAGATAGCAAACCCATAGTTAAATATCTCAATGACAGCTGCTCGTGCATCACGAACCTTGTAGTACACAACGGCATTCACACGGATAGAAACATTATCTTTTGTTATTGCATCCTGATCTGGAACATCAATGACATTAATACGCATATCCACTTTTCGCATATTTTGAAAAACTGGTACAACCATTCGCCATCCCGGCTCTTTTATTCCAGAAAACCTACCCATGGTAAACATGACTGCTCTTTCGTATTGGTTCACCTGACGGATAAAAACGACAAGGACTGCGAGGATAATTGGGATTAATATAAATGGCATATTATAACTATTAATTGATGATTAAGACGATGATTTTTTCATAAGGACGGCACGCGCTGGAGCGCCATCTAAACTTCTAAATGACAGTGGTAATACAACAAGGGTGTACTTACCGGCCGAAACACCCTCAAGATTCAACCCTTCTACAATAACAATATTTTTCTTTAAAAGCGATGTGTATGCTCTCAGATCTGCTTCATCATTTTTTGCAACAGACAAAGCGTCAATACCAAAAAGTGATATCTTCTTTTTTGCCAGAAAGTCAGCAGCATCTCCGTCGATAGTCACATAATCGCCATAGAATCTCCGAAAACCGCGTTTCGAATTACTTGTTTTTGCAAGGATTCTCTCACCTTGCTTTATTCTAACTGAACGCAAATCGTCCATAGTAATAACTTTTCGTACGCGTGAAAAATTAACAACACGACAAGGACCAACAAGTTGCTTCAAGGGATAAGAATCAACTCCTCTTGTTCCCATATATAAATGCCTTGGGGATGTAACATGGGTACCGGTATGAGAGCTTAGTGTAATTTCAGAGTCTGCCGTTGTCGACCACCACTTATGCTTAATTTTTGGATGAGAATAACCAGGGTATGTAATCATACTCTTGTGAATTGATAACGAAATATCAATAATATTTCCTGATTTTTTCATCCCGTACGAAATAGGAAATGTCTCGAGCGTGACCTTGAAACTTTCCAAACCGAACTGTTACCACGACCTTGTATAATTTGTAATATTTTCATGACGTTCCTTGAGATATTTCCGTACACCGCCTTAGGTTCATATTTGCATGAAGAGGCATTGATATGCAATAGAAAACTTTATTTGCTACAGAAAATTTCGTACGGGATTCATGTGTTAACCTACGCACCCAACAGTTTTCGAGTTTCAGCTTTATAATCTTCTACATTTGGTTGATCAAATGCATTAATTCCTAACAGTTTAGCCAGATACATCATCTCCATCATTTTCATTTGAAGGTACTGCCCAATGGAATCTTCATGTATCTCATCAAAAATAATTTCCATAAAAGGCAAATTGTTCTTTTTGTATGCTGCAATTGCACCACCGTATATCGCATCCATGATGTGTGTCATATCGCGCCCAGCAATCCCTTCTACGAGACCAGGAAACATCAACCGTTTTGGAACCTTCAACCCCTCTTTATTGTTTTCTGCATACAAAAATGTTGTGAGCTTGTCATGTGGTCCGCTAAGATACAGCTGGGCCATGGCATGAAGGTCCAATGAGCCAAGCGCTACTGTTGGCGTGATACCGGCGTGAATAAGATCTCCATTGTTGTTTACACCCTTGCCAAGAGATTCGCCCATGAGTTGCCGGTACCATTTACCAAGAGATTCGAGCTCAGTATTAAAATAAAAATTATTATTAATCCGAATATTTTTTTGGTTGTATAAAAATAAAATTACAGCTGAAATAAGGGCTGGGTTGTCATTAGTATACGTAAGACATCTCTCTCTCATGCGCGCCGCTCCTTCAAGCATCTTTTTTACATCTATACCCGCACACATCAGTGGGAACAACCCGACAGGAGAAAATGTCGAATATCGC
>JAQBTR010000010.1 GCA_027624915.1 bacterium | reverse complement strand
CAGACGTCAAGAGTATTTTTCATGAAGAAAATCAAGGTAAGGGCGGGGCTTTAAAAACTGGATTTGCGGCAGCCTCTGGAGATATTGTTATCGTTCAAGACGCTGATTTGGAGTATGATCCAAAGGATATTCCTGCATTATTGAAACCAGTAATCGAAGGTACGGCCGATGTTGTATATGGAAGTCGTTTTCGAGGGGAGTACCAACGAGTTTTATACTACTGGCACTATTTGGGGAATACATTTCTTACGATTCTTTCTAATATGTTTACCAATCTTAACCTTTCGGACATGGAGACAGGGTACAAGGTTTTTACAAAACAAGTTATTAATGATATTACTCCGCACCTTCGCTCAAAACGTTTTGGAATTGAGCCAGAGATTACGGCACGCGTAGCACACGGCGAAAACAAAAAAACTGGACTCGCATGGCGTATTTATGAAGTTCCAATTAGTTACTACGGACGTACCTATAAAGAAGGCAAGAAGATAACATGGCGTGATGGAATATGGGCTGTCATTTCTATTGTTTATTTCAATCTATTTGATCGATGAGAATACCGCGGCTAGTTCTTTTAGTTGCCTTGGGCTCTGTTATACTGAGCGCCGGTTTTGCTTTTTGGTTGCAGGACCATCCAAGGGTGGATGCAAAGGCATATGACAGTATTGCTTGGAACTGGGCACAGGGCCTTGGTTATATTGAACATGCAGAAAATACCGATGACCCTTCCCAAGATGATGCGGTTGTGCGTGTAGGGCCCGGATACGAACTTTTCTTGGGCGTCTTTTATAAAATATTTGGTCACAGTATTTGGATTATTTGGTTGATGCACGCTTTATTGCGCGGTGCCACAGTTATTGTTCTTTATCTTTTGGCCAAAAAAGTATTTGAGTCGCATCGGGTAGCCCTGTTGGCCGGAATCCTTTTTGCCCTCTCACCAGATCTAATTGTAATAAGTGGACTCTTACTTACCGAGACATTGTTTCTGTTTTTGTTGTTGCTTTCAACATATATTTCTCTAATACATTTAGAATCAGGATCCAAGAAGACCGCGCTTGCGAGTGGGTTTATATGGGGCATTACTATTCTTACGCGCCCAATTGCACTCGTACCACTCTGTGTATTACTTCTATTTCTTCTTTGGAAAAAGAAAATTGCTAACGCAGTGATTGTTTTCTTGCTTGCGGCACTATTTGTTGGTTCGTGGTCAGCTTTCATTTCATCTAGGCACAATACATTTGTATTGACCACCACTGCTGGCTGGTATGACCTTTGGGTTGGTAATCACCTTGGTGCGCGTGGTGGGTTTGAAAAGTCTCCTGAGATTCAGGCATATAGAAATTCGCATCACAGCATAGAGGTGGCACAAGAGGGGAGGAAGCAATACTTTACATATCTAACAACAGAACCGCTAAGCTTTATTGAGCTTCAATTTAGAAAACTTTCTATTTATGCAAATGCTATACGTCCAGGTGGATTTTGGATTGGGCTTTGGGACTATCCAAATGTATTGCTAGCGATTTTAGTAGGCTCTGTAATATGGAATCTCATATTCTTTATTGGCGGACTCACAGGAATGCTACAAGCATTTAAAACAAAAGTTTCAGACAAGCTCTTATTTTTTGGTGCTGTAGCACTTGTACAACCACTTGGCGTTATACCAATTATTGTGGAAACACGTTACAGATATCCATTCTTCCCATTCTTGGCAATTTTTGCAGCATATTTTTTGGTGACCAGACCATGGAATAAAAAGATAGTTTTTGGTGTTAGCGCCCTGTTGGCCATATTTACTCTGTATGACTTTTGGTCAAACTGGGGATTATTACTCGAACGCCTAAACATCCTTCTCTAGTATGAATATTTTGTATCTCACCAAGGCAAAACTTTCGCTTTCGCGCGCAAAGAATAAAAATATTTTAAAAACGGCAGAGATTTTAACTAAACTTGGAGCACATGTTGAGGTCTTTTCGAGCACCAAAGAGAGCATGCCAACGGAAGAGATATTAAGAGACAAGGGTATAGAAAATATTTTTTTGTTATCATTTGGCGGGGGTCTTTTTTCTAAGCTAAAAAAGGCAGATGTCATTTATTTTAGGGATAGTAATATTCTTTTTATGCCACTTATAGCCAGACTTCTTTTTAGTAAGAAAGTTTTGTTTGAAGTTCATGGTAGTCATGAATGGAGATGGGGGCTTATGCTTTGGAAATATTGTATAGGAATTGCAACACATGTTGTGTTTATTACCGAACGATTAAATAAGTTTTATGGCGTACATAAACCCAACTTGGTTGTTCATTGCAATGGCGTATCGTTCGAAGATTACAAAAAAGAAAAAAACCGAAAAGATTTAGGACTACCAGACGGAACACTTCTAATGTATACCGGAAGCTTTCTTTGGTATTCAGATGTGGTGTTACTTAAAATGATGAAGAATTTAAATAATCAGGCAACCCTGGTTGTTGTTGGGCTCAAGAATGATGAAGAAGAAAATTTTATTAAAAAAGCAAAAAAGTTTGGAGTAGAGAACAGAATTAAAATCGTTAGACGTGTTAAGTCTCGGGAGGTGGCGCAATACTTGGTCAATGCCGACATACTTGTTAATCCACTCGTAACAGAATATCCAGGAAGTATTTCTTCAAAATTGTATGAATATTTGGCAGCAGGAAAGCCCATTGTTTCATCATTTGGTGGTGCTAATGACGAGATCATTAAAAATGGATGTAATGGCATTTTAGTTAATTTAAATGCAAAAGAATTTGCAGAGGAAATAGACCGTATTATTGAAAATAAGAATTTGCAAGATATCTTGAGCAGGGGAGCTAAGGTATCTGCAGAAAAGTATACCTGGGACAAGAGGGGAGAAAAGATTCTAGACCTAATAAGGTCATGAAGATCCTATTTCTTACAAAGGGTGATGAACATACCCCATCTTCACGGGTGAGGGTATATCAGATTGCCGAAAAACTTGGCCAAAGCCACGTTATTTTGCATAATTTGTCGTCCCCATTTTTATCTCTCAACCCAAAACGGTTTCAAAGATTTTTTAATGTGATACGAGAGGTTAAAAGGGCAGATATCATATATGTACATAAATCATTTTTTGCATTTGAAATAGTCATATTACTTTTGCTGCAGAGAAAAAAATTAGTATACGACCTTGATGATGCAGAATGGATACATATGCCACTGCGTTCAAAATTACTTGCGAAACGCGCTGACAGAGTTTTTGCAGGCTCTCATGCAATTATGGAGTGGGCAGAAAAATATAATGAGCGTGTCATTTTTACGCCAACTGTTGTCCGTGCCGATGTTTATAAAGCCCACACGGTGGACCACAAGAAAAGACCAGTAACGATTGGTTGGATTGGACAGGCGCGACCTCACTACAAGATAGGAAATTTCAAACTAATAAAAAATTCTTTGTCTGAGCTTGCTAAAACGAATACACAATTTCGTTTTGTAATTATTGGTTCCCAAGACTATCCACCACTTAAGAATCTTTTTTCTAAAGTTCCGTATGAAATTGTATTCGTTGATTCTGCAGATTGGACCTTGTCAGACACATCCCCAAGCTTAATTAAGGAGTACAATATTCAAATTGGTCTCATGCCATTAAATGATTCTCCTTTTAATAAGGCCAAGTGCGCATATAAGGCTATAGAATATATGGCGTGTGGAGCCGTTGCTGTTTCTTCAGGTGTTGGTGAGGCGAACTATTTGATTGATGATAAAAAGAATGGATATCTCGTGAGGGGTAATGATGAATGGTCAAAAGTTTTATCTATGCTCATAGATAAAGAAGAAGAGAGAGAACGGGTGGGGGCGCTTGGTCAGGATAAAATAGGTAGACTATATTCTCTAGAGAATGTTGCAAAGCTCATAAATGAAGAGCTCCAAACCCTTGTAAAATAAGGACTTTTATTGTATTCTCACAAGTATGAAAAAGGCCCTAATCACGGGCATTACGGGCCAGGACGGCTCGTATTTGGCCGAATTACTGCTCGAAAAGGGGTACGAGGTCCATGGCCTTATTCGTCGTGCAAGCTCCTTTAATACGGGGCGAATTGAGCATCTCTATCAAGATCCTCACGAAGATGGGGTCCGATTCTTTTTACACTACGGTGATTTAACAGATTCTAGCTCAATGAATCACATAATTCGTACGATTAGGCCTGATGAGATTTATCACTTGGCAGCCCAAAGTCATGTACGTGTAAGCTTTGATGTTCCTGAGTATACAGGAAACGTAACGGCCCTCGGTACTCTCCGGGTTCTTGATGCTGTTCGTGACGCCGGTTTAGATAATACAAAAATTTACCAAGCATCATCTTCGGAGATGTTTGGTAAGGTCCAAGAGATTCCACAAAAAGAAACAACGCCATTTTATCCACGCAGTCCGTATGCCGTTGCAAAGGTATATGGATATTGGATTGCAAAAAATTATCGTGAAGCATACAACATGTTTGTATGTAACGGAATTTTGTTTAATCACGAAAGTCCAAGAAGGGGTGATACGTTTGTAACACGAAAAATAACTCAGGCCATAGCAAGGATTAAGGCTGGCAAACAAGATAAGTTGTACCTAGGAAATCTCGATGCAAAGCGTGACTGGGGACATGCGCAGGATTATGTGCGCGCTATGCACATGATGCTTCAAGCTGATACACCAGATGACTATGTTGTAGCAACTGGCGAAACCCATACGGTCCGTGAGTTTGTTGAAGAGGCCTTTCGTCACGCTGGCTTAGATTGGAAGAAATATGTTGAGATTGATAACCGGTACTTACGTCCGACAGAAACCGACACGCTTTTAGGAGATGCATCCAAGGCAAAAAAAGAACTTGGATGGGAGCCCAAGATAAAATTCAAAGAACTAGTTCATCTTATGGTTGAGGCCGATTGTAGAAGTCAGGGCATTAGACTAGAAAATGATAAAAATGGACATAACAAATAAAAAAATACTTGTAACTGGTGGAGCTGGATTTCTCGGCAGTTTTGTTGTGGAAGAGCTTAAACGAATAGGTGTTCCAGAGAGAAATATTTATATTCCACGTTCAAAAGACTATGACCTTACACAGCGTGACAATTGTCAGATGGTTGTGCAGGGCTCTGATATTGTTATTCATCTAGCAGCAAATGTTGGTGGCATTGGTTATAATAGAGAAAATCCTGGAAAGCTTTTTTATGACAATATAGTTATGGGAACTGAAATGATGGAGGCTGCACGTCGCGCCGGCGTCGAAAAGTTTGTTGCCGTAGGTACTATTTGTTCGTACCCAAAGTTCACGCCAGTTCCTTTCAAGGAGTCTGATTTTTGGACTGGGTACCCAGAAGAGACGAATGCTCCCTATGGTCTCGCAAAGAAAATGCTTACAGTACAGGCGGCAGCATATAAAGACCAGTACGGCTTTAATGCTATTAATTTGATGCAGGTAAACCTTTATGGCCCTCGAGACAACTTTGATCCTAGTTCTTCTCATGTTATTCCAGCTCTAATACGAAAAATGATTGAGGCTCGTGACTCTGGTGCATCTCATGTTGAGGCGTGGGGGACAGGTAAGGCGACTCGAGAATTTTTATACGCTGCGGACGCCGCACACGGAATTGTTCTAGCAACCCAGAATCATAATCATCCCGCTCCCATTAACTTGGGTTCAGGTATGGAAATTTCGATCAAAGACCTTACAGAAAAAATTGCAAAACTTTGTAATTACACGGGTGAGATTACATGGGACCCATCAAAGCCAGATGGACAACCGAGACGAATGCTTGAAACCTCACGCGCACAAGAAGAATTTGGCTTTAAGGCCGAAACGAGCTTTGAGGACGGCCTTCGCAAAACAATAGAGTGGTATGAAGAAAACAGACCTAATTAAATATTTTGATACACTAGCAGAGACTCGTGATCACTGGAGCGAGCGTAATTGGTATTACCATTCCAATTTGGAGAATCTTCACACATTTATTATTCCTTATGGAAGTAACGTTCTTGAGATCGGTTCTGGTACGGGCAGCTTACTTGCCGCACTAAAGCCAAAAAAAGGCGTTGGTGTCGATATTAGCCCAAAGATGATTAGCTATGCTAAAGAAAAGTTTCCAAATATCGATTGGCGCGAGGGAGACGCAGAAAATCTAGAGGTAGGTGAGCGATTTGATTATATAGTTGTGTCAGATTTAGTTGGATACTTAGATGATATAGAACGAGGATTTCATGAGCTAAAAAAAGTTAGCCACGAACGCACAAGGCTTGTGATTTCTTATTACAATTATTTGTGGGAGCCACTTCTGCAGTTGGCAGAACGTTTACAGCTTAAAGCAGAACAACCACTTCAGAATTGGATGTCGCATAAAGACATTGAGGGCATGCTTGAATTGGCCGATTTTGAAATTATCAAGAGCGGTAGCAAGATGGTTTTTCCCATATGGATACCTTTGATTTCAGCATTTCTCAATAAGATAGTGGGTAACCTTCCGTTTTTGTCTCGTCTAGGTGTTATTCAGTATGCAGTTGCGCGTCCAAAACCAACTGGGGTGTATCAAGACAAATCAGTTTCAATAATTATTCCTGCTCGTAATGAGAAGGGGAATATTGAAAGCGCGGTTAAGCGTACGCCAGTGTTTGGTACTCACCAGGAGATTATTTTTGTAGAAGGACATTCTTCTGATGATACATATGAAGAAATAGTTCGTGTTGCAGACAAATATGTAGGAACTCGTAATATTAGATACGATAGACAGAGCGGAAAGGGCAAGGGAGATGCTATGCGTAAGGGATATTCTATGGCTGAGGGTGAGGTTATCATGATCTTAGATGCAGATCTTACAGTTCCACCAGAGGATTTACCTAAGTTTTATAACGCCATTATTTCAGGTAGAGGAGAGTTTATTAATGGGTCGCGCCTAGTTTACCAGTTAGAGGATCAGTCTATGCGCTTCTTAAACATTCTCGGTAACAAATTTTTTAGCATTGTGTTTACCTGGCTTTTGGGCCAAAGACTAAAAGACACCCTCTGTGGGACCAAAGTATTTACAAAGAGTGATTATAATTTGATTGCAGAAGGAAGGCCATACTTTGGTGACTTTGATCCATTTGGTGACTTTGATTTAATTTTTGGTGCTGCAAAGCTCAACTTAAAAATCATAGAGGTGCCCATTAGATATCAAGCTCGCACGTATGGTAGCACACAGATTGATAGGTGGACTCATGGTTGGCTTCTCCTCAAGATGGTTGCGTTTGCTATGCGTAAAATTAAATTTATCTAATGCGACTATCACGAATTGAATGGATGTTGATCGGGTTTATTTTTACCGTTAAGTTGCTATTAGTTTTTGTTGTTGTATTTGCTGTTGGCCAGAATGGATTTTTATGGAGCGCTGACGGCCCAGAATATATCGATTTAGGTCGAAATCTTATTGAAGGGAGAGGGTTTGGAAGAACTGTTGGGGGTGAGGTGGTGCTTGCAACAGATAGGGTGCCCCTCTACCCACTTTTAGTTGCTCTCTTGATGGGTTCAGTTGGGTTTGTATCTGCCATACCCGTTGCTTTATTCCAGGCGTTTTTAGCTGCAGGGATAGCACTATTTACGTATCGGATTGCATGCAGGTTTGTGAGTGAGCGATGGGCGCTTTTACCAGCGCTTTTGGTTTCATTTGAACCTGTGATTTCTGCACTTCATTTGTTTGTTTTTGCTGAAACTTTGCTTGTGTTTTTTGTAACACTCTTCGTTTATCTCTTTTTAGAATATTTTGATACAGAGTCGGGCATCATGTTTTTTGGTTCACTTCTTGCTTTGTCAGCAGCAGTGTATACAAAACCGGTCGCTATATATCTTATTATTATCCCCCTGGTATATCTTATTTTTAGAAATTGGCGGTATGGAGTTGTTGCGATTCTCATGCTGGGGGCTATTCTATCTCCATGGGTGATTCGTAATTACTATGTATCTGGAGTAGCATCATTTAATACGTATGGAAGTAAAACTCCCTGTGGGTATGCGATAACAGGTATTTTGGCGGCTCGGGACGGCTTTCCGGATGCTTCTCCTGGTGCTGCGATTACTCGAGTTATTAACACTCCTGAGTACTGGGATTTACGTATCGAATGCGAGACCGAATCAGTTTCCCGAGTGTTTGGAAGGTTGTTGCGTGATAATCCAGCGTCGTTTATAAAGGCAAACTTTTTCACGGCGCTCGCTTTCTTTACTAACGATGGTTTTTCTTCCACCCTTCAGAAAGAAGATAGTAAGTTGCCCCCACATCATAACTACTTATCTGCAACTATATTTTTAGGTACCGAGTGGCTAGAACAATCAACCCGAGCTCTTGGCGAATTAACACCAGTAGAGTTCATGGCAGTATTGTTGGCGAAGTTATTCTGGCTTGGTATTTTTGTTCTTATGCTTATTGGTATATGGAGAGTTGGTTTATCTAAAAAAGGATTTTTTATTTTACTTGTTCTTCTTTACTTTGGTGCAGCCAGTATTGTTGGCGGTGGGATTGGTACGGGTGCGCGATTTAGATATCATGTCGCTCCACTTATTTTTATTTTTGCTACATATGCGTTAGAGTACATTTATAGTAAATCTATTCAAACATGAAGAAACTCTCCATTGTTTTGCCAGCACTGAATGAAGAGGAAGCAATTGCGGGCACAATCAAGAATTGCATAGAAGCAAAAATACTTCTGAAAGAAGCCTCTCTTTTTGATGATGTAGATATTGTTGTTGTAGATGATGGGTCGACTGATGACACGGCAAAAATAGTAAGATCTTTTGAGGGGGTTAGGCTTTTGCAACATAAAAAAAATAAAGGTTATGGAGCTGCACTGCTGTATGGGTTTGATTCTACTGATAGCCCCTTCCTTTCCTTTCTTGATGGGGATGGCACGTGTGATGCCCGTGAACTCGTAGAGATAAGTAAGCTTTTATTCGAAAAAAATGCCGATATGGTTATCGGAGCAAGAGTCCATGAGAGGTCAGAAATGCCTGTGGTTCGTCGTGTTGGTAACCATTTTTTTGCTTGGCTGGTTAATTTTTTGGGGAACGCCCAAATAACAGATTCTGCAAGCGGCATGAGATTATTCACTAGAGAAACTCTTGAGCTTTTGCGTCCGCTTCCAAGTGGTTTGCATTTTACCCCCGCAATGAGTGCGAAGGCCATATTGGACGCTTCGGTCAAGATTGAAGAGGTAAAGATTCATTATGCTGAACGCAAAGGGAGATCAAAACTCAGTGTTTTTAAAGACGGTTTGAGGTTTTTGAACGTTATATTGAGTACCGCTGTTGTATATCGACCATTCAAAATTTTTGGAGGCCTAGGTATACTTTTTGGTGTTTTTGGTATTTTTTCTTGGATTTTTAATTTGGTTGTAGGGTATGCATTAATTGTTTCTGCTATTGCACTTATTCTTACAGGACTTCTTCTTAATGAAATAGTTTTTCTTTTGCAGCCAATTAGAAGATTAAGATATTCTCATGTCTATGAGTTTTTTAAGCATTTCCGTAATTGGTCTGTACTTGGTGTATTAAGTACTTTTATGTTTCTTGTTTCTTTATTTTTGATTTTAAGCGGAATGTTTGTCTGGGTATGGTTTTTCTTTATGGGGATTGAGATTTTAGTTTTTGCAGTCTTATTTAGAACGCTTGGAGCCATAGATAGCGTCCTTCAGTTTCGTCTTAAGAAAAACGAATCCAACTGAAGCTAAGAGAAAAATAAATGGTGTGGCAGGATATCGATATCTCTCCCTATAGGCCGCGGGTCCAGTTGTAAGAATAAAATAGAGCGTGATGCCCAGAAGAAAAAGACCAAATAGTTTTGTGTTGTTACTTTTATGTCTCAGTATTTGCCACCCTCCCGTAAGCATAAGTATTGTGATCAATGCGTAAGTAGTGTGTCCAGCAATGCCAGTTATAATCCATAGAACTGTTTTAAAATTTGCACGATCTTTAATATTTTGGATGTCAAAAGATGAGAGTGTGCGCGATAATCCCTCAGTGTTTGGCTTGAGACCCAGTCTACGGAGTTGAGATCGCCAAGTATCCTGGAGCATTATTCCTCCAAAACCACTTGAAATATGAAATAAACTATATTGAACTGGATTTGCAAAAATAATATCTTTAGCTTTTTTAGATAGCTCTTTTTCTTTTGATAAACCCCCGTCACCAGTGTAATGATATTCTCGGGTCAGGTGTACTGGATCTGGGTTTCCCCAAGGCGTAGAAACTTTTTCTATTCCTACCATGTAAGCAATGGGAGATTCTGCATTTTTCATATAGAGAAATGATAGCGAATCATAAAAATAGAGCATAGTTGTACTTGTGCCAGCTAAAGAATAGGTATCAAATAATTTTTTGTTTCGTAAGGACCATGGCAACAGCAAACCAGCCACAACTAGCATTATCATTAAAACTCCCAATATTTGTTTTTTTGTCGGTTGGATATATTTAAAAATGTATCCTACGAAAAGCAAAGTTGGTATTACGAAAACCACAAGAAGGGCAACTTGGCGTATATATATTGCGGAAGCAAGGAACAATCCTGCAAGCACTGCCGATCTCAGAGAAGTTTTTTCTACAAAGGAGAATAAACAAACAACAAAGAGCAAGAAAAGAAAAAGGAAGAGTGCTTCAGACCATATGAAATTTGAGATTGTCGCATTGGTTGGCTCTGCTGCATAGATTAGTGCAGCCAATAAGCCAATGCTTTTCGAGATATATTTTTTACCGAGTATAAAAATTAATACAGCTGAAATAGAAGCTAGGATATTTTGAATAATAATAGCTACTAGCCAGCTATCAAAAAGCTGAAACACGAGCGCTAGAAATAGAGGGTAGCCAGGAGTGTACCAACTAGCCGGAGAGTTTCCGGATATATTAATATATGATTTTTTTTCAATAAGGTTTTTTGCGAGCGTGGTATAGGCAACAGAGTCTTGTGGTCCTTCCCAAAAAATAGAGACTCCTTGGATCGATGCAAAAATAAAGAAAAACAAAAAGTGCATCAAAAATGCAAATAGAAATATCAATATTTCTATTTGATATTTTTTTATGAAAATTTTCACGTTTTTAATATTCGATTGTGGTTTTGCCAGTGAGGAGATAACTGTTTGTTACACCAGACATCTTTTGTAGTTCTGACATAAAGTCGTGAGATTTTGAGTTGTCTTCAAAATGTAGTGTGTACGCGTACTCTCTGCCGTGACGACCAGTCTTTGTATGCAAAAGCTCAAACTCTTTTGTGTGTTTTTTGAAAAGACTCTCGGCGGTATCAATTTTGAAAGCATCATCTGTTTCAAAGGTTAGAAGAAAACCACTTTTGTCTCGTGAACCGAAGTTAAACTTGTAGAGGAGAAGGACAACAAGAGAAATAATAACTGTAGTTATAAGTGCTATGGCGTAGTTGTTTGTTCCTACGGCTACACCAATCGTGAGTGAGAAAAATAGAAACGCGACGTCTCGCGTTTCTTTCATGATGGTACGGAAACGTATGAGAGAGAATGCACCAAGTAGCGCAAAGGCTCCAATAAGGTTATTTCGAACAACCATCATGACGGCGGTTGCTAGTGGACCTAGCATTATAATAGTTATTGCGAATGATTGAGAGTACGAAAGGCTTTTATGTGTTCTTCGCCATACCCAAACAACAACGGCACTGAGTGCAAAGGCTAAAAGAATATTTATTACAACAGCCGCTGCACTAATTTCAGTGAGCGTTAGATTGTAATACTGTGTGAGGGGATTCTCTTGCATGTTATTTAGTTAGTTTATTTAGGAAGTTTCATTTCTCGGTAAAGCGTATCGATTGCAAATGCGTATTTTGAGAAGCTATCACGTCTCAAATCGAGCTGTTTTATTATAGTACTAAACCAAGCTGGAAGTCCACCTGAAAATTTAACTTCCATAATGGTTGTTCCACTTACATGGGTTGGGAAATCAGGTTCATTTAAATCGTTTTGGTGTGATGTTTCCAAGTGTTCGTCAAATGTAATTCTGATTCTGTCGGCGCCATGACTTACGTAGGGTGTTCTTTTGTAGCGTACCCAGGCTGCAGGCCTACGCCCCTCTGCCAAAAGGTAATATACAAATTCATCTAAAACCGCCTTATCCTTAGGATCTCGTTCGCGATTGAGCACGAGAGAATATTTGTGGTTGAGTAGGTCTTCCCAGTCTTCTATAGATATAGTCGCGCGCAATTTATTAAACACCATATCGTATTTATGTTTAATCTCAAGCCACACTTTTTTTGTTGGCCACTCGTATACACGAGCACGCACCTTTTTTCTTTCAACAAATCCACCAAGTTTATCATAGTAATCAGCAAGGTCTGGAGTATCAAAATAAAGGCTCGTTACTAAGTACGACCCGCCTTGTTTTTGTGCGTATTCATCAACCTTGAGTAAGTGAGATACCATGCTCTTTGCCCGAGCCGCATCCGCTGGGTTAAGTCTATATTTGAATTCGAATCTGCTAGCCATACCCTAATTATTCTGCTACTTGCTTACCGCCCTTAAAAACTTGTGGGTGAAGACCTACTAAAGCTATTAGACATTTAATCCAGTGTTTTATATATAGTGGATCAGCCAATCCGGCCTTGAGAAAGAAACGTGAAGCTCGCCAAGGCTTTTTTGCTGTAAACCAAAGATCTCCTATTACACCATAATGATATCCGAGAAGGCCCTTTTCTTTTATTTCACTCGTGTTGTCCGCTACAAATAACTCTCGCGCCTCAGCGGCCCATGGGTATTGTTGTGAGTTTGACGATGCAGTTAAGTAGAGCTTTGAATATGGGGTTGGAATGTATGCAAATTTATATTTTTTAGCAATTTTTGGGAACCAGTCATATTCTTGGAGGGCTGGATACCTTAGATCAAAACCGCCTAAGTCATCAAATACGCTTTTTCTTATGAGCATTGCCTGGAGACACAAAAAATTTTTCTTGAGAAATGTTGAATAGATGTTTCCCTCAAGAGGAGATGCCCACTTTGGTGGGAAGAACACCTCTTTGCCATCTGGGCGGTGCCTAAGAAAAGCACTATAGACTACACCATACTCTGGTCCTAACTCGTCCATTTTTTTAACTTGGACTTCCAATTTACCAGGAAGCCATTCATCATCATCATCCTGCCATGCCATATATTCACCACGCGCCTCAGACATCCCACGATTACGAATGATTGGGATTCCCGATGGTTTCTCCAGCTTAATATACCTAATACGCGAGTCTTTTTTCATATATTCCTTTATTACTTCTTCTGTATTGTCTGTTGATCCGTCATTCAAAATCAAAAGCTCAAAGTCCTTGAAACTTTGTGAAAGAACACTATCTATCGCACGAGGTAAGAGCTTTGCTCTATTTAGCGTTGGAAGGATTACAGTTACTTTGGGTGTCATGATGGCATCCTATCATGTCTTGACTAACGTCTCAAGATTTGGCATTCTTGCCAAAGATGACAGAGATAAAAGTACAAAAGTTAAGTAAGGTCACTGAGTTGACCCAGCAGCAGATGATAGACTTGGATTTGGCGTATCAGCAGATAGTAGACCTCATAAGTGAGCTGTATCCAGATAATCCAAGAATGAGCTTTGATGCTTTTAAGCGGACTGTTGAAAGTGATAACGTTAGTGTCTATATGGCTCACAAGGGTGCCAAGATTGTTGGTACCGCATCTATTGCTCATTACGTTAAAATGGGCGGTCAAGTCTGGGTTATTGAAGATGTCGTAGTTGATGAGGGATATCGCGGCCAAGGCATTGGAAAAATGCTCAATGAGGTGCTCATAGCAGACGCTAAAAAAAATGGAGCTACATTTGTAGACGTCAGCACTCGTCATCCGAAAGCAATCATGTTTTACGAAGCGCTAGGCTTCGAGGATAAAAACAAAACTAAACCCATTTGGGTTGGTAGAAAATATTTGTGGTAACCGCTCAACGGCGGTTTTTTCTTTTGACAGTAGGACTCTTTTCATGCATATTAATAGTCATGAATGTGCTCGTAACGGGAGGTTCGGGATATTTAGGGAGTGTTCTTGTTCCTAAGCTTCTTGAACGTGGCCACAAGGTACGTGTCGTTGATGCAGGCTATTTTGGTCACAATGGACTTGATGCTGTTCGCGACAAGATTGAATTAATAGATGGAGACATACGCGAGGCTGATAAAAGCTGGTTTTCAGGAATGGATGCGGTAATTCACTTGGCAGCGTTTTCAAATGACCCTACAGCTGAACATAGCCCGCTTACAAACTTTGCGGTTAACTTTGATGGTACGCGCAAGGTGGCTGATTTAGCAAAAGAGGCTGGCATCAAAAAGTTTTTGTATGCTTCAACGTGTTCCGTCTACTATACAGACAAACCAGACGACAAAGTTAATACAGAGAGTACGTCTATTTTTCCAAAAGCTCCGTATTCATTATCAAAGCACCTGTCGGAACAATATCTGCTCAATTTGGCTGACGATAATTTTGCACCAGTATTGATCAGGAAGGGGACTCTCTTTGGTCAGTCTCCTCGTATGAGATACGATTTAGCGATTGATACAATGACTAAGAATGCATGGATTAACAAATCGATTATTGTTCATTCTGGTGGATGGATGTGGCGACCATTTCTTAATGTTCACGATGCGGCTCGAGCATACGTTCATCTTTTGGAGCAACCGAACGAAATGGTTGGAGGCAAGATATTTAATGCGATTAGCTTTAACAAGTTAATCAAAGATATTGCCGAAGACATCAAATCTGTTGTTAAGAAAGAGTTTGATGTTGATGTTGTTATAAAAGACGAAAAAAGTGGACCACAACGAAGCTATAGAGTATCTGGCGATGCGCTTGCTTCAACCGGCTTTGTATCAGAAGCTAGTTTTGATAATTCGGTTAAAGAGACCTGGGAGACACTTGCATCAGGTAAGCATGATCTGGGAGAATCAAAGTATTACAATATAAGACAGTTTGAGTATTTATTTCCAAGAGAAATATAAAAAGAGTTTGTACAAACTCAATATATGAAAGTAGATTTTTTTAAGCACAATGTTGATGCGCAAGACAGGCGTCGCGTTGTTGAGATTTTAAAGACTCCATTTTTGACGACTGGAGCTGCCGTTTCAGAATTCGAAGAAAAATTGGCGAAAGACTTTGGACGTGGCTATCATGCCGTCGGACTTTCGAGTTGTACAGGTGCATTACACCTATCCCTTTTAGCACTCGGCATAAAAAGAGGGGACGAGGTTATAACAACAGCATTATCATACGTGGCAACGGCACATGCTATAGAATATATTGGTGCAAAACCCGTTTTCGTTGATGTAGACGGAGAAACCGCCAACATTGATATATCAAAAATAGAGCGCGCCATAACCCGCAAAACAAAGGCGATAATACCAGTGCATCTTTATGGTGCTATGGTAGATATGAAAAAGATTGCGCGTATTGCTAAAAAACATAATTTGAAAGTTATTGAGGATTCGGCACACGGTTTTGAAATATCACGAGACGGTTACAGGCCGGGACGATATTCAGATGCCACCTGCTTCAGTTTTTATGCAACTAAAAGTATTACGAGTGGCGAGGGAGGGGCGTTTTTAACTCGCGATAAAGATTTGGCAGATGAAGTAAAGTTGTTGCGACTTCATGGTCAGTCAAAAGATGCGAGCGCACGACATGGAAAACTTTACCAGCATTATGATGTACCAGTATTGGGCTGGAAATATAACATGTCTAATATTCAAGCGGCCCTACTCTTGGGGCAGTTTGGGCGTTATAAAAAGATTTGGAAGGCCAGGGAAAAGGCGGCATTAATATACTCAAAAGCCTTTGCCAGCGAGGGGGTGTTGTTTCCGGTTCAGGAGCGTGGCGTACAGCATGGACACCACTTATTTACGATTTGGGTAGAGCCAAAAAGGCGGGATTCTATAATGCATGAGCTTCAGAAAAAGGGGATTGGTGTTGGCGTTAACTATCGCGCAATTCACCTCATGAGCTATTACAAAAAGAAATATAAGTTCAAAGTTGGAAGTTTCCCAGAGGCCGAGCGTATTGGTGCTAGCACCATATCATTGCCACTCTACGCAAAACTCACTCTCAAAGAGCAAAAATACGTCATCAAAAACGTAGTAGGTATTTCGAAGTAAAAAAATAGCTCGCGTTATGCGAGCTCTATACGCCTGTTCCAGACGCTGTCCACTATCAATTTTCCCCAAAAGAGATCAAAACGACTTTCAATAGGAGGCTTTTACTTCTTAGCGATAATCCAAGTGGCCGTTGGAAATCGTTCATCGTTTGTTTCAGTGAGCCAACGCGTAAAACTTAACTTTCGTTTTGGTACTTCCCAATCAAGAACTTTACGATAGGTGAGCATGGCTAGATGTAGCCATCGGTTTCCCCACCCACCACATTCAACTATCTTTGAAAAGTCACGAGACAAATACTTGAGACCGTCTGGGGAGAAACGCCAGAAATCTTTTGGTCCCCAGTGAGTTTGATACATAAATACTGTGGTGAGAACTGCAGTGCCTCCTGGTTTCAATATTCGTTGCACCTCATCCACTGCTTTTTGTGGATTGCCTTCAACATGTTCCAAGACCTGGTCGGCAATAACATAATCAAAAGTATTATCCTCGAATGGAAGGTCGCAGATGTGAATTTCTGGGTAATCTTTTTCGATTATTTCGGCGTCATCAGTAAATACCTTGACTGGTGGCGTATAGTGACGCGAACCACGAAAAAACTTGAGACTACTAATACCAAGAACCTTTCCACCTATTGGCAGGGGAAGAGCCCCAAAGATTTTTGTATACATTGTGTGACGTGCGAGTCTCATGATTTTTACTTACATTTGGAACAGTATAAGACTTAAAAGGTGATTCAAGAGTCGTCCAACAACCCTTCCTAAAACAGCACCCCACAAGCCAAATATTGGTATAAGAATAAGTAGTGCAACTATTTGCAGGACAGGAACTCCAATACTGTGAATATATATTTTACGTATATTGCCTTCTGCTTTTAGTGCATTCCCAAAGATACCAAATGGAAATAGTACGAGCGACAAAGCAAAGACTTGTGAGAACTCAATTGACTCTATATATCGAGGAAAGAATATTTGATAAAAGTAGGGCGCGAGAAGAATATATGCTCCTATTATGAGGGTTGTTAATATAGATGCTCTGAAGATTTTATGTGGTAGAGATTTTTTTACTTCTTCGTCAGAAATTTTTTCGGATAGTTTTGGAAATGTGGCAGTCGCAACATTAGTTAGTAATTTTTTAACCTGCTCTGGCATTACAACGGCAAACGAATAGATAGCAAGTTGAGCAGCACCAAAATAATGGAAGAGTATAACTCCATCTATATAATTAGCGATTGTGGCTGGTATACTTGCGAGTGAAAGATGAACCCCATAGCGCAGACCACCAGGTTCTATACGGGCGTCTTTAGGGATAGACTTTACTGTTTTATAAAAAATTAAGATATTAGGTATGCCACGAGTTGCAAAATATGTACCAGCCAATAGCGGAACAGCATATGTGGCATCAAGTTTCCAAAAATATATGGCAAGTATAGTCCCAAGCATTGTTACGCCAGAGATAACATTAACTATCGTGGTATAGAAAGTTTTTTTCTTAAATTCTTTTTTGCCGTCTAGATATGCTTTCCAGCTTCCCATACCTTCAACAAAAGGAATGAAAAGCGCTATTACTAGAAATCCATATGCAAGCGGGGGTTGGTTTTGTAAAAAGAATACAAAGGCCGCAACAATTGCTACCAAGCTAATACCAATTGAAGAAATAAATATTGCGAAAGCATTTTTTATATATGTGCGGTCATATCCGCGTGCGACAGAACGAACGATTGCAGTTCCCATGCCTGGGAGTGAAAATATTCCAGCCATGCCAATAATAGAAAAAAGATATCTGTAGCTTCCATATATATCCTTGGTTATATATCTTGCATATGCGACAGAAAGTGCAAATGCAATGGTCATGCCGGCTATGCTGCCGAGTGTAAGCCAAAAACCACCTCTCATGAGGTACTTGGTGTCTGTTCCTAAAAATCGTTCCAGGGCAGATATAGGCTTCTCGGTCAGTTCTAAAAAGCTCATTGTTACCACTATAACGCAGAATCTATTGAATTTACTACTAAATTCTATTATAGTGTGCTCGGAAAAGGGGTGAGTCATGAGTTTTCTGATTACTGGAATTACCGGTTTTGTTGGAAGTCATTTGGCTGAGTATATACTCGAACACTCTACGGAAGAGATTGTAGGTCTCGTTCGGTGGCGTTCACCGAAAGACAATATTCGTGGCATTCTTGATCGAGTAACGCTCGAACAAGGAGACCTCGAAGACTCACATTCTCTCGAACGAGTTCTTCGAAAACATAAGCCTGATTTCATCTTTCATTTGGCAGCTCAATCATACGTTGACTATAGTTTTGTTGCCCCCGTGGCGACACTGCAGGCCAATGTTATTGGTACCGCCAACTTACTCGAAGTCGTTAAGAGACTCAAGGGTGAAGATGGGTACAATCCCATCATCCATATCTGTAGTTCGTCTGAAGTGTACGGACAGGTGAGTGAGGACGAAGTCCCAATCTTGGAGACCAATCCGTTCAGACCGGCATCCCCCTATGCGGTGAGCAAGATAGCCGAAGATATGCTCGCACTTCAGTATTACTTGAGCTGGGGTATTCAGACGATTAGGACTCGTATGTTTACGCATACGGGTCCGCGGCGAGGCGAGGTTTTTGTTCTTTCTAACTTTGCTAAGCAAGTTGCGGCAATCGAAGTTGGTAAGCAAAAACCAATCCTGCACGTTGGTAATCTCGATAGCGTTCGGACATGGATGGATGTTAGAGATGCCGTCCGTGCATACTGGATGCTCGTTCATTCTTGTGATGCTGGTGAGGTCTACAATATTGGTGGCGCGCATACGTGTACGGTTCGTGAAATGCTTGATGGACTTCTTGAGTTGTCGCCGGATGGCGATATCATCGAAGTTCGGCAAGATCCTGATCGTTTGCGACCCTCTGACGTTACACTTCAGATTCCGTCGACGGAGAAGTTCAGGCAGGCAACACAGTGGGAGCCGGAAATTTCTTTCGAAAAAACACTTCGTGACACGCTGGACTATTGGAGGGGATATTATGAGCGATCCTAATAAACCTCTATTCGTTCAGGCGACAAATCTGGATGGCCCCCTTATCATAACTCCGAATGTTTTTCGAGATCATCGTGGTTCATACACCATGATGTTCAACAAAAGACTGTATGGGAGCATTTTTGAAGCATATGGTATTACTCCTAAGTCATTCATTGAGCATGATCTGTCTGTTTCCCCACTGGGTTCCTTCATTGGGATTCATGGGGATCCGCGTACATGGAAGCTGGTGACTTGCCTGTTTGGAAGATTTCTCCTTGCTGTTGTTGATTGCCGTAAAGACAAGCCTACATTTGGACAATCATTTCAAATCACGCTTTCTGAAGAGGATCGAACACAGGTTTTGATTCCAGCGGGCTTTGGGAACGGTCATTTGGTTATGTCAGATAGAGCAGGATTTTTCTACTGGCAGTCAGAATATTATCGTGGGGCTGAGCATCAATTTACATATGCTTGGGATGAACCACAATTTAATCTGACATGGCCAATCGATAAACCGATTCTTTCAAAAAGGGATAAAGAGGTAAAACATATTGGCGCGTCGTAACGCGCCTTTTTTCTTTGCATATTTTTTAAGTCTCAGTACAATAACACCATGTCAAAAAAGAAGATAGAATTTCATACTGAATGGTTTGATGTAGAAAGTGAGGAGTTTCCCGAACTCCCAATATATACAGGCAAGCCCTTTTATCGCATCAATGCTCCCGATGGTGTTGTTATGGCAATTTTTACAAAAGAAGAAAAGCTTATTTTGGTAAAACAGTTTCGACCGGCACTTAATAAGGAAACTATCGAATTACCAGCGGGCGGTGTTGAAGGAGGTGAAGACCCTCTTGAATCAGCAAGACGTGAGCTTATGGAAGAGACTGGGTATGAGTGCAAAAATTTACAGATTGTAGCACGTGGTCACGTTACATCTGATAGAATGAATAGAATATCAAATGTTGTATTTGGCACAAATGCGATTAAGAAAAATGGACATGTGATTGAAGAGGGTATTGAGGTTGAGACGAAAACAATTGAAGAACTGAGGGATATGATTATGAAAGAAGAGATGGATAATATTTCTGGTATTGGTGTGCTTTCATATATAAAGCACAAATTAAATCCTCCAGAATTAAAAGAGTTCTAATATTTTGTTAGTGTAATAATGTTTATCAAAACTCTTTAACTATGATACATCATAGTTAAAGAGTTTTGATTTGTAAGTATTCTACACTCTTGACCCTTGTATCTAAAAGAGTTTTGTTGTATACCTAACACAGTTCTTTCCCAAGGAGACCACAGTGGAAATAAAAAGAGGGCATGTAGTTGTAGCTGGTGGTAGTTATGGCATTGGCGCACATATTGCGAAGTGCTTTATGTATGAGGGTGCTCACGTATTCATTACGGGGCGTGACCCGCAACATCTAGAAGACGTTCAGCAAGTCGTTCATGATCCACGTGCAAGCGAGGACGCTCAATGCCACTTCGGACTTGTTGAGATGAACGATTTAGCCAGTATCGCTGATTTTCGTGATCTTGTACAAAAGCACACCAATTCAATTGATTTACTTGTCAATGCGATTGGAGGTGCTGATACATTTGGTACTTTCGATGATTTGACTGACGAAGACTGGATGAGGACGATTGACCTCAATCTCATGAGTGCAGTACGTATCATGCGTGAATTCATACCGATGCTTCAGGCATCAGAAGAAAATACATCAAGTATCATAAATATTTCCTCGTTGCCGGCACACCAGCCTGGCAGATTTAATCCACACTATGCAGCGGCCAAGGCAGGTTTGGATACTCTAAGTAAGATGATGGCAAACGAGCTTGCACCAAAGGTGCGAGTTAACGTTATCCGTCCGTCCACAATCATGGGCGGTGGATGGGAACGGAACATTGCCGATAGGGCGCGGCGAGAGGGTGTTGAAGAGAGTATCGCTAAAGTACGAATGTTCAATGATGAGAGAAAGAAGACACCACTCGGACGACCGGGCACGCTCGACGAAGTTTACAGTGTCGTTCGGATGCTTGCGACCAACGAGTTCATGACAGGTCAGTTCATCAACATTGATGGTGGTCAGACAAGAACAGTATCGTGAGTAAAAAGAAAATTCTCGTAACTGGTGCCACTGGTTTCATTGGCCGCAATATTTATGAGTTCTATCGGAAAGATTCTCGATTTGAAGTATTTGCAGCAGGGCTTACTCGAATCAAGCGTCTCTACAGAAAGCGACACTCGATCGATCTCATTGATGAGGGTGCTGCGGAGAATCTCATTCATGATATTCAACCAGATATTTTAATTCATGCAGCAGCCATTACATCAGGTGCTCGTGATATTATTGAGCGTCCGTGGATACACGTAGCAAATAATATTCTTATGAATACGTTTGTAATGGAGGCGGCACATGAGTTTGGTGTTGACCACGTAATCTTTCCAAGCTGCACGGTAGTGTATCCTTCAGGCGTTGGGGGGCTTCTTCGAGAAGAGGATGTAGATCAAAGTAATTACTTTCCTCCATATCAAGGAGCGGCAACAGTTAAAATGGAAGCTGAAGGACTTGCTAAGTTTTATGCGAGTCTTGGTCGAACCAAGTATACAGTTTTAAGACATTCAAATGTGTATGGGCCTCACGATAAATTTGATCTCGAGCGGTCACATGTAACTGGCGCTACTATCACCAAGGTCATGCAAGCCGAGGATGGTGGTGTTGTCGAGATGTGGGGTGATCCCAAAATCCGGCGCGATGTTATGTATATCGATGATATGGTAGAGGTCATTGATCACATTCTCACTCTCAGCAAAACTTTGCCAGACTATAGTGTTTTTAACATAGGTATGGGTGGCATTGGATATACGATTGAGTTGATTGGACACAAAATTGCCGTAGCATGCAAAAAAAATGTTCGCTTTGAATGGGACAGTTCGAAACCATCACTTCCATTTGATATTCAGCTTGATGTTAGTCAAGCAAAAAAAGTTCTTGGATGGTTGCCACAGACGACCCTTGAAGCTGGCCTGGAAAGGACCGCTTTATGGTACAAAGAAAATATAGCTCGAGCATAGCTCGAGCTTTTTATTTTATATAGACAGTTATAATGCTTTGCTGTATAGTGCGCCCAGACTAACAAGGAGGAAGATCGTTATGCGATTACCTGACCTTGGCGTTTTGCCAGGTGCTATTGAACAATTCTCAGCACATCAGACACTCAAGATGTTTGAGCGAGCATGTCGTATACGCGCTTTTGAGTGGGGAGTAAAGCTTGCCCATGATCAGCGCAAATCTGATGGCTCAAAGCATATCCAAATGCCAATTTATCTTTCGATGGGGCAAGAATTTGTTGCGTCTTCCGTGGCGGAATCATTCCTCAGTAAGGTGCAACCAGCGCTTTTTGGTCAGCATCGTTGTCATGATATATATCTTGCGTTTGGTGGCAGGCCTGAAGGTTTGCGTGATGAACTTCTTCATAAAGATACTGGATGTGCCGGTGGTATGGGTGGATCTGCATCCATCCATTCGCCACCAATTAAGATGTTTGGGACTGATGGATTCATTGGGACTAATGTTGCTATCGGCACGGGATATGCATACGCGACTCGTGAACCGACCATCATCTTTTTTGGTGATGCGGCAGCCGAGGAGGGCTGGGCTCTCGAATCATTCGGTTGGGCAGCATTCCAAAAACTTCCAATTCTTTTTATCTGTGTAGACAACAATATGTCTGTCCTTACAGAAGTAGATGTACGGAGAAATTGGAATGTTGTTGATGTAGCCAAGGGCTTCGGTATTGAGCAGTCGTTTGACCTTGCTGATGATCCTTGGACTATCATGAATAGAGTTCGAATGATTGATTTGTCTTGCCCTGCACTTTTTAATATCCATACTGTGCGCCACTGGTGGCATAACGGTACTGGATGTGATGGCCCTCCAGAATGGGATCGTATGGCTATCGTAAAGAAAGTGTTGGACCGCGCAGGTTTGTTTGTTCAGGCTCACAAGCTTGAACGCGAAGTCAACTTTGATGTTGAACAGCTTTGGCTTGAGGCTATTCCCGATCTTGACCTGACTGAGTGGAGGGATAACCGATGAGTGAAAAGATGACGCTCGGTGAAACAATCGCCGACATCTCACGTGAGCATCTCAAAAACGGTGGACTTCTTGCAGGTCAGTGTCTAACAGCTGTTGGCTGGGTAGGTGGTACAGTACCTGAAATTCATCCGGGTGAACCTGGATATGAGGGTATTGTCGAATTTCCAATGGCTGATGTATCAAACGGATATATGACAGCTGGGATGGCTTTGGCGGGCAAGCGTCCAATTCAGGTTGTTCGTTACCAAGGCTTTGCTCACTTCAACTCGATTGGCATTAACAATTATGCAGCCATTGCAAAAAAGATGTGGGGTACGCCGTGCCCGTGCTTTATTCGAATCATTGGTATGGATGCTGGGATTGGTCCTGTAGCATCTGGCGCACACCATACAATTTTTACTCGTATGCCAGGCATACAAGTGTATGCCCCAGCAACGCCAATGGAATTTCGTGAGGTATGGGAACGATTCATGCGTAGTGACGACCCATTCATCTCTAGTGAGAATCGTTTTCTGTGGCCTGTTGATTATGAAATGCCCAATATCGTTCAAGGCGATGCTGACATTGCGCTCTTCCCGATTTCGGTAACGCGATTAGGAATTGAGCAGGCAACCATCAATCTTGCGAAGGCTGGTATCAAGTGCAACGTTGTTCATCTTTGGCAACTCAAGCCATTTGAAGTAACACGTGTCATACGTGATGCGCTTGCGAATAGTGTGTATGGCGGTCTCGTGATTGATGCTGACTATGAGGGTGGTGTGTGTCGAGAGATTGCACACAAACTCATGCTTGAGTCGGGCCGTAAGGTAGACGTACTTGGCCGTCGTAATCAAATTTCTGGTTTTGCACCTCATTTTGATAATGTTCCGCCAACGGCAGAACGTATAGTTGAAAAAGTAAAATCTATTATATAGCCCCACAAAAATGGGGCTTTTTTTGACGAGAAACAGTTTTCATGTAATAGTGCGATTATATATTTATGATTAAGCGACTCCGACTTACAGATAAAGATAGGGACCAGCTCGAAGGTATCAACATAGACGCGTCGCTCCTTGAGGACGATTTTTTTGATTATACTAATGTAGTAATTAAAAAACCGTGGGGACAGGAATACCTTATTTTTCGAAATGATAATATTGCTATTTGGATTTTGCATATCAAGCAAGGATGTCAAACTTCAATGCATTGTCACCCAAATAAAAAGACGTCGCTTGCAGTACTGTCTGGTGAGGTGCGTTTTTGTACGTTGGATATTGAAGAGACAATTATTGCGGGTGAGGGGAGACTTATTGAGAAGGGGGTTTTTCATTCGTCAGAGGCTCTTTCAGAAGAAGGCGTTCTAATAATGGAGACCGAAACACCAACAAATAAAAAAGATCTTATTCGTCTCAAAGATGAATATGGCCGAAGTGGAAAGGGGTACGAAGGAACAAGTAATCATATTCCTGTAGGGGACCTACCTCATTTTCATGGAGATAATGATAGATATCATACAGATAAATCATTCGGTGAGTGTTCACTAACTGTTATTCGTCATGAAGAGGGCGGCGATATGGATGAAAAATTAAAGACACTACATCCTTCAGTAGTTGCAGTTTTACATGGAGATTTGAAGGATGATTCTGGTGAGATAATAATGGAGGTTGGTGATGTAGCTTCTTGGGAGTATCTTAAAGAGGTAGGCGCCCTATTACCATCAGAAGGCGCCGAAGTATTAGCTATTAAAAAGACTTAAAAATAATATGAAAAAAGCACTTATTCTTACAGGAAAATTAGTTCAGGATCACGAGTATACATATCCGTTTTACCGACTTCAAGAGGCTGGATATAAAGTTGACGTTGCGATTCGTGACAAACAAGAGGTACAAGGAATCATTGGAGTAAAAATTGTTCCAACCATGGATATTCCTGATATTAAAGTAGATGACTATGATATTTTGGTCTTGCCGGGTGGCGCTAAAGCTATGGAGTACATGCGACAGGATCAAGAAATTTTGGATGTCATTAAAAGTTTTTACGAAAAAGATAAGGTTATTGCAAGTATCTGTCATGCAGCTCAACTCCTTATCTCAGCTAATATCGTAAAAGGGAAAAAAATCTCAGGTTATTACAGCATTAAAGATGATATCAATAATGCAGGTGCTGAGTATGTTGATGCCCCAGCTGTTGTTGATGGTAAGATTGTCACCAGTCCTCACTACAAACACTTGGGGGATTGGATGCGAGAAACTCTAAAGTTAGCAGCATAATGTATAAAGGAGTCCTATTTGATTTCGATGGTGTTTTGGCTAATACCATGGAGTCTCATTTTCGTGCTTGGCATAAGGCCTTGTTAGATTTCGGTGCGGACTTAAAAGAAGATGATTACTATCCATTTGAGGGCACGAAGCTTTCTTTGCTTTCGGATAAATTTACAGAAAGGTTTGGACTCGATGCAGATAAGGCCGGTGAGATAACAAAGAAAAAAGAAAAATACTATTTAGAGGGTGCGAAGGATGGTGTTTATATATATCCAGGCGTGTATGAATTGGTGGGTGAGTTACGTAAGAAGAATATTCCATGCGCTATAGTTACAGCCGGTCTTCGTGATCGTATGGAGAAGTCTTTGCCAAAAGATTTTTTGAATATGTTCACAGCCCTCGTCACGGGAGACACAACAGAACATGGTAAGCCTCACCCCGATCCATATCTTATGGGTGCTAGGATGATTAGCGTTTTACCAGAAGAATGTATAGCAGTCGAAAATGCGCCGCTTGGCGTTGATTCGGCAAAGGCTGCTGGCTCATATTGCATTGCCATTACTTCTACATGCGACAATCATGCGTTACGTGCCGCGGATGAAGTTATTTCTTCATTTGAGGATTTAAGAAATACGAAAAATATAAATGAGCTATTAGTTTGACTAGTACTTAAAAACACGATATAGATAGGTAGGTTTGAACCTTGAAGGAGGCTTTCATGCCAACGCCAGGAGAACGATTTTTCTATAGAACAAACGGCTATCTTGTTGTTCCTGATATTTTTTCTCCCGATGAGTGTCGTTATATTCTAGGTGTTTTTGAAGGGTATAGAGAGAGTGATGATTACGCTGGGCTGATGAATCTTCATCGAACCGATGAGCGAGTCCGAGCCTTGGTGCGAAATTCAACCATCGTGGACTATCTAGAATACCTCCAAGAGGGAGAGGTGGTCTGTCTCCAATCGATGTTTCTTTTTAAAGAGGCTGGTACTCGATTTGGGTATCAGGCTTGGAACCCACATCAGGATAATGCATATCCCGCATCTCCATACGGAATGTATATTACCGGTAATTTCAACTTTGTTGATCATGACCCGGGAAATGGTGGTATGTATATTTATCCTGGCTCACATGTGGAGCCACTGTTGCCATATGAAGCGGCAAGGAGTTTCCATGAGGGAGAAGGAGAGCAGCCCGGGCACAAAGTTGTTCCTCCTCCGCAGTATCACAAGTTGGATCTCTATATGCCTCAAGGAAGTGTTCTTTTTCTGCACGGTAATGCAATTCATGGTTCGCGATCAAATACGCATCCGACTCGATCAAGACCCATGCTGCTTGTGCCGTACATCACAAAAGGTGCTCCTTATAAAACTGGAAAAGAAGCAAAGCGAGAACCCATGAGTCTTCGCGACTAGCAAGCCAAGCGGCTTGCTTTTTTATTTATTTGTTGTATTCTTGTGACAGAAAAAGGGGGTTCAGATGGACTTCAAAAACAAAGACGTCCTCGTTGCCGGTGGCACGGGTCTCATTGGTCAGCATCTTGTCATTCTTCTTTTGGAGGCGGGAGCCAATGTTCGAGTGGTATCGATGGATCATCCATCTCGAGCAAATCCACACACAGAGTTTCGCATGATGAATCTTCTTGATCCTGGAGCCTGTAGAGATGCATGCTTTGGTATGGATTATGTATTTAATCTTTTGTGCAGCAAGGGGTCTCCCCAACTTGTTCGCGAGAAACCTGCAACAATGTTTGATCACAATGCTCTTTTAGACATGAATATGTTGAGAGCTGCTCGTGAAAGTTGCTCTGAGGGGATTTTGATTGCAAGTTCGCTTGCAGTGTATGCACCATCCCCAGTCTTTGATGAAGACGATATTGGTCCAGCCCCATCTCGAAATGATTGGTATCCTGGCTGGGCAAAGCGTATGGGGGAGATGCAGGCACAAGCCTATCAAGAGCAGTATCCAGAATTTAGAATTTCTATTGTTCGACCAGCAAATACCTATGGTCCGTGGGATGATTTTGCGTCCCCCGCAGCTATGGTGGTTCCATCGTTCATTAGGCGTATTGAGGGTGGAGAGGATCCGTTTGTTCTACGTGGTCAACCAGATGCGATTCGTGACATCGTTTACGCAAAGGATGTGGCTCGTGGTATGTTCATGGCTGCAGAGCAAGAAGTTGTGGGCGGCCCTATCAATCTTGGCACAGGAGTCGGCGTGAGTATTCTCGGGCTTATTAAGACAGTTATCGATGTTTCTGGTAGAGATGTTCAGGTTATACTTGGCGACCAGCAAGTTTCTACGGGAGACTCAAAAAGAGTTTTGCTCATACATCGTGCAAGGAAAATGGGTTGGAAACCCGAGGTTTCGTTGAGAGATGGCATTCGAGAAACATTTGATTGGTATCGGTCTCACAAAAAAGACAAGAGTCGTTACGATCCATTTGCGTCACTATAAGTGGCGCATTTTTTATTTATGTGATAGCGTCTTTGTAGTTTGATCTTTGAAGGAGGATAGATGAAAGAATACAAACTGGGAGTTAGTGATTTTGCCGAGCTTCTTTCAATTTCAAAAGGTGCTCTACCAAATATGTGTCAACGGCTCATTGTTGACTTAGATCTTCGGTTTCGAAAGCCAACCAAAGAGGAGCGTGACGGCATTATTCGAGGAATTATAGAAAGAATTGATTCTGGTTCTCTTGCGGTTGCTGGCCCGAATCGGCTTTCTGTTTGGGAGGACGGATGGCTAGAAAATCTTGAGGAACTAAAACGGACACATACTCTTGATTCGCTGTGGCCAAAATATTATGACCGAGATGTTTTTCCCGTTAGATGGATGGGGGATTATATCATTCCATTAGATGAGCATTTTGAGTTGGGCATTCGTAAAGTATTTCAGCTCTGGCTTTTTCTAAATTTTTTTGGATCGCACGGTCCGGTTCATGAATTTGGATGTGGTCCATATCACAATTTGGCGGGACTTGCTCAACTTTTTCCAAGTAGAGAATATCGTGGTTATGATTGGGCTCAATCGGCAAGTAAAATTCCTGAAGTTCTCAAGCGACACTTTGGATGGAATATGCATGGAACAGTTTTTGACATGTTCCATCCCGACGATCATGTCAAATTTCCAGAAAATACCACAATCCTCTTGTTTAGTGCTTTTGAGCAAATGGGAGGTGAGTGGATGCCTTTTATAGATTTTTTACTTGAGAAGAAGCCAGCACGAGTTATTCATGTTGATCCAATGCTCGAATGGTATGATCGTTCAAGCTTGATTGACTATCTTGCGTATAGGTTTCACAAAGCTCGTGGGTACTTATCAGGATATGTTTCCGAATTTCTAGAGCCGTTTGAAGTTAACGGTACAATAAAGGTTATCCATACTCAAAGAGTTAAGTGCGGAAATACGTTTCAAGATGGATATTCTTTCGATGTTTGGGCCCCAGCATAGGGGCTCTTTTTTATTGACATTTTGTGTAAATAGGGTACTTTTGGGCTAGAAAGAGAAAGGAGCTCTCGCCATGAAGGTGGGTCTCACTCAGTTTAATTATGCTATGGGGGATCAGTATTACTTCCCTTATTCTGCTGGATGCTTAATGTCATACGCAAATCACGCAGCACCAGATCTTGGTGTTGAGTATCTCGACCCGCTCTACAGGCGTATGCCCATAGAAGAGGCGGTTGAGGCACTTATCTCTTCCGATTTGGTTGGTATGAGTCTCTATGTTTGGAACGAACAGTTTTCTTTGGCTGTTGCGCGTCGATTAAAAGAGAGGCGACCTGACGTTCTTATTTTTGTTGGTGGTCCTCAGACCCCTGACAGATCTGAAGCATTTTTGCGCAAACATCCGTACATTGACATTGCGTGTCATAACGAAGGCGAACGCGTTTTTGTAGAAGTTCTTCGTTATGCTAAATCTTTCCATTGGACACAAATTCCGTCGGTAAGTTTTTTGGATGCCGATGGTGAGTATCAGATGACTGAGAGGGTGGGCAGAATGAAGGATGCCGATCTAGCCCAGGTTCCATCCCCATACCTATCTGGTGTATTTGATAGTTTGATGGAGAACAATCCGGGTGTTATTTGGCAAGCTCTTTGGGAAACAAATAGAGGTTGTCCATACAGCTGTGATTTTTGTGACTGGGGGTCAGCCATAGGACAGAAGTTTTCTAGGTTTGATGAAAACATTCTAAGACAAGAAATAGAATGGTTTGCCTCTCACGGTGTCGAATTCATTTTCTGTTGTGATGCTAACTTTGGGATTATCCCAAGAGACATCGAACTTGCTCGTTATGCGGCAGAAGTTAAGGCAAGATATGGTCTTCCGCACCGCCTTTCTGTACAGGCAGCAAAAAATGCAGGCGATAACATTTTTGAAGTTCAGACGATTTTGAGTGAGTCGGGTCTTCAGCAAGGGGCATTGCTTGCCTTTCAATCGTTACACGAACCCACGCTCACGGCTATTCATAGAGATAACATCAAGTTAAGTGTATATCGAGAACTGCAGCGTCGTTATACGGCGGTTGGCATCCCAACCGTTAGTGACTACCTACTTGGCCTACCAGAAGAGACGTATGATTCGTATGTTGACGGAATCGCGACAGCGATTATGCATGGACAACACAATCGAATTCAGTTTGGTAATCTTTCGCTTCTTCCAAATGCTGAGATGGGCAACCCCGCATATCAAAAACGTTATGAAATGGAATCTGTTACGGTTCATACGTCTTTCCACCATGGATCGATTGATGGAACTGTTGATGGTATTCCAGAGCTCGAAGAGCTAGTGATTTCAACCTCTACAATGAGTCGCGAAGATTGGGCGAAGGCACGAGCATATGCATGGATGGTCTCACTTTTGCATTTCGACAAACTTTTGCAAATTCCACTCGTTGTACTAAACAAGGTGGCAAAAGTTCCGTATCGTTGGATGTTTGAGCAGTTTCTCTATGCTGACAAATCTAGCCATCCGCTAACCGCCTACATTAGCCAGTTTTTTATTGAGAAGGCGCGTAGAATTCAGAGAGGTGAGGTTGAATACTGTGCCGTGCCAGAATGGTTAAATCTATACTGGCCAGCAGACGAATATATATTCATCCAACTCTATAAAGAAGGTGTCTTACAAAAGTTTTACGAGGAGGCTCTTGATCTTCTTTTGCGGGCACCCGAGCTTCAAAGATACTCTAGCGAGACCTCACAGGATGTACTCAAACAATCAGTGTATCTTAATCATATGTTGATGCGATTGCCGAGACACATACAGTCAACTGCTTCAACGACATATAATATTTGGGAGCTCTATCGTTCAGTGCTCGAAGGTACGGAGCAAGGACTGGTCGCCGGTCAAATATCGTATGAACTTGACCATGGCGATCATTATGCTGATTTTGAAGATTGGTTGAGACATGTTGTATGGTTCGGATATAAGAGGGGCGCATATATAGGGTCTGTTTCCAAGACTCGACACATATTATACAGCGCAAGCTAGCATTCATTAGTGCTAGCTTTTTTGTTTGATTTTTAGTCAAAAAACAACTATCCTATAGTCGCGTATGTTAATTACTAGAACTCCATTTCGAATATCATTTTTTGGTGGTGGCACCGATTATCCTGTTTGGTACAAGGAGCACGGTGGGGCCGTTCTTTCGGCTACGATTGATAAATATTGTTATATTACGGCACGTTACATACCTCCATTTTTTGACTGCAATTATCGCATTAGGTACGTAAAGCTAGAAGAAACAAAAACACAAAAAGAGATTGAACACCCATCTGTTCGAGAGTGTTTGGCGCACATGGCTTTTTCTAAGGGGATTGAGATGCAGCACAATGCAGATGTACCAGGCATGTCGGGTCTGGGGTCTAGCTCCGCGTTTACAGTTGGTTTTTTAAATGCGCTTTATAATTTAAAGGGAGATGAAGTAGGGAAGCGACAGCTAGCACTAGATGCGATTCATGTTGAGCAGGACAGGATAAAGGAAAGTGTTGGTTCACAAGATCAGACGGCGGCTGCCTATGGAGGTTTTAATAAGATTGTCTTTGGTGGAGAACAAGGTATTAGTGTTACACCAGTGCCAGTTTCCAGAGATCGTTTACTTAAACTAGAGAATAATCTTATGTTGTTTTTTACAGGATATCCAAGGAATGCTTCGGAAATAGCTAAAGAGCAGATTAAAAAGACACCAGAAAGAAAAGTAGAACTCGCAAAAATGTACTCGATGGTTGATCAGGGATATAATATTTTGACAGACGAAAAAGCTGACTTGGATGAATTCGGAAAACTTTTGCACGAATCGTGGATGATTAAGCGCGGTCTTACATCAAAAATAACAAATGATGATATTAACTCTATGTATTCCAACGCGCGCAAGGCGGGTGCGCTGGGAGGTAAGCTCATTGGCGCTGGCGGAGGCGGTTTTTTACTTTTTTATGTTCCGGTTGAAAAACAAATGGCTGTAAAAGCAGTTCTATCAAATCTATTGCACGTTCCCTTTAAGTTTGAAAATCTAGGGAGTCAGGTTATTTATAACGTTCCAACCGATAATTACTAATGATAGGCGTTATTTTAGCAGGAGGTCGTGCTACACGACTCGGGGAGCTAACAAGATTAACTCCAAAGGTGTTAGTTGAGATTGGTGGCAAGTCAGTACTTGAACACCAACTCAAACTTTTTAAAAAGCATGAGATTACCAAAGTTTTTATATTGACAGGGCACCTTGGTGAGCAGATTGCCAATTTTTGTAGTGATGGCTCTCGCTTCGGAATGGATGTTGAGTGCCTTCAAGAAGAGGATGCACAAGGAACAGCTGGCGCCTTACGTGTATTACGCGACAAAATTAATGAGGATTTTTTGGTAGTATCCGGTGACATAATATTGGACTTTGATATGTCATCGTTTATTACATATCACGAAGAGCATAGCGATGCCATTGCCACGTTTGTTGTACAAGACGCAGAGTACCCTCAGCACAGCGACCTTGTTCACATAGAGGATAAAAAAATTCGTGTTTTGTTTTTGCGTCCACACCAAAAAGACGTACAACTTCCAGATATAAATATTGCATCACTTTATATTCTTTCTCCTCGGTTTTTAGATTTTATTCCGGATGGTCAGTGCAGTATAGAAAATGATATATTACCGCTAGTCCTTGATGCAGAAGAAAAAGTATATGCATATCATACAAAAGAGTATGTTCGTGACATGGGAACTCCGGATCGGTTGAAGGACGCGAGAGATTCATTTGGTAGTTGATTTTTGTAGTTTTCGTGGTATAGTTTGCTCGTATGGAGCGTCCAGAAATATCAGTTGTCGTACCATTTTATAATGAGATAGATTCAGTTGCTGCATTGTACACTAGACTTTTGTCAGTCTTGGGTAGTACAGGCAAGCCATTTGAAATTATTTTTGTTGACGATGGCTCGACTGATAAGACATATGAAGAAATAAAGAAGCTCGAAGATGTTCGAGCTATTCGTTTACGACGAAACTCTGGTCAGACAGCCGCTATGGGTGTTGGTATCAAAGAGGCAAGAGGAGATATTATTATTACTCTCGATGGCGATCTTGAAAATCAACCCGAAGACATTCCTATGCTTTTGCATGAACTTGAAAAAGGAAATGATATTGTGACTGGTTGGAGACGAGAGCGATGGCAAAAACAGTTTCTAACACGACGTATCCCATCAAAGATTGCGAATGGACTTATATCATTTGTTACTGGTGCCAAGCTCCATGACCATGGTTGTAATTTTCGTGTATATCGTAAAAAAATTCTTGAGGGTATAGTATTTTCTGGTGATATGCATCGTATGATTGCGGCGTACGCACTTCGGGAAGGTGGCAAAATTACTGAACTTCCCATTAGATTTGAAGCACGTAAATTTGGTGTATCAAAGTATGGTCTTTCTCGTACATTTAAGGTTCTTTTAGATATTCTTGCATTTCATTTTTTCTACAAGTATGCGCGACGACCAATACACTTTTTTGGCGCACTCGGCTTTATGAGTTTTTTTGTTGGAGCACTCACATCATTTTTTGCCCTTTACCTAAAGATTTTTACAGATACCAATTTTAATCG
>JAQBTR010000009.1 GCA_027624915.1 bacterium | reverse complement strand
TTTTGGTTGGTCCGATAGCTATCCACGTGGGTCTGAATTTGGGTCTTTTGCCTATAACCGGTATTGGGCTCCCATTTATGAGTTATGGTGGGTCGCTTTTGATTACACTCATGGCAATATTAGGTGTTTTGGAGTCAATCGCTATTAGATCTTCAGCCTTGAAAGCCATAGAGGTATCCGAATTGACACCACTTGATTCTTTTTGACATATATGGTACATTAAGACACGTTAAAGAAACACTGAAATGGTTAATGTTTTCAACACATTTGAGAGGCATGCAACGAAGCTCCTTGGGGAGCTTCCTTCGCGCGCTCGTACCATTCTCAAACAACGGTATGGTATTGGTTTGGCTTCAACCCTAACGCTTGAGGCTATAGGAAAGAAAGAAGGTATTACTCGAGAGCGCGTACGACAGATCGAAAATGACGCACGTCGTCGCATCAAGAAATCTCCTGTTTTTGCAGAGGGAGCACTGTACGCGTCAGCTCTTATTGATATGGTGGTTCGCCTCGGTGGAGTAGTATCAGAGTCTGAGCTTTTAGAGCACGCTGATCTAGCTTCAGTAAAGGACAAGAAAGTACTTGTCTTGTTTTTGGATCTTACAGATGGCATTTCAAAGCGCAAGGCAGATGAGAACTTCGACCTTCGTTGGCACACTGATGATGCACCAGTAGAGAAAATTGAGGGAGCTTTAGTTGCCTTTACCAAGGGATTGGATGGCTCTAACGAGGTTTTGAAAGAGAACGAATTGCACACAAACTTGGCAGTTTGCTTGCGAGATGCTGGTGTTTCAGATGTTCGAGCAGCAGTTCTCTCAACGTATGTTGGTCTTACTAAGTCAATTGAGAAGAATATTTTGAACGAATATGGACACATTAATTCACCATTCGTACGACCTCGTGGTATGCGCGAGAGTGCATTTGTAGCACTTAGTCGTTCGGGTGAACCACTTCACTTTCGTAAGATTGCGGAGCGGATTAACGATTTTACGAATCGTTCTGTTCACGTACAAACCGTACACAATGAGCTTATCAAGGATAAACGATTTGTTCTCGTTGGGCGTGGTTTGTATGCACTTCGTGATTGGGGATATGAACCTGGATTTGTAAAAGACGTACTCGTACGTCTTATCAAAGATAAGGGCGCCATGACTCGCGAAAACATTCTATCTGAGGTATCTCAGATTCGACAGGTAAAGCCAAGTACAGTCTTTATCAATCTTCAGAACAAGAAAATATTTAAATCATTGGACGACGGCACATATACCCTTGTATCATAGAGATTAGTGGTTCATATCATTGCCTAACGAATTTTCATTATTTTAGAACACCACAAGAGTATTTCTTATTTCCGTTTGCTCGTTCCTCGCAGGGAAATAAAGTCACGAGTCGAAGGTAAAAATTTCGAGGTTAATGCTGGAAGTATTGGTGAGAAGTTTTTACCAAGACGCAGTTAAAATAATGGAAACTTTAGTGCTAATGATATGAGGCATTAAGCTCTACACAAACATGCCCTTTTTAGAACTTTTTGGACCACTTTCTGAGTTTTACGGAATAGTCCTTCGTTTTTGGTGGGTCTGGTCCGTACCACTTTCTGTATCCGTCTTTATAACGGTCTGGCTTTCGTATAAACAAAATCTCTATAAACTTAATATAAAGTGGTCACTTTTGGAACTAAAGATTCCTCGAGAGGTAGATAAAAGCCCAAAAGCGATGGAGCAGTTTTTAACTGCGCTTCATACTCTTAGCAATCAAGCTGGGGATTTTTTAGATAAGTATCAAAATGGAGAGGTATCCAAGTGGTTTAGTCTCGAGGTTGTTAGTCTTGAAGGAGATATTCATTTATTCATTCGACTTCCTGAAGAACATAAGCGTATAGTAATTGCTAATCTGTATGCGAACTACCCAATGATTGATATTGAGGAGGTGGAGGAGGATTACATAAATAGTTTTCCTGATACACTCGATAATCTGTATCATAATAAGTTTGATCTTTGGGGCGCTGAAATGAAGTTACGTAAAGAAGACCCATTGCCAATTCGTTCGTATCTAGAGTTTGAAAATCTAGAAGATGCATTTGCTCTTGATCCTATTGCAGGACTTCTTGAGGTATTTGCCAGATGTACGGCTGGTGAAAATCTCATGATGCAAATACTTATTCGTCCTGCGGATGATAAGTGGAAGGAGCGTGGAGAGAAGTTTGTTGAGGAATTGCGTGAGAAGGGGACTGTTGTCACCAAGGGTTCAGATGGAAGTGAGAAGAAAGAGCGTTCACAGAAGACTCCAGGTGAGACCGATCTTATTAAGGCTGTTGAAAATAATATTTCAAAACCAGGTTTTGAGACAACGATTAGATATATTTACGTCGCCAAGAAGACAATAATGAATAAAGACTTTGCTCGGCGTAGCGTTATGGCGTCGCTCAATCAATATTCATCACAAAATCTAAACTCATTCGGTAGAAACTTTAAAACCTCAACGGATACTAAATGGACGTATTTCCCGTACTTTTTCACGAAGAAGCGTGTTGAGACACGTAAGCGTCGTATGCTTTACAACTATCGAAAGCGTAATATGCCTCAAGAGAGTGGTGTAAGTCGGTTTATTTCTTCTTCACCACTTCACTTTGATTTTACGCCAGAGCTCTTCGTGCTTAATACTGAGGAACTAGCCACTCTCTATCATCCGCCAACCAGAATAGTTATGACGAGTCAGCTTATTGATCGTGTTCCATCTAAGAAGGTGGCACCCCCAACAGGGCTTAATATGTATCAAAAAGAAAAAGAATAATGGCTGACGCATCAGACAACAGAGCAAAGATACACTTTCCTATTGAGTTGGTACTTTTGCTATTTGTGCTTGTTGCGATTGGATATCAAATGTACTTATTTGTTATTGATGGTTTCGCTCTTTCAACAGCAGTCTCGTACTATAATAGATTTGTGATAGTCGCTAAGGTTTTGTCGGGCATCATAACGGCCGCGGCAATTATAGGGATATTGTATGTGGCGGTCCTTGCGGGTCGTCTTCAACCACGTTTGCAACCAACAAAAGAGACAGAGGAAATACTAGAGAAAGAAGGTGATCAAAAACCAGCGTATACCGAAAAATGGGTCAAGATGAGAGAGCGACTTGAGAGTGCGGGGGATGACGATGCAAAGATAATAATCATTGAAGCAGATGCACTCATGGATGACGCCCTTATGCACTTAAAAATACCTGGTGATACCATGGCTGACCGTATGAAATATATATCAAATCCTAATTTTAAGGCCGCAAACAATCTTTGGGATGCTCACAAATTACGAAATGAAATTGCCCATGGTACAAAGAAGAAAATCGTATATATGGATGCCGTGTATGCAATTGAGCAGTATGAGAGTGCGCTCAGGGAGTTAGAGCTTATCTAATAGAATAGGTTTTAGTTGGGACTCGCATAGCTCACCTAAAACCGTCACAAGCTTCAGTTGAGCTTGTGATATAATAATTAATATGAACGAGCGTAGAGATAATACCGTATATTTTGCTAAGACTAACTTTCGTGGGAGCGACAGAACTTTTGGTATTAAATCAGACGATCGATTTCAACATGTATATGTTATAGGTCAGACTGGTACCGGTAAATCTAACCTGCTTAAGAATATGGCATGGCAAGACATAGCAAACGGAGAGGGCTTGGCTATTGTTGATCCCCATGGTGGTTTCGTTGAAGACGTTTTGGAAGCGATTCCAGCAAATCGCGTGAAGGATGTTGTTTATTTTAATCCAGTTGATATGGAGTATCCTATTGGATTTAATGTTCTTGAAGTAACCGATCCCGCGTACAAGCACTTAGTTGCGTCTGACCTCATGGGGATTTTTACAAAGATCTGGGCAAATGTATGGTCTGCCCGTATGGAGTACATTTTGAGTAATTGTATTTTGGCGCTCTTGGATACACCAGGTTCAACACTCCTTGGTATATCACGTATCTTGGTAGACAAGTCATATCGTGAAAAAGTCGTCTCTAATATTAAAGATCCTGTCGTTAGGGCTTTCTGGACACAAGAGTATGAGGGATATACTGACAGACTCCGTTCAGAGGCTATTGTGCCGATTCAAAACAAGGTAGGACAGTTTCTCTCTAGTCCAATAATTCGTAATATCGTAGGACAGTCAAAAAGTTCAATCAATGTTGGTGAAATAATGAATCAACGCAAGATTCTTTTGGTTAACGTTGCAAAGGGGCGAGTTGGTGAAGACAATGCAAGACTCTTGGGCGCTATGATGATTACTAAAATTCAGTTGGCAGCCATGGAGCGCGTTCGCCTTCCAGAGACAGAACGTAAAGATTTCTATTTATATGTAGATGAGTTCCAAAACTTTGCGACAGATTCTTTTGCTAATATTTTATCGGAGGCGCGAAAGTATCGTTTGAGTATAACCTTGGCTCACCAGTATATAGGGCAGCTGGTTACTGATACAACAACTGCAGTTAGAGATGCTGTGTTTGGCAACGTGGGAACGATGATTACTTTGCGTGTTGGTGCGGCTGATGCAGAGTTTCTAGAAAAAGAGTTTACACCAGAATTTGAGATTCAGGACTTGGTAAATCTCCCGAACTATCATATCTATATAAAGCTTATGGTAAATGGCGTTAGGTCACGCCCTTTTTCTGCTATGACGACTGCCGCACAACCTGCTGAGGGTGAAAATGTTTCGGAGGAGGTTGTTAGAGATTATACCCGTAAGCACTATTCAAGAAATAGAGCTGATGTAGAAAAGGAAGTAGACGAGTGGGCAGCACCACTAGCGGCGGGCACACTCAACAGTGGTGGCAATAAAAAACCCTCATATGATAGAAAGCCAGCTGAGCCACGAAAGGAATCAAAAGAGACCTTTATGATTAATTGTTCTAACTGTGGCAAGATAAGCCACATTAACTTCAAGCCAGATCCTAGACGCCCAGTCTACTGTGAAGATTGTCTCAAAAAAGCACAACGTGGCGAACTTCCAAAGCCAACAGCAAAAGACACAGATGAAAAGGAAATAGTCAAAAAGCCACCGCATCCAACACCTAATAAGGCGCCAGAGATTGAGGCTGGAGAGTTTGTGGCAAAGAGAGTTGAACACGCTCCAAAGGTATCATTAAGCGACCTTAAGGCTCGTCGTGCACCCAATGTATCCGGTCTTAAGAGTGCCCTGCAAAAGGCTCTTGGAAATAATCAACAAGAAAAACCATTGGTCAGATCTTTTAAAAACGAACGAAGAGGAGAAGAACGACCAAAAAAGGAAATAACATCAGAACGTCCTGGTGGTATGGACCCAGGCCAGATCGTCAAGTTCTAAATAAAACCGGTTATTTAAAAAAAGTAATATAGTCTATATAGTTTTTGAAGGTGGAAGCTTCAGTCTCGGAGGAACGAGAATGAGTAAATAGACTATAATTACTTTTTTAGTTCTTTTCTGCGCGCTCAGCGTAGAGGCCAGTCGTTGTGTTTATACGGATGATATCATCTTGATTTATAAACATCGGGACAGTTACTTTTGCGCCAGTTTCAATGACAACTTCTTTGTTGCCACCAGTAGAAGAATCTCCCTTAACGTTGGGTGGCGCCTCAATTACTTTAAATTCCATTTTAATTGGAACCTCGATACCAATTATTTTATCGTCAAAGAGATCCATTTCTACCTCCATGTTTGGCTTGAGCCATTTTGCAACATCACTAACAGCGTCTTCTTCAAGCTTAAATCTATCCTTTGGGCTGCCTGCTTTATGGAACCAGTATTCACCCTTGCCGCTGTATAGATATTTTGCAGGTTTCTTTTCTATGATTGCTTCTTCAAAAGACTCATTTTGGTGAAAGGTTTTATTTGCTACCTTGCCAGTTTTTAAGCTTTTTATTTTGGTTTGAGCAACTGGTTTACGCTGTTGTTTCCGCAAGAAGTTATATTCAAGAACCTTGTATGGCTCTCCATCAAGTACAAATATTATGCCAGCGCGAAGTTCAGAGTAACTTAACATGGACTCAAATATAGCCGAAAAATGACAATTGTGCAATACTGTTCCCATGGAATATGAGACGGTGATTGGTCTTGAAATTCACTCTGAACTTGCCACTCGTAGCAAGATGTTTTGCAGTTCGCCCAATAATCCTGAAGAGACAATCCCAAACACTAATATCTGTCCAGTTTGTATGGGGCATCCAGGAACGTTGCCAGCCGCCAATATGGAGGCTGTGCGACGCGTTATTATGGTCGGACACGCGCTTGGCGCAACCATTCCTGACTCAAGTAAGTTTGATCGCAAAAACTATTTTTATCCAGACTTGCCTAAGGGATACCAAATTTCGCAGTACGATTTGCCCCTTGTTGAAAAGGGTTTGATTAAGATTTCATCTGGCAAAGACATTCGTATTACACGAGTTCATCTTGAAGAAGATACGGCAAGCTCTGTACACGACAAAGAGGGCAATTCACTCGTTGATTTTAATCGTGCAGGAGTCCCGCTCATGGAGCTTGTTACAGAACCAGATATGCGAAGTGCCCAAGAGGCGCGAGAGGCCGCCGAAGAATTACAGCTCATCTTTCAGTATGCAGGAGCTTCCAAGGCACGCATGGATAAAGGGGAAATGAGAGTAGAGGCTAATGTTTCAATTAGACCAGTTGGCACTCAAGAGCTTGGAACCAAGGTTGAGTTAAAGAACATTAACTCATTTAAAAATGTCGAGAAGGCAATTGAGTTTGAAGTAGAACGACAGAAGGCACTTCTCGAAAATGGTGAAAAAGTAGAACAGCAAACTCGTGGTTGGGATGACAATAAGCAGGAAACTGTTATGCAGAGAATCAAGGAGTCGGCACATGATTACCGTTATTTTCCAGACCCAGATCTGCCACGGCTTGAGATTGCAAGTATTCGCGATGAACTAAAGACCCAAGTGCCAGAGTTGCCTGCTGCCAAGCGAAAACGCTTTAAAGAGCAGTTTAATATTGACGATGAGGCCATAGAAATCTTTGTGCGCAACAAAGAGTTATCAGAATTTTATGAGAGTGCCGCAAGTGAGCTTAAGGAATGGCTGTCGACTGAGGGCGCCGATTCAGATGGGGCTTATAAACTTTTACGTAATTACATGTTGTCAGACATGGTTCGTGCACTAGACGAGGCGGGGGTAATATTTGGTGATATGAAGATGGATGCCGAGAATCTTGCTGAACTCATAACTCTTATCACTACAAAAAAGATTTCTTCACGCGGAGCCAAGGATCTTTTGGCACATATGGTTACAAACGGGGGAGATCCAACAGAGATCGCAAAAGATAAAGACATATTCCAGACAACCGATGTGGGAGCCTTGGAGGAGGCGGTACGCGTGGTAATTGCACAAAATGAAAAGGCAGTTAAAGAATATAAAGAAGGAAAAACAAATGCACTTCAGTTTATGGTTGGCATGACCATGAAGGGCATGCGCGGCAAAGGCAACCCAGAGGCTATTCGTAAGATTTTATTAAAAGAGCTTGGGAGCTAATTTGTAGTACGGCTCACTTTCCTCGCTCGCCCAGCGTGCTCGCTCAGGGACTCGGCTTTCGCTCTCCTACGGAACCATGCCCGCTACAGCCTCATAACCCGTTCGCCACTACTACAAAACCGCTACTTTATCGTCAGTTTAAGACAAAAAGTGCATCACTTTCTTGAACGGTTTTTGAAGCTAAGAGCTTCAACCTCGGAGGAACGAGAATGAGTGAAGAGAGTGGTGTACTTTTAGTGGGTTAGATATTTTTTAAACCACGTTAACTGGCGTTTGGCGTAGCGCCAATTTTCTGTGTTTATTTTTTCTATCATTTCAGTTTTTGAGATTTCGCCTGCCAGATATAAGGCTGGGTATTTATATTCGAATCCGAGTTCTGCCATTCGTTTTTTAGAAAGAGCTTTTGAGACGCGTTTTACTTCAGCCAAGAGTCCACGCTTGAGCATTTGACGAGTTCGCTTGGTTATATTTTTCTTTAATGTTTCTGGTGAGGGATCGAGTGAGATAATTTTGTAATTATATCGCACCCTTCGTTTTATGGCAGGAACTGGTTTTCCAGTAGCTTTAACAATTTCAATCGCTCGTATCAAGCGACGACGATTTTGTTGATCAATGTTTTTGGCACGCTTTGGATCAAGTTTTTTTAGTTGCGCCACAAGTTGTTTGGTCGTTTTTTTTTCGAGCCTGGCACGTAATTTCCAATCGGCGTCCACCGAGGCTGTAGACCCTTCATATAAGAGCGCTTCGATATAAAACCCTGTACCACCAACAACAATCGGTATCTTACTTTTTTTGCCAATTGCTTTAATTGCCTTGTCTGCACATTTTTGAAAGTCGTTCGCCGTAAATATTTTTTTAGGGCTTACTATATCTATACAATGATGTGGGACACTAGCCATTTCTTTTTTGGTTGCCTTGGCAGTCCCTATATCAAGGCCTTTGTAGATTTGTCGTGAATCAGCTGAGATAATCTCAGTTTTTAATTTTCGGGCAAGTTTAATTGCCGCCTTTGTTTTGCCAGATGCGGTAGGTCCTATTATTACTAGGAGTTCGTTTGAAGTATTTTTTGGCATGGTGTAGGGTATCTAAGGACACGAAAGGAGACATTCAATGCGACTTCTAGGCGCTTTGTTACTGTACTTCATCATACTATTTCCAACAAATACTCTAGCCTCACAAGAACATGTGATAGCTGAAGGTGAAACCCTTTTTGGGTTAACGGCAGATAGTTGGGATCTGAGAGAACGGGTTCTCGAAGATATCCAAGCGGCCAACCCTAATCTCAATATTGATCGCGTTCGTGAGGGTGAGATGGTCACAATTCCAGAGTCTCCTTGGGACAGTGAGAAAACAGCAAATCTCTTACATGACCTTTCAGATATAAGGAATGATGTTACGGATTTGAAAATCGCTGGATTGGAAGAAAGGCTTTCTCATGCAAATCATGCAGTACAGGGAGTTACTGATGAGTTTGATCGAGTAGTAGCTGAGCGTGATGCAGCCTCACAAAGAGCAGAACGCGCCGAAGGCGAACGAGATTCAGCTCGTTCGCAACTCTCTACACTGAAGGCTGAGATGCAGACTAGCCACAAGGATATGTTTAAAGCCTCGACTGCACGAAAAGCTCGTGACCCCTCTCTGACGCCTAACTGGTTTTTCATTGTTGGCGTAGCGGTAGTCGTCGCAATAGTTGTTGCGATGGTACGTCGTAGGAGTCAATAAAAACCCCCGGAATTCCGGGGGTTCTTTTTTTAAAATAATTCATTACGAATAATTACAAATCAAAAATTTCATACTTTTAAAATTTCCTTAACTATGATGTATCATAGTTAAGGAAATTTGTTGCAAAATTGTAGATAAAGAATTTAACCCTAACTATCATATATGATAGTTAATTGTTTTGGACGAATTAGATATTGTGCTTCTACTACGATATATCGTAGTAGAAGCACAACGGCATCACAACTATCATAGTGTCACAAGGGTACCTTATTTACTGGGTAGAATCTACTTGTCAGATGATCCGGCTTCGGTGAGGAATTTTTCTAGAGTGCCAGATTTTGTTTCTTTATCACGCCAACAGCGAGCGCTTATTGTTTTGTCTTTTGCTTCCTTATCTCCAAGTACCATGAGGTATGGGATTTTTTGAATATCACCTTCGCGAACTTTTTTGTTGATAGATTCATTTCGTTCGTCGATTTCTACACGCACATTATTTTTCTCAAGTTCAGCCATAACTTCTCGTGCGTAGTCACTCACTTTATCGTTCACTGTAAGAATGCGAACTTGAACCGGTGCTAACCAGTAGGGGAATGCGCCACCAAGGTGTTCGATGAGCGTTGCCATAAATCGCTCGATAGAACCCATTATGGCCGCATGGATCATAACAATACGTTCCTTCTCACCTTTTTCATTGATGCAGTTCAGGTCAAAGCGCTCAGGTTGGTTAAGGTCGAGTTGGATGGTCGCTACTTGCCATGTTCGTCCAAGAGAGTCTTTTGCAACAAAATCTATCTTTGGTCCGTACATGGCGGCTTCACCCAAAGCTTCTTCGGCATTTACCTTTCTTGCTTTAACTAGACTACGGAGTTGTCCTTCGGCAGAATCCCAAGAGTCTTCGGTCCCTAGGTATTTTGCACTCTCCTTGGGATCGTGAAGTGATAATCTTACCTGAAGCCCAAAACCAAAGAGTCCATAAAATTCTTCAATAATGTCCCATATCTTGCCCATTTCGTCCTGAGCTTGATTGGTACGACAAAAGACATGAGCATCGTCTTGAGTGATAGAGCGTACGCGTGTGAGGCCAGCTAGTTCACCAGTTTGCTCGTCTCTGTATACTTTTGTTGTGTTTGCATAACGTACAGGAAGCTCTTTGTAGCTATGAGGCTTTCTGTCATAGATTTGAGTGTGATGCGGGCAGTTCATTGGTTTGAGTGCAAACTCATGGTCCTCACGAGTTTTGATACGGAACAGCTCATCGGAGAACTTTTCCCAGTGACCACTTTTTTCGTAAAGGTCTTTTTTGGTGATGTGGGGGATGTCTACTTGCATGTACCCACGCGCCTTACGCATTTCCCATACTTTGTTATCAAGCAAGTTTCGTACAATCGTTCCCTTTGGTGTCCAAAGAGGGAGCCCAGGGCCTATTAGTTCTGAAAATACAAAGAGGTCTAAGTCACGACCAAGTTTACGATGGTCTCGTTTTTTGGCCTCAACCAGCATTGCCTCATATTCTTTGAGTTCTTTTTGAGTATCAAATGCGATTCCATAGATTCGTTGTAGTTGTGCGTTCTTTTCGTCTCCACGCCAATAGGCGCCGGCAATCGTTGTTAGCTTCAAAGCATCCGCTTCTATCTCGGAAGTATTATCAACGTGACCTCCACGACAGAGGTCTGTAAAGTCACCAGTCGTGTAAGCCGTGAGTGTGCGGCCCTCTTTTGCATATTCATCGATAAGATCAAGTTTGAACGGCTGATCTTTAAACATTTCTTTGGCCTCTTCTTCGGAAACTTCCTTACCCGTAGTCTCAAGTTTTTGGCCTATGAGTTTTTTGACTGTCTTTTGAAATTCTTTGATATCACCATCTTTAAACGCGCCACCAATATCAAAGTCGTAATAAAATCCGTTATCTATCGTAGGGCCAATACCAAGTTTCGCGTTAGGATATTTCTTCAAAACCGCCATAGCTAAAAGATGGGCGAGTGAGTGTCGCTTTTTTTCGAGTTTTGTTGGTTCGTGGTCTGACATTTTATTAGCCCAATGTAAGCAGATTTAAAATATAAGAGCTGATTTTTGGCATAAGTAAGGAGAAGATAATGGCAATTATGATCGAGTATATATATGCGTTTTGTATTTTAAATAGTTTAAGGATCACAAAAACTAAAACTTGAAAAACAAATATTATAATTGCGTGTATAGAGGCAAGTATAATAACATTGCGGCATGATACAAAAGTACTAGTTGCCCCCAGAAAAGGCTCTATTCCTTGATCTTGTGTCAAATCTATTCCAGGACAATAGGATATATTTGCGCTTATATAGCCCATGACAAGAGTGATAAAAATAAGTATGAGAGTTTTTGTAGCTGTACTCATGAAGTCTCTAGTACTTGAAAGTCGTCGCAGACGAAACTTGGTACGCCATTTCGATCGTTCACTTTGCCGGTAATTAAGTAAAATTTGTCGGCCTCGAGCATGTGGCCATGCGTCTTATATATAGAGGGAAAGGCGACACCTTCGATTTCGTCTGTTTTGTCCTGTATTTTCAAGAATACCATAGGTTCTCCCTTTTTCGTAAGTATGCGCTTTACCATGCCAAGCATACAAACCACCTTCACATTACGTCGCGCACGGCCATCTTTGAGGTCCCTGATGGGGATTGTTTTTGCAGAAATATCTTGAAGATTATCGAGAGGGTGGCCAGATACATACAATCCCAACAATTCTTTTTCCCACTTTAGTTTTTCAGCCTGTGTTGCAGAGTCAGTTACATCGAGTTGGAGCGCTGGGATGGAAGACTTGTCATCCATAAGGCCAAAAAGTGAGTCTTGGTCTTGTCCTTGTGCATGAGCGTGTTTGGAGTGATCAATAATTGTCTGGAGATTAAACAAAAGCTTATTTCGTTCGCCAAATATATCCATGGCCCCAGATTTGATAAGCGAATCGAGTGAACGACGATTAAGGTCCTTGGACCAGATACGTTCAACGAAATTACTTACCGTGTCGTATTTGCCGGCGTTGTCTCGTTCTTCGATAATTGCCGATACAACATTGTGCCCTACGTTTTTTATTGATGCGAGACCAAACCTGATTGTTTTGTCAGAGGTAACTGCAAACCTTGCGCGCGATTCATTAACATCGGGTGGCAAGATGGTGATGCCTTCACCAATTGCAATCCCTAAGAGAAAGGCGAGTCGCTCGATATTTTTTTCAGCCGAGTTAAGTAGTGAACAGAAAAATTCGGTAGGGTAATGCGTCTTAAGCCATGCTGTTTGGTAGGCGATAGTTGCATAGGCGGCGGCATGCGAACGATTAAATCCGTACCTGGCGAAGGGTTCGACCAACGTCCAAAATTCTTGTGCTACACGTTCCGAACCAGTCTCTTTTATGATCCCTGCTATGAGCCGTTCTTTTTGTTCGTTTAAAAGTTTTCTAATTTTTTTACCAACTGCTTTTCGTAGCGTGTCTGCTTGAGGGAGTGTAAACCCGGCCAAGGCTTGTGCGGCCTGCATGAGCTGCTCTTGGTAGATCATAATTCCATATGTATTTTTGAGAACAGTTTCAAGTTTTGGGTGTAAGTAAGCCACTTCTTCTTTGCCATGCTTGCGATCTATATAATGAGGGATCATACCAGCGTCTAGCGTTCCTGGGCGATAGAGTGAAATCATAGCAATCACGTCCTCTATATCGGTCGGCTTGAGCTCTTTTAAGTACCGTGTCATGCCAGCGCTTTCTAGTTGGAACACACCGACTGTACGACCCTCAGCTAGAGTTTTGTATGTTTTTGTATCTGCTATGTCTATGGTGTCTATATCTATTTCTTTGTTATGTAGCTTTTTAATCCTCTTGAGAGTTTCCTCAATTGTTGAAAGGTTCGATAGGCCAAGAAAGTCCACCTTCAAAAGACCTAAGTCTTCGATAGCATGCATTTCGAATTGTGTCACAATAGATTCTTTTGCATCTCCCGATTCTTCACGTCCCGTTGCATACTGGAGTGGCACTTGTTCTGACAATGGGTCTTTGGTAATCACAACGGCACAAGCGTGGGTGGAAGCATGGCGTACAACTCCTTCTAGTTTTTTGGCAGCATCAATAATTTCTTTCGCATCAGTCTCACTCTTGTATATATCTGCGAACTCCGGAACCTTTTCTAGACACTCTTGTAAGTAGTCTTCTTTGTGCCCTTGGTTCGGGTTAAATGGAATCATTTTTGCAAGTCTGTCGGCGAGGTCCAACGGCTTGCCAAGTGCGCGAGCGGCATCTCTAATCGCTGCACGAGCCGCCATTGTTCCGAATGTGATGATTTGAGCTACATGGTCACGACCATACTTTTCTGCAACATAATCAATAACTTCATCTCGTCGGGTATCAGCAAGATCAATATCAAAGTCCGGTGGGCTAATACGTTCCGGGTTCATAAAACGCTCAAAAAGAAGGTTGTAGTGTATTGGATCAATGTTTGTAATACCAAGCACGTAGGCCACAATAGATCCCGCACCAGATCCGCGACCGGGACCTACCACAATTTTTTGCTCTTTGGCCCAGTTAATAAAGTCTTGAACAATCAAAAAGTATTCAGTAAATCCTGATTTTTCAATAACTCCAAGTTCATACTCAAGCCGTTCTTTTGTGGCTTTGTCTGGGTTTTTATAACGTTCGAGAAGTTTTTTGTGTGAGAGTTCATCTAGATATGCTTCGGCGGTTTTGCCCTCTGGCAAGGGAAACTCCGGGAGTTGAGTTACACCAAGCTTGATATCTACGTTACATTGCTCAGCAATTTTTATGGTATTGCTTATGGCCTCGGGTACATCTTTAAATATCTCTTCCATTTCTTCGGCAGTCGAGAATGAGTAGTTATCGCTTTTCATGGTGAGGCGATCTTCGTCGTCCAGTCGTCTGTTTGTCTGAACCGCAATCAATACGTCTTGTGCTGGACCATCATCCTTGTTTGTATAATGAATGTCTTGAGTTGCAACCAGAGGCGCATCCATTTTCTTTGCTAAGTCTTTGAGCTGACCCATGAGTTTTTCATGGTTTGGGATATTTGGATGATGCGATATTTCTATATAAAAGTTTTCCTTACCAAAAATATCTTGATAGATGTTTACTAATTCTTCGGCACGTTCGTGTTCGCTCGACAAAAGTGCTCGCGGTATTTCGCCACCCATGCAAGCGGAAAGGGCGATAATTCCTTCCGAGTGTTTTCGTAATACTTCGTGGTCAATTCTCGGCTTATAATAGAAGCCTTCGAGGTTCGAGATGGTTACAAGTTTGATTAGGTTTTTCCAACCTGCATTATTTTTGGCGAGCAGGATTAAGTGATAGCGTTTGTTATCAATTCCGTGCACTCGGTCCTTGAGTCCGCGACGAGCCACGTACGCCTCAACTCCAAGTATTGGTTTGAGGTCCTTTTTCTTGGCTTTTTGGTAGAACTCAATTGCACCATAAAGGTTGCCGTGGTCGGTGAGAGCCAACGCGGGCATTTCGAGCTCCAAAGCCTTATCTACAAGCGCGTCGATCTTGGAGAGGCCGTCCAGGAGTGAGTAGTGACTATGGGTATGCAGGTGGACGAACTTGGGCTTCATATAAACTGATGTTACCTTAAAAGAGCCTATTTCCAAATGTGCTTTTGTAATCAAAAGGGTTAAATTTTGGACGAAACGCAGTTAACATTTTAGATGTATATACGGAGTATCTGGTGATAAAATGTTAACAGGTTGCACCACAAAGGGCATTTCTTGTTTCCTACTGCTCAGAGAAATTCTTCGCAGGGAAACAAAGTCACAGTTAAAATTTTGGGGTTTTGATAGAAATGATATTTGGAAGTAGGCTTAATATATGCAGAGCAATGCAAAACGCGTATTTGTAGGTATTGATGAGGTTGGGCGAGGACCACTGGCTGGACCCATGGTTTTGGCAGCCGTTTCGGGCTTGACCAATGAACAATTAAAGGGGATTCGCGATTCCAAAAAACTCACACCAAAAAAACGTGAGGAGTGGTTTCGGTTTATAAAAAAACATGGGACATTTTATCGAGTTTGCATTTCAAATAAAGAAATCGATAAAACAGGAATTAGCAAAACTGCAAAGCGTGCCATTAGAAATCTTTTGACCAAATGGGACGAGGAGACTGCAACTGTTTTATTGGATGGAGGTCTTATGGCTCCTAAAAAATATAAACAATACACGATTATCAAGGGTGATGAAAAAGAACCACTTATTGCGGCCGCTTCGGTCGTTGCAAAAGTAACGCGTGACCGAATGATGGTTGAGGTAGATTCCAAGTATCCTCAATATGGTTTTGCTCGTCACAAAGGATACGGGACCAAGATACATATGGAAGCCATAAAAAAACATGGACTATCTGATATGCATCGTGCGTCGTTTTGTACGAGAATTATTTAAGACAAAGACAAGTGTTATTTTGTGCGCGACCTAAGCCATAGAGTTGTAGTCTGGAACGCTCAGTCAGAAGCTTAAAAATAACACTTGTCTTGTTTTTGCATATAAAAACCCCCAGAGTATTGCTCTGGGGGGTTATCTGTATACGCCAACCTCGAGTAGTGCATACTCGTTGTCGCCGTGATTTTCGACATGTATTTGGATTGGGCTTCCGACTTGAAAGCTCTGTGGTGCTTGTACCGTGATTTCATCGATCGTAAATCCACTTGGGATGGGGTAGAGCGTACGCCAGACTTCAACGCCATTGACTGAAATCCATACGGTAGCAACCGGATCTTCCGGTACGCCCGTCGTCCCGAATGGGATGGAGAGGTCGTCATGAAAGAATCGGATATGGATGTCTTCGTCGCCATCCACGTACTCGACGGTATTTTGTTCAACGGTGATTGAGTGACAGTCGTCGGTGATAACTGCCCATCCAATGACACCACCAACGTCTTCTACGCCGTAAGAGCTTGGAGTGCAGTCATCTGCTTGATCGACGATGTCCCAGCCAGCTCCATGATCGATGACACTGACGAGAGTGAGTTCGGGTGTTGGTGTAGACTCTGGCGGCGGCATGTTGTTGCCATCCGATGATCCACCTCCTCCACCACATCCGAGAATAAGTGCGAATAGAATCGCCACTGTTTTCTTCACGTGTTCTCCAATCCGTTTGCCGACTTATCGGCAAGTCCGCAAACACCATACTACATAGACCGGTTTTGTAAAGAGGTCTAATACGTTGTAACAAAAAACAGCCAATATGGCTGTAAAAAAAGAAATGAGCGGGGAGACTCGGCGCTGATGCGCGTCGTCTCCCCGCTCGGTGACCGCCCCTGTCGGTCTGCGTGCGCTGCACGCTTGTAGGGGTCTTTGAGGTCGGCAGCCACGCGGCCAGCCCCTCCGCTTCACCCTCAGTTGCAGCTATCGCTACAGTTAACTTATTGGGTTGCTCGGTTTGTACCCGAGTGCGGATGCCACGTTTCCAGTTGGGCTTGAATTTTTTCAAGCTTTCCCAGTCTCGTGGGGGATCTTCACCTTCCTCTCCGCCGCTTCTTTATACGGCTTGTTTCACCATTGATTGACACTCAGCTCCAAGGCCTTGTGCCTAGCCAGTTACGGTGGATGCTCCGGTACTGCCTCCTTGGTACGGTCGAACCGCATTCGGTGGAGGATCATCGGAACTCCTTTTTCCACTTGGTGTTTGCTTTTTGTGGTCAGCCCTCTGTCCATACACCGACCAGAGCGGTGCGGTACCAGTTGACAATCACTTCGCGGGCGCCGGTCTCGTTCGTCAGGACGAGGTAGGCCGGCCGCGAGCCGAGGTGACGATCGAGCAGTATCTTACAATTTCTTCTCTCAGACCGGTCGGCGGGTCATGCATTTACTTGCTCCTTTGCCCATCTGGGCTTTTGTAGAGGTCGCCAGCGGGACGATCCTCAGGTCCGACGTGTACCGTAGCGCAAGCGCTCGGACACGTCAAGGGATTTATGGTCGGGTGTAGCCAGCCAAATGGGTGGCGGCCCGAGGGGGAGAGGGCGGACGGCGCCGAAGCTCCATACCATCGACACGGTGGCTGGGCCCCTTCGACTTGATGTGTCCAGCTATGACCCTCTCCTTGTCTATAAACTTTTTTCAAAGTGCTTGCGCATTGTAGCATGACCATCTATATCTGTCAAGCCACCCCAAAACCCTTGTATTCTAGGCCTATTGGTGCTAATTTAGCTTGTATGACAGTACGAATGCGACATACTCGGTCTCACACCGGAAACCGCCGCTCACACCACGGTCTCAAGGCCGAGGGTCTTTCACTATGTCCTCATTGTGCAACTACGATTCGTCCTCATACTATTTGCCAAAACTGTGGCAAATATCAGGGACGTCAGGTAATTGATGTGCTTAAAAAACTTAATAAAAAGGAGAAAAAGCTAAAGCAAAAGGAGCTTCAGGCCCAGGAGGCTGAAGCGCAGTCTAACAAGCCGTTAGATGCCGAGGCCCTATCAAAAAAATAATCTAGTGCTTCACAAAATTAATTTAATAAAAGCACACGACAACCTTAAGTAGTTCTTTCAAATATATATGGCATCACGACATCTCGCGCGGTCTCTCTCAATGCAGTCCCTTTACGAATGGGACTTTAGAGGGCAAGACAATAAGGAGATAGACTCAATTATTGAGCGCATCATCGAAGAATTTGGTCCTGGCTTTGAGGACAAAGAGTTTGTTGATTCACTTGTCAAAAATGTACTAAAAAAGCGCAAAGAAATCGATTCGATTATAGAAAACGCAGCACCAGAGTGGCCACTGGCCCAAATTGCTGTCGTTGATCGAAATGTTCTTCGTATTGGACTCTTTGAGCTTTTGTTTGGTAACTATAAGGAAGTTCCTCCAAAGGTAGCAATTAACGAAGCTATCGAACTAGCCAAAACATTTGGTGGTGGCAATTCTGGTCGCTTTGTAAACGGCGTACTTGGTACCGTATATCGTGAGATGGGCGAGCCAGGAAAGAATGAAACATCCAAAAAGTATTCGGATGAGGAGTTGGAAGAGATGCCAATTGAGCGTAGGGCTGGCGTTGTGGTTTTGAATGGCGATAGAGTAGCCTTGGTACATGATGTATTTGGATATTGGACCCTTCCAAAGGGACGTATTCAAGAAAAAGAATCAGATGAGGAGGGCGCCAAGCGTGCTGTTATGCAAGAAATCGGCCTTAAGGAGCTAGAGCTCAAAGACCAGCTCTGTGAGAATCAATATGTTGCACACGACCCAGAGGCGGGTGCTGTACGACGTCGAGTAGTATATTATCGAGGATCTACAAAACAGGAAGCTTTACATCTTAAAGAATCTGGAGGGCTTATTGAAACCAAGTGGTTTAATCTGAAAGACCTTCCCAATCTTAAGATGTACGACGATATCCGAAAAATATTCAAAAAACTTTAACAATTACATCATGATTGAAACAGACGACCTAGAAAAGAAATTAGGAATCACATTTAAGGATAAAGACTATTTATTGCAGGCCTTAACACACAGGTCATATTTGAATGAAAACCCATCGTTTAGGCTTGGGCATAATGAGCGTCTCGAATTTTTGGGAGACGCTGTTTTGGAGTTGGTAGTAACTGCCGCTTTATATAAAAAGTATCCAGAAAAGCCAGAGGGAGAGTTAACCTCACTACGAGCAGCTCTCGTTAATGGCGATACACTTGCACAAGCCGCTGGTGAAATCGGATTGAATGACTTTATGCTTTTGAGTCGAGGTGAAAAGAAAGATACGGGACGCGCTCGCAGTTACATCTTGGCTAATGCGTACGAAGCTTTTGTTGGCGCGTTGTATCTTGATCAGGGACACAAGTCATGCGAAGAATTTATTGCAAAAACTATTTTGGTAAAGGTGGACGAAGTTGTTGAGCATAAACTCTGGAAGGATCCAAAGAGTATGTTACAGGAAGAAGCTCAAGAACAAGAAGGTGTCACACCAACGTATAGGGTGTTAGGCGAATCAGGGCCAGACCACGAAAAGCTCTTCGAAGTAGGAGTTTTTCTTGGTAAAGAACAGGTAGGACGCGGCAATGGTCTATCAAAGCAAGAAGCCGAAGAAAAGGCCGCGGAGGCAGCAATTGAGAAGAGGGGTTGGAAGTAGCATATGTTGCTAAAAAAGCTCGTTCTTTCAGGTTTTAAATCGTTTGGTAAAACAACGACGTTTGAATTTCCCTCTGATGTAACAGCCATTGTAGGCCCTAATGGTTCGGGCAAGTCTAACGTTGCCGAAGGTATACGGTGGGTGCTTGGTGAACAATCTATGAAATCCCTTCGTGGTAAACGCGGAGAGGACCTTATTTTTAATGGTTCGGACAAAGCATCTCGCCTTGGTAAGGCTGAGGTAAAACTAGTTTTTGATAATTCGAGCAAGCAGTTTCCATACGAATTTGATGAGGTTGTGTTTGGTCGCCGTGTCTTGCGTGATGGCACAAACGAATATCTTTTGAACAGTTCCGTTGTAAGACTCAAGGATATATTTGAGCTTTTGAGTCGTGTCGGTATTGGGTCCACGCAGCATCACATTATATCTCAGGGTGAGGTTGATCGAATTCTTTGGGCAACACCTGCCGAGCGACAAGAAATGATTGAGGAGGCTCTAGGACTCAAAGAATTCCATTTGAAGAAAAAGGATGCTTCAAAAAAACTTACAGAAACTGAAAACAACGTAAAGCAAGTTGAAGCACAACGTCGCGAGGTAACACCACATCTTACATATCTCTCACAGCAAGCAGAGAAAATGAAGGCATTTGAGGAGTACCGAGTAGATTTGAATAAGAAGATTAAAGAATATGTAGATCGTGAAACGGCGACAATTAATTCTTTGAAGGGTGAGCATAACAAAGACAAGGAGCCGCTCGCCAAAACAAAAAAAGAACTAGAAGATGCAATTGCAGTTCTCAACAAAGAAATTCAAACAGCTGAGCAGGAATTTTCTGGTGTTAAGGCACGTGAAGATATACACGGAAAGCTTAGCGAACTCGAAGACCGACATAAGAGTCTTAACCGCGAACTTGGACGAATAGAGGGTGCTCTAACAGCTGAGACCCACAACACAAGCGGTTCTATCTCACTATCTGTGTTTATGCGTGAGCTTAAGGAGGCTGTTAGCTTCGTAGACAACTTGATGCAACAAGAAAGCTTTGAGGCACTCAAGTCTGGCCTCAAGGATGTAAAGGTCAAACTTGAGGGTTTGGGTAAGCTATGCGCAGGTGACAAGACTCAGGGTGGAGGCGGGGACAATCCACTTGGCGCCAAGAAGCAATTATTGCTAACTCAATTAGCTCAGATTGAACGTTCACTCTCAGTTGTTCAGTCAGAGAGAGAAGAGGGTGGTCTGATGCGAGAGGACATGCTTTCAGATTTGCGTGAGCGTGAGCAAAAATTACGTTCACACGAACACGAGCTCGAATCAGTTCGCGAGCAGCTACGAGAAATTGAATTTTCAGAATCAAAATACAAGGAGCGCGATGAGGAGCTCGCAAATTTTGTAAAAGACCTCAATATCAAACATGAGCCACAAAAAGATGCCAATATGTTTGGAACCGACAAAGAGCGTCAGAGTCTACATCGTGATATCGAACGCCTAAGAATAAAGCTTGAAGAGGCGGGTGGCATTGATGGTGGTGTGGTTGATGAATATAAAGAAACCAAAAAAAGAGATGAATTTTTGTCGACCGAGCTCGCAGATCTTAAAAAGGCAGAGAAGTCTTTGGCCGACTTAATGCACGAACTTGATGAAAAGCTCCACAAAGAATTTCGCCTGGGACTTGATAATATCAACAAAGAATTTCAAAAGTTCTTTAATGATGTTTTTGGTGGTGGCAAGGCGCTTTTGATATATGTTGAGCCAGTAACAAACGAAGAAGGAGAAGAAGAAGGTGGTGGTGTAGATATTGATTTGGATATACCAAAGAAGCGACTAAAAAGCTTAGATATGCTTTCTGGGGGCGAGCGAGCGCTTACTTCAATTGCCCTTTTGTTTGCGATGTCTGCTGTCCATCCACCCCCATTCCTGGTACTTGATGAGACTGATGCAGCCCTCGATGAGGCAAATAGCCAGCGATACGCGGATCTTCTTAAGGATCTCTCAACCAAGACTCAACTTGTGGTAATTACACATAACCGAACAACTATGGCAGAGGCCGGAGTACTCTACGGTGTAACAATGAGTGGAGAGGGTATTTCCAAACTTCTAAGCCTCAAATTCGGCCAGGCTGCGGAATTCGCGAAATAGTTGACTATAGGCAATTTTTAAGCTAAAATCACGCCATGTTGAAGATTCGATTACAACGCATCGGAAAGAAGCACGCCCCTACCTATAGGGTCGTTATTGTTGAGTCTCACCGAGGCCCTAAGAGTGCAAAAGTTCAGGAAATCGTAGGACACTATAATCCACGTTCAAAAGAGCTCGAGCTCAAGACTGACCGTATCAAACACTGGACAAAGGTAGGTGCACAGAAGTCTGAGACAGTTGAACATCTCATGAAGCGAGGCTCAGACTGGAAGCCAAAGGAAAAGACCAAGATTTCTAAGAAAATGAAAGCTAAGGCAGAGGCTCCAGTAGAAGAGCCAAAGGCAGATTCATCCGCAAAATCTCCCGACGGAAATTCGGCGGAAGAATCAACAGAGGAGACTGAGCAAGAAGAAGCTAAAGAGGAAAAACCAAAGGAGGAAGAAAAAGTAGAGGTACCAGCAACATAACATCCAAAAAAACAAACTATCATTTTATGCACGACATTCGCCAATTAGTGGGGACACAGGGTCTTCAGTCGGAAGTGTAAAAACGATAGTTTATTTTTTTTCTGCAGGATTGTAGATATTTTTGTTTTGTGGTATTGTTCGCGGCAGAATGTGCTAGAGCTTGTGTGAAAACCTGCTTTCGAGGACACATTTCCTGAATTTTGAGCGAGGTGAAGTTAAAAATGTTGAAGAATATCAGGAGATATTTTGAAGCATTTTTGACAAGCTGCAGCCAAAATTCAGGAAATGTGGAGCCGGAATGAGGTTTTCAGATAGGCTCCAGGAGGACACATGTCGGAACTAAGACATCTTTTGTTTAGTAAGGGCCTCATGGGGCCAGTATTGCTGGGCGAAAAGAAAATAACTCTTCGTAGATTTCGCAAAGGAACTCACGATTTCAAAATGAGTGAAATTATTATAGGTGAGTTTGAAGACGGTCTCACGGTGCTTCTTCGAGTTTTGGAGAATGTCACAACCGTCCCATTCTATATGCTTGCGACAAAAGACGCCGAAGAAGACGGGTACACAAATGCGAGCGCTGCTCTTGACGGTCTCAGGAAGTACTATCCAGAGTTGAACGAGGAAGATATTTGCGCCGTCATACGTTATGAGGTACTACGTATCGCAGAGACACCAGTAGTAGCCATAAATGAACATACAGAAGAAGATTAGAGTGGATTCGACAGCCTGCTTTCGAGGTGAAATGTTCTGGTCTCGAGCGAGACGAAGTTAAAAATTTTGAGGAATATCAGAAGATCTTCTGAGGAATTTTTAGCAAGTCGTAGCCGAGATCCGGGACATTTCAAGCAGGAATGAGGTTGTTGGACACGCTCAAGCCCGTACAAGTGGGCTTTTTTAATACTTGAAATATCTATATTTTCTGCCATAATACAGCCATAGCAAAGGTCGCTACTTACCATTTACCGTAAAGAAAAAATCATGACAGATGCAGATCAGCAGTTTCTCGAGTTCGTGGTTAAGTCTTTAGTAGACAATCCTGACGACGTTAAGATCGCTCGAAAGGTAGACGAGATGGGTGTCTTGTTAACCCTTCACGTACACCCTGAGAATATGGGACAGGTAATCGGTCGTAACGGAAATACTGCCAAGGCTTTACGAACACTCCTCCGTGTTGTTGGCATGAAGCACAACGCACGCGTGACTCTCAAGATTGAAGAACCAGAAGGAAGTGAACGACGCGCACCACGCGCTGAGGCAGAAGCTTCAGCACCAGCCGAAGAAGTAAAGAACGTGATGGATGATTTGGGTGACCTAAACCTTTAATCGAAATCAAAATAATAAAACCCCTTAAATATACATTGGAGGGGTTTTATTTGTTAAGATAGAATATATGCGATTTACTATTCTTACATTGTTTCCAGATATAGTTGGCGCGTACGTAGGCGAGTCGATTCTTAAGCGTGCCCAAAAAAATGGCAAGATTAAGGTAGAGGTAATTGATATACGAAAGTTTACCAAGGACAAGCACAATACGGCTGATGACAGGGTATACGGTGGAGGTCCCGGTATGGTCATGAAGGCCGAGCCAATCCTCAAGGCGTATGACAGTATTAAGCGCAAGGGCTCAAAACCCCGTGTGATTATTACATCAGCAGCCGGCAAGGTTTTTACCAATAAGCTTGCCCTAGGTTACACCAAAAAATATAACCATTTGATATTAATTGCAGGCCATTATGAAGGTATAGATGAGCGCGTTAAAAAAGCCCTAAAAGCCGAGGAGATTTCTATTGGAGACTATGTTTTGACTGGAGGCGAGTTACCAGCACTTGTTATGGTAGATTCTATAGCTCGTCAAATAAAGGGTGTACTTGGCAAAAGTGACTCTCTCGAAGAAAATCGAGATGGAGTTGGTGTTCCAGTGTACACACGACCAGAAGTATTCACATACAAAAAAAAGAGATATTCAGTACCAAGCGAGCTTGCATCTGGCAATCATGCTAAAATAGAGGAATGGAGACGCAAGCATAAGAAATAGTTGCGTCCGTTTTCTATGAAATTTTTTTGGGGCGCGGCTACATCCGCACATCAAGTAGAGGGTGGCAATCATAATGATTGGTCAGAGTTTGAAATCGAGCGCAAACTCGAACAATCAGGACGAGCCGCCGAACATTACCGACTCTACAAAGACGACTTTGATTTGGCACAAGAACTTGGCCACAACGCACATCGTTTTTCGATTGAATGGTCGCGTATTGAGCCACGTGAAGGGGAGTTTGATGAGGTAGCACTCGAGCATTACAAAAATGTGGTTGCAGCTTTGCATGAGCGAAATCTAGAACCATTTGTAACCCTGTGGCATTGGACAGTACCAACTTGGTTTCGTGACAAGGGTGGGTGGACAGCAGATACTGCTGTGGACGATTTTTTACGATTTGTTGAGCGTGTGATAGGCGTAATCCCTAATGTACGATTTTGGGTGACGCTCAACGAGCCGAATGTATACACGATTCATGGGTATTACAACGCTGATTGGCCACCAGGCAAAAAGAGTATAAGAAATCTTATTAAGGCAAACTTTAATCTAGTAAAAGCACACAAGCAGGCCTATCAGTTTATACACGCGCATCTACCAGCGGTACAGGTTGGCATAACACAAAACCTAATCTATTTTTCAAAGTCTAAGCTCAAAGACTATTTTTGGAACCACTGGTTCTTTCGTCGGATACATGACTCTCAAGATTTTGTCGGTGTTAATTACTATTTTTCTGATCGTGAGACCGGAGACAAAACTGATATGGGGTGGTCTATAGACCCTGAGGGGTTTAGAGAGGTGCTTATGGGCGTTACTGAGTATCAAAAGCCTGTGTATGTACTAGAAAACGGTATAGCTGATGAAAAAGATGAAAAAAGAGGCAAGTATATACGAGATCATATAACTCAGATGCTGGTGGCCAAAGATAGTGGCATTGATTTGCGAGGGTACTTTTATTGGTCGCTTTTGGATAACTTTGAATGGGCACATGGGTTTTCCAAACGTTTTGGTCTTATAGAAGTTGATTATGTTACCATGGAAAGAAGAATACGTAAGAGCTCATATGTATATAAGGAATTATTGGAGGCGCACAATGAGGACTCTTGAACAAGATACATAATAAAAATGCTGGGTTTACGCTAATTGAACTTCTTGTGACAATATCGATTATTGGTGTTTTGTCATCAATAATGTTTACGAGCATGAGTCTCGCACGCGAAAAGGCAAGGGACTCTCGTAGGCTCTCGAGTATGCGTCAGATAATAAATGCGATGGAGCTTTACAACACGACGTATGGCATCTATCCTGTTTCCGATGATGATTCAGCAGATCCGCTTTGTCCACCTGTTCTAGTACCCATTGGAGCACCAACAGGTAGCATAGGGTTCGATTGTTCTAATGTCGGAACTTTCATGAACGCCCTAGTTCCATTTATGAATTCTGATATACCAGTAGATCCGCTTAATAATGCTAATTTTCTTTTTGGGTACTACAAGGGGACGACAGGGCTCACACCTTCATGCCCCAATAACGGTACCGTCAGAGCTGTTTTGCTTATAGGCCAGTTTGAGGGAGGAGATGGTAGATATGAGAACCCAGATCCATGCAATATGGGCAGTGCTCATTGGGTCACGGTATTTGCCGAATAAAGCTAAAAAATGGCTTAAAATAAGAGCTTTTTGGCCCCTAGTAGTACTTGACTAGTAGTAGTAGGGGCGCTATACTGTCCCCAGTAACAAATAAGGAGGTAAATCATATGGATACAGGAAATTAAACCACAATTGATAATCTAAAGTAAATCCGCGATTGTTTTTGTCCCCATGAAGACAATCGCGGGTTTATTTCAACTAGCGAGTACAGATGACCGCTTGCGGGCATAGTGTGCGAGCGACGTTGAAACAGTTTATTTCTAAGCTGAAAGACTTAGTTTAAGTAACCCGATTTTCTTTTTAGACCAGACCTTTTAAAAATAGGATTTCGATTAAAATATTTTCATTTTGAGCGAAACGAAGTTAACAATCTTGAGCTTAATGCCGTAGGTATTGGTGAGAGATTTTTAACGAGTTGTAGCCTAAATGAGGAGATTTTAGCGAAAAAATTATTTGAAAAGAGGTCTAAATGTTCGTTGAAAATTATATACTAAATATAGCATCTATAAATTAAACTTATGAGCTAATTACGTGTGTCTAATTTAGACATATCGTGCGAGCAATTAAGAAAAAGTAAAAGAGTATAAGTTATACTCTAATCTTGGAAACTAGAGTTTCCGTCAAAGGTAATTATGTTTGGGGCGTTCAAATTTGACGCCTCAATAGCCAATTTGAATTTTCATCTGGTTCTAGTCATTTGGACTAGCATCTTTAATGAGAGTTTGATCCTGGCTCAGGATGAACGCTGGCGGCGTGGATAAGGCATGCAAGTCGAACGGGACACCCAGATTTAGAGAAGAAGCTTCGGCCAATTCAATTTTTCAGGAATGTCTAGTGGCAAACGAGGTAGGAACACGTAGGTACATACCCCAAAGTCGGGCATAACGGGTCGAAAGATTCGCTAATTCCCGATAGTCTCTCCGGAGTAAAGCTTTTGCGCTTTGGGACTGGCCTGCGGGCTATCAGCTAGTTGGTAAGGTAAAGGCTTACCAAGGCTATGACGGCTAGGGGACGTGAGAGCGTGACCCCCACCGACGGAACTGAGACACGGTCCGTACACCTACGGGTGGCAGCAGTCGAGAATCTTCCACAATGGGCGAAAGCCTGATGGAGCGACGCCGCGTGAGGAATGAAGTCCTTCGGGATGTAAACCTCTTTTGGTAGGGAAAAAATTTGATTGTACCTACAGAATAAGGGCCTGCAAATCTCGTGCCAGCAGCCGCGGTAATACGAGAGGCCCAAGCGTTATCCGGAGTTACTGGGTGTAAAGGGTCCGTAGGAGGCAGTATTAGTCGATGTTGAAATCTTCTGGCTCAACCAGAAAACTGGCATCGATACGGTACAGCTAGAGGGTGCGAGAGGTGAATGGAACTCATGGTGGAGGGGTGAAATCCGTTGATATCATGGGGAACACCAAAGGCGAAGGCAATTCACTGGCGCATACCTGACTCTGAGGGACGAAAGCGTGGGGATCAAAAAGGATTAGATACCCTTGTAGTCCACGCTGTAAACGATGATAACTAGCTATTGGAAGTATCGACCCTTTCAGTGGCGAAGCTAACGCGTTAAGTTATCCACCTGGGAAGTACGGCCGCAAGGCTAAAACTCAAAGGAATAGACGGGGACCCGCACAAGCGGTGGAGCATGTGGTTTAATTCGATGATAAACGAAGCACCTCACCAGGGCTTGACATCCAAGCGAAAGCCCTCCGAAAGGAGAGCCCTCTCACAAGGACGGTTGGACAGGTGCTGCATGGTTGTCGTCAGTTCGTGGCTTGAGCTGTTCCCTTAAGTGGGGTAACGAACGCAACCCCCGTTGTCTGTTATACGTGTCAGACGAGACAGCCCCTCACCTTTGTATGGAAACAATTTCTTTTCAAAGGTGAGGGGAGGAAGGTGGGGATGACGCCAAATCAGCATGGCCCTTTGATGCCCTGGGCTACACACGTGCTACAATGGCCGGTACAGACGGTTGCGAACCCGCGAGGGGGAGCTAATCCTAAAAAGCCGGCCCCAGTTCGGATTGAAGTCTGCAACTCGACTTCATGAAGTTGGAATCGCTAGTAATCGCAGGTCAGCTATACTGCGGTGAATACGTTCTCGGGTCTTGTACTCACCGCCCGTCAAGTCAAGGGAGCTGGGAATGGCCAAAGTCGCCCACTAGATGGGGACTACGCTAAATCCAGTGACAGGGACTAAGTCGTAACAAGGCACGCGTAGCGGAAGCTGTGCGTGGATTTTCTCCTAGTAAGGATTTTTGTTCTTAGGTAACCCCCTGGGGATATCTAAAAACACACTTACGAGGTCGGTTTGCCTTATAAAATAAGGCGATTAGCTGTTGATCGTGGAGGCTTTCAAATCACGATCTATCTTTGGCGGAAACTCTATTTTCCAACATTTGCTTTAGTAGTATATAATAACGACATGGATGATAAAGTTACAGGTCGTTGCATGAAGTGCAAGGAGAATCGTGAAATGAAGGAAGTAGAAGAGGTCACGATGAAAACCGGTATGCTTGCCGCAAAAGGTAAGTGCACAGTATGCGACACAGGGATGTACAAAATCCTTGGAAAGGCCAAAAAATAACACAAACAAAAAACCGCCCTATGGGCGGTTTTTTGTTTGTTTACCAGGTGACAGCTCCAGGGGTAAATACTGCCCAGCCTTCGTCGCCTCCGCCACAGGGGCGCTGAGGGTCTCCAAAGCCTATATCAAAGCCACGATTGCAACTTTCCATACTACCACCGGGTTTATAGGGTCCCCAGAGTTTATAGTCAGTACCGTTAGACCGGTATGCGTAGTAGTAGCCACCTGTACTTATAGAACAGGATTCGTTGAGTGGGTCATGTTGTAGTTCTGGGAAGAATTCTGGTACAAAAGGCTTTCCAGATACTAGATCTGCCACATAGTCATCTGGCTTTGGTGATGGAGCTAGACAGTCATGACGAACACCATTGAGAGTGTTTGGGTAGTGCGAGTATTTTGTATTGTAGAGTTCTAGAGCACTTCTCATTTCGCGTAGGTGAGAGATCCGTTTTATAACACGCGACTTCTCGCGTGAGTTACCAAATCCATCAGATAGTATAGCCGTGAGGAGTGTGACAATAGATATCACAACAAGAAGTTCAATAAGGGTAAAACCTTTCTTCATAGCTATAGTGTATAATAAAGATGTAATCTATGGAACAACAAAATCAACAACCTAGCAGCGATCCAACGATGGTTCCAGTACCACCACTTTCACCACTAGAGACAGCTAGACTATCTACATCCAAAGAGTTTTTTTGGCAAGCTTGGGATTTTTATAAAAATCACTACAGGGCGTTCGCATCAATTGTGATGCCACTATTCTTGCTTAATGTAGCAATTTTGCTGTTAGATTTTGTAACCTTTTCGAACCCAACGGTAGAAAAAGTAGCCCTAGGCACACTCACTTTAATTCTTTTTGTTGTTAGCTTCATTGTTGGCATTGCCATTGTTCTTTATATAGCGAAACAGGAAGAGGGCACGACACACATATATAGCAGGTCTGCCAAGTTCTTATGGGCCTTTGTTTTTGTTTTGCTGTTACAGCAACTTGCGGTTATGGGTGGATTCGTACTTCTCATTATTCCTGGGGTTTTGACGGCTATTTATCTTACGTTCACCAGTTACATGGTAATTGTAGAGGGTAAACGCGGCATGGATGTTCTTATGGGTAGTTGGTTACTAGCCAAAGATTATCTTGGCCAGATCTTTGTAAAGATGCTTTTTATAGGTCTTGTATTACTGGTAGCTATTCTTTTGGGGCTTGTTGCGATAACCGTTATTAATTCAGGTTTTCTTGCCGTGGGTGTGAGTTCATCAGTGACTGGCGGATTTTCAGGACTTCTCAGCATAGCATTTCAAACATTTATTATGACACCGTTGAGTATTATCTACATGTTTTCGATATACAAAGCACTGCGTGCAATTAAGGGTGAGCAAGTTCTTGATGGTGAGTATGCTCTTCATGTACGAAAATGGCTCAAAATTTATATGGCAATTGGCGCGGTCGTAATCTTTTTGATGTTAGTATTTGGAGCTACATGGGTTATGTAGCTAGGCCCTTTATTTTCTAATTCTGCTGGGATTTCACTATTTGATTTTTGTTGGGGGGGGTAGTACTTCAAGGATTTTTAAAAGAAAATTATTATAGTTTTAACAAAAATTAAGTATCTCATGTATTTTTTGGCACTTTTTAGATGGAGCGGTACAATTGGGGCGAGGAAAGACTATTAGGTGTGAATCATGCAGTCATTGAATTATTTCGTCAGCTTTGCAGAAAAAATGATCAAAGAAACACACTTCTTAGCTATAAGTGTCGCTTATGGCTATGAGTAAAAACTAAGAACTTGATTTTGATTGAGTGACACTGGTGTCCACCCCTGACACAAATTACTTAATCCAGCATGGAGGCGAGCTTGGGAATTGTTCACAAATTCAACTCCTGTTCCGAAAGCAACTCGTCGTAGATCAGATCGTTTTTCACCGGCGTTTGGAAAATCCTCTCGGATTGCCAAAGGAATGACATCTTTTATCAAATGGGAGTCGCGATCAATAATTATCCAGCATATAAAATACACAAGGCCAAGTTCATCTTTAAACGCAAGGTGACATACTGCGCCAATATGCGCCGGTTTTTTCGGATTAAAGTGTAACTCATTCACACCACCCCATGTGTCAACAGAGAATAGCCCCTTAATTATTTTTGCGTCATTCCACGATACAGATGCAAGTTGTTCAATTGAATCAAGTTCGACATAAGCTATGTTGCCCAAGCCGCCGATTTTGCCTTTCGGGCGAGGTGTCCAGAGGATGCGCCCGTTATCAAGGGGGCATACTCGACTATCTTTACCGTCGACACTAGTAAAAAATGTAAGATTATTTAAGTCACTACCTCGGTAGTATCGTGTTTCTATGGTGTTTTTAGTTGCCGTAACAACTGAAAGGAAGATTTCTCCTTCGATGGTCACTACTGATGGGTCTTCAATTGAACATTCAGGTGGGACATCATTTATAGCAATAGGATTAATACTATCAATAAGGACATAATTGTTATCATTAATTCTTTTAAAAATTCTCACACATGATTGCGCCCACAACGCTTTGTGCTCAACACGTCCAATGATTACCCTTTCAGTTTTTCCAAATAACTTTAACCACACAGGTGGTGTGGCGTTGTAAACTGTAAGGTCTCCAATACCGTGGAAGTTAATAAGTTCACCATAACGAGTGGAGAGACGATTTCCTGTGCGTATATCGTCGTACATTTTTTTTATATCAAATACTTTGTGTTCGTTACTCATGACTACCTCCTATTTTTGTTTTCCAAAAGCCAGGATACATTCACTCAGGTTAGCAAAATTAAAAAAGAAAGAGTAGCCCTATGAGCATTACATCATAGGGCTACTCTTTCTTTTTTATCAGTGGGCATGGGGGGACTCGAACCTCCGACCTCTCCATTATCAGTGGAGTGCTCTAACCAGCTGAGCTACACGCCCATATTAGATTTGAGGGCTCAAAGCCCAAAGTACGTACATAATAGCTGAAAATAAGCCCTTTGGCAATCATTGGGGGCCGTTAAGCACACCCAAAGATTGTGACGTGTAAGAGCGGGTGTTAGTTTTAATTTAGATAGTGGCGTTAGTTGGAGGTCTTACAATGAGATACGTAGGACTTGTTGCGCTTCTTTTCATCATTTCCTGTGGAGGTGGTGGAGGTAACGATAATTATGAGGGTGAAAGTTTTGGCTGTGGCGAGCCAGGATGGGGTCGTCAGCAGATATCGAATGTTACTCGAGCCCCCGATACCAAGCCGTGGTGCGGCGCATATACGCTTAAGTTGAGTGATGATGAGCTTCAGGAGTTTTCTACATGGGGGACAACCATTATCGAATATGACCATGATGTTACTGAACTGTGTCATCAGCTTGAGACAAGTGGCAATGGCGTGAAGGCCTACATCTACATGGATCTTGACAAGGGGAGAAACTCTAGTGAGTTAGATTTATTTCTCGACGAACTTATTCGAGATGTTAGGGCATGCCACAACTATCGTGACAGGTTTAAGGGGTTTTATCTTGATGAGCCCGACTTCAACAATGTAGCTACGAGCAAGATAGAGAAGGTCGTTTCTACGTTGAGAGGTGAGTTTCCCGAGCTTGGTTTTTTCATGTATTACTTCTTTGACTCTTCATGTGTCCCGCCAGGGACTACACATCGCGGACTTTTGTTTTATGACAAAAAGGCTGGGAATAAGTCTATAACGAGGGATCGCATAGAGCGCGTTCATAATGGGTCAAACTTACCCGTCATTGTCATACCACGGGCATTTAGCGATGACCACAGCGACGTCTACGATGACTTTACGGACAGTGAGGTCGCACAAAATGCGAGACAGATATATGAGGTGGCGAATGAGCTTCCATATGTCGTAGGTTCAATGCATTATATCCTGACTGGCGAAGAGGGCTTCAACGCAAAATTGCCACAAACAACAGAAGCAATACATGATTATTGCGGATAAGAAACGACACCCAATTAGGGTGTTTTTTATAGGGTTTAAAAAAAGACCCCGCTTAGGCGGGGTCAGTATGATAGCATCGCTATTTGCAATCTCTGGATTACAAACATGTCGATTATATCCCAGGCAGCTTTATATTTAGCTTGGTATCCAAGAGACTCCTTGTTTCGTATAGAACAGTTTCTTCTATATAGACACTTAGCCTTACTAGGACCTCCATTATAGGCGACGATAGGATAGATTCCTGCCGTGCGTGGGTCTTTACTAAAAAGAGCGATGGCACCCTGTGGCATAAGAGACAGGTAGTAGTCGAGAAGACAAACAGCCGCTTTAATCCCATTGTTCAAATCTCGCATTCCTCTAGCATAGTCTGCATCCAGATTAGCATCGGGGTAGAGAAATCTTGTCATGTGGTACGAACGGCGCATAAATTGCATTGCCCCACGTGCTCCCGCGCGAGATGAAACAAACGAGAAAGCTCGTTCACGATTTTGAGCATAGTGCACGAGTGCTTTATAGATACTATATTCAGCGCAACTATTGAAAATCTGATTTTCTGGGTGTACATCTTGAGCATCAGGGCATACACCAAAAAACTCTTCGTCATCAATCTGCTCAATCAGCGCGATGTTAAAGATGAGCTCGTCTGGAAACACTTGGCAAAGTCTTTTCTCAGGGTATGCTTGTGACTTAACTTGTAGCGCACAGAGTTCGAGTTGTGCTTCTCGAATTGCCCGTAAAAAAAAGTTTGCTCCACGCTCGACGATTTTATCAGTTAGGATATCGTCTGAGTAGGGGAAATAAATTTCTTCTGATTGAGATTCGTGCATCCAGTGTTTGCCGGCGATGAGTATGAGTCGCTCCCCAGTAGCATCATTAACGATTTTAAATGAGAACCGCGTTATACCACGTCCCTCTGTCCACTCGACAGAATATCCGAGTGTAAGGACATCTAGTCTTTCTGGATAACGAAAACAGATACCAATTTTTACAACTTCAAATTCTTGAGTTGTTGGTGAGATTGCCACAAGGGCGATTTCTCTACCATGGTGAGAGCCACACACTCTTCGCTTGCCGTAGGCTTTAACAGTCTCCTTTTGGAGTAATATAAGGGCTTGCCGCTTAATCTCTTCTTCTGCGAGCATTCCTTCTCTTATATCAGGGGGGCCAGAGGGCGCCGTTGTGTCAATGTGTTGAGGTCTTTGTAGGGGAGAGCATCCCAGCACTCCCAATAAAATGGGAATGAATAGGCATTTCATATATTCCTCCTAGATCATCTTTTGTCACACTAAAACAAAACGCCCCGTTATTCAACGGGGTGTTTTGAGGCTTAGAGCTTGGTGAGTATCGAAGTCTGTAGTTATCTGAGTGTAAACGGAACAACACCCATGATACGACCTCTCTTGATTGCAGAGCCAAGCTGACGTTGATGTAGAGCACAAAGACCAGTTCGCTTTCGGCCCTGTATACGAGCCTGTGGGCTCATAAATGGTTTAAGTGTATCTCGGTCTTTGTAGTCAATAAGTTTTGTATTTGTGGTACAAAACTGGCACTGCTTTGGTTTAACAGCTATCGGTCGTCGATTAGTTCGGCGATTCTTATTATTTTTTAGATTAGAATGGGATTTCATCTGGGTTTATTTCTCCCTCATCTTGAGGATATTGGATAGTTTCGACTTCATTTTTTGCGGTTGTTGGTGCTTGTGCTGCTGGTGGAGTCGCTGATTGTCCACTTCCTGAAGTTGATCCAGTGCCTGAGCCACGTGGGCCCATCTGCATCTGCTCAACGATTATCTCCGTACGATTCTTTTTTTGACCATCCTGGCCGTCCCAAGTCC
>JAQBTR010000024.1 GCA_027624915.1 bacterium | reverse complement strand
AACTGTCTTCGTCCTCAGCAGCACTTTCTGGTAGTTGTTGGCCACTTTCATCCAGTGATGCATCCATTGCATATCATCTTGGTCGTCGCCGTAACTTTTGGTTAGAAGCGCAGTGCCCTTAACATCGGAGGGGCGATAGAACTTGATCAAGCTTCGGTCTTCACTTGCGCTTTTTTGAGGTCCTTTTTTGATTTCTGGGTAGTGCTTTTTCCAAATATTAAAATAACGTTCACGCTTACGGTCTTTTTCGTCGACGATGGTCATGAAGACGGCTGCTGTTTGGGTATGATGGATATGGGCCTGGTCGTAGACTTTTTGCATGACCGCTTTACCACTTATTTTTTCGGCGGAGAGGCTGACACTAAAAACGATAAGGCTGGTGATTAGGGTGAATGCTTTTATAGAGAAACGCATGAAAGGTCCTTTTTAATATAGGTTAGATAACCCTTTTATTATACCTTTGGTTTTGGAGCGAGACAAGGGCTCAGCTGGAGGGCATGAAAAAGCCTCTTAAGCGATGAGCTAAACGAGCGCTGTTATGATACTCGACTTGTGTGCGCTTAAGATCCCACGTTGCGCCAGGTAATTCAGGGAAGACCCTGACATACGTCTCGATGACCCTTAGTAAGAACTTGTTTTCTACTTGAGCTTCGTAGCCTCTTGTTATTTTCAACTCACAATCCGGGTGAACGTCCAGTAGAGCCACCGAGTATCTAGGCGCCTTTTCGCTAATCTCGAATCGTTCAGATGTCTGGAACTCATTTCCGGGGCACGGGTCATATGCCGTGGTCTTTAAGACGACCCAAACACCATTATTAGGGCTCCGTGCATATGTTTTTTCTTCTATAATCTTACCCTTATTTTCTGGATGTGGCTGAAATACTTTTTTTTCGTGCTTAAATACCCCTGGGCTAAGATAGCCATCCTGGAACAAATGCCTGCAATAGCCGTTCAAAGGGCTCGGGGTAAATATGGAATCTATTTTTTGGGCGCGGCCCTGTGGGTCAAACTCTTTCCGCTGAGTTAAAAGCCCTTTAGGATGTTGATCAGAGTACTTCCTGCAAATAACCACAACCTCCCCATCACTAAGAGAGGTCCGCGAATAGAGCTTAGAGATCGGTTCTTCAGGGCCGGGATTTCTATATTTTGTATATTTATAGGTTGTGTCCTTTTCGTCTTGCACCAAAACGCTAGACATTACACGAAGCGTGCCGGATAGGTCTTTGTAGAGACCGCTATTTAATAGGAGGAGAGACTCATCATCGCTATTTAATGACGTACTGGCAAAGAACCCCACCTCTAGGCCGGGCTCCTGATACCCAGGCAGACCAGGAATGCCGGTAGCGCCCCTCTCTCGTAATCCAAAATAGAATGGACGAGGATCGCTTTGTACACGAATATAGACTAACGGTCGCCCCTCCACAGTAAAGACGTCTCGCATCGGCCTAAGGAGCGATTCACGAAACTCACGATTATTTGTTACAAAAGATCTAAATATCGCCCTTACAAGATCGGGCTCTAGATCCCCACCCCTAACGTGATTGACATGATTCAAGACCTTCAACAAGAACGCCTTATAGTATGGATAACGCCCTACCGGAACATCTGCCGAGATAATGGGCGCCAGCTGGATTGTACCGTTCCGAATGCTACATTTAAGAGGCACGAGCTTTGGATGAGTTAATATCACATCGACTAATTGATAGACGTTTAAATAAGACAAAATCTTCGTGACAAGAGCGTCTTCTCTTGCCATTAAGGCCGCAAAAAACGATTTAAGAGCTTTGTTACTTGGGTTAAAATTGGCGGATATGATTTTGTTTTGGGATTGGCTTACACTTATCATCACAATCTAGGCATTATACTATGGTGTCATTTTAAAGTAAAATATAGCAAATACTCAATAAAAACACACACAGGTAGACATACGTCGATAAGGAACGGAACTGATTCCAGCTAAAGGAGCACCACCCCTCTGAGGGATGATAGTCTGAACCTAGCGCTATATGAGAGCCCACCCTATTCCTGAAAAATGAGAAACGATGCTTTGGCTGATATACGAACGCGTTAAGGGAGGTCCGTCAGGAGTGTTGATTATTTGAGGGGGGTTTGATATTCTATAAACACATTCTTGGGGCGTAGCCAAGCGGCAAGGCAGCGGGTTTTGGTCTCGCGATCGTTGGTTCGAATCCAGCCACCCCAGCCATACAGGATGATTTTCATTCTTCACAAACACATCAAACGGTTTTCTGAGTTCAAATACTAGGTTTTTACCGTCCATTTTTAAGTTCGGGAATAATATTGAGATGATTCGACGTTTTTCTTCGATTTCCGAACTTTTGAATAATTCGTGTGCTTTTGAGGCTAATTCGAAGATGATGCCTAGGGTTTCGTTGAAGCTGGCATCGGCTTTTGAGAGGCTTTGTAGTTTGACGTCGATGTTGTGGCGTTCAATTTCTAGTTCGGCTTTGATTTCGTTGTATTCGTCTTTGGTGATGCTTAGGTCTAGTAGTAGGTCTCTGGCTCTTTTAATCTTTTCGTTGATTTCGTCCATTTTCGATTTAAGTTGTCTTCGCTCGCTAACTTGATGACTATATTCTTTTTCAGAGCATTTTTTGAGTTCGTCTCGATATCTTTGTTCATTTACTTTTCTAAATTTTCCCGCCTACACCTTTAAATTTCTCAACAAATGCTGATATTTTTTGGAAGACGCTCTGCTTCTTGGTCAAATACTGAGGGTTCAGTGGACTCATTTTAGGCAAAATAGCATTGAGCTCTGTGCCGTTGTCACTTGCAAATTCGCGTTTGATCGAAGCGGCGATATAACGTTTTGCGGCTTCGGCATCAAGATTCTCAGCGCTAATAAGCTCTTCAGCCTCACGCTGTTGCTCCGCTTGAGCATATGCGAAAAAGGCATCAATAACGCTCGCTTTATCGCCAACCTTATCCAGGTCTGTGTGATTGATAAAATCTACCAATAGGCTTTCTTTTGCTCGGTTGCCTAAGCTGGCGCGAATCATTCGTCGCACAGTTTCAACCAGTTCACCCTTATCTTTAACTTTCCTGTTGTTCTCAAAAATCTGTTCCAAAATGTAATCCAGATTGATCTCTTGGGATTTAAGCAGGTCTACCTCAAAAACCACGTCGTCCCAATCTATGTCGGATTTTTCTTTTTCGCTCGCTACTTTTTCTCTGCGCAACCAATCTCGGATATCGTTATAGGTGGATCGGTAATCCTGAATTTTGCGCTCTGCTGGTATCCTGATCGTTTTAAGTGCTGCAAAATCATCATCACTTAAGTGATGCGCTGCTTTGAATGTCTCAACCGCCTCTGCGTCACCCATATCAACGCTTTGAAATGCTTTCAGGTGTGCAAATTCATCATAGTTTTGAAGTGCGTTTTCTACGCGCAAATATTCACCAAATAATTTGGCAAAGGCTTTTTTGTCGATTTCTTTCTCAATAGCATCGGGATTCGGGAAGCGCTGTTCTAACTCATTTACGACGTCTATGAAGCCGCGTCGAGCTTCGCCAGTCGCTGCATCGCTAAAGCCTTCCATGTACTCTTTATAGCTCTTTTCAAGCACGACGTTTTTGGTGTTTTTGTCACCAAACAGCGTAATGGCGTCAATGGTAGCCTGCTCTAAATTTCGGAAGGTGACGATATTTCCAAAAGTTTTGGTGGCATCATAAATGCGGTTGGTGCGCGAATAGGCTTGAATTAGGCCGTGGTAACGCAAATTTTTATCCACAAACAAGGTATTCAGCGTTGGAGCATCAAAGCCAGTGAGGAACATGCCAACCACAATCAGCAAATCTATTTCTTTGGATTTAACTCGCTTTGCCAAATCGCGGTAGTAGTTTTGGAAACCGTTGCTATCCACACTGAAATTGGTTTTGAAGAAACTGTTATAGTCGCTAATCGCAGAACTTAAAAATTCTTTAGCACTGCTGTTCATCGCAGATACATCAAAACTTTCATCCTGAATATTGCCCACTGCATCCTGTTCTTCATTGGCCGCGAATGAAAAGATAGTCGCGATTTTTAACGGCTTATCAGCGCCTTTTTGCAATGTACCCAGAGTTTTGTAATACAGCTTAGCCGCATCAACGCTACTCACGGCAAACATGGCATTAAACCCGTTGCTGCCTCCCTGTAGACGATGGGTTTTTTGGCGAAAGTGAGTGAGGATATACTGGGATATTTCACGAATGCGCTCTAGGTGCAACAGGGCTTGTTTGTTTTCTGCTGCACTTAGCTTTTTTTCATCTTGCTCGGTCTCAATATCCCTAAACCGTGGACGCACGTCATTGTAGTCTACCTTGAACTTCAGAACCTTTTCATCGCGAATGGCATCAGTGATGACGTAAGAATGTAGTTCACGACCAAATACGCTCTGCGTGGTTTCCGAGCCGAGGGCGTTCTGAGGGAAAATCGGTGTACCCGTAAAGCCGAACTGATAGAATTGTTTGAATTTTTTCTTTAGGTTTTTCTGGGCTTCACCAAACTGGCTGCGGTGGCATTCATCAAAAATGAACACCACTTGCTTGTTGTAAATCGCAAGTTCCCCCTCGCTCTTAATCAGATTATTGAGCTTCTGGATGGTGGTAACGATGATTTTGTTGTCATCTTTTTCTAGATTACGCTTTAAGCCTGCGGTGCTGTCCGAACCGTTGACGCTATCGGGCGAGAAACGTTGGTATTCCTTCATGGTCTGGTAGTCGAGGTCTTTTCTGTCCACCACGAAAAACACCTTGTCAATAAAATCAAGTTCAGTCGCCAAACGTGCTGCCTTAAAACTGGTCAGCGTTTTACCAGAACCTGTGGTGTGCCAGATATAACCACCACCTTCAGGATCCCTCCAGTTTTTGGCTTGGAATGAGCTTTGTATTTTCCACAAAATGCGCTCAGTGGCTGCAATTTGGTAGGGGCGCATGACAAGCAAGGTATCGCCAACATCAAACACCGAGTAATGCAGCAGCACACTTAGTAATGTGCGTTTCTGGAAGAATGTTGCCGTAAAATCTTTGAGGTCTTTGATCAGGCTGTTGTCAGACTTTGCCCAATTCATCGTGAAGTCGAAGCTATTTTTATCGCGCTTCGTGGTATTGGCAAAATAACGGCTGTCAGTGCCATTAGAGATGACAAACACCTGAAGGTATTTAAACAGCGAATCACCGCTGTTAAAACTCTCTTTGCTGTAGCGGTGGATCTGATTAAAAGCCTCACGAATGGCAACACCACGCTTTTTAAGCTCAATCTGAACCAAAGGCAAGCCATTCACCAAAATAGTCACATCATAGCGATTGGCATGGGTACCTGTTTGCTCAAACTGTTTGATCACTTGCAACTTGTTGCGGGCAATATTTTTTTTATCCAGCAAATAGATGTTCTGAATACGCCCCTCATCAAACACAAAATCATGAATATAGTCGTCGTGAATTTTGCGGGTTTTATCAACGCTGCTATCACTTGGTTTGTTTAAATATGTTTCCACAAAACGCAGCCACTCCCCATCAGAAAATTGCACGTTATTCAACTCTTGCAACTGCACACGCACGTTGGCAAGCATCGCTTCTGGGGTGGTGAGTGTTGGCAGGTATTCATAGCCTTGCCCCACTAAATCAGCAATGAGTTCACGCTCTAAATCGGCTTCAGATTGGTAATTTTCTGCTGCTTTCCATTCCTTGGTGTACTTATCGAGAATGATGAAGTTGTTTGATTCTGCTATGGGTTTAGTTTGTTTATGCATTTTTCGTTTCCTCCTGTTGCGAGTAGCCATAATTATTTGTCATAGACCATCCTGTGACTATCTTGAGAGACCACCCCGTCAGGCTGTGCCTGCCACCCCTCCCGTGGAGGGGTGCCCTTTTT
>JAQBTR010000001.1 GCA_027624915.1 bacterium | reverse complement strand
CAAGAGTTAGAAATGGCCTGAAATGAGGCTATTTTTTATCTTCGCACAAACCTTGACTTTTCATACATAATATGCCATACTTACGACAGTTCAATCGGGTCATGGTGGCTCGATAAAGCACATTCCAAACAGAAAAGGAGAAATATCGATGAAGAACATGCCTCTCATGTTGGCCGCGCTCAGTTCGCTGGTCATTCTTACCGGATGCGGCGGGTCATTGTCCGCATCTTCTCCGCCCTCTCCGGCAGTGGCACAAGTCAACCTCGGCTACGGACAGCCACTCGTTGCTGTGAGTGATGTAAACGGCGATGATCTGAACGACATCGTTTTTGGCGACAAAGACGGAGTCAAGCTACTGGTGAACATCGGCAACGGTAAGTTCGCTGCTCCCGTGGTCATCGGCAACGCAAGTCTCGGCTACGGACAGCCATCTGTTGCAATCGGTGATGTAACCGGAGATGGTCTCGCCGACGTGATCTTCGGAGACAAGAACGGCGTCACGGTTCTCAAGAACCTTGGCGAAAACAGGTTCGAAGTTCTTCGGTGAACCGACGATGTCGCGCATCGATTCAGGCTAAAGGGTGCACTTCCTATGGGAGTTGCACCCTTTCTTTTTTGTAAATTTGAAAGAACAAGAATTTGCCGCCAAGACTGAAATTCGTTAGAATTTCAGTAAATCCGAATCCGCCAAAGAAAAACTTAAAATTGTCATTCGTGCGGCTCTGCCGCCTTTCCGGATTTTCGCGGGGGGACTTCCTCGCCGCCGCAGGCGGCGAAAGCGGTTCGGACTAATTCAAGTATTCTGCACCAAAACTGACTAGTTCGGAATTGACTGCTCCGCGCGAACGAGCAAGTGTATAATTACAGCACCACAACTAATGAGTCGAAAGCGTTAGCTTTCGACTATTATATTTTTGTAGCCCAGGGAGGGGCTCGAAAAGCGGAGGCGGTATACAAGACGAAGCTTTGTTGAGTGCTTGTCGCCGAGCTAGGGTAGTGAGCGTATAATTATAAGAAGCATAGCGACTATATAATTAACGACTCCTGACCGAGTCCACAAAAAAAAACTCCGTATTTTACGGAGTTTTGTATTACACGAGTGGATAGACATATTCGATGCCTGCACCAAATACAATCCAAAACGGCAGATAATCCAGACGAGTGTACCCCTTGCCTACCGTCCACTTATTATCAAGCGGATACCGCCATGGTACTACTCGAAATGCATTGTCGAGCAACCAGCCCATACAAATTTCAAAGCCTATGATGACTAGTCCATATGAGATTATGCGAAGAATGTAATGAAGAGGCTCAAAAACAAAAAACGCATATGGGAAGAGTTCGGCAATGGCCCCGTACATAGGAAACATCCAAATATATGAATGTCCCTTTAATTGACGTACTTCTTCATTCAATCGCCAGTTACCTTTGTACGGAATGAGTTTTTGATATGTATCAACGAGAGCAGTAAAAACCACCTCAACCGTAATACCGATACACCCCCAAAGTAAAAAGGCTCTCATATGAGCTCCTTATCTTTTCTGACATAAAACTAGCACATACTTATTTTTTGGCAAGCGTCATAAGATTTTTAAAAACAAACGCAACCGTGAGGGGCCCAACGCCGCCCTTCTCTGGAGTCATACATTGAGCCTTTAGTGCTACTGATTCATGATCAACGTCCCCTACAAGCTTTCCGTTTTGTTCGGACATTCCAACGTCTACGACAACAACACCATCTTTCACTAGATCTCCGGTAATCAAACACGGCTTACCTGCACCCGAGATAATGATATCCGCAAGACCAAGCATTGTGCTGTCAAAAGAATCCTCATCTGGCATAACCGTGACGCGCGCGCACCCTTGTTTCAACCATATAGCTATTGGCTTACCAACTAAAAGACCGTGACCGACGACGACGACATGTTTATTTCTTACCGAAATATTATTTCTCTCGAATAATAGCTTAACGGCACCTACTACAGGGGGTACAATCTTAGACTTCCCAACCTGAAAGTCTCCAACGGCTCGTGCAGACAAAACATCTACGTCCTTTTGAGGCGTAACTGCATTCAGTACTGATTGCGTATCTATCTCTTCAGGGAGTGGTAACTGTACGATTACTCCATTATTCTTTGCCTCGTGTACTATATCTTTCATTCTTGCACGTAATTCATTCGTAGATATGTCTTTTGGGAATGCATAACGCTTTGTTTCGATACCAACTTCTTTAGCAAATTTTTCCTTGAGCGCCACAAAAGATTCTGAAGCAGAATTATCTCCAACCATAACAATGGCAAGTCGTTTTTTTGCATTAGCCTTTTTTAATTCTTCCTTTATCTCTAATGCTAGCGGTTTTCCTTCAAGTAGCTTCATTTTATGTGAAATTTTTTAGTCAATTTTTTAACCTCACTTCTGGTCTTAGAAAAGTTTTTATTGTGAAGCGTATCCGAGATTAATAAAGCAATCTTTTTCATATCTGATTCTTTCATGCCTCTCGTTGTTAAGGCGGCTGTTCCAATACGAATACCGGATGGGTCAACAGGGCTACGATTATCAAATGGGATTGCATTCTTGTTTACAATGATACCAACGTCCTCAAGTCTATCACTAGCCTCACGGCCTCCAACGTGTTGACGCCATGTATCAATCAAAAATACGTGTGAATCTGTTCCGCCAGATATGACACGCCATCCATTTACTTCAAGAGACGTGGCCAAACTTTTTGCATTTTTTAGTACTTGTCTCGCATATTTTTTAAAATCTGATGTACGAGACTCTTCGAGTGCGACTGCTGTCGCTGCTATTTGATTAACGTGTGGCCCTCCCTGTAAACCAGGGAACACGGATTTACCTATAGCTTTTGAAAACTTATCTCGAGAAAATATAATCGCCGCCCTTGGTCCACGCAATGTTTTGTGTGTAGTCGTCATGACAACATCGGCATATGGGAACGGAGATGGATATACACCAGCTGCAACCAATCCTGCTATATGAGACATATCTACAACTAATACCGCTCCTACAGCATTGGCAATTTTTCTAAATTGTTTGAAATCAATAACACGAGAATATGCGGTGAATCCAGTGATAAGCACTTTGGGTTTTTCTTTCTTGGCAATTTGCATGAGTTCTTTGTAATTAAGTCGCTCAGTTTTTTCATCAACTCCATATACTACTTGTTTCCAAATTTTTCCTGTAGCGCTTACCGCATGCCCGTGAGTTAGATGACCTCCCATATCAAGTCTCATGCCCATAATTTTGCTCCCGATTGGTGCTAAGGCCATATATATTGCAACGTTTGCGGGAGAGCCCGAATATGGCTGGACATTAGCACTCCAAATATCATTTGATAATTTAAATGCCTTTAGGGCGCGCTTCTGGCAAAGCGTCTCAATCTCATCTATGACAGAGTTGCCACCGTAATACCGCTTGCCCGGATATCCTTCTGCATACTTATTTGTAAGTATGCTGCCAAGAGCTTCGCGAACATCTTGAGAAGTATAATTTTCGGACGCAATCAAATTAAGAACGCCTTCCTGACGCTTTGTTTCTGCATCTATAAGTTTTTTTATTACCTTATCTTTCATTAAAATATAGTCCCAAAGACGCTTTCTAATTCATCTTTTGGTATATGCCCCTCTCGAAGAATCTTATACTTCATGCCAACGAAGTCAACAATTGTTGATGCTGGACGTTCTGGAAGGTCACCCTCATTAATAATAAAATCAGCTTCAAATGTATTCAGTTCGCTGGATTTATTTATTGGAGGCTCGCCAGTTTTATTTAGTGATGATACAGCAAGCGGCTTTCCAAACTCTCTGATTAGCTCTCTTATTCCATCATGATTAGGAACTCGTACCCCTATTGTAACGCTTTTATCCTTCGATAAAAATATCCCTGTAAATCCCCCGGGCCACAGCTCACTAAGCCCTCTCTCGAGATCGTGCGGAATAGAAACATATTCCTTAGCCATGTCTATGTCGCTCACAAGCCATGCAACACGTTTTTCGGACTCCCTTTTCTTTAGCATAGAAATTCGTGCTTCAGCGGCCGGAAGCAAGGCATCACAACCAATACCATATACAGTATCTGTGGGTAAAATTATTATACCACCATGTCTAAGCGCCTCTAACGCATTTTTATACTTCATAATTCTATTACTTTTTTACGAGCATGGTGACCCCGTACAACGCGTATGGTGGATTTCGCCACATCAAAATAATCTGCAAGTAATTCTATAACCGCCTCATTTGCTTTATTGTCTACGGCGTGTGCTTTTGTTTTAACCGTCAAACCAAAAGCATCCTTTGAAACAGAGTCCTCCTTGGAGTCTGGTTTTACACTAACTTCTATTTTCATTTTTCTTTCGCCAATGTCGTTTTTGTATGTATACAATGTCCCACCAACGTTCACCCATTTTATATCCGCCCCATATACCAAGTAGCAAAAGAGCGGTGGCAAAAACATTGTGGATTAAATACCACTCGCCCCACGATAGGCCAAAACTATACCTCTCCCAATCTGACACAAGATACGAAAGAATCCAAAGCTCTATGCCGGCATGCACAAGAGTTGTGAAAAGTACCCACAAAATTATTGATGCCACTATGTATATGTGGTGTTTCATTATTTCACTATTTCAGATTCGTACTCAGGAAAATATGTAGAAATTACTGACATATCAAATTCCTTTAGAATGTTCTCTTTTGGTTCTCGCTCTAATAGAAATCGAAACGAATCTCTAATAAAATCTTCTTTTGAACGCCCATTCCCAAGCTTTTCGTATGTTTCATCTTTTAATTGTACCTGATGTGATGAAGTTGATACAAAATTGTCTACTAAAACCTCGTAGGTGCCTGGAGATAGTTCATCGATATCAATCTGAGCCCTACTGCTCATGTCCTACTATAAAGACCAACGATTACAGCCTCGTCCAAAACGTGACCCTCCATAGCTTTTTCAACATCTGCCTTTGTTGAGGTCTCTGGTAAATCCAACATTATATCAAGCGCATATAGCTTAAAAAAATATCTATGTTCGCCGCCATGAGGACATGGCCCACCATATTTGTTATGTCCAAAAGTGGTAAGTCCTTGTACGGCACCACCTGGAACGGAATTCTTCTCTATGAGTTCGGTTGCAGGATCTATATTCCACACGACCCAATGATCCCAGTTCCCAATGGGTGCGTCAGGATCGTCCACGAGAAGAGTCAAACTTTTAGCCCCCTCTGGAACCTTTGTTATACTTAAATCTGGATTCTCATCCGGGCCATCACATGTAAACTGTGTTGGAAACCGTCCATTGTGCTCAAAAGAGAAACTTGTTATCTCCATAGCTTTTATTTTAATTGTTGATTGATTATTTTTATCATACTCACTAGGACGACGACTATCAAGTACCCAAAAGATTGCGGTAACGAACGCTGCTGCAAGTAAAACCTTAAACAAGAACCTCATACAACGATACTGACAAGACGTCCTTTAACATAGATTACTTTCTTTGGCTCTTTACCTCCAAGGTGGGTTTCTACATTCTCTTGTTCTAGTGCTATTTTTTTGGCATCCTCCTCTGTTATATCAAAAGGCACTTCAACTGTTGCGCGCAACTTACCGTTGATCTGTACAACAAGATTAAACGAGTCATCAACAAGATATTTTGCATCATACTCTGGCCATTTTTGTGTGTGTAGAGATTCCTTACTTCCTCGCATTTCAAATATCTCTTCTGTTATGTGTGGTGCAAATGGTGCGAGCATAAATAGAAAGGAAACATCTGCAAAATCATCTGTCTCTGACTCCATCTGTGAAAGCATCACCATGAGTGCTGATATCGCAGTATTATACTGAAGTTTCTCTATGTCTTCGCTAACCTTCTTGATTGTTTTGTGTGTTATCTTTTTTATGTCTTCTTTAGAGTTCTCTTTTGGTTTGTATGTGCCGTTAGTACGAGAGTTGTAAAACTCCCAAACCCGTTCAAGAAATCGTGTAAGTCCTTTTATTCCAGCATCATTAAAGTCCCCACCTTGTGTAAGGGGCGCTAAAAAGGCCAAGTACATGCGCATGGCATCTATGCCATATGCCTTCATATATTCATCTGGGTCTATAACATTGCCCTTAGACTTAGACATCTTGGCGCCGTCTTTTGTGATGAGGCCGTGTGCACGAAAACTTGTTATAGGCTCACCACCCATATCTTTTGCGAAGCTCACCTTGCCAATATCATGAAGGGCTATGGAAATAAATCGTACATACAGTAAATGTAAAACACTATGTTCAGCGCCACCAATATACATGTCAACAGGAAGCCATTTGTTCATACGGTCTTGTGAGGCAAACTCTTTTTTGTTTTTTGGGTCAGTGTAACGAATATAGTACCAAGCCGAATCTAGAAATGTATCAGAAACATCTGTCTCTCGTCGAGCATCTCCTCCACATTCTGGGCACTTAGTTTCATAAAACTTTGGAAAATTAGCCAAAGGAGATTTATCAGTACCAGTTGGACGAAATTCTTTTACATCCGGCAAAAGAATTGGAAGATTTTCTTCTTTTTCAGCTAACCATTTGCCACAACTATCACACCAAATCATTGGTATTGGAGGTCCCCAATATCGTTGACGAGATATCAACCAATCACGAAGCCTATAGTTGATCTTTCGTTCGCCTTTAACTTTTTCTGTTATTGCCCACTTGGCATCTTCAAGATCTTTACCGTTAAATTCTTCAGAATTCATTATCGTGCCGGGGCCGACCCAGAGGTCGGCTTCAATATTTGATTCAAGATGACCAAAGGCGGACGCGCCTGGTGGAGGGGATGGTATTGGTTGTGGTGGCTTAATAACTGGGACAATAGGTAACTTGAACTTTTTTGCAAACTCAAAATCTCGTTCATCATGTGCAGGAACTGCCATGATTGCACCAGTCCCATATCCAGACAAAACATAATCAGCTACCCAAATAGAAATTTCTTTATTATTAGCTGGATTGATAGCAACAACACCGTCTAGGGCAACACCAGTTTTTTCTTTACCCTCTTTGCGTTCTTCGTCTGACTTATTTTTTGATAATTCTTTATACTTTTCTACCTCGTTTATATTTTTTATTCTTTCTTTCAAATTTGAAATCAATTCATGCTCAGGCGAAATAACCATGTATGTAGCCCCATATAAAGTATCTGGGCGTGTTGTAAAAACTCTAAGGACGTCGGTTGAATCCTTTACCTTGAAATTAATTTCGGCACCCTCCGACCTGCCAATCCAATTGCGCTGTGCTGTTCGCACAGCGTCGTCCCAATCAATGGTATCAAGTCCACTCAAAAGTTTTTCTGTATAGTCTGTAATCTTAAAAAACCATTGCTCGAGATCTTTTTTTGTAACCTCTGACGAACAGCGCTCACACTCACCAGACAAAACCTGTTCATCAGCAAGTACCGTTGCGCATTTAGGACACCAGTTAACCTTGGCTTTTTTTCTATACGCAAGGCCGTTATTAAACATCTGAATAAACAGCCACTGTGTCCATCTGTAATATTCTGGGTCATATGTTTCAACCCGTTCATTCCATGCGAATCCATTACCCATTGAGCCTAGTTGTCTATAAAAATTCTTTTCAGAGTCTACCGCGTGTTTTTTTGGGTGCTTACCTACCTTTATTGCGTAGTTTTCTGAGTGAATGCCAAAACCATCAAGTCCGATTGGTTCAATTACATCGTGCCCTTGCATTCGCTTAAGGCGTCCGTATATATCAACGCCAGTAAATGTACGCACACCGCCAATATGAAGTCCTTCTGCCGAAGGATATGGAAACATCATTAATGTAAAAAATGGCTTTTTTGCTTTATCCAAATCCGGCTCATACGTTCCTTCTTTTAGCCAGTGTTCTTGCCACTTTTTCTCAATTTTTTTGAAATTATATTTTGCCATCAGTCTCTTCATAGTACGTGAAAGCACCTTATTTAGCAACAAAAAAGAGGCCTATGTGGCCTCACGCTGAGATTCGAAAACATCAATCATTTTTGCGCGTGTGTAGAGTAAAAGTTCTTGCCGAGTTTCTCCCATATCTCTTCCGGTCCGTTCTCGAATGAAATCAATTGTTTCAATTACAGGAAGAAATGTAATCCGAATCACCGGGCGTGGCTTGAGACGGAGAAGAGAACCCTTTGGAAGTGAGTTAAATGTTTCGGGACCAAATACGATAGGTAGAATGGCAATACACTCTTCGGTTGCCACAACAAACGGTGCGTACTTAAAGTCTTTCATATTTCCATCAAGAGTCCGTGTGCCCTCAGGAAACACGAGCCAACTCTCACCACCCAAATCACGAAGCCCACAACGCACCGCATCCATTGCTTGTTCATGGTTCCCACGATCGACAACAATCATGGCGCCCCATTTGACCGCCCATCCAACAATTGGATATTTGGTCACCTCGTGCTTAGCTACAATCACTGCATGTGGAATAAGCGAAACGAGCAAAAGAATATCGAGTGTACTTTGATGATTAGCAACAATCACATATCTTCGTTCTGGATCAAAATGTTCATGAAATCCTTCGACTTCGAGTTTTACTCTCGCAATCTTTAAAAGGATTCGTACCCAATATGTATGTGCTGCCCACCATGTAAAATGAGCGCGACGCATCTCTGACCATCCCCTTGATAAACCAAAAATGCGATCATTTAATCTCCAAAAGAGTATGGTACACATTATTCCACCGACCAAAGCCGTCCATACAAAAGCGGTTAAAACAATCACTGTATTTCGTAACGACAATAGTGGGCGTTGTATAAACCCAAGCATCGTCCAGCGGACATGCTTAGTCCACTCTAGATTCATGGGTTACCCCCTTAATGAACGTTCAAGTATTTATATCATGAACAAACGAGTTTGACAAAAGCACGTGCAGGAGCTTATATGACCCTAGTTAGGGAGAGGTCCAATGCAAAAAAATGAGTGCTCGCTCTGTTTTGCAGAGGACTCTCTGCATTTTGTCTTCGTTGATTTCATCTGTGAAAACTGTCAAAGGAAAATCGGTGATATTTCAAAAGGAATGTATGAGTCTTCGAGGTGTATATTAATTTTTTATATACTTATACAAGCAACGTTCATGAAAAAAGAGAGGACAAAACTACCACTTCTTGTACTGGATACTCTAGATATCGATCAACTTAATGAGCTCGCACATTTCTTCTCAGATATAACTCGCTACAGGCCCAGATAATACTGGGCTTTTTTATTAACGACATAGAGTGAGAGAAGTATAAAACAAAATTTTATATTTCCGAACCGAGGAGTTAACAAGGCTCTATAAAAAGCCTTAGGCTTAGAGCCTTAATCGAGAGAGAAAAGTTTAATTGCGTTATTAGTTGTTGCCTTGGCAACTTCTTCGTAAGAAATTCCTCGTAACTCTGCTACTTTTTTAGTTATCTCTTCCACATACAAAGGTTCGTTTCGTTTACCGCGATACGCGGCTGGTGCTACATAGGGGGCATCTGTTTCAACCATGATACGATCAAGCGGGGCATTAATTATTGATTCGTTATAATCATCAGCAAATGTAATAACACCAGTAAATGATAGATGAAATCCGAGATCTAAAAATTTCTGTGCGTCAGCCCAGGTGCCAGCAAAAAAATGTATCGTACCTCCAACTTCGTCACCCTTTTCTTCCTTCAAAATCTGATATAAATCATCATATGCATTACGACAATGGATAATCATTGGTTTTTTTACATCCCGCGCCAGTCTTACATGCTCTCTAAATACCTTGTGTTGAATTTCCTTTTTGTCCGAACGATAGTAATCAAGACCACACTCTCCGATGGCTACAACTTTTTTGTGAGAAGCTAATTCTTTATATTTTTTATAATCAAACTCTTCGGGACGTGTTTTAAATCCTTTGACATCCCCCGCGATCTCTTTGTCGTCAACTTCAAAACTATCGAGATGAATTGGATGCAGACCAACTGCCGCCCAAACGCCGTCTCCATATTTTTCTGCAAATTCTACCGCGCGGAGGGATGTATCATACTGCGCACCAACCAAAATCTGACCGACGTTGTCGGCCATTGTTCGTTTCATTACTTCATCAGAGTCTTCACGGAACACATTAAAGTTCACATGCGAGTGAATATCTATAAGTCGCATCTTCATATTATTTTTCCCTCTCGTGTTTAGCATGAGAAGGAAACAGTGGAGTTCGTTTCTCTATTATGATTTTCTCTGCGCGCTTAATCCCAAGCACATTGTGCCCTATAATTTCAAAAATAGATTCTGCAGTCTTCGGCATGAATGGAGATAGAAGCTCTGCTGATTTTATAAGATGTTCTGAAACAGTCCAGAGTACGGCTCCTGCTTTATTTGGATCTGTCTTTACAAGCCTAAATGGTTCGTACTGTTGAATATGTCGGTCTAGGTAGCCATAAAAATGCCCTATGAGAGAGATAGCCTCTGTGAGCCTTAGATCATCTAGAGCCTCTCTAACGGGCGCATCAATGTGTCTATCAAAATAGTATTCTAGACTTGTACTTTCAAGATTTAACTCTTCTCCGGATATCTGCGAGACTTGTCTTTTGGTTGGGACGTCTGCCAAATCTTCTGCAGCAGGACGCGGTAAGCCCTCAGGAAAATACTTTTGAATCATAGCCGTTGTACGAGAAAGCAAATTACCAAGTCCATGAGCCAGACTCCCCTCGTAAACATCAGCAAATCGTTCTTTTGTAAAATCACCGTCATCACCAAAAGGAATCTCACGCATTAGAAAATATCTAAATGCATCCACCCCATATTCATTAACAATCTCGTTTGGATCTATAACGTTACCAATTGTTTTAGACATTTTTTGTCCTCCAGAAATAATCATTCCATGAACATAAAGCATTTTTGGTATTGGGAGCTTTGCTGCCAAAAGCATGCCTGGCCAAATAAGTGCGTGGAAACGCAAAATGTCTTTTCCTATCAAATGAACATCGGCCGGCCAATAGTTATCAAATTCTTTCTCATTATCTAACCCGTACCCAAGCGCCGAAATATAATTTGTAAGAGCATCACACCATACATACATCGTATGTTCTGGATCGCTTGGGACTGGAATCCCCCATGGAATATCCTTGGAGGGCCTCGAAAAGCTAATATCTTCTATCCCATCCTTAATAAAGGCGAGTACTTCATTCTTTCGAGCCTTTGGACGAACTTCATATTCATCACTTTCAATTAATTTATATATTTGATCTGAGTATTTAGATAACTTGAAAAAATAGTTCTCCTCTTCAATAAGCTCTGGTTTTTTATTGTGATCGGGACACACTCCATCCTTCAAATCTTTTTCTGTAACAAAGGCTTCGTGACCAACGCAATATTGCCCCTTATATGTTGCCTTGTACAAATCTCCGGCCTCAACCAACTTGGACCACATTTTTTGTGCGCCTGGCCAGTGATTCTCTTGATCGGCCGTGTATACAAAATGATCATTTGAAATATTTAAAGTTTGTAGCAGTTTTTTATATTCTTCCCTGTTTTCTATTACAAAATCCGAAACCTCTCTTCCTGCGGCTTCTGCAGAACGAGAAATCTTGGCGCCATGTTCATCTGTACCCGTCAAAAAAAATACATCGTCTCCCTTGGTACGATGCCATCTTGCCATTACGTCAGCGATCACTTTTTCATACGCATGCCCGAGGTGAGGCTTCGCATTGGCGTAATCAATAGCGGTAGTTACATAAAATTTTGCCATTACAGTAGATTATGTGAGGTTGCGCTTCTGGTCAACCACATCATTGAAATACTCAACCAAGACCACGGCTGTCGGAACAGCAACAATAAAGCCCATTATGCCACCGAGTTTCCCACCAATGAGAAGTGCAATGATAGCCAAAAGGGGTGGGACACCAACGGTCTTTCGAACAACTTGAGGATAAATAAGATGGTTTTCCATTTGCTGAACAATAAAGTAGATTCCAGCAACCAAGAGACCAAGAAGTGGGTTTTGAATCGTTGCAATAGCAATAGCAGGGATGGCTGCAAGAATAGGACCAAAGTATGGGATAAGTTCAAAGAGTGCTGACAAAATTGCCAATATCAAAGCATATTTGACCTGCAATATAGTGAGTGCAATAAACACAATCACACCAACAATAAGCCCGAGGAGTAACTGACCTTGCAGCCATCTACCTATTTTGCGCTGAGTGCGACTCCATAAATTCAAAAGATAATCCTCGTATTCTCTCGGTGTTACTATTCTTATAAAATTAGCGACACCGTCATCCTGCACTGCTAGATAAAACGATATCACAAAAATGAAACCAAGCGAGAAAATACCAGAGAAAAGTGAAGACGCCGTATTAAAGAACTGCCCAAAGCCCTCCCTAAATATTTTGTCAGCATTACCAGTTACAGATTCTATGGCTTTGGTGATGTAATCGCTTGAGAAAAATTGTAACTTATCTTGAAATTCAACCAGCGCAGACTCAACTAGAGTTGGTAGCTGAGTAAAGAAATCTTGGAAATCAGATGTAATGGGTGGAATTAAAAAGTAAAAAACGGCTAGAAAAAAAGATATTCCACCTATATAAATAAACAATGCAGACACCACTCTTGGAATCTTATATTTTGATAACCACCTAATCAGAGGATCAACGGCTGATGCAATAACAATCGAAACAAGTATAATCATCAAAACATCTCGAATTGCATACAAAAAACCAATTCCGAGCAACAAAAGAAGCAGCCGGACAAGTGTTCCGGTTGAAACCGTTATTTTTGTCGCTGGCTGCCTGTTTTGATTCATCCCGTTATTTTATTATACCTCATTCAATATTGTATCATAATCATCCTTGTCGGTGCGAGGGCCAATGATTGTAAGATATAGATTCTCTGGCTTAAAGAGATCCTTTGCTACCCGCTGAAGGTCTGCTTTCGTTATTTTGTCTAGTTTCTTCTTTATGTCCTCCGGCTTCTTAATCTTGCCATGCAAAATCTCCTGTCCGCCCAAGAAGAGTGCCACCTTATCTGTAGATTCAAGGGCGAGTGCCATAGTACCCTTGATGTTCTCCTTTGCACGCGTGACCTCTTCACTTGTAGGGCCTGTTCGTTTAATTCGATTTAAGTGGCCAACAATGCGCTCAATAACTTCATGTCTCTTTTCTGTAAGAACTCCTGCATAAGCCCCAAAAAAACCTGTTTGTCTGTATGAATCATGACCAGCTCGTACAACGTAGGCCAAACCAAGCTTGCCGCGGATATCCTCAAATAATCGCGAACTCATGTACCCACCAAGAATAGTACCTAGTACATCTGCCGTTAAACGATCTTTGTGATTTTCTCCATACCCAAGAGCTGCAACAACAACGTGGGACTGCTCTGTCTCTCGCTCTATTATTGCAGTTCGTGGTCCTGGCTTTGGAGTTTTGAATGCTGACTCTTTTTCATGTTTACCAACTCTAAGGTTTTCAAAAGCTTTTTCAATTTTTTGGAATGTCTGTTCTTCATTTACATTTCCGGCTACCACAACGACCGTGTTAGACGCCACGTACTGACTCTTCCAGTACTTCATAAACTTAGCACGACCCATTGTTTTAATATTTTTTGGGGTTCCAATTACCTGCCAGCCATATGAATTATCTCCATATATTAACGCCTCTACGTGAGACCAAATATCGTTGATCGGATTGTCTGCCCAAACTTTCATCTCCTGCAAAATAACCGTACGCTCCTTATCAATTTCTTCTTGCTTGATGAGTGCGTTTTGTAAAATATCTGAAACAAAGTGGAGTGTTAAATCAAACTTTTTTGCATCAGCCTTAATCCAGTAAGCCGTCTCTTCGCGGGACGTAAAAGCATTGTGAATCGCACCAACTGCATCCAATCCACGATCAAGCTCTCCTGGTTTTGGGAAGTCTTTCGTCCCTTTAAAAAACATATGCTCAAGAAAGTGAGAAAGGCCATTATTATCAAGATTTTCATAATTTGCACCAGTTCCAACAAGAACCATTATTGATACGGTCTCTGTAGAGGGCATGGGGGCTACTATAGCGCGCAGACCATTTTTGAATGTCTTTTTCTTAAATTTCATATACCGAGTATAGCTAAAATTAGACAAAAGAAAAAGAGGGGTCTCGCTCCTCTTTTTAACTCAATTTTTCTTGAAAGTATGAGTTCAGGTCTTCAGTTTTGATTCTTTCTTGCTTTGCGGTATCTCTATCACGTACTGTCACAGTTCCTTCTTCGAGCGTTTCATAGTCTATTGTTACACACCACGGTGTACCAATTTCATCTTGTCGGCGATAGCGCTTGCCTACATTACCGCTATCATCCCATCGGCACATAAATTTTTTACGTAAGTCATCAAAAACTTCTTTTGCCTTTCCCACAATCTCTTCCTTATTTTTAACAAGTGGGAACACGGCAACCTTGAACGGGGCAAGTTTTGGGTGAAGTCTCAACACTACTCGCCTCTCTCCACCAATCTCATCTTCATCATATGCATCCATCATGAAGGCAAGAAATGCCCTATCTACACCAAGTGATGGCTCTATAATATAAGGAACAAAACCATCTTTGTCCTCCAAAAAATCCTCACCAGTCCAATTGTGACCTGGGAAATGATTTTTTAAATCATAATCTGTTCGATTCGCGATACCCTCAAGCTCTTCAAACCCGTCATCCGAAATCCCATAATTGTATAGAATATCTGTTGTAGCTACTGAATAGTGGGATCGCTCATCCTCAGTATTATCATAAAACTTAATATTTTTTTCCTTGATGCCGAGCTTCAAAAACCACTTCATGCGCATTTCACGAATATCGCTAAAGTATTGGTCAGCATTTTTTGGATCACAGAAATATTCGAGTTCCATTTGCTCAAATTCACGTGCTCTAAAAAGAAAGTTACGTGGTGTTATCTCGTTTCGAAATGCCTTACCAATTTGTGCTATACCAAACGGCATCTTTGGATGAAAAGCATCAACGACATTTTTGAAATTGATAAAAATGCCTTGAGCAGTTTCTGGTCGTAAATATGCCTCAGCACTTTCGTCCTCTACCGCTCCCGCATGAGTTTTAAACATCATGTTAAACTCTCGCGCTTTACCAAGCTCGCCCTTACACTCGGGGCAGTTGTCACCATCAATATGGTCAGCACGAAAACGTTTTTTACATTTTTTGCATTCAACAAGTGGGTCTGAAAAATGTTCTAAATGGCCTGAGGCCTCCCAGACTTTTTTGGTCGATATAATTGCAGAGTCCAATGGATAAATGTGTGGCTCCAACATGGAGGCCCACCATTCTTTCTTAATATTTTCCTTAAGCAAGGTGCCTAAAGGGCCATAGTCCCACGTTCCTGCAAGACCGCCATATACATCAGAACCGGGGAATACAAATCCTCGGCGTTTTGCAAGAGATACAATTGTTTCTAAATTTGCCATAAAAGAAAGGTATCAGATTGTATATTATTCCTCAACTCTGCCTCCACCCTTGCCGGGACCCGTATCGTCAGGTAATAACGTAGTTACATTCGCGACTTCTATCTCAACCGGAGTCTCTACGAACGAATCCTTTGCTGTAATTTTTGCCTTAGAGATAAGCTCCGGTCGATCTCCAACCTGTGGCAACGACGGAGTTAGTCCAATTTGAAAGGCTACTTCTCTCGCTGGTCGTATCTGGCCTGTTCCAGCGGGAACTACGCCAGGGCGCCATTCAAGAACACGCGTTGCAGGATCAAAGGAAAGAGATGGGTCTGGTGGAATGACACGTCCAGTCCATCGTATATATGAAGGTATGGTCGCGTGGACGACAACATTTTCTATATCACTAATAGTATTGAGAAGCGACCATACGATAAGATATGTTGTCTCTTGTCCCACCTTTGGTGGAATGGGACCTGAATTTGTTATACGCGAATCCGTGAAGAAACCCTTCTGCAAAAGAGTCACTTTGCTTGCTACTTTATATTCCTTAAAAGAACGCCCTGAAATATCGACACCCTCATATCCTGATGGGACATCAAAGCTGGCAACGCGCCCCTCAAGACCAACTGTGAAATCACGGTCAGAAAAACCAGTAACAGGTATATTCTCTTTTGTCTTAAACTGGAATGTAAATTCGCCCTCCTCTCCAGAGTCAATAACAGAGAGTTCAGGGATGCGTCCTGGGATCCATCGCATAGAATTTGCTGGAGCCGAATATTCTCCAGTCTGGCTATCAATTGACCTTGGCTCAATTGCAATCCCACGAAGACCTACCTCAAGAACAACATTAGAAATAGATACTGGTAGGTTGTTTTTCCACACAACCCTTACGTCTACTCTACTCCCAGCAGCAACAACACCAGGGAATTCTTCACCTCGATCAACAAAGGCCTGTATGGCAAGTAGAGCATCTGTTGTCTGGAATGATCGTACAATCTCATTAAAATCAGAAAGTGTATTTGCAATACGATCATATATACCAACCTTAGACCTGAATGTCTCGGCTGAGGCCGAGTCTTTAATCCGTCCTCGAATAATAACTATATATTCTGCTCCGGGCGCCAAATCTCCTATATTCCAGAGCCCATCTCCACGAGTTCCCTCTGGTTGTGAAAATATAAACTCGAAGGCATCTGGGTATTCGAGCCCAACAGTAAGTCCACGAAACACTGTTTCAGAGCTATTTGTAACACGAAGCGTTAGGTCAGCATCCTGACCAGACTTAAGCTCTTCTGGTATATCAAGTTCGAGCGCCAGAAGTGTAGAGACAACACGCGAAGAATAGTCCGAATCTTTGGTTAAACGCGCTGATGAACTTTCTGGTCTATACTCCATAACTGCGTGTCCCGTCAAAATCTGGTCCTTAGCACCAAACAGGAGCGCTGAAAAAATTTCTTCACCGGATTCACCAGGTTCCAGATTGCCAAGTTTTCGTACTTCGCGTCCTAATCCGTTTTGAGAAAATTGTCCGACCAAGGGTTGTGAATTTTCAGGATACTGAAATGTAATAACTACATCATCAAGATTTATCTGATTCTTGTTGTTATACGTAACTTTCCAAATGACTTTCCGTCCGGCGGTTACCTCCTCTCCGCCCTCTATTTTAAATTCCAATAACTTTTGTGTATTACTCCCTCCAAAACCGCCAAACCAAAAGAACAGGCCTAAAAGTCCCGCTACTATAATAACTACACCTATACTAAGTCCCCATTTCACAATTTTTTGATTACGCAATGCAATGGCAGCCGCAGCATCATGGGTCTCATGCTCCCACGATGCAGGTGGACTGTCTTTATGTTTTTCTAAGGTAGGCTCTTTCGTACGACGTGAAAAATCCGAACTCTTTCGAAATAATTTTCTCCGTAAGTCATCAAGTGGCATATGGCAAGTATATCATATATTTTGAGCGATAATTTTCTCAAGAACCCCTTCTTCGCCCGCACTCGGCATGAAGCCCTCATGATCATCCTCCTCTATCCGGCGTGATGTTTTTGCGCACATCAAACCCGTATCTGGCATGAGTCCAAGAGCCTTTAATATTCTTACTTTTTCAAAAAATAATTGGCTACGAGTTTTTAACCCCTCAAACCTATCGAGGACTTGCCAGACCTCATTGTCTTTTGCTGATTCTGCTAACACTCGTACAAGAAACCTTGCATATTCATTTTTGCTAGCTAGTCCATAACGCACGCCGTCTAAAGGAGTCTGTTCAGCATCCAAAAGTCTCCAGTACTCCCTCCCTGGTGTGACCATGATACGCAAGCGAGAAAAAAGATTAAGGTGGCCACGCAATTTTGACTTTGCTCTGTTAACACCCTTTGCTATTGCGTCTATACGCCCTAAGTCCTTTGTATAGAAGGTTATTAAACGGTCACCCTCGCCCCAATCACGAGAGAAAAGAATTATCGCCTCCGTCCCATAATACTGAGACATATACTATATGTTAAACTTTTGTAATCCCATGTATCTCGACTTTCACAGTCTTATTTTTTAATGTAACCGTTTTTGCATGCACGCCATCCTTAATACTTTTGAGTGATACCTTTGAAAATGTTCCAGATAAAGTAAGCATAATAAGGTCTCTTGGATGAAGCCCCTCTTCCTTTCTCATGTTCTGTACTAATCTAATAGTCTCTCGTACCTCACCCTCCTCTTTCAAGATTGGGGTAAGAACAGTATCGAGCTCTACGTCCTCCTTTATTTTTTTACCAATAAGAATATTTTTTACGTTAAGCTCTTCGGCAAGCACATTTAACAATTTTTTCTCTTTTAACTTTCGTGATTTTACAGAGAATGATGCAAGGGGCTGTCTAATTTTTAATCCCGAACGGGAACGCAATTCGAGCCCTCGTGCTGCCAACATTCGTACTTCTTGCATGTCAGTTAATAGTTTGCGTGTGGAAGCTCGTTTTTCTGGCCAATCGCTTAAATGAACGCTCTTTGATTTGCCACCAAGAGAAGTATAGAGAATCTCTGAAGTGAACGGTACAAAGGGCGATGCAAGAATTGCCGTCTCTAGCAAGACCGTTCGTAGGATGGACACTCCTTGTCCGGTCCGCATACGCTCACGCGAACGACGCAAATACCATCTAGAAATATCTTCTGCTACAAATTTTTCGAGTTCTCGTGCGGCCCCAACAATATCATACTCATCCATTTTTTTGGTCATGTCTTCTCTAACTTCGCCTAGACGAGCAAGCACCCACTCATCAAGGACGTGTTTCTTGGTGGTACGCTTGCTTGTTTTATACATCTCGTAGAACTTGGCCGAGTTTGTTAATAGATCAAGAAAGTTTCGTTTTGCTTTTTGTATATCAAGTTCATCAAATACCTTAGAATCCTCTGGTTGATTCACCGTAAAGAAGTACCATCGAACGGCATCGGCACCATACTTTTCGAAGAGATCCATTGGGTTGACTCCATTACCCTTTGACTTAGACATTTTCTTACCTTTTTTGTCGAGTACGTGACCGAGTGAAATTACATTTTTATATGGAGCACCTTTTCCAAGGAGCACAGATACAGATAGTAGGTTATAAAACCATCCACGCGTCTGGTCGATTGCCTCTGCTATATAATCTGCTGGGAATGAAATCTTTTTGTCGATTTGTGCTTTGTTCTCAAATGGATAGTGCCATGCGGCATACGGCATAGAGCCCGAATCAAACCACACATCAGCTACTCCAATTGTGCGGCGCATGGGTGCTCGACAGCGAGTACAATCGATTTTAACCTCATCAATAAAAGGCTTGTGCAAGTCTAGATTACCCTTATCATCTCGAGGGAGAGAAACAGGTGTAACCTTATGAAAATCTCCCTTGGTTGGATAGACGGCAACATCGGGAATACCCTCTGGATCAGATGAGCCCGTCATAATAGCTTCCAAAAACCAGTGTGGGTCACCGTGGCCAACAAGGACAATATTTTTATTTTTATGTAGTTCCTCAAGTCGCTTAAAGACTTTATTCATACGTGCTTTAATATCGTTCCATGATTCGGCGCCCATGCCAGGAAGTTTCATATCGAGTCGCTCGGCAGTCAAACCCCACTCATCCATAATTGGGCGAGAATTTTTACGCTCATAGTCTCCAAACTGCATCTCGCGTAAATCCTCATCATACAAAATAGGAACATGTAATTCCTTAGCAATCATCTGTGCTGTTTCTTTTGTACGTAAAAGATCAGAAGAAATAACCAAATCAATATCTTCTTTTTTAAGTTTTGTTATAGCTTTTTTAACCTGAAGTTTTCCCTTTGGGGTAATCCCCCACACATCGTCTTTTGGATTGCCAACACCAATATCAAGCATATTTGACTTGGCAAGTCCATGACGCATCAAAAAGTAATTATTTAATGATGGCCTTGTACGCTTTTTCATCTCTTCTACCGAACCAAACATTTCAGAATTGTTACATTCGGTACACTGCCAAACAGGAATTGGTGTCCCCCAATATCGTTCTCTGGAAAACGCCCAGTCTTTTGCTTCACTAATCCACTGTCCAAAGCGACCCTCCTTGAGATATTCTGGGTACCAATTAATTTCTTTGTTTGCCTCAACTAATTGCTGGCGCATACTGCTCACTTTCACCCACCAGGACTTGCGCGCTAGATAAATAAGCGGAGAATCACATCTCCAACAAAATGGATAATCATGCTCGTACTCTTCTTCGCGCCACAAAATACCCTTTTGCTTTAGGTCTTTGATTATGTCTGGGTCAGCATCTTTTACAAACTGTCCCTTCCATTGTGGAACTTCATCGTTAAATTTTCCTTCGTCATCTACCGTCATCAAAACGGGTAACTCCTCATCTTTAGCAACACGCATATCGTCCTCACCGAAGGCTGGTGCAATATGTACGATACCCGTTCCATCTTTGTCTGAAACAAAATCAGCACCTACTACTTTATAAGGAATGTCATCGTGACCAAATGGCGGGTCGTACGTAAGACCAACTAGGTCGCTACCCTTTTCTTTGAACTGTGGCTCAACACTAGGGAATAGCTTGGACGCCAACTTCTCATGCAAAATAAACTTCTCGCCTCGGTCATCAATGGTTACGTATGTTGCCTTGGGGTCAACAGCCGCTGCCACGTTGGCAGGAAGCGTCCATGGTGTTGTTGTCCACACTAAGAGAACTCCTCTGCGTGTTTTGAGATAAAATCGTACATAAACAGATGTTTCTGTAATTTTTTTGTAACCCTGCGCTACTTCATGTGTAGAAAGTCCCGTTCCACACCTAGAGCACCACGGCAAAACCTTTCTGTCCTCATAGAAAAGCTTTTTGTCCCAAAACTCTTTCATAATCCACCACAAAGACTCAATGTATGAGTTATCCATGGTGACATAGGCATTTTTAAAATCGAGCCAATACCCCATTCGCTCGGTCATGCGCTCCCACTCTCTTTTATAGAAAAACACGTCCTCTCTAGCTGCTTGAACAAAGGCCTTAACACCTATCCTTTCTTCAATCTCACGCTTGGATTTGATGCCAAGCTTCTTTTCTACTGCCATCTCCGTTGGCAAACCATGAGTATCCCATCCAGCTCTACGCTCAACACGAAAACCACGCAATGTCTTGTAGCGCGCAACAACATCCTTAAAAGCACGTGCTTCTACGTGATGTATACCAGGGAGACCATTGGCATATGGTGGACCCTCAAAAAAAACAAAACGCTTGGCTTTCGCCCCGCGTTGTTTGATACTCTTCTCGAATATCTTCCGCTGGGCCCAAAATCCAAGGACCTCATGCTCATCATGCATGAGGTCAGTGTACTAAAAATTTAGTTATTATTCAACAAATCAGAACACGAAGAATATTCATCAATCGTCAGCAATGCCAACAACAGAGGAGGTCAAACGCCCTCTTCACCGAGGGCCTATCACCGCGATGGTAGACATCGCTCTCAGCATTCTTGGTACCGTATTGCGTGTCAATTAGCAAAAGCCGAAGCCTCAAACGGAGACTCCGGCATTTTTTATTACTTAAGTATTAACTACTCAACTGTTACCTTGGTCATCTTGTCGCCCTGAGCGATGTTTAGGACAACATCCATGCCTTCAACAACCTGACCGAAAACCGTGTGGAGTCCGTCGAGGTGTGATTGTGCTTCACGTGTGATGATGAAAAATTGGCTACCATTTGTGTTTGGGCCAGCGTTCGCCATTGAAAGTGAGCCTGGGAGGTTCGGCAAAGATACTAGGTCTTTGTTGTACACATATCCTCGTGCTTCGTTGGCCGCAATTGCTTCTGATGGGAGACCAAGAAACTCTGGATTAATTTCATCCTCAAAGCTATAACCAGGTCCGCCCGAACCAGTTCCGTCTGGGTCACCACCTTGAATCATAAATTCTTGAATAACTCGGTGGAATGTAATCCCATCATAGAATCCATCACGTGCGAGCTTGGTAAAGTTCTCTACTGTCTTTGGTGCTACCTTTGGATATAGATCCAATTTGATGTCACCCTTCTCTGTAGAAATAGTTACTTTAACTGTTTCTGATAATGCCTCTTTTAATTTGTCTGTCATAGCTGTTACTTCATCGGTCATAGCCCCGCCACGACCTTGGTTATTAGTATCGACTGTGGTGTCACTACCTTTTAATAAAAATACACCTCCGGCAAAAACTACTACTATTACTAGAAATGCGCCTATCATGTGCTTTGGGTCTTGTATATCCATATAAAAATAAGATATAGGAAATCTCTGTAAGTGGCAAACCCTCTACATGTGTTCTGGGGCTGAGATGCCCATGAGACTCAAAAGATGTGCGATGGTATCGCGAGTCAAGGTAACAAGTGCGATTCTATTTGCTTCTAGCTCACCGTCAGCGCCAATCACTTTAGTGCTTTCATAAAATCGAGTGAATGCGTGCGCCAAATCGTGCGCATACTTTGCCAAATGCTGTACCTGAAAACTGTGAGCTATTTCTTCCATCATTTCTGGATATCTAATCAATTTTTTTATAAGCTCGAGTTCGTGTGTTGTACCAAGTACTTTCCATTTTGGTTTTGCTGGTGTCTCGGTCTCAGCCTTAGCCAAAATACTACAAGCGCGTGCATGCGCGTACTGTATATAGTAGACAGGATTAACTTTTGACTGCTGTTTTGCAAGCTCAAGATCGAACTTCATACCCGAACGTGGGGCGTACTGAAGCATAAAATATCGAAAGGCATCTACTCCAACTTCTTCTAATACTTCTTCGGCTGTTACAAAGTTCCCCTTTCGCTTGGACATAGATATAACCTTGTCTCCATCCTTGACTGTAACCTGACCATAGATAAGCACTTCAAACTTACTCTCATCAAAACCAAAGGCATTAGCAACAGCCTTAAGCTTAGGTACGTGCCCCTCATGGTTCTCACCCAAAATATCAATAACAAAGTCATTTTTTTTAAACTTTTCGCGGTGATACGCAATGTCATTCGCAAAATATAAATAGGTGCCATCTCCCTTGATAACTACAGTCTCACGGTCCTTGAGGTGCTCGTCTTTTGGTACAAACCATGTAGCTCCCTCTTTTTCTTCGAGGAGTCCCTTCTCGCGCAAATCTTCGATTGCTTTTTTGGTCTTGGTCTTGACGAGCTTGCTTTCTTTGGTTACAAGATCAAACTCAACCCCCATGTGACGCATTACATCAAAATTTTCTTTTTCGAATTTGGCGAGAGCCATTTCGGTTACCACTTTTTGCCCCTTCTTACCTTTAAGTTCCTTACCAAATTTTTCTTCGGCTTCGCGCCCTATTTCTTTTACATACTCGCCCTCATATCCATGTTCCGGAAGTTCGCTTGGTTTATTAATGGCCACTTGGTACCAGTGCCACAAACTTTCACCAAAACGATCAATTTGAGCTCCCGCGTCATTATGCAAATATTCTCTTTTTACTTTGTATCCATCCTCCATCAAAACATTCGAAATGGTATCACCAATTGGACCACTCCTCGCATTTCCTATATGTAAAGGTCCTGTTGGGTTAGCTGAGATAAACTCAACTGATGCCCTACCCTTTCGCTTGGCTTTCTTTCGTTTACGAAAACCCTCAACCTGCTTCCAAATATATTTGGGAGCCAAGTGCATATTAATGAAACCTGGCTCTAGTGGTACTACCTCACTAAATATCTCAGGGTGTTTGTCAGCAAGCTCTTTTGACCACTCTTTGGCCATATCCATAGGATTCTTGCCCTCAACCTTGGCGCGAGCGAGTGCTATATTAGTAGAGTAGTCACCACGACCCTTAACCTCAGGGATTTCAACCGAAAAATGGACATCGTCCCCGATTTCCTTGGATAGTAATTCCTTTACGGCCTGTCTTGGGTTGATATTCATAGGAAATACGAGCCATACGTCGCTAATAGCCCTACTCTAACGTAATTTCGTTACATATACTATATTAAAGGTATGGCACTAGCATCAAACAAAAAAGCTTATTTTGATTATGAGATTCTTGAGAAGTTCGAAGCAGGCATCGAGCTTTTTGGATATGAAGTAAAAGCAATCAGACGCGGAGATGCAAAGCTCGATGGAGCTCGCGTGATTGTCCGCGGAAGTGAGGCATTTTTAATTGGAGGACATGTGCCACCATACCAATCAGCAAACACTCCAAGTGACTATGATGTAGGACGTACGCGCAAGCTTCTTTTAGGTAAAAAAGAGCTTAGCTATCTGGCTGGAAAAGAGCACGAGAAGGGCTTGACATTAGTGCCTATTTCGTTGTATAATAAGGGTCGAAACTTAAAACTTGAATTTGGTGTTGGACGTGGTAAAAAGAAGTTCGACAAACGCGACAAGATTAAAAAGCGTGAGTCTGACCGCAACATCAGCCGAACTCTCAAGTACGAATAAACAAAGCGTATGTCTGGCTTTCGCCGCGCATGATTGAAGCATTTCTTTTGATGCATTATCAATCGTGCGCGGGGGACGCTAGGCTTCGACGGGGAAGCTTTTATATTAGGGATCAAGCAAGAGCCGACACGGCTAACTCTTTCAAAACTGTCCGTGTACTTGATAAGTGCAAACTTATTTGGCGAGCGAGAGCTCGTACCCGCCTACGCTTAAATAGCATAGGCCATCGGCCCAGTTGGCGCTCGACTGTCTGGTAACCGGTGTTATAAATTCGAGCTTGGCGATACTACTGCTCGATACGGTATCGCGACACCCCATCGAGCAAACCTCTAGCCTTAAAAACTAGACAAGCTTGTAACAAATTCTTTCTATATTACTCTTCGGACGGCGGTTCGATTCCGCCCGTCTCCACCAATAAAAAATACGGACCTTGTGTCCGTGTTTTTTGTTGGTGGATAGGTAAAAGCGGAATCGAACAGGAAAGCTCATGACAAAAGAAGGAGTGTGCTGTTCGTGTCAGTCTGTGCACCAAATCATCCCGGCCAGCCTCTCGAGCATCGAACAAGAAGAGCTCGAGGAGTCCGGCCATGGCGAGGAAATGAACTGGGTCATAGCACCTCACAAAATGTTCGGTGACTCCGGCCCATGGTGTGAAGATGGCGTCGGAAGTATACCGCAAACCATCAACATCGCCTGAAGACCTAAGGATCCGCAGAGTCCTAGCCGATCTGCGAAAGTCACCCCGATGGGTGGCTTTTCTCATGCAAAAATTCAACGGCTTATATATGTGACCTAATTTTTAACGGCTGGAAAGAGTATAAAAATGGAAATGCCCTTGTGGTGAGCCGTTGAATTTTAGGTCCTTTTTTTGAACTTTACTGAAAATACTGGTTCGTATTCGTTTTGGTGCTGGTCAGTTATTTCCACCTGCTCCCCCTTCATCATAGTTGTAAGCGCGATATCACTTAACATCTCTTGGTCGCTCTTAAGATTCATCTTCATGGTCTCGAGCTTGGCGAATTCGTTAGCCGAATCCTGCTTAACTTTGTGCTCTATAGATAGTTTTTTGTCTCTGGCCTTGTTGTACTGGTCTACTAGTTCTCTGTAGTCAGTCATGTTATCAAGCGTATCTTTATACGCTCGGCGTAGCTCGCGCTGTTCGACTTTAACCTCTTGCATCCGATCGAAAATTTCTTGTGCTGATTTCATAGAGACCAAGATAACCCAAAGAGCTCATTATGTCAGCACTGGATAACTTATTTTAATGGACAAAAAAACTCTAGAGTTAACTCTAGAGTTTTTTATGGGATTATTTCAAAGCTCGCTTTCTTGGTAAAAATTTTAAATTTCGAGTGAAGCGAAGGTAAAAATTTTGAATCTAATGCCGGAGGTATTGATGAAAAATTTTTACCTAGCTGCAACTGAAATTTAGGAGTTTTGTCAGAAGTGGAGTTTTGAAGTAGTCCCTTTACTCGTCTGGAGTTTCTTGGAACTTCTTGCGATACCCCTCCATTATCGCTTGTTGTTGTTCGGTCGTTGCACTCTTCATCTTGTTCATTGCTGTCGTGTGAGCCTCATCTCCTGCCTGGAACCTTTCCATGACATGAGACTTACACTTTTCGCCCATGTCATCAAACGTACCTGCCTCAAACTCTGCTGGGCAATCCTCAGGACCACCAAGATCAACACATGTTAATTTCTTCATGTTTTAAAATTAATTGTAATCTCCAACTAAACGAGTCCTATTTTATCTATGTTTTTATACTAGCATATTTAACGGCTCATGATGAGCCGTTGACTTTTTGCTTTTTTCATGATATTGTTTTTTCGAACTGCACATCACAAAGGAGTCCTACGGTACATCAAGAGAAAGGTGTAGCACATGCCAAACCCTAAAGACGACTTCATAGCAACAGTCCGAGATTTAGTGGAAGATGCTGGACTCGCCACGTATACCGTGGAAGAAATGGAACGCGTGGAATCAATCGTTCCTGATGCTGATATGTCTACGGTACTACGGGTACAGACACTAGAACCTGGTGAGGGTCCTGTGGTTGTAGCCGTAAAAGACTCTGCTGGAAAAACTCACCGAGTTTGCCTAACTCCTCACTAACCCCCCCCCTCCCGCACCATGTGCGGGCTTTTTTATTGAAAGAGTTAGGTCCAACTGTAAAAGCCGCGCGCACATGCGGCTTTACTCGTGTCTTTTTTATTTGACCAAATACTACTCACGGCTTAGTGTGTAGCTAGAAAAACATTGAAAGGAATCGTGATGGAAGAGCATGACTACGACGCGATCATCATTGGTGGCGGACACAATGGACTTGTGTGTGCTGCTTATTTGGCAAAAGCCGGTAAGAAGGTTTGCGTACTTGAGCGACGTCATGTGCTTGGAGGTGCGGCGACAACTGAAGAGTTGTGGCCGGGATACAAAATCTCAACTGCCGCATACGTTCTAAGTCTCATGCCAAGTGACATCATTGATAGTCTCAAACTTAAGCAAAATGGTCTCGAGATCCTACCTCGAGTACCATCTTCGTTTACGCCACTCCTTGATAATCGAAGCCTCATCTTAGGGGCAGACATGGTTCGTAACCAAGAAGAAATTTCGCGCTTTAGTAAAACTGATGCAGAAAGGTACCCCGCATACGAAGCATTGCTTGAACGCATTGCTGATGCAATCGAGCCCGCGATTCAGATGGCGGCTCCCGATATTATACCAATGGGACACTTTTGGCGTCAGATGGGTGTCACAAAACGAATGCGCGATGCGCGTAAACTCTTTACCCTCTTTAAGTCTGCTATTTCACTGGGGCATGATGTTCCGGATGCCATCAGGTTTTTGACAGGTGCTGCGACTCCTATTCTTGATAGATGGTTCGAGACCGATGCACTCAAAGCAACGCTCGCAACAGACGCCATCATTGGCGCCTTCATGCCACCGTCCTCACCTGGTAGTGCCTATGTACTCTTGCATCACGTAATGGGAGATGCGGGTGGAGCTCGTGGAGTATGGGGCTACGTCCGTGGAGGCATGGGCGGACTGGCCAGTGCACTCAAAAAAACATGTCTTGACCTGGGTGTTGATATCAAGCGCGAATCACCTGTCGGCAAAATTTTTGTCATAGGTGGAGAAGCACGCGCTGTCGAACTCAAAGATGGTACTGTCATTAATGCAAGACAAATTGCTTCAAGCGTGGACGCTAATCATACCTTTCTACACTTTGTTGATCGAAAAGAACTTCCTGTGCTATTCGCACAGGAAGTAGAAAAAATTGACTACTCGTCCGCATCAGCAAAAATCAATCTTGTGCTTTCTGAACCTCCAAGATTCACTGCATTCCCAACAGGTGGCAGGATTGGTGAGTGCCATATGGGTACGATGCACATCTCACCTGATGTCAGATACATAGAGCAAGCATATCATGATGCGCTCATGGGGCATCCAAGCGACGAACCCGTGCTCGAGATGACACTTCCAACGAGTATCGATAAAACGCTCGTACCTGAAGGAAGTGGTCATCATGTCATGAACATATTTGTGCAATACGCTCCGTACGAGCTAAGAGACGGAACGTGGGATGATAAGCGCGAATGGTTTGGGGATCTGTGTACTCAAGAAATCGAGCAGTATGCACCTGGATTTAGAAATTCAATCATCCATCGCGAAGTGCTCGCGCCACCTGACATTGAGGCAAGATACGGTCTTACTGGTGGAAACATCTTTCAGGGGGCAATGCTCCCCCATCAGCTCTTTTCATTTAGACCTGTCGCCGGATGGGCCGACCATACAACTCCAATCAAAAACCTGTTTTTGTGTGGAGCGGCTAGTCATCCTGGTGGTGGCGTCATGGGAATCTGCGGTCGAAATGCAGCAGCCGAAATGCTCCGATTCTAATCCTCGCAACGTGCGAGGATGTTTTTTTGGATTAAAGACAATACACGCTACAATGGGGCTACTCCTAAACTTGCTTTCGTTAGCAGGGTCTCTAAATTTTGAGCGAAACGTAGTCAAAAATTTTGAGCTTAATGCCATAGGTATTGGTAAAAAACTTTTGACACGTTGTAGCCGAAATTTAGAGATTTTGGTAGAAATGAAGTTTGGTAGTAGCCCCACAACTACTTTATGCTTATTGATGATATAACAATCACATTAGCTGCCGGTCACGGTGGCCCTGGAAAGTCCGCATTTGATAAGAATGCGCTTGCTTTGGGACCAACTGGAGGTTCTGGAGGGCGTGGCGGCAATATATATATAGAGGGATCGTCCAATATCGACCTATTGAATCAATTTAGATACAAAAAAGAAGTGAGAGCAGAGGATGGTGAAGCTGGTAAAATACAACTCAATGATGGTGCTCATGGAGAAGACCTTGTTATTAAAATCCCAGTTGGGACCGTCATTCATAACCTCACCACAAAAAAAGACATAGAAGTTTTAATTATCGGCGAAAAAACATTGTTCGCCAAAGGAGGCTTCGGAGGAAAGGGAAACTATCGCTTCCGCTCACCCACCAACACGAGCCCTACCCAAACTCAACCCGGACTTCCTGGAGAAGAGTTCGAGTTACGTCTTGAGCTTAAGCTTATTGCTGACGTTGGTTTTGTTGGTCTTCCAAATGTTGGCAAATCAAGCCTCATTAACGAAATCACCAATACGCAAAGTAAGGTTGCTAACTACCCATTTACTACACTTGAACCAGCACTTGGTGTATATCATGACCTCATCTTAGCTGACATCCCAGGACTTATTGAGGGGGCCTCGAAAGGGAAGGGTCTCGGAATAAAATTTTTGCGCCATGTAGAACGAACTGGCACGTTATTTCATTTTATATCCGCGGAATCCACCACTCCAGTTGCCGACTACAAAACAATACGAAAAGAACTCAAAGCACATAATCCAGAACTAATGGACAAGCCAGAATATATATTTGTAAGCAAAAGTGACGAAGTAGACGAAAAGGAGCTTAAGAAAAAAATAACGATCCTCAAAAAACACAGCAAAAAGGTAATGGGTCTCTCTATATTAAAAGATGATGATATAAAGGCGGTTGAAAAAATATTATCTAGCCTATCTAACAAAAAAAGTCAGGGATAGTTGTGTATCACGTACGCTACGTTATAATACATATCAATGGATGATATCATTACACCCGAAAGAGTAATTGAAGACGCACAGAAAATAAAACACAAAAGCCCTTGTGAGTGCAAAGAATCGCAGAGTCGAAGCATTATCAAAACGGTTAGTTGGCGCGCAGTTGCTACAATTATAACGTTTTTTCTTGTTTGGATTTTTACTGGGAATCTAACTATAGCTGCAGAAATCGGAGCACTTGAGGTTGTATTAAAACTACTATTTTACTATGGCCACGAACGTATTTGGGGTGTTATCGAATGGGGGCGCAGAGCTCCAAAACAAAAAGCTTAAATAAGAAAGATTGACTTATTAAGTTTTTTGTTGCAATCTCCTATCGGAAATAGGAGTGGGCATGAAAACCAAGCGCGACGAGTTTGGAATGAACGATAGCATTTGGGATTTCCCCATGTACAGATGCCTTGTGTCTGCACTTGGCGTAGAAGTTGTACTTTTAATCCCATTACTCCTTCTGATTTACTGGCCGCGATGAACGATCTGAAAGTCACGTGTGCGAATTTTGAGGCTCAATTTGAAAAAGCCTCGACTCACACATCAATCACCCCTCTAGTTAGGGCGTTACTCGATCATATTCAATCGTGTGAAAATTGTCGCGAAAAATCCATCAGTGCAGATGGACAATCAGACCTTGAGAGACCAGTAAACGGATTTGAGCTTTATAAAACTCTATGATCATCACAGGTCCGACGCATGCTCGTGAGCTCTTGTACGAAAAAGGTTATACGGATCAAAAAATCCGAATTGCGGTGAAAACAGCCCTTGCACACACGGCCGTCATGAAAAAGGAATTTTTCCAATGTCATGAGGCCAAAGAAACAATCCGAACAATACTAGACAGAACGCAACACCCAGGAAAATAATCCTGGGTATTTTTATAATTCCTAGCGAGCTTACAAATAAAAGCTTGTATTTATTTGGAGCGAGTGACGGAGTTTCAAGAAACGTTATAGAATATAACGTTTCTTACTTACTTTTTACTTCTTGGTCTGGCTTTTGAAGCTCAACAATTAGTTCTTCGTATTCTGACATTCCGGCTAGTACAATACCCACTTGGCGTTGTGCATCTCTTTTTTCATCGTCGTTAATATCAGGATCTTCAATTAGGGCAGCAAGATCTCTTAGTGCTTGCTCGCCTTCCAAAACCATTTCGTGTATCAGACTAATCTCACCTTCTGGTGAAAGCTCTGTCTCACCCTCCTCTATAGTAAATTCTGCCTCAGTACTTTCTTGATCTTCTTCAAATGTTGGTGATCCTTCCATATTTATAATTTACTTTCTAATACTTCCTTTAATGTATCAATTTGCGAATCAGACAAACTATGGCGTGACTTGTTGTCACGAAGCCACTTAAGTCCACGCTCTAATTCCTGCTTTGTTATGCCGACATCTACTTCTTCTATATCTCCTCGAAACGTCATCATGACCGCATCAACATCTGCATCACTAAATCCCTTGCGTAACAAAGTAGAACGAGCCTCGTCGAGTTCACGTTTTGATATTTTTGGTTCGCTTGAAAATAGTCCCATGTCTTTAGCATAACAAAAATCCCCTCCGACGTAACGTCGGAGGGGATTTTTAGCTTATTTAATCTCTTTAATTTCTTGATCTTTTACAGAGAATACTCGCTCAACTTCGACTGATGGTCGTTGGCTGAATGAAGCTCCTGCAGGACGTACAAGTGTTTTGACTAGTACTTCGTAATCTGAATCTTCTGAATCTGTATCGGTTACAACCTCTACTGACTCAACCTCAATTCGACTACCAACGAATACACCAGAAACTTGTGTGAAGTCGCCCGACTCTACATCGATAACAACAAGAAATGTGTTAGTCCTTGAGCCATCTTCGTTAACATCGAAAACAACCAAAAGATCTTCATGTTCCTCGCCGCTCCAAGAATCATGTGCATCGCCAATCAACACGTGACCAACAACGCCAGTCTCAGGAACAATGTAATGTCCTACACCCTCATCGAGAGATACAAAAATATCTTCTGTATCATTTGGAATCCGAACCTCGGATTCCTGTACTCGTACGAATGGATCAATTACTTCTGTCTCGGCTCGCAAGTACCCAATCAATAGGGCGGCTGCTGCCAAAAGCAAAAGAAAGAGAATAATAGCTGGTAATATGTGCTTTTTCATAACTCTACTTATAGCATAAAAAGGTTAAAATATCAAGTCGCCGCCAAACAACAAAAAAGTCGACACTAGGTCGACCATGGGTTGAGCAGGCGAACAGGATACCAGAGCTGCCACAAGAAAGTGGTGGGCATTTCGGGTATTCCGCAGCCGAGTTCGCTTTTTTTGTATGTACTTGGGTGTTGATACGTACCAAACAATATATCAATTAACGGAAAATTGTTTGCGAGATTTTTATTCATTCCATCTACTTTGTGGTGCCACTGATGTAGCTGAATCGTTGGCAAAAAATAGTGTAGCCACGCTGGATTATCTTGTCTAATATTGGCATGAGTGAGGTTGCCAAAGCTAATATTCCAGGTGTAGACCCAAACATATATCTCAACGGGGGCTCCAAGAACAAGTGGTATGAAAACCTCAAACCCATACGAGAACCAGTCGTCCAAAAAGTGAGCACGAATAGCTTTGAACGTATGAAAAACTTTCGTATCGTGATGAATCGCATGCATCGGCCAAAAATATTCGACACCGAACACTCCGTGCTGAATCCGATGTCTCCAATACACCACGGCCTCCCATACAAAGATTACAATCAAGAACTGAATCATCCATGGGAGATGCCTTGGCCACATGCCAAACACTCCACCTTCACCTTGCAGGGTGGCCACCATGAGTACTCCGCCACCGATGATTGCACGGCCAAATGAAGAAACAAGAAAATGTCCTAGATCGCTAGGTGTCGCTTGGTCGCTAAACGGACTCGAAGACTTTTTGTACGGAAGCAATTGCTCGAGTGTAAGCAAAAGCATTATGTTGAATGCCGTTAAATACGCCAAGATAAATCCGGGTTGAATCTGATTATAAAGAAGAACATATGTTACAAGGAACGATGCGAGAATAGTCGCATGATGAGCTACGTAAGACATGTCGCACCTCCTTTCGTTATCTTTTTTTAGAATACATATTTTTTGCATCTTTTCCTAAGCATTGACAAATGCTTATTTTCATGCTAATATGCTCACAAATCAGTTCTCAGACAGGAGGAGTGTCCTGCAACTTGCTTTCGACGAATACGTCGGGTGGTTCGGAACCATTTGCTTCATCGTTGCATACGCCCTGGTCTCGACCGAGAAGGTCGCGGCAACTGGGCGTTCGTACCAATGGATCAATCTCGTAGGCGGTCTCGCGTACGGCTTTCATGCCTACGTGAGAACAGCCTGGCCGGTGGTCGGCCTAGAGGTGGTCTGGGTTAGCATCGCAGTCTTCACCCTTGTCAGGGTATCGATCGCGAAACAAAAAATCCCCTACCCAGTAACGGGTGACAGCGGGATGAGAAAAGACTAGCTCGCCGGTAGCGAGCCCAACCAAGGAGGAAGAGAATGGCACATTGCAGTAAGTGTGGTACCGGAACTCGTGAGCACAAAAAGTTCAACTGCCCTCCCAAGGCCAACTCTGGGAAGAGTGGTCGCCAGGAGCGCGCCCATCGTCGTCGCCGAAACCAGCCGACTGACAGCGTCACGCGCGGTGCGCCGGTCGCTGGCGTCGGTGGCTCGCAGGCCGGTGGCGCTCGCGCCGGCAAGAAGACCGCCAAGAACTGAAGCTGAAGCCCGGTTTGCGAACGACTAGCATAGTCGTATCGCAAACCGGGCATTTTTGTTACAATTTTTTTGGAGGCACCTATGAAAAAAACAGCTTGGAGCTCTAGCGAATTACCAAGGGGTAGTGCCGCTGTAAGACAAACAATCCAACTCCGTGCACGAGTGGAAGAACTTGAGGCTGATGTTAGAGACTTGGAAGAACGTAACAAACGTCAGTCTGAGGAAATTGAGCGATATGAAAGTTGTGAAGAATATCTGATGTTTGAAAATAGAGTTCTCATAGAACTTATTCATGGTGCAATTCGTGGAGAGATCCCCAAGGACACAGTCCCCGAAGAATGTACCAGGCCAACAAGAAAAGACCTTAGTGTTCAAAACTACCAGCTACGAGAAATCATCTTGACCGCCATGCGAAAGCCAATTTCATAACACTTCCTACTCGGGAAGTGCTTTTATTTACAAAATAAGTTTTTTATGGTATATTTTCTCCTAGATAAAAGGAGGTTAGGATGTCGTTCGAACGAGCAGTAGAAGACTCGGCTCGCTCCATCTGTAATGCGAGCGAAGCAAATATCGTATCATTTAGACCTCAGGTCTATGGACCAGAGAGTCTCTATGTCATTCGAGCATTTCATGATCGAGTAAATGATCAGGTGGCCCACGACCTGGACCGTCGCATGACAAAAGTCATCGAGGCCAGCACTGAATCTGACAAGACAACATGTCTTTCTCAACACGCCGAGCAAATGGGCTCATTTTCACATAGCGTATCTGAACTGGCACGTCACATAGATCGTGTACGACAAAATCCCGACGACAGAGAAGCACGCGAATCAGCGCTTCATACCATGGCATACCTCCAAGCCCTTATCGATGGGGTTGAAGCAACCCTCGCAATTCACGAGCAGTAGTAATTACTGCTCTTTTTTTTGGCTTTGAAACTATTTACAAAATGGCTCAGTTATAGTATAGTAGGGGCGGTTCAATCCATGCACCGAAAGGAGTTAACACGGTGAAAATCCATGGAGGAGCGCTCGATCTCCTAACAAAGGTCAGCGTTGAGCATCAACTCGGGCACGAAGAAACCATCACCTTTGGGGTGGTTGCGCTCTTCTTCTTGCCTTGGGCAACATTTAAAGGGTGCCAGCTTTCAGATAGCATCCTCAAACTGGTCGTCGAACAAAATCACAAACTCGCACGAGCAATTGGAGATTTTACCGTCAGGTCTATAACCCTCAAACCCGCAAGTGGATAATCCTTGCGGGTATTTTTTTTCTTTGGCAGGGTTATATATAGATAGGAGATAAGACGGTGAAATTTGCGCTTGTAGCAATCGCACTGATCACAATTTTGACAAATGGCTGTCGTGCCATCTATACAGCAAAAATTAATCTGGATACGCTGCCCAAACATAATGGTAACTACACTCTGTATTCGATACTTGCTCAAGCAAAAATGGTTCATATGACCTCCCCTCAAGGAAGCGTTGCAGAGACACAGGCCCTTGATAGGTGGTGTCGAATATCAACCAGGCTCGCTCTTAGAGCAACAGACATATACGAAACTAAATTTATTTTTGAACGCGCGCCCGATGACGAAAAATGTGATGCAAAAAAAATAGCGCTCACTCACTGGAGACAATTATCTGCCTATGAGGTAGCCGCCATTACCACTCTCGAGGAGGCTCAAGCAGCCTGGGCCAATGCACCAGTAAACTCTGAAGAAGAGCGTGAATCACTCGAACGGTGGCAAGAATTTTCGGAAGATGAATTGCAAAAGGCTACCTATTTTCATGAAATAGAAAAGGCTGTCAATCGTGCAGCTCCAGACACTCCATCGCTTTTTGAAAAAATAAATGAACTACAAAGGCTCAAGGAAAGTGTACGTCATGTTTGAACTCCCAATGGGAGTTCTTTTTTTATGGAGACTCGTAATGATCGGCTATCGTGCCACTCATGTGCAATCGTCTATATCGATCACGAACCTTATCTAGCTCTTTTTTTGCTTCATAAGGATTAGTTATGTGACGCAAGTGAATCTCATGTACATTGGTTCCAGCTGTGTTGATTGAAATTTGACCGGTTCGTGTAAGAATTCGTTCGATGAAAGACTCTGTCACCGAAACATCGGTGATTTTGTGGTACGGGATACTTATCGTATGTGTAGAAAACCAACCCCTGTGTATCAAGATTCGTTTTGATGTAAAAGCATACGCATTAGCAATTCGAAGATAAAAACCAAAATGAAAGAAAGATAAAAGAAAAAAAATAAAGCCAGCAGCGCTCACAGATAGCATAGCTGGGTTATCGGCAAGACTCGTTGTGGCCATCGGAATAAATATAAGTGCCATACTCAACAATGTCCACACGACAAGATTGTATGTTATGTAACCTTTTCCGATTGAAAATTCATATACAATAAGCTCGTCAGAATTAACCACTTTTTTCCAAATATGCGCGTAGCTCATAGCTCAATGCTATCATCTTTTTTTAAACAAAAGAAAAGCCCCAGCAGTGTTGCTGGGGTTAGAACCGATCGGCGACGAACTGAGCCAACTCAGAACGTACAGATCGTCTCATGCGAATGTGACCATAGTGGGCAGCACCCATTGAGCGACCAACAGCATGCACTAGGCCATTGCTCAATATATCGAGGTTACGAGTATCAATCTGTTCCGGATCTCCAGTAAATACAAGTTTGGAGCCAGTCCCCGCACGAGTACCAAGGGTCTTTGCCTCGAGTGGGGTAAGGTTTTGAGCCTCGTCAATAATAATGAATGTGTTTCGTAATGTTCGCCCACGAGTAAACGTAATGGGCGAACAAACAATTTTTTTCGAAGTTAAAAGCATGTCGCCCCTAGTGCCCTGCTTGTCATGATCATAATCTGGTCTTATGTCATGCTGAAAAATAACTTCGAGCTGATCACGAACCGCCTCGGTCCATGGCTCATACTTTTCAGCAACAGAGCCAGGAAGATAACCCATGCTTTCCCCCACTGTTTCCATTGGACGAAAGACGACTATTCTCTCGAATTTCTGATTCGAACCTGACATCTGTTCGATACCAGCATTCAATGCCATGAGAGTCTTACCACAACCCGCGACTCCCATCAGAGTAACGAGTGAGATATTATCATTGGTCAAAAGTGTGTGGGCAAAACCCTGCTCTTCTGTCTTGGGACGTATGCCCTTCTTCCTGCCATCGTTATAACTTTCAAGATCAGAGTATTTAAACGGAACCCGAACAAATCTCTCGGCTCCTGCATCATAGATAGCACACGCCCTGCTTTCATCGCTGCGGACAAAAGTCACACACTCATTCGGATGAAGGTCTTCGATAGAATCCTCTACAGATTCTTGAGCCGCACTGAGCGAAACAAAATTCTCACGAGGCAATAGACCAAAGATGTTACCTACATCTCCATTAGGAAGAACAATTTGCCGATGACCTGTGTATACATCTCCATAATTCTCAAACGTTCTGTCATGCTTATAGTCCTCGGCTCGAACGCCTAGAATTTCAGCAGTAAGTCGTTGTGCAATGTCTTTGCTAACAAGTACAACCTCACGGCCATTACACTCTTTAGTATTTTTTTGCATACTAAGAGCTGCAAGAACAATACGGAGGTCATTGGTTCTTTCAAAGTTGGGGGCCAAATCCCATTGTGGCTTATAGTTGTGAAAGAAAACCCTACCTCCACCTGGTGTAGGCATTCCATCCTTGATTTCAAGACCTGCGTCTCGAGTTCGCCTTTTTAGCTCATCGAGAACACGAATTGCTTCGCGTGCGCCGTACTTCTTAGTTTTTAGAGCTTCAAGCTCTTGGACAGAGACGGCATCAAGGCGTACTTCGTTTTCTTCAAAACGCAAGATTGCATGAGGATCGTGAACTATAGTACTTGTATCAGTACATATGATCTTTCCACGGGCAGACTTATCCAATTTCCACTCCTGTCTCGGGATGAATTCTAAAAAAACCATACAACATTTTGTAGGTTTTTTCAAGGGGATCTCTTGTTTTGCTCTCACTCTAGAAAGAGGAGTCCATACATCATGAACACACCTGCAAAAACTGCCGCCGTTTCAAAAAATGTACTTGCTTGCGAATGTCGCTTGTGTAGCTCGGGCACCAAGTCTGCTGTCGCAATATATATAAAGACACCAGCTGCAAATGGAATAACATATTCAACAAATTTTTGAGCAGTTTCACCCATGACTACAACTATCACGACACCAAGTACCGCTAGAAGCGCCGAGAAGAAATTAAGAACCAAGGCACGAGACTTGGTATATCCAGAATGAAGAAGAACCCCAAAGTCTCCTATCTCCTGAGGAATTTCGTGGAGAATAATCGCAATAGTAGATGCTACTCCAACAGGAATGCTAATCAAAAAACTGGCACCGATAATAATCCCATCTATGAGGTTATGAAGACCATCGGAGATGAGAACCATTTTTCCTACTGGTTGAATGTCCGGCTGACCCACTCTTTCCTCTCTCGCGTGATGGTGAGAGTCTTCATCGTGAGCACTGTGGTGATGCCACCCGAGTGCTTTTTCTAAAACAAAAAATGATAGGATTCCTGCCACTATTAATAGTGGAGCGAGTCCTGTTGAGTCTGCCTCTAATGCTTCAGGAATCAAGTGCAAAAATGCATCCCCCAAGAGAGCTCCAACAGCAAGAGCTACAAGGACAAAAATTGATTTACGTAATATGCGCTCGTTGAGCGACAAGGTAAATAAACCAATGAGCGAAATCAAACTAACAATGACCACACTACCAAACGCATATAATATAGAGGTCGTCATATCCGTAGTATAGCTTGAAACAAAAAAAGCCCAAAGCTGGACTCAATAAAGCTCTTCAGCTGGACTCAAATGAACACAGCTTCTATCTTGCGTTGGCTCTGTCTCACAATTAGGACAGTAAGGAATGGGTATCTGTTTAACTCTTCCACTGCCAGAACAATTATCAAAAGCTGTCGTATGTATAGAGACATAGCAGACTTTGAATTCTGTCTTCGTCCAACACCAACGACATCTTACTTCATCCGATTCATTCTTTAGGCAATTTTCACTGAGATAAGACTCTATCTCGGCTTCAAATTCTTGGAGTGTGCCTCGAGCGGCAGGAGTTTCCATGTCTAATAGACTCCTTGGTACTTACTACTCTTAGTTTTACCAAAAATTCTTGACTAGTCAAGAGTTTTTGGGTATACTTTTTACCAGTTTCCATTTCAGGAGGGAGAATAATGCCAATAATCGGAATGTCCGAAAAAGGTGCACTCACACTCGCGGCACGAGATAAGTATATACCAGCCTTTTTCTTTCTCATGAGTAAATTTTCGAGACCAAAAAAAGAACTCTACATCGATGCTCCAGACGAAGTAAATCCAATCACCGAAAAGTTTTCGCACATCGAAGAGCAGACAAGCGCTAGAGTTGCGGCGTCCGTTAAAGAGCTCTTTCGCATCAGCGAAGTTGCTGCAATCTTTCTTGGGTCGCATCCTAAGGGAAATCCTGAGGGATCCCTCAAGATAATCATCATGCTTTATCCTGGAACCCATCCAGGTGCTGGAGGTAAGTCCAGAAGTCCGCTTGAACGACAAATTCGGGAGGCCTTCAAAAATGAGGCGACCCTCCTTCCAAGCCCAGAAGAAGACCCGGTCCTTAGTTAGCCTCCGACCTTGCTCGGAGGCCTTTTATTTTAGTGCTCTATAGCTTGACTTTTTGGGTCAAAGTAGGTAGACTAGTAAAACATTGGTACAGAAAAAAACTCGAATTAATAAGGCGATTTCAGCACCCGAGGTCCGAGTAATCGGAGCGGAAGGCGAAAATTTGGGCGTTAAACCAACCAAGGAGGCGCTTGAGTTGGCGCAGCAAGCCGATCTCGATCTCATCGAAATATCTCCAACCGCAAAGCCACCAGTTGTGCGCATAATGGATTGGGGTAAATATCAGTACCAACTTGATAAAGAAGCCAGAAAGACCAAGAAAAAATCTCATGACGTAGAAATAAAAGGAATACGCGTGAGGCTTGGAACTGGAGCACACGACTTAACGCTAAAAGCAAAACGAGCTGAAGAATTTCTCAAAGAGGGTCATCGCGTACTTGTACAGATGACCTTGCGAGGACGGGAAAAATATCTCGATAGAAAGTTTATTGAGAGTAGAATAACAAAACTACTCGAAGCCATTACTGTTCCATTTAAAATTAGTGAAGGACCAAAAAAGGGACCACGAGGACTTCTTACAACAATTGAGCCAGATCATGCCAAAAACAAACAAATCAGCAAGCAAGCGACTCCGAGTGACTCGGACGGGGAAAGTTCTAAAACGGACTCCCCATCTTAATCACTTCAAAGCAAAGAAAAGTCGGAGCAAACAAATCACCAACAAAGGTTGGAAGGAATTTGATTTTGGTGAACAAATAAAAAGAAGGTATTTGCCAGGTACGTAATAACATATGACACGAGTTAAACGAGGAACAACTTCAATAAAACGACGTCGCTCAATCCTTAAACAAACAAAAGGGTTTAGATGGGATCGAAGTTCTAAAGAGCGCGCAGCACGCGAAGCTCTTCTTCACGCATACACACATTCGTTCAATGACCGACGAAAAAAGAAACGAACAATGCGACGTCTCTGGACTATAAAAATTAATGCAGGAGCACGCGCACAAGGTATCACATACAGCAAGCTCATAGACCAGCTAACAAAAGCGAACATTAAACTAGACCGAAAGATTCTCTCACAGCTTGCCCAAAAACATCCAAACATTTTCAATTCGATTGTAGAAGAGGTGACCAAAGAACCTGTTGAGGCAAAATAAAAAATCCTCCAACTCTGGAGGATTTTTTATTTTGATTCTTTCTTGTGTTGTATCGGTGGTTTTCTTACTATTTCTGGAGCTGGTTTTTTAGTAACTAATTCGTGAGCTTTTGTGAGCAGCTCTCGAACATTTTTATGCTTTAATATTTTCATTGCCTTTTCATAGGGAACCCACTGAAAATCTTTATGCTCTTCGGAGATAACTACGTCACGAGTAAAAACCTGGCCGAGGTAAAACACAACAAACTTCAAACGTGACTCTGCGTCAAGTGATTTCGGTGGCCACTGAAAACGAAAACGAATATTTTCTTTATATCCCTGCAAAAAACGAATGCGACCAATTCCAGTTTCTTCTTTTATTTCACGTCGGGCCGCTTCAACTGGTTTTTCACCCTCTTCTATGTGACCCTTTGGAAATGCCCAGTGACCACGCATGTGTTGCAAAAGCAGGTAAAGAATTCTTCTTCCTTGTTTACGAAACACAACGGCACCAGCAGACCGTTCTACTTTTACTTTTTTGTTTTCCATAGATAATGTGGCGCTCGAGCACGGCTGAAACTTCTTTATAATCTCTCCCGAAGAGGTTAACCATGCGGTTCAAACGAGACACGCTTACCTGCACCCTAACACATATTTGGTATTAGTGCAAGATTTATAATGAACAAAAATACCTAATTGTATACTTTTTATTTTATTTTGAATGTTTTCCACAGGGATTTTTTTAAAATCTATTGAGACTTCATGAGCCACATCTTATACTAGTATCAGAACTTCGACAGAGGCAAAGTGACACAAGAAGAGGAGAGCCCGTTGGCTCTCAACCTTAGACCCGATGCTCCTGCATCACATTAAACTCTCTTTCTCTTTCGTCACTCTCCTCTCCTGAACCTTGGACAATTTATCTCTCTCGTAAAGACCTGCCAGCGTGCGGGTCTTAATTTTTTCTATTTTTAAAAGCGATGCACCGTATCATTGGTGTATTTTCTTTTTTAAAAAAACCCCTTGGGCAAAGCTCAGGGGTTTTTTTAATTCTTTAGCTAGTCTCAGCAGATAAAACTTTTGGAATTCTGAACTTAGAAATATGGGGGTACAAAAACAAAAGTATGGAGCCACCAACAGCATAAAGAATCGCACTTATAAGAAACAAAGTTTTGAACCCATAGTAATCTGCAATTACACCGCCGACAGCGCCACCTATCGCAGAAGAGATTGTTAAGCCACCAACACTAAACAAACTCCACTCATAACTCGCCCTGTCTTTATCTATATGATCATTAAAGAGCGCATAGAATGACGCCATTAAACATGCAGCCCCAACACAGGTAAGGGCAAAAAGAAGATAGAGCATTGTGATTGTTGTTGTAAAGATGAGAGCAAGGGGAAATACAATTCCGATAACAACCCCTGTGAGCAAAACATAAAAATCAATTCTTTCAGTTATCTGAGTATCCAACCAACGAGCTACAGGAATCTGAACAATAGATTTTGAGATTGAATATATTGCTATAGAAAAACCAACTGTAGAAAGTGAGGCTCCTAAAATTGTGTTGCCAACAAAAACAGCAATGATTGGCGTAAACAATCCATCACTAACATTGAGCACAAAAAGAAAACCGAGAAGAATTTTTATAACGTTGTTTACTGATAGTTTCATATTATTTTTTATAGTAAGTCTATTCTTTAATTTTTAAAAGTTGAGTACTCTTAGGAAATCTTTTTGATAAGTCTTGGAAGCTTAGCAAAACTTTTACGAAATTTATTTTTTACGGTTGTTCCCCGTAGGGCCGCAGCTGGATGAAATTGAGGGATAATCGTCCTCCCCTCATATTTGAACACACTACCCTGATCTTTGCTTATTTTTAATTCTGGTAAAAAATAATTCGTAGCGAAGCGCCCGAGAGTTACAATAATTTTTGGATTGATTATTTCAATTTGTTTGGCTAAATAGGGAGTGTAGGCTTCGATTTCCTCAGGCGAGGGGTCACGATTTTCAGGAGGTCTTCGTTTTACAATGTTCGTTATGTAAACATCTTCGCGTTTCCAGCCAATCTCCTCAATTGTTTTTGTAAGGAGTTCACCACTTCGACCAACAAACGGTCGACCAAGTAAATCTTCTTTTGCACCCGGTGCCTCACCAATAAATAAAACTTGAGCCTCGGGTGAGCCCTCACCAAAAACCAAATTTGTTTTTAGAGGAAGCTTGGCGGTCTGCATTTTGGAAGCAAGCCGACCGAGCTCTAATTTTTTATCCATTGTTAGAGAATACCAACAACAGTGGCAATTTCAAATAGAGCGCCTAGCGCAAAAATTCCTATGAGCGTTGCGACTAGGGCTATGTTAGTCTTACTAATTTTGTGACTCAAAAGTACTATGAACGTACCCTCGATACCAATACCAATCGCACCAATGATTCCTATAATTAAAACAAAGTCATTAAGCCCGAGCAAAAACAATCCGAGTGGAATTGAAACTGTTAGAAGCCACGCATGTAAACGCTTGAAACGAAGATCGTATTGAAACGTGAGACGTAGCTCAAGACCAAGCGCTATAAAGGACGTAACAATAGCCAAGAGGCCTATCAAGGAGCCTATACCAAGAAGAAGACTGCCCTGAGAGGCAAGCACAGACAAGCTGTCGCTAGATACCTCTCCGCCAGCAATCCCCAATATAGATGCTATGTATAAAAAGTAAATTAAAGAGACAACAATGGCGCTACCAATGATAACCTTAGAAAAATGTTTCCTTTCATATTTTCCAAGTATGTTTACCACCTCTGGTATGACAGATGCCCCACTCAGGGCAAACAAAAAGACACCGTATGGGAAGAACCAGTCAGAGCCTGTAGCCATCAAAGGAACATCCTTAAAGGACAGTTCTGGTGCTAGTACTAAAAAGAGTAGTACTGGGAATGCCACAAGAGGTATAGTCAGAAAAAAGTTAATTGACCCGGCCTTGCGCAGATTAGCGTATACAACAGGAGATAATACCAAAAAAATTATTATAGTAAGAGTCTTTTTTCCAACAGGTAGTACATTGGACAAGAAAATTCCTCCAAGTACGCTGTACGCCAAGAGATAGCCGTAGTAACTCAACAGCCTCGATACAACAACTAATCTACTAGCATACTTTCCATAATATTGCTTAACGTAACCTGGTAAATGATGTCGCGAACGATGGTCATAGAACATCTTTCCATACAGAAGATGTAGGACAGTAACAATAGAAATTGCCAGAGCAAAATGAAACAAAGACCAGTATAGTCCCCCGCGAAAGACAGCAAAAGGAAGGGCAAAGATTCCTGCCCCAACAATCATCCCTATTAACAGCCCTGCCGCCTTAAGGGAGCGCATAGTAATTAATCCTTTTTAACTTTGCCTTTTTCTACAAGTTCTGTTAGCTTTTTTAGAAGAATTTTTGGATCTTTTTCAAAAACTATATTTGGATTATCTTGTGAACGATGTGAAGCCTCAATTATTTCATCAAGAAGGTTTGTAGTACCGCCATCTTCTTCAAGTATTCCTATTGGCTTGCCGTCTTCGAATGCAACAGTAAACTCGTTAAGCGTCCCTATTCTTCCGCATCCAATAATAACGGCATCTGCAGTTCGTGTAAGAAGTAAGTTACGTGCCGAGTATCCCATGCCTGTATAAACAACCATATCCATATAATCGAGTGGAAGCTTGTAACGGTCAACATGCTCTCGCTCTGATTCTGCTGGAGAAATACCAATAGTAAACCCACCAGCTTCTTTTGCTCCAATTGCTGCCCAATATGGAAATCCACTCGTCGCACCATTAACAAGTACCGCACCCATCTTAGCTATCTCACGCCCAATCGTCTTACCATTTTCAAGTGCATTCTCAGAGCACATGCCGGTTTCTGCCGCCCCTGAAACGCAAAACTTTAGCTTATGGTGTATGTGTTTGTCACTCATAGCGCTAGTATATCAGAACCTTTTTATGTTCTCTAGGCACTACGAAGGTCATAATAAAAAGGGTATTAGTTCTTTAAAATTCAAAACTGTACCCAAGCTCAGGCGCTATTGCATCTAACCCGAGATGGTCTCTTGCTCGCTGGGCCAAAAACAGTGATGCTTTGGCCTCTCCCTGTACGACAAAGACCTTTTTGAGAGTTTCTGCGTTGTTCTGGATAAATTCAAACAGAGCATTAGTATCTGCATGTGCCGAATACCCTCTGATTTTTCGAACCTCTGCACGAACCGGCACCATCTCCCCTGTGATTCGAACCTCTTTTTCTCCCTCTAAAATTCGACGCCCTGGAGAACCTGCCGCCTGATATCCAATAAACAAAATCATATTATCTTTTCCTGGTAGATATTCACGAGCGTGATGTACTATACGGCCGCCATGCATCATCCCAGCTCCTGCCAAAATTATCTTTGAACCCTTTTGATCCTTGATCGCTTTTGACTGCTCGGTCTTTAGTGTCATATGAAGACCAGGAAACTTAAATAAGTCATCCCCCGACTTGATGATATTTTGAGCGCTTTTACTAAAATAATTTTCGTACTTTTTGTACACGGTCGTTGCCTTAATTGCGAGTGGACTATCTATAAATATAGGAACCCGTGGTATACGGCCATTTTCAACAAGATCATTGAGTTCAAACAAAATCTCTTGTGTTCGTTCAAGTGCAAACGAAGGAATTATAAGAGTACCATTACGTTTTACTACATCTTCGATTGCCCCCTCTAGCTTACCCTTTCTTTCGGTTATGTCTTCATGCTCTCTATCTCCATATGCCGACTCAATCACTAGGTAATCAGCTCCTGTTACCTTGTCAGGTGGAGGCAAAAGAGGCATCGGAGTATTGCCCAAATCTCCTGTAAAGACTAGTTTTTTGTCGGCCACCTTAAACTCGTAGATAGCCGAGCCTAAAATATGACCCGCATTTCGTACCGTTACCGTCACGTCCTTAGTTGTAACCGACTCACCATACGGAATTCCCTCCCATAATTTTTTGGTAGCTTCTACATCATTAAGGTCGTAAATGGGTTTTCGTTTTTCACGCTCTGCTTCCTTACCCAAAATACCCATGCTATCTTCGAGCATGATTGCACCAAAGTCTTTTGTTGGTGGGGTAGAATAGATCTTTCCTTTAAAGCCTTCGTGAACGAGCTTTGGTACTCGTCCCAAGTGATCAATGTGACCATGCGTTACAAAAAGAGCGTCTACTTCTGCTGGGTCATATTCAAACTTATCTTGATTAAGAGAGCGACAAAATCCAGGACATTGGAATAGCCCACAATCAATTAATATCTTAGCTCCTCCGTCAGTCTCTAGTAGATAATTCGCACCAGTTACTTCTTGCGCACCCCCATAAAAAGTAAGTTTAGACATTACTTTTATTATATAGACAATATGCGAGCCATAAAAGGAATGACGCGCTTAGCGCTATTGCCATATCAGAAAGCATATCGAGCGCCCAAATCGGATCGGAAAGACGTATGGGACCGCCACCAAAAAATGGAACATCTATAAAAAATTCTAATAGCTCCCACGCAGCAGCAACGAGAAAAATAAAACCAAAAAGGGGCCAATAATTCTTTGGCCTTAAAAAGGTAACAAACACTGAGCTCGCCAATAACCCACCGAGAGAGTGGAGGACCATATCAAGCCACCAAATTTCGTTATAAAGATTATGATCGACAATATAACTATGCGCCGTTAGAATTGCCGCAAGAATTATTGTAAAAACTACTATTCTTATCACAAAAAATTTTCAATGAGTGAGATTTTCATCTGTTCGCTTGTAGGTATACACACTGCCTTTTTCAAACCAATATCCGATTTCGTGTTCTGCTTCTTCTGGGGTTTCAGACGCATGAACTAGGTTATGTACGGCACGCTTATCACGATTGGCTGATGCTGCACTGTCTGCAGAAAAATCTCCTCGAATAGTACCCATCTCGGCCTTTGCAGGCATAGTATCACCAACTATCTTTCGTACCATGTCAACAGCGTGTACGCCCTCAACAACCATACGCACCACTGGACCAGATGTCATGAAGTCCAAAAGCCACTCTCGAACCATAGGACCAATCTCCTCGGTCTTGTCAGTCCCAAGCTCTCTTTTTGCATCAAATCCATATTTTGCATACGTAGTAAGGGTTTTTTCACCTACTCGTTTGATCCATTTTGGATCTTTTGGATAATGACCATCAAATTTGTCCTTTGAGGGACTGTCCATTTCAAGAGCTATAATCTTGAGGTTTCGCTGCTCTATTCGCTTAATTATCTCACCTGTAAGACCTCGACGTACTCCGTCGGGTTTTACCATGATAAATGTTTTTTCTTCTCGTGGATGTATCATATAATAGTAGATAAGATATCATATTTAATTAATTTTTAAAACCCTATGATTTTAAAATTCAAATACATCGTTTTAGTCAGTTTGGCATTTTTTGCGGTTGCTAGCAGTGTGCAGGCTCAAAGCACCGTCGATTTTCTTGTCAATGGAAGTGATAACCCAACGAGCATCAAAGAAAATGAGATTGTGGAGTACCGTTGGAGTGTTACCCTTACCGCTGGAAGTACTATAGATTTTTGTATCGCCGATGGAGACGATGTCCTCTACCAATTCGGAGGCAACAGCTGGAGAATTCCAGTTACAAATCTTAGTCTGGTCGGCGCATACAAAATGGTAATGAACACCAGCGGAAATATAACTGCTGGCGTAAAATGCTATAACCATGGAATAAATGGAAATTATAATAGTGGTAGCGATGATGATGTTTTTGTAAATGAAGATCAGGTGGTGTTTGATGTCGCGGCAGATGGTGGAAGTGAACCACCACCAGATCCAACACCTCCATCGCCAACACCTCCACCTCCAAGCGGTGGTACATCTGGACCGGCAGTAAATGCTGGGCCTGCGGATGGTGCCGACAATTTAATTCGTAATGTGGAACTCAACTGGAGCGCTAACAACGCATCCTACTACGATGTATTTTTTGGAAAAATTAGCCCGCCTCAACTTGTAGTAAATAATTATGTGAACACTAACTATAATCCTGGACTTCTTGAATATAATACGACCTACTACTGGCGAATTGTTACTCATCTAACAGATGGTGAAGTAAAGCTTGGCTCCATATGGTCATTTAGTATAAAAGAGGCTCCTGAAATAGTGCCACCCCCATCTGGCACAACCGGAACTCCACCTCCACCCACTGGCATAGAAGACCCAGCGCCACCACCTCCACCGGTTGTGACTCCACCACCCCCTAAGCCAGTAACTACAACGGGCGCACCAACAATCCCAACAACTCAAATAATTTTTGCACTCGGGGATCGTGTACGCGCGCTCGACATAGTCAATGTTCGTAGTACTCCATCAACCGAAAAATCAACAATCATACGAGCGCAGCTGAAGGGAGCCGAAGGAAATATTACTGGGGGGCCAAGAAGTGCGGCTAACCTCACATGGTGGCAGGTGGACTTTGACTCTTCGCCAGATGGATGGGTGTCACAGGACTGGATTGTAAAAGTTATCTCTCTCGTAGATGTTATACGTGAAGCGCAAAGCGAAGAAAGGATTTCTCAGATTGTTGAAAAACCCACAACAAAAGAACGGGTGGCACTTTCTGACACAATTTTTGCGGAGCGCGCGTCACAAACAGTAGACAAAGATGGCGACAGCATAACAGATTACGACGAAGTCTACTTTTATGGAACAGACCCAGAATCAGATGATACAGATGGAGATGGTATGAAGGACAAGGAAGAACTTCTAAGGGGTATTAACCCTACCAATCCATCACTTCTTTTAAGGGAGTCTGGGATTATTTATCATGACCCAAGACAGAGAGGTGAGGAAAAACCAGAGCTTTTCTCAGTAGACGAGGTTACGCCAGGTCCGATTCCTGCAGATACATACGAACCGTCGTCGTTTATATTTAAGGGTACGGGTCCGCCAAATAGCATTGTTACACTTTACTTCTTTTCGACACCAATAATTGTAACGGTTGAAACTGACGCCGATGGTAACTGGGTGTATGAACTTGACCGAGAATTAGATAAAGGAAATCATGAAATATATGTAGCAATTACAGATGCACGAGGTGGAATTGTTGCCAAAGGTAGCCCGGTACCATTCGTAAAAGAGGCGCAAGCTATTGAACTTGGTAAAATCGGACTGAATCTCCCAGAACAAGAAAAGGCTCCCAGCTTCTTTAACTCAACCACACTTGGACTTACGGGAGCCGGTATGATTGTAATATTAGTAATCATACTCGTAGTCCTTGGGCGCAAAAGACGGGAAGACCCAACATCAGGAATAAATATTCCAAACTTCCCTGGTTAATATGAGTCCCGTACGAAATACATCACGTAAGAAATCTACAAAGATACAAATCTTATGGAGCTGTGACTTAAATTAAAGTCATTAGAAAAACTAACGGAAATATCTCAAGGAATATCATGAATATATTACAAAATATACAAGGTAGCAGTAACTGCTTAATACAGGGAGGGCTTGAGTCGCGCTTGAGATCTTTCCTATTTCATACGGGATGAGTTTAAAAGACAGTATACAACGCGGCACAAAATTTCTCCGCCAAAACCCACAGCTTATCTATACATTATCGCTGTCTATTTTGATTCCGCTCGCTTTTATATACACAGGTCAAAACTTCTTAAGTGTAGCCGAAAAAAACCAGGAACGAATTGAAAAAGATCGTATCGGTCTTATGCAGGATACGTTTGTTGCATTTGCTGCAGAGTTTTTGGATGATCCAGATTTCTTACAAGAACGGATAGAAAGCCTCGGCTCACAAAACAACTCCATCATCACCTTTCGAGTATTACGAAAAACTGGTAACAGTCAATTTATTATTGCCTCACTTAATAAAAACGAGGTTGGAAATGAAGACTTAGAATACCCACAAGAATATGGACTCGTTGGCCTAAATCTCGAGGAATCGTTTATTCTAGAAAAATTTAAGGACGGGATACGACACTGGCAAGCCTTTCGCGCAATCCTGAGCAACGATGGTAATCTTACGGGATTTTTGATGACCGAAATCTCCATGGAGCACATAGATAGTATTAGTGCTCGCAACATACAAATTGCATATATTATTTTAGCGGCAATCGTTGCAGTAATCGTTCTCTTTATCCTTCGTCATGCTCGTATCGTCGACTATACAGCTCTCTATAGGAGGCTTTCGGAACTTAACCAACTCAAAGACGAGTTTATCTCTATTGCCTCTCACGAACTTCGCGCTCCCTTAACCCTAATCAGAGGTTATGCGGATGAACTCAAGGGGGACCCGTCAGACAAAGACAAAATTGAAATAATAAAAAATCACTCGGATCAACTTGCCAAACTTGTTGAAGATATTCTCGAAGTCTCACGAATCGAATCTGGACGACTCAAGATGGAAAACCAAGATATTGACCCAGCTGATATTGTTGAAAATATTGTGAGCATGTTCCAGGGACAGGCCAAAGAAAAAGGGCTCACACTTGATCTCGTTAATAAAAGTTCTGGTGTTGTAACAATAGACCCTGAGCGCTTCCGTCAGATAATAACTAACATGGTGTCCAACTCTGTTAAGTACACACTTCAAGGAAGTGTAACTGTTGACCTTGAGACTACACGAGATGAGTTAGCGGTAAGCGTGCACGACAGTGGTATCGGAATATCTGGTGAAGACCAAAAGAAGCTGTTCCACAAGTTCTCACGAATCAAAGATGAGCGAACAAGTAAGGTTCGTGGCACAGGACTTGGTCTATGGATTACAAAACGAATTGTTGAACTTATGAACGGAGATATTGTTGTCGAATCTATAAAGGGAACTGGTTCGAGTTTTATCGTCACCTTCCCACTCAAAGATAAACAGAGTTAGAAAAGGCCTAGCAAAAGTGCTGCGCACCGCATAAAATACATTGTGATAATTAGTATGGGGGGTCAAACCCGAGAATAAAACCATCTGAAAAGAATGCAATCCTTCCATCTGTATCTGTACGAAAAATGGTTGCCCCAAGACTCGCAAGTCTTCTCAATACCTCTTCGTCTGGATGACCATATATATTCTTATTCCCTACAGAAACTACTGTATAAACTGGCGCAACACTTTTTAAAAATAGATTAGTTGAAGACGTCTTGGACCCATGATGACCAACCTTCAAAACATCTGCACTGAGCTCGGCGTTGGATTTTGCAAGCGCAAGCTCATCTCCGCGCTCAATGTCTCCTGCTAACAAAAACTCATGTTCGCCATATATAAGCCTTGAAACAACCATGACATCGTTGGCGCTCGTATCATTTTTATCATTTTCTGTTGGGCTTAATATCTCTAGAAGAGCCCCTTCGCCCAAATCTAAAACATCACCCGAGTTAGCTATTATTCGTTTTATATTTTTTTCTACAAGTAGGCGCTCCCATTCTTTGTAGACGCCGGACTCTGCTTTGAATCCATTATCAATAACAGTGGTTACTTCGTACCTATTTAAAACCTCAACGAGTCCTCCGAGATGATCACTATCTGTATGTGTTGCTATCAAAACATCAATGGTGCGGTCATGACCTGACATAACACGTCCAAGTTCTGATAAAACCTTTCGTCCATACCCTCCATCAACCAAAACCTGATTACCTGATGGAGTTTCAATAAAAGTCGCATCCCCCTGTCCCACATCCAAAAACACAACTTTTAATAATCCAGAGTCTTGAGTAAAAATTGTATTCCAAACAAAAAACGCTCCTAGGGTGAGGGCGATTAACACAAACTTCTGGAGGCGGGAAAACATGAATGCATGTTAGCTGGGGTTTTTGTTTTCTGCAAACAAAAACCGGTAACAGATGTTACCGGACATATGATACTCTAAATGATAGAAGCAGGTCTTCAAACTCTTCGTCTGTTATTTCATCCGGTATTGTCCGAACAAAAGTAATGATAGACTTTAGATCCCCACCCGTATGTTCATAGAGTTCAACAATACTGTCGCAGTATTTTAAATACACAAGGTCGTGGCTTAACATGGCTTCAACTGGAGACCCATCTTTTGTTATGGGCCATCGGTATCTATAGTACGAAGGATATGAGCGTATCATTGACCTGATGCGAGAGCGAGCTTCTTTGAGTGGAAATGTAGCAAACAGGCGTCTCGCCCGCACAACAAAAGTATTAAGGTCTCTGCTTGGCCCGCGACAAGTTGCTCGAAGCTGACTTTTAGCCTCTTCGAGACCGGTCGCATCTCCAATATTTTCAAAAAATTTGACCGTTGCCAAATGACCGAGTGCCGTCGAAATAGACTCATCTATCCTGTACGGCGCCCCTACACTGTGGTGTAGGTCTTCATGGAGAATTACTTCAACCTGTCGTCTTTGTCTTTCTCGTACAAAGCTAGGTGTTATCAAAGAATCGGTGGACGAACTCTGATTTTCATGCCTATAAAAAAGACTGTATCCTGATGAATATTTTAGAAACGTCTTTTTTACCCTTGGGTGCTCGAGAGGGTTGGTGTCTTCAACGAGACCCTCAATTTTTATATATACCCTATCTACAAGTTCAGCAGAAATAACACCGTTTTTTTGAACCCAAATCCACATAAAGGAAAATACACGTTCTCCTTTTTTGTAGCTTTTTGTAAGAACTTTGGTTGAATCTATACCGATACTCTCGCCAAACTTCTTTACATCACGAGAAAGTTGTTCTGTTCTCAAAAAGTCATCGTGAGAAACAACTCGTGCACATGCCAACAAAAAAATTGGAGCTAAAAGTAGTCCGCGCATAAACGAATGCATAAGGCCCTCCGCCCCTTAACCTCTGTATTAAAACTAGCCCAAAGACCCCGATAAAATCAAGCCAACTGTAGTACAATAGCTAATATGCACTTCCCAATACAAATGACATATTTCGACAAATCCGTTTCTCCAGCATTTGTGTCACTTACTATTGCTCGGACTATCACCGCCCTTGGGTTTGGACTCATGGGGCTTTTTCTCCCCATTTTTCTTTATGAACTTCTCAATGAAAGTTTTATTTTGGTCGTGCTCTATATGGCAGTTGGTCAATTCTTATACGCCATCTCTGTCCCTTTTATTGCCATCAAGCTCAATACCTTTGGATTTCGAAGGGCGCTTATTATAAGTATGTACGCAAGCTCAATCTTTTATGGACTTTTTTACTTTGCAAACAAAGAAAACATTCTCTATATTATCCCGCTGACGATTGCGGCACTTACTCTATTTAGGCTTCTCTATTGGCTTCCCTACCACATAGACATGGCAAAGTTTACCGATCGTGAAAGTAGGGGTCGAGAACTATCAGCACTTATCGCGCTTCAACTCATTTTGAGTGTCTTTATCCCACTTATCTCTGGAGTAATCATTAGCCTTTATGGATTTGAGGTCTTATTCCTACTTGGAATAGCCATGTTTATTGTGGCCTCGCTCGCATATACTGCAGTTCCTCATGCAAAAGAAAAGTTTAGCTGGTCCGTCAAAAAAACATGGCAAGAGCTTTTCAAAAGTATGAAAACCCGTGTCTTTTGGGCCTATGCCGCACACGGTGCCGAAAATATTTTTGGTTTTGTTGTGTGGCCGATATTTATATTTCAACTTCTTAAAGGAGACTACTTTCAGGTGGGTGCTCTCTCAACACTTATCACCGGTGTTGCTGTCATACTTCAACTCACCCTTGGAAAATATATGGATAAGAATATCAGAAAAGAAAAGGTGCTGGGCTTTGGTAGTTGGCTCTATGCCTTTGGGTGGATTTTCAAAATTTTTATACTGACCGCATTTCATATTTTTATCGCCGGCGTCTATCATCGTGTTGTACAAATCTTCGCGCAAACTCCTTTTCTTACGCTCGATTACGAAATGGCAGCTGACGAAGGACACTATGTGGACGAATATACCGTCATCAAAGAAATGGCTCTAAATTTTGGTAAGGTCTTGATTGCACTTATCATTATTGGGGTCTCTCTCTTGGTTTCGCTTAATTGGAGTTTTGTTTTTGCCGCTATCGCCGCAATTGCGTTTAACCTCATTAGAGCGCGCGACCTAGACTTTGCACACCCTACAGCTTCGCGAAAAACTCAATAATAAAAAGCTGGTATAAAAGTAGCGCATAGGCTGGACTCACCGCAATAATACCGATTGTTGTGTGCACAAATGCAGCAACGCCAGCTACAAAACCAAAAAACATCACAGCCGGTATCGTTACGATAACTAACACATTTACGAATGGCGACCATAGTGATGGCGAACCAAAATAATAAAAGATAATTGGAAAGGTAGCTGCTTGCGCCGCCAATGTCACAACAAGTGATTCGCGAACTGACCACTTATTAGTAAGCCATTTAAAATACGGTTCAATCATCGGTGTCAGATATATAAGTCCCGCAGTTGCGGCAACCGACAACTGAAATCCAACATCTTCAAAAAGAATTGTAGGCTCAAACAAAATCATGAGGGTTGCTGCCAAAAGAAGCGCACGTGTTGGTGTATATTTTTTCCCTAACTTTTGAGCACCCAGAACCAATATACCCATGAGTGCTGCTCGCACTAAAGAGCTTTGAGCACCAGTACCCAACACAAACAAAACAACTCCAACGACTGGCACCCAAAACCCAGAAAATATCTTTCCTAAGTATGAAGTAATAATGGTTACGTTATAACCAGAAAGCGCGATGAGGTGGCTTGTTCCTGTATCACGAAATGCGTCGCGTATTGCAATAGGAATATCACCACGAAGCCCTAACAAAAGACCATTTAAATATGAAGCATGGGGTTCTGGCAATATAAGCGAAATTCGAGCGGCAAATATGTCACGCATAGCCTCCAGCAATATACGTATATCACCAACAAACCAAAGCTCCCACGGGCCGAATGAAGCGCGTAATACCCCTAAAACAAAGGCTGTAGCGACCCCTGCCCATAGTCGTAGCTCGGGTCGCCAAAAAGAAAGTGCGATAAGAACCCCGGCAATTACCGACGGAATTCTAATATCTATTGAAACTGGAAATGAAATCCCCGCAATGAGCGCGAGAATAACATAATGTGCCCGCATATTTAAAGTGGTATACTACTTGTATTATCAATATTCCTAACAATAAATATCATGTTTGACAATCATGCGTATAACCTCATGCTTCAAATGACTGAGGAGCACAAAAGTCTCTGGAGAATTAAAAATGAATATACAAAAGACGCTGGGGACTGTTCTGGGTGCAAGGGCATTTGGGAAAAACTCGCCAAAGACAAAGAGGATCACATAAACGAACTCTCATCCCTCATCAAAGAACATATCAAATAAAAAACACCCCGCCAAGGCGGGGTGTTTTTTAAAATGCGCTCTAGAGCAGCGTCCCTTGCTCACCATCAAGTGCCTCATTTACCATACGATCTGCGTCTTTGTTTTTGTCTCGCAACACGTGGGTAAATGTAACTTCACCAAAATCAAGCATCAAGTTCCAAATCTGCAAGAAGAGTGGAATAATTTTTTCATTTTCTACCTTGTAAATATGGTTGAGTTGGCGGCATGCGAGTTCAGAGTCCATGCGCATATCAATCGTCATCTTCTTGGCCTTTGTCTTGCCAAGCATAGCTTTTGCTTTTTTGAGTCCCGCCACAATCGCTTCATACTCTGCTTCGTTGTTGGTGCGCCGGCCAAGCGTCTCGCCAAACTCTCTGAGTATCTTGCCGCTTGAGTCTTTGATGGACACACCAAGAGCCGAAGGCCCAGGATTTCCTCTCGACCCGCCATCTGTGTAAATGATCAGTTTTTCTTTACTCATGAAAAATATCCTATTTGTTCTAGCCAATAACGATTTTGATGTGTCCACTTTGCTTTTGCGTCATTAAACTGATTCGCGTCCCTCAGATATTCATAATAATTGTTATCAACGTTTTTGCTATCAAGCCAGTGGAGTTGTACCTCACCCATGGGTTCGGTCCATGAGTGGTCACATACTTTTGCTTTTTGTGAATATGCGTTTCGGATTTTTTTGCGTCCCCCCTTTTCACGAAGGCGCGCGCTGCACAAACGACATAACCGATGTTGATCAATTCGCAGTATCCAACGCTTTTCTACCTGACGAGGTAACGCTAATGCTTTGTGCACCGATTCTTCGACTAATGCCTGCATATAAGCGGCTGTTTGATATCCATACGTATCAAAAACGCCAGTTGAGGTCTTAATATCCAACACACCAAATTTGCCGTCTATTTCGGCGAGTGCGTCGATGGTGCCTGCGTACTTATGCTCTACTGACCAAATAGTCTTTTCTATAAACTCTGGGTGAAAGTGGATATTATTCTTTTTGTAAAAGTCATAGAAGGCAAAAACGGATGGTGCTACAGACTCAGGTACGTGCACATTCTCACCAACTGCCAGGCTCTGACACATTTCATGTACTAAAGTTCCTTCTTCTGCAGATTTTTTGGTAACTTTGTCTGCCGCCTCTTGCGAACCCATCTCGCGGAAAAAATATTTTAAGGCGGGCTTTGGTATAACATCCAAAATGCGTGTTACGCGAGGATACCATGTGCCATTCACCTCGTAACCGTTCTGCTCCTTAAAATCATCCGGTCCCTCATATTGCATTCCATCAGTATATACCCGCCACTGCCGCTGTAAACGTATAACAAGACTACTACGATATATCGTAGTAGATGTTATGGTTCATGCGACAATAAAGTAATTACAGAGGTCGCCCAAGTCGCCTTCGCTGCTTCATACTCCTAGATGGCATTCCAAAAAGAAGGGCTCTCTCTATGTCGTCACACAGTTCACCCCACACGCTTTCTTTATTAAGACGTCTCATAATTATTTTATGCTCTTTTGTTTTTGAGCGTTTCCAATAACGCGCTATGGTGTCAGGACTCATATGAAGAGTCTTTTCAATAACTTTGAAGGGAATATTTCGCTCGGTCATCACAATGAGAGCCATACGTTTCATGAGCATGAGTTGCTCGGTTTCAGTTAACAGTTCATTTAAGAAACCAATAAAATCCTCTCGAGACTTTAGATCATAAAGGGTCTCAAAAAACTGTTGAGAGATACGTTTTTGAACCTTTTTGCTGAGTTGTTTTTGGGAAATATGCGGCATACACTACTACGATATATCGTAGTAGTGTATGTATCAAGCCTGCCCCCATGACCTCTTGTGGATAAATTTTGAAGCCGGCTATTGGATAAACTTGAAGGTTTTTATAACTTTTTCTCTGTCCATATACTGAACCATAAGGTCGTCTGGAATATCGTGTGGCCCCGCAATTGCAGCAACATAAGTCGCATTCTCATCTAAATACGACGCTCCTGGTTCATCTCCAGGCTCAACCCAATCATTTCGTGGAGTTAAAACCAAATAAAACACTGAGGCATATCCACTATATATCTCCTCCTCAACGCAACCAGAATCAGGATAGTTTTCTTGTAGTGTAGGTAGACAGAAAAGAAAACCAACTACACCGCCATCATATCTTTTTTCCACAATCTTATACCCGCCCCAATCATCTCCGAAAACTAACTCAAACCCAAATTCTTCGTTGCGGTAGGTTTCCCAATTTTGAGTATCGTCTGAAATACTTCCGGGTGGGGCTACGCTGTTAACCGTATCAATCAAAAGATTTTCTTCTTCGATGACATACATCTGGGAGTACCAGTAGACACCTAAAAGAAGTATCGCACTTAGCGCTATAAAATAAAAAAGGATCCTGTTTGGATGAACTTCGTTGTTCATTATTTTTTTAACGCCTTTGGAGGAATGAGAAATTGAGAGTCCTGCTCAACAGAATCCTCCTCAAGCAAAAAGATTTGGGAAGAGTACCAGGCTAGTAAAAGCACACCTGCGGCAAATATGATAAATAACACCCATACCCAACTCGATGATTTTTCTTCCGCTGTTTGTTGTTCTTTGGCTCCTAACATAAGATTATTTTAACTTTTTTTGACTCTTAATAATAGCCTCTAGTCCCGGTAATGTACCCTCTGCCAAAAAATCGAGCATGGCGCCGCCACCGGTTGAGACATGATAAAACTTGTCGTGATACCTAAGCTGGTCTATCTCAACAAGAGTATCTCCACCACCGATAATTACCTTGGTTGATTTAATCTTGGCAAAAGCCTTTAGAAGCTCACGGGTTCCCTTATCATATCCCCTTTCAGTGAAGCCCAGAGGACCGTTCCACAGAAGATATTTTGTACTTTTGGCGAGAGTTGTTAAAAGTTCTATGGTCTCTTTTCCAATATCAAAAATTGCTTCTGATTTTTTTACTTCAAATATACTCTTGCTCTTGTGTGATCCCCTAACCTCAACATCAAACGGGAGCATTATTTTTTTGTTTTTAAGTAGGTTTCGTTTTATATCCTTAATTGCTGATGGCTCATAAACAGATTGGCCAATTTCGATATCGTGGGCCGCCAAAAATGTATTAGCGAGCGCGCCACCAACGAATACGCCATCTGCTTGTTTCAGAAGCTCTTTCAAAAGTCCGTACTTGGTTGAAAATTTTGCGCCGCCAATCATTACCAAGTATGGGTGTTTCGGCTTTTGCACTTCTGAGAGCTTGGAAATCTCTCGTAAAAAAAGAGGGCCTGCGAATGAAGGCAAATAGTTTGGTACGCCAACAACGGAGGCATGTTTTCTATGGCTTACTGAAAACGCCTCATTAACATATACGTCCGCTAGAGAAGCCAAAAGTTTTGCGAACTTTGGATCGTTTTTCTTTTCTCCCTTGTTAAGACGTAGGTTTTCTAAAAATATAGGCTTACCCTTGGTGTCTGGTAGTTTTTTGTAATTCTTAACAAAGACTACATCTGTTTTGAGTATTTTTTCGATTTGCGAAACGTAAGGTGCAAAAGAAACTGGCTTACCAGATGGCCCCTCTAAGTGAGCACAGATTATCAGTTGGGCGCTGCGTCTATGTAATTCTTGTACGGTTGGTGCAATACTTTTAATTCTGAAGGTATCAATAATTTTTCCACTTTTTACGGGTTCATTAAAACCAGCACGCAATAGTACTGTTTTGTCTTTTAAATTCTTAGGAAGTTTTTTAAATTTTATCTGGCGCATTTTACCATCTCTACAAATTCTTTTGCATTTAAACTTGCGCTACCAACCAGCAAACCAGCAACCTCGCGTTCGGCCAAAAAAGATTCAGCATTTTTAGCATTAGATGAGCCTCCATAGATTATACGAACTTTTTTGGCGATTGGAATGCCATAATTATGTGCGAGTGTCTTTCGAATAAAAAGTGCTGCTTCATTTGCGTCCCCTGGACTTGCTGGATGGGAAGACTTATTTGCACTAATTGCCCATACTGGTTCATACGTAACTATAACTTTTGTAATATCCTTGCGTGCAACTTTTGAAAATGCAGACATGAGCTGATCTTTTATTGCTGCCAAAAACCTGCCATCATGGTCACGCTCTCGCTCTCCAATACATACTATGGGCACAAGCCCTGACTTCAAGACCTCTATAACCTTCTTTGCTATGACCTCATCCGTCTCACCACGAGCCCTACGCGATGAGTGCCCAAGAATCACATATTTAACCCCAAGGCTCTTTACCATCAGGGGGGATACTTCACCCGTCTGTGACCCAGAAGGCTCATAGAAGGCATCCTGAGCCCCCAGAGATACTGCTTTTGAGCCCGAAATAGCCCCTAGAAAAACGTGGGGGGGTGCTATTACTACGTCTACTTTTGAACTTGAGCCAATTCCCTTTATGACTGATTTTGCAAGACTTTCGGCCTCTTTTTTGGTCTTGGGGTTCATCTTCCAGTTACCTACAATTATGTTTTTCATAAAATGTATTTAGAATCTACTTTGCTTCTCGTAAAAACTTGGCGGCATCTTCTGGTGGCATTGTAACAACCTCAATTCCTGTACCCAACTCCACACCAGCCATGTGAGACGTCTTAGGAAAAATCTCAAGGTGCCAGTGATAAAACATGTATTGTCCTTCATGCATGGGTGCCGTATGAATAAAAAAGTTAAATGCTGGATGTTTTAATACTACCTGTAACTTGTGTAGTGCCGTTGTGAGAGCGTCAGAAAGATCAATAAGATCCTTGCCATCTACGTGCTCAAAGTGTGACTCGTGTTTTAGCGGAAAAATTCGCATCTCAAAATTAACGCTTGATGCAAAAGGTGCTATCACTATAAATTTTTTATTTTGATAGATAACCCGAACCTTTTGCTTTTGTTCAAAGGCAATCATTTCGCAATGAACACACTTTCCAAACTTCTCTTTGTTACGCAAAGAGCCGTCTAGCGACCGACGAACGTCGGTCGGAATAATTGGCAATGCCAAAATTTGAGAATGTGGGTGAGCAATGGAAGCGCCAGCCGCCTCGCCATGGTTATGAAAAATAATAGTGTACTTTAAACAATCCTCCTTAGTAAGCGCCCGACTCCTGTCATGGTAAGCTCGGACAACAGGTTCCCCCTCTTCGGCCGTCATGTCCGCAAGTGAACGCTCATGGTCACGTGATATAACAACCTCATGAAATCCTCTCCCCTCCATTTTACGAGTGAGATCAAGAGATGATGCTGTCGGACACGTATTCTCATGTGGAACAAGCGCTGGATACTTATTTGGTATTACCTGCACCAACCAATCCTTTTGACGAACCGGGTCATGTTCCTCACCATCTTTTGAATACCAAACGATTGGCTCACCATTGCCAGACTTTTGAGGATTTTCGAATGCGCACTTACTCTTTGGTACTTTTTTGTCTTTTTTCTCACGAATAAACTGATCGGGACGGCCACGGCGTCCCGGTGCTACTAGTTGCCAATCGCCGCTTACGGGGTTTTGGCGAAGTTCTGGAATATTATCTTTATCCATTATTTTTTATATCCTCCCGTTAGCAGCCACCACCTAACCAAAAGAGTTTCCCAAAGCACTTTTAGATATCCGGAAAGAGTAACGGTGCTTGCCGTGTCGTTAATCCAATACGCTGGGACAATTTCAATCTTATATTTAAAATGTCGTGCGAGTGCTAAAGTTTCTACATCAAAACCCCAACGATCAATTTTTGATACTGAAAAAATATCTTCAGCAGCTTTTGCAGAAAATGCTTTGAAGCCACATTGCGTATCCCAAATTCCCCATACTGCCATTATCTGTATGTAGAGATTTCCGAGATTACCAAGTGTTCGTTTTAAAATAGGTTGTTTAACTGCTTGGGAAGCACCTGCCGCATCCTTTGCGTCTCGTGAACAAATTACGACATCTGCTCCATTTTCAAAAAGAGATTTCATCTTATCAAAATGATTAATGTCGGTTGAGTTGTCTGCGTCAGCAAAAAGTCTAATATCACCATTGGCTGCCAAAAGGCCCTCGCGAACGGTATAACCCTTGCCATGGTTATCCTTACGATCTATAACACGCACGCTTGGGTTATTTTGTGCAAGTTTTTTTGCAACCTCACCCGTCTTGTCAGGAGATCCATCGACAACAATAATAAGCTCCCACTCAAAGGGTTGAGCCGATAGATAATCAACAAACATAGTAAAAGATTTGGAGAGTCTCTTCTCCTCTTTATATGCTGGAATGATTACAGAAAGATGTGGATTCATGTAATTATTCTAGCACAAATTGTTTTCTAGAATCGATAAAACTTTGGAGAATTATAGTTGCAGCTGACGCATCAATGTTTTCCTTTGTTGTTGGGCCGTGTTTAGCTTCTTTTGTCGAGAGAAATTCATCTATAAAGTGTACTGGTATATCAAATTTTTTGAGCTTTTTACCAAATGTGAACGTGCGGTCTGTCATCTCGGTTTCCTGCATTTCTGACAGTCCACGAGGAATACCAAGTACAATATCCCCAACGCTTTCCTTTTTGCACAAAGACTCGAAGTACTCAAAAATCTCTTTTTCTTCCATTTCTTTTGTATCCAAAACACCGTATGGAAATCCCATCATACCACGCTCATCACTCAAGGCTATCCCTATGCGGCGCATTCCATAATCTAATCCCAAGATTCGACTCATCCCGTTAGAGGCAGGTCGCGTTTGCTGCGACATGCATTTTTTTTAATTAAACAAATTTTTACCTGAATTTTATACATATTTTTATTTTTTATTTGTGACCGCGGCCTCTAACGGGACTCATTTAGTTATGATTTCTCTTCCGTTTTCAGTTATTAAAATTGTATGTTCAAAATGGGCAGACATACTACCATCAGCCGTTGACCACACCCATCCGTCTTCGCTTGGAGAAACGTCTGGAGAACCCAACGTTGCCATTGGTTCGAGCGCTAATACCATGCCAGGAACAAGTTTTTCTCCCTGTCCCTCTGTGCCCCAATTAGGAATTTCTGGTTCTTCATGTACATCAGCGCCAACGCCATGTCCAACAAGCTCTCGAACAACACCAAAACCCTCTCCTTCTAGGTGATTCTGAATTGTACTACCAATTGTCCCTATAGGAACATCTGGGCCAGCAGCCTCAATGCCCACATCAAGAGACCTTTTTGTTGCTCGTATTAGACGTTCCACGTCTTCACCAACATCTCCAACAGAAACAGTTAGTGCCGTGTCAGTAAAAATCTGTTTGTACTGCATGCCTATATCAAGACTAACAACATCTCCCTCCTTAATTACATAGCGACCTGGAATGCCATGAACAATTTCATTATTAAGTGAAACACAGAGGGTCGCAGGATATGCACCTCGTGTTCCCTCGGTCTTATAATTCTTAAACGATGGGCGACCGCCAGCTTTTAAAATTGCTTCTTCTGCTAACTGATCTAGCTCAATCGTCATAACACCTGGTTTTACGTGACTAACCACCATACGTAAAATTTCAGCAAGTTTTTTACCGCCCTCGCGAAGATTTTCTATTGCACTTGGGTTTGTAATAATCATTTGAGTGTCTTGTTAATTTAATTTTGTGATTAAGAATCTTAAAATTTTGAGTGAGACGAAATCAAAAATTTTGAGGAATATCCATAGATACTTTGAAAAATTTCTGATGAGTCGTAGCCGAAATTTTGGGATTATGAATTATAAAATTCATTTAATGAGACGCTAGTTCGTTTAATGTACCAATAACTTGCGCACTCACGGCATCGGGTGTCTGTTCTCCATTAATTTCAATTATTGAAATCCCAAGCGCTCGTATAAATGGCATGATAGCTTCCGTCCTTCGCCTATACACCTTGAGTCTATCTTTTATAATCTCGGGCTTATCAAGTGCGCGCGTGATAACCTTACCACCACACACAGGACAAAATGTAATTTCCTTGTTTTCTTCTGACCACATTATTGACCTACCGCATGTTTCGCAAATTCGTCTGTGTCCATTTCTAAATATTGATGTTTCTTCACTTACAAAAAGCTGAAAAACCGTAACTGAACCCTCTCCATACACTTCAAACAGAAGTGGTATAAGAAACTGCGCTTCTTCTCGTGTTCGTGGTGAACCAGAGAGAATAACCCCCTGCCCTGACATTGAGATTCTTTTGATTCCATCTCTCACCAAGTCCTGAACCCAAGACGAAGTGTTAAGCTCGCCCTTCTCAAACATTTCTTTCTCCATTCGAATGGCGGGGTCCTCGAGCTGTTTTGGATCATTAACTGTCTTTTCTATCTCTCGTCCCGTATCAAAAAGCACAAACCCGTCAAAACGTGAGAGAACTTCATCTGCTTGAGTTCCCTTACCGGACCCTGGTGGGCCAACGAAGAGGATTGCCTTTGGGAATGCCATGAAGACAGTATTGCATATTGAGTATACGAAAAAAAGACCAAAAAACCGCCCGAGGGATTAGTCGTATTCGCGGAGTGTCATCTGCGCTTTCACCTGTTTGAGTGTTTCAAGAACCACCGATACCACGATGAGAAGTGCAGTACCTCCAAGCGTAAGAGTTGCCGTTCCCAAGAGCCCCTGCATCGCAATAGGCAAAACAGCAACTACACCAAGGAACAGGGCTCCAACGAGTGTAATTCGCGTGATAAGTCGAGAAAGAAACTGCGAGGTCGATGGTCCAGGACGAATACCAGGAATAAATCCTCCTTGCTTTTGCAGGTTACTAGAGATTGCATCTGGATCAAATGTGACGGCCGTATAAAAGTATGTGAACGCAACAACCAAAATAAAGTAAAAGATTCCATATAACCAAAGGTTGTTTAGAAAGTTGGCCAAATAAGAACCGATGGCAGCAATAGTTGGGTTTGAGGCAGCTGCCAAGAAGCTTCCTACAATTGATGGAAAGATAAGAATTGAAAGCGCAAAAATAATTGGGATGACTCCCGCTTGATTAACTCGAAGCGGTAGGTAGGTTGAAACACCACCGTATACTTTTGAGCCGCGTACACGTCGTGCGTACGAAATCGGAACCGGTCGTTCGGCCTCACTTACCATGACAACGCCTGCAATAACCAAAATGGATACAATCAAGAATCCAATGATAGTCGGCAAGAGTGTTGGATCATACTGAAAAATAATTTGCTGAGCTGTTTGTGGAATTGAGGCGACAATACCTGCAAAGATAATCAATGATACACCGTTGCCAATGCCATACTCGGTGATAAGCTCACCCATCCACATAAGAAGGATGCTACCGGCGGCAGCCACCATCATGCTTGTAAACATGCCAAAAGCCGCGAGCTCTGGAAGTGCGCCCTGTCTAATGAGAAGTGTCAAAATTCCATACGCCTGCAAAAATGCGAGGGGCACAGTTAAAAGTCGTGAATACTGATTAAACTTGCGTCGGCCTGCCTCACCATCTTCTTGATACATCTCCTTCAAAGAAGGAAAGATCATAGTGAAGAGCTGCATGATAATTGAGGCTGTAATATATGGACCAACACCGAGCATCACAATAGAAATGTTATCGAGTCCACCTCCCGAGAAGATATTCAAAAGTCCAAGAAAGTTATTACCTGAAAGAAAACCTGCTAACTGGCTTGTATCAATATTTGGAATTGGGACTACCGCCAAAAGTCGAAAAACACCCAAGAAACCCAAAACAAAAAGGATTCGTGTTCGAAGGTCCTTGTCTTTAAAAATAGCTGCTAGTGTATTCATTATTTAGTCTTTGTTTTTGTGGCTTTCGTTTTTACTTCTGGTTTTACTTTTACTTCTGGTTTTGCCTTAGTCTTAGCATTACTCTTGCTCTCACCTGTAAACGTAACACCGTTCACATCAAGCTTTGCAAGAAGCTTCTTGTCTCCAAGAATTCTAATATTAGTTGGAACCCTTCCTGAAAGACGCTTTACGATTCGCTTCTCTACCAATGTCTTTGGAGTAACTGTTTCACCAGCTTTGAAGGCTTTTGAGATGGATGAGGCTCGTACTGTCACTATATTACTTGGTCTGTAGGAATGACGGTATCCTTTATGCTTAGGAATTTTCTTAATAATATCACGGAGCTCTGGACGCATCTTGCGTCCTGCTCGAGCCTTTTGACCCTTAATTCCACGCCCAGAAAAACTACCGCGCTTTCCTCCGCGGCCAACACGTCGCTTTGTTCTATTTTTACTTGCTGTAAGGGTGTGAGATTGCATACTATTATTTTAATTTTTTGAGAGCCTCAACTGCACAAAGTGCGTTGTTGAGCTTATTAGTACCACGGGAAATCATTTTGGCGCTTGCGTTTTCTACACCAGCGAATTCAAGTACCAATCGTACCGCTCCACCAGCTATTAAACCACGCCCCTTTCGTGCTGGCTTAAGTTTAAGACGTGAGGCACCAAATTTTGCCTCCACCTCATATGGAATAGACTTATCTTTTGTAATAGGAAACTTAACAAAGTTTGCCTTTGCACGTCTTAATCCCTTTTCAATTGCGAGTGCTGTGTCAGTTCCCTTACCAGTTCCAACGCCAACCTCACCGTTTTTTGTACCGGCTACAACTGTTGCACGAAAACTAAATCGACGGCCTCCGGACACAACACGTGTCACACGACGAAGGTCGAGAAGTCGATTCAATCCCTCTTCTGGATCTCGAGGTTTTCGGCCGCGTCCTTGTCGTCCTCGCTTTGTTGGTGTAGGTGGTTTAACCATATTTAAAATTTAATCCCCCCGCGACGGACTGCTTCTGCTAATGCCTTAACTCGTCCATGGTACTTAAACCCGCCACGATCAAATACGACTTCTTTAATTCCTTTGTCTGCAGCTGCTTTTGCTATTTCTGCACCAATTGCTCCGGCACGCTCTGTTTTTGTTCCTTTCTTTGCTTTCAGGTCGCTCATACCAAAAAGTGTTACATTCTTTTCATCATCAATAAGTTGAGCTTGTATGTGACGAGAAGAGCGAGAAACAGAAATACGTGGGCACTTAGCTGTACCCGAAATCTTAGCTCGAACTCGAGCATGACGTCTTGTTAGTTTTTGTCGTGATGTTGAAGTAGACATAATGATGTATTAAGCGGATCCCATAGCTTTCTTACCAGCCTTACGTTTTATAATTTCACCAACATAGTGAATACCCTTACCTTTGTAGGGCTCCGGCTTTTTGAGTGAACGAATCTCAGCGGCTGCACGGCCAACTGCATCCTTTGATGGACCTGTTATTGTAATAGTGTTTTTTTCAACCACAAACTCAACACCCTCTGGTGCTGGGAATTTCACTGGGTGAGAAAATCCAAGAGTCATTTCTAAGTCCTTACCCTGAAGCGTCACTCGAAAACCAACCCCCTCTACTTCGAGTTTCTTTTCAAACCCCTTTGTAACGCCGTCAATATTATTCGCAATAATTGAACGTACGGTACCCCAAAGTTTTTTAGTGCTGAGTGTTTTTTGTGTTGTTGTTACAACGAGCGAGCTTTCTTCTTTCTTTACTTCGATTCCGTGAGGCATAACAAAAGCAAGAGTTCCTTTCGGTCCCTTCACTGTCACCTGGCGAGGTTCGATTGATACCTCTACACCAGCTGGCACTTCAATTGGTTGTTTGCCTACTCGACTCATAATTATTTATTACCAAATTTCGAATAACACCTCGCCCCCAACTTTTCCTTTTCTTGCCTCAGCATCAGTCATTATTCCTTTTGAAGTAGAAATAATAGAGTGACCACGTCCATGCTTAATAGGAAAAAGCTCGGTTGATTTTTTGTATATTCGACGTGAAAGTTTTGATATTCGACGCACGCCATCAATTTTTCCTATGCCATCTTTGTCATACTTAAACGAAAGTTCAATAGAACGCTGAATTCTTTTTCCTCGTCTATCAATCTTTGATACATATCCAGTCTCTTCGAGCTTCTTTGAAATTTCCCACAAAAGATCTGTATACGGAACAGTAGTCACCTCACGGCTTACTGCCTGGGCGTTCTTCAAGCGTACTATGTAATCTGAAATACGATCTCTTACCATGATGATTTCTTAACTCCTGGAATCATTCCTTCATTCGCAAGCTCTCTGAAGCAAATTCGACAAAGACCAAAATCTCTCATAAAACCGTGCTTTCGACCACACCGAAAACATCGTCTCACTATACGGGATGAGAATTTTGGTTTCTTTTTTGCTCGTTCGATTACTGATGTTTTAGCCATGTTGAACTCGGATATAATACGTTAAAAATTACTTTTTAGCAAGCGGAAAATGTAACGACCGGAACAGAGCGTCGGCCTTTTCTTTTGTCCCAGCACTCGTCACAATTGATACCTGAAATCCGAAAATACGGTTAACATCTTCACCAACCATTTCTGGAAAAATAATATGCTCTCTGATACCAATGTGAAGATTTCCATGCTCATCTATAATATTGTCTTCGAAGCCTCGGAAGTCACGCATACGTGGAATTGCAGAAAAGATAAGCTTCTCAAGAAACTCATACATTCGCTTACCACGAAGAGTAACCCTAAACCCAACTGGCATGCCCTTTCGAAGCTTGAACGAGGCAATTGAAATACGAGCTGGACGAATTTGAACCTTCTGTCCGGTGATAAGCTCAAGAGCCTGACGTGCAGTATCCTGTTCTTTGTCATCCTTAAGGCGTCCGATTCCCATGTTTACAATAACTTTTTTGATACGCGGAACAGACATGATGTTTTTATAATCATGCTCTTTCTGAAAAAGAGGAAGTGTCTTTTCCTTATAGATGTCTTTCAAATGTAATTCTTTTGGTGCCATAATATCTCCTACAAGTTACCCCCGCATTTCTTACATACTCGTTTTCCGTCACTTCTCCCAACTCGAACGCCCTTTCCACATTTTGAACAAACGATCATAACGTTTGATAACCATACTGGGTGAGTTACTGTAACCTTCTGTCCCTTTTGCCCTTGCTTCTTTGGGCGTGTGTGTCGTATTCGCTGGTTAATGCCGTCGACAACAACCTTGTCTTCAACTTTAGAGAGACGGGTTACTTTCCCTTTTTTGCCACGATCCTTGCCCGATAGAACAATTACTGTGTCGCCTTTTTTAATATTTTTTGAAATATTCATATTACAAAACCTCCTCGGCAAGAGAAATAATTTTCATATAACCTTTATCTCGGAGTTCGCGTGCTACCGGTCCAAAAATACGCGCACCTCGTGGCTCACCCTTTTCTACGAGTACTGCTGCGTTGTCATCAAATCGTATATATGAACCATCCTTGCGTCGCATTGGCGCTCGCTGTCGAACGATCACTGCACGCACAATATCTTTTTTCTTAACCTGCTTTCGTGGTTCTGCCACCTGTACTGAAGCAACCACAAGATCCCCAATTCGAGCGTACCTACGCTTTGAGCCTCCAAGAACCTTAAACACTCGGATTATTTTTGCTCCCGAGTTGTCCGCTACATTTAATAATGTTTGTGGTTGTATCATGGTGTTTTATTATTCTTTAACGACTATCCATCGTTTATCTTTTGAAATCGGTCGTGATGGCTGGATTGTTACATAATCTCCTACCTCAAAAGTATCTTCAGTATGAGCCTTGTATCGCTTTGTAATCTTCACATACTTGTGAATACGTGGGTGCTTGGCCAAACGAGTAACTGAAATAACTACCGTTTTTGGCATTTTTGTTGAGACTACCGTGCCTCGTAATTTCTGAATATGTTTTGTTATTTCAGTCATGATTATTTCTCCTTTAATACCGTGATGATTCGCGCTCGCCTTCGACGAAGCTCTTTTACTTCCTTAACATTTTTTGATCGAGACTGTGCGTGATAAAACGTGCTGTCAGCAATCTTTTGCGTTGTCGTTTTTAAAAGCTCTTCCAGATCCTTCGCAGATTTTGCTCGTAAGTCTTTTATTTTCATACGCGCTCCACGAATTTAGTCTTAAGTGGTAACTTTGCACCAGCACGTCGCATTGCTTCTTTTGCTGTTGCTTCAGGTACACCATCGATTTCAAATAATACTCGGCCAGGTCGTACAGGAAATACATAATGATCTGGAGCACCCTTTCCTTTACCCATTCCTACCTCGGGTGGCTTTTTCGTTACTGGCTTGTCAGGAAAAATACGAATCCAAATCTTACCTCCTTTCTGAACATATCGTGAAATGGTTCTACGAGCAGCCTCAATCTGTCGTGAGTTAATCCACGCAGAGGTTGTTGCCTTGAGACCATATGCACCAAAAGAGACATTAACGCCGCGAGTCTCGATAACACGCGCTCGTGAGCGGCCTTTGTGCCATTTTCGATGTTTTACTTTTTTTGGAAGTAACATAATAATCTCCTATTTCTTAAGCTTTTTCTTATCGTCTTTTGAGTCCTTTTCAAATACTTCACCCCGATAAATCCAAACGGTAACACCAATTGTTCCGTATGGAAGTCTTGCCCGGTCTCGACAGTAATCAACATCTGCGCGAAGTGTTTGCAAAGGAATAAGACCCTTTCTAAGCCATTGTCGTCGACCCATTTCTGCACCATCCAATCGTCCAGAGACCTCAATTCGAACACCCTTAACGGTACCCGATGCCATAACCTTTTCTATAGTCATCTTAAGTACACGTCGGAAAGACATACGTCGTTCGAGGTCTGTGACTACAAGACGCGCTACAACTCGTGCATCAGCATATGGGGTTCGTACCTCTTCAACAGTTACCTTAAAGTCCTTAAATCCCATCTTCTTCTGAATTTCCTTTCGTAGCTTTTCGACACCTTCTCCACCTCTACCAATCAAAAGTCCTGGTCGTGGAGTCTTGATAATAAGGGTTATTGTCTTTCGTGAACGCTCAATTTCAATATCAGAAACCTGCACTGGACGAAGCTTCTCCATGAGCCACTCTCGTACGGTTACGTCCTCCTCTAGAGACTTGGCATAATCGTGACGCTGAAACCAACGCGATTTCCAGTCGCGGAGTGTGCCAATACGGAATGAGTATGGGTGAACTGAGTGTGTCATATTATTTCTTTTCTGTATCTAACTCGAGAGTAATATGACTAGATCGCTTGCGAATAGTTGTCGCACGACCTCTTGCTCGTGGCATCATACGCTTGAGCGTACGACCCTCGTCCACTCGGAGACTTCGAATATATAGAGGTGTACCCTCCGGAACCTTCGAGTTTTCGTGAGCATTTGCAACGGCACTCTTGATCAACTTCAAAAGTGGCTCAGCACTACGCTTAGTATTTATAGTCAACTGATTGATAGCAATACTAACTTCGCTTCCCTTAACAAGGTCAGCTAACAAGCGTACCTTTCGTGGTGCGATTCGTAAGAAGCTAAGTTTTGCTGTTGATTTAGACATATGTAATTATTATGCGACCTTAGCGGCTTTTGCCGCATCAACTTCTTTCTGCTTTGCAGCCACCTCTAATTCTTTCTGCATTTTTCCACCATGACGAATAAACTTGCGTGTTGGCGAAAACTCACCCAATCGGTGTCCAACCATTTCTTCAATGACATGAACCTTGAGGTGTTCGCGACCATTATGAACGCCAAAGGTAAATCCAACCATTTCTGGAGAAATAGTAGAAGCACGTGACCACGTCTTAATAACCTCTTTTGATCCAGGCGCGGCTGCCTTAATTTTTTTTAAGAGTTTTGCATCAATAAATGGTCCTTTTTTAAGTGATCTACTCATGATTATTTTTTACGTTTTGTTTTAGGTCGACGTGACACAATAAGTCTTGTTGAATATTTCTTCTTGTCTCGAGTCTTTACTCCACGGGTGCCACGACCCCACTTATTCTTTGGTCGATTTGTACCTCGTGGCTGTGCGCCCTCACCACCACCATATGGGTGATCCACTGGGTTCATAGCAGAACCACGAACAGTTGGTCGAATACCTGCGTGACGTGAACGTCCGGCCTTACCAAAGACAACAAATCCGTGCTCTTCATTTGATGGCACACCTACAGTTGCCCATGACTTTGCTGGAATCTTTCGGATTTCCTTTGATGGCATCTTGAGCGTGGTGTAATTATCTTCTTGAGCTATAACCTCCGCGTGAGAACCGGCGCTTCGGATAAGCTTAGCACCACCATCTGGCTTAAGTTCTACATTATAGACAAATGTTCCTGGTGTCATCTTTGAAAGAGGAAGTGCATTTCCTGATTGTACTGGTGCATTCTCATCGTGAATAATTGCCTGACCTTCCTTCATTTCCTTGTCTGCCAAAAGGTAGCGCTTCTCACCGTCTTTGTAGTTGACGGCCGCAATAAATGCACTTCGGTTTGGATCGTATTCGATACCAATAACCTTTGCAGGAATACCCTTTTTATCATATTTGAAAGATACCAAACGATACAATCGCTTGTTACCAGAACCCTTGTGACGAGTAGTAATACGTCCAGCACTGTTACGTCCAACACTCCTTTTGAAACCAAAAGTCAAAGACTTTTCTTTAGTCTTTTTTGAGAGGAACTTACGGTATTCAATTACCGTCATCCCTCGTCGCCCTGGAGTTGTTGGTTTATATAACTTCATGTTTAAAAGATATCAATTTTTTCACCCTCTCTAAGGCTTACAACCGCCTTTTTATAACCCTTTTTAACTCCCTCTGTCAAGCCTCTACGACGCTTTTTCTCGTGTACTGTAATAACTTTTACGCCCTCAACGTTAACACCGTACATGCCCTGCACTGACTTTTTAACCTGAGCTTTGTTTGCGTCTCGGTTAATTCGAAAAACATATTGCCCAATCTCAGCCAAAGCGCGTGCTCGCTCTGTAATGTGTGGGGTTATCAAAACACCCTCGGTACTTACCTGTGCTTCCAAGCTAGCTGGTACCCTTTCCTCTGCTTCTTTGGCCTTTGGGGCCTCAGTAGCTTTCTCAATAGGTGCCTTTTTAGACTCAGCACGTTGTGCAATTTTTTCCTGATATTCTTTTTTCTTTAAGAAGTCAAAAAGTGCCATATAATCTCCTATGCCTTAATCGAATCAGCTGCGTTCTTAGTAAGTACAATGTACTTTGGAATCAAAGCCTCTTCGACGTTTACGTTTCGTGCCTCCTCAATTGTTATATAAGGAAGATTTCGGAATGCTCGGATTGTTTCTGGGTGAGGCTTTTCAAGAAGAAGGAGCGCGCGCCCTCCCTTTTTGCCAAGCTTCTCAATACCAACATTCTTTCCAAACAACTCAACCGAAGTGAAGGCCTCTTTTGTCTTTGGGTTTGGCATAACTAAATCCTCAACAAAATATACCTCACCTTCTTTGAGTTTTTTGGATAATACAGTAGCAAGGGCCTTACGCTTAACAACCTTGTTAATCTTCTTTGAATAGTTTTTTTCTGATGTTGGGCCGTGGGTTACACCTCCACCAATCCAAATTGGTGAACGACTTGAACCGTGTCGTGCGCGACCAGTTCCCTTCTGTTGCCATGGCTTTTTACCACCACCGCGTACATCTCCACGATCTTTTGTGTGTGCAGTTCCTGCTCGTCGATTAGTCTGAAGAGCAACAACAACTTCCTGAACCATTTTTGAATTCCAACGGACACCAAAGAGTGATTCGGAGAGTGTTACATCACCAACTTGCTTTCCTTCTTTACTGTAAAGTGGAGCTTTCATGTTATGCAGTTATTTCTAAAAGAGTTCCGCGTGCACCTGGAACGGCGCCACGAATATACAAAAGATTTTGTTCTTTGTCGGTCTTAACAACCCTAAGTCCCTGGATGCTTACGCGATTGGTACCCATGTGACCTGCCATACGAGTTCCTTTTACAACGCGCTGTGGCCACACAGCACCAATGGAACCTGGCTGTCTGTGAGCGTGTTTAACGCCGTGAGTTTTTGGCTGACCTGCAAAGTTGTGTCGCTTTACAACACCTTGGAAACCGCGACCCTTAACGGCTCCTGCAATCTTTACTTTGTCGCCTGCTTCAAAAATGGTGACATCAATTTTTTCGCCCATCTTGAATTCGCTCTCTTCGGGTCGAAACTCTCGTCGTGTGGTGCCAGTGGCAACTTGAACAGCCTTGTAGCCATCCTTCTCATCTGTTTTTACCTGAGTAACCTCAATTGGAGTAGCTTTAATAACAGTTACAGGAACTACTGTACCGTCTTCCTCAAAAATCTGGCTCATTTCGAGCTTTTTTCCAAGCATGAATTTCTTCATTTTCTTGAGCTATCCCACTAGTTAATTTTGGTAAAAAAAATCGGGTTAGACCCCGACAACGCGTTGCCTTTTAACTACCTCAACATTCCGAAAACATGCTCTAAAATATAGCAAATTAGGCTTTAAATGTAAAGCCCCCTCTCAAATCTCTACTAGTAGTCAATCGAACATCAAAAAAACCGCCCAGAAGGCGGTTTTTTGTTTACATTTTAACTTCAATGTCTACGCCGGCTGGCAAGTTGAGATTGGTGAGCGAGTCTACAATCTTGGCCGTTGGATCAAGAATGTCGATTATTCGCTTGTGTACCCTCATCTCAAACTGCTCTCGGGCGTTTTTGTGAACGAAGGTTGAGCGGTTCACTGTGTACTTACGGATTTCTGTTGGAAGTGGCACAGGACCAACTATTTCACCTCCGTATCTACGAGCGGTATCAACGATTTGCCTAACCGAAGCATCAATTACCTTGTTGTCGTATGCGCGAATACGAATACGTAACTTGCTTTTGATTTCCGCCTTTTCAGGCTTCTCTGCTTTTGCAGGCTTTGCTGCCGCTTTTTTTACCATGTTTATTTTTTGATTTTAGTTACAACCCCAGCACCAACTGTCTTGCCACCTTCACGGATAGCAAACCGCTGCTTCTCTTCAAGTGCAACTGGTTGGATAAGTTTTACATCAAATGTCATGGTATCCCCCGGCATAACCATTTCAGTACCCTCAGGGAGAGTAACCTCACCAGTTACGTCAGTTGTTCGAATGTAGAACTGTGGCTTGTAGCCCTTGAAGAATGGAGTATGACGACCACCCTCTTCCTTGCTCAAGATATATACTTCAGCTTCGAATTCGGTGTGAGGTGTGACAGTTCCTGACTTTGCCAATACCTGTCCACGCTCTACGTCTTCCTTCTTAAGACCTCGCAGGAGGAGTCCTGCATTGTCGCCCGCCTGACCAGAATCAAGCTGTTTATTAAACATCTCAATACCAGTAACAGTAGTTTTTGCGGTGTCCTTAAGACCAATGATTTCAATGTCCTCACCTACCTTTACCTGACCTCGCTCGATGCGGCCCGTTACAACGGTACCACGTCCTTCAATTGAGAATACATCCTCAACTGGCATAAGAAATGGCTTGTCGAGTTCTCGCTTTGGCTCTGGAATATAGTTATCCAAGGCTTCAGCAAGCTCTTTGATTGGCTTAATAGCTTCGTCATCTACTGACTTAGCTTGGAGCGCCTTAAGTGCCGAACCCTTAATAATCGGTGCGTTCTCACCATCGTATTCATACTTTGTCAAAAGTTCACGAATTTCTGCTTCAACAAGTTCTACGAGTTCTGGATCATCAACTGCGTCCACCTTGTTGATGAAAACAATAATTGCAGGTACACCTACCTGACGTGCAAGAAGAATGTGCTCACGGGTCTGTGGCATAGGGCCATCAGTTGCGGCAACCACGAGGACAGCACCATCCATCTGGGCAGCCCCGGTAATCATGTTCTTGATATAGTCAGCATGACCTGGCGCATCAATATGCGCAAAGTGACGCTTTTCAGTCTCATACTCAGAGTGGTGAAGCGAAATGGTAATACCACGTGCACGCTCCTCAGGTGCTTTGTCGATCTGACTTACGTCTTCAACTCGCGCCTTGTAACCCATGAGGTTGAGACCATGGAGAATAGCCGCTGTCAAAGTAGTCTTACCGTGGTCTACATGACCAATGGTTCCTACGTTGACGTGTGGCTTTGTTCGATCAAATTTTTCTGCCATAGTAAAAAAAATAACCTCTAAACATTAATAATTGTATTGGAGTCTAAAAACACCTTGTTTTTAAGCAAACTCCTACACGGGCTCGATAAGCCCAATGGTAAGGAAAATACGGGTTTTTGTCAAACCCCCCTACAAGGGCAAATCTTCAAGGGGAACCTCCTCCAGATCAATGTCCTCGGTCGGCGCCTCCTTTGCAAATGTTTCCTTGTCTTCATCTGCCATCCTATACAAAATAGAGAATGTAAACATTTCCGCTCCAAAGCGAGAATTTATTTTACATTGTTTTAGATCGCTGATGTTCATATTTTGTAGCTAGTATCACGTCTAAACTTTGTACGGGACACGTAGACCTCTATCGTATCAAATGTTATGGTAGCCGCTACATAAAACGGTATAGAACTCCTTTTCTTCTCCATGCCCGTATTATAGACCAAAACAAAAATACCGCATATGCAGTATTTTTGTTTTGGTCTTACTGCTTCTTAGCTATCAGCTCTTGAGAGATGTTCTTTGGCATTTCTTCAAATGCGTCGAACTCCATGGTGTATGAGCCTCGTCCCTCTGTCATAGAACGAAGTCGTGTAACATATCCAAACATTTCTGAAAGTGGAACCTTGGCATCAATTACCTTGAGATTAAGTCGGTCTTCCATGCTTTCAATGCGCCCACGCTTTGAGTTAAGGTCACCTGTAATTTCACCCATAAAATCGGTAGGTACAATTACCTCAACGCGCATGATTGGCTCAAGAATAACTGGATTGGCTTTTTGAGCTGCATCTCTAAGTGCCATTGAGCCTGCAATCTTAAAGGCTGATTCACTCGAGTCAACGTCATGGAATGTACCATCATAGAGACGTGCCCTTACATCTACCATTGGGTAGCCCGCGATAACACCTCGATCGAGCGCTTCTTTGATACCTTTTTCTACCGGCGTAATAAATTCTTGGGGGATTGCCCCACCCTTGATTTCATTAACAAATTCAAATCCTGCGCCCGATTCATTGGGCTCAACCTTAATCTTGCAGTGACCGTACTGACCCTTACCACCAGACTGCTTGATGTACTTTCCCTCGCCCTGTGCTTCAGAACGAATAGTTTCTTTGTATGCTACTTGTGGTTGACCAATATTAGCTTCAACCTTAAACTCTCGTTTCATTCGGTCTACCAAAACCTCTAGATGAAGTTCACCCATACCCGAAATAATAGTTTCTAGCGTGTCTTTGTCAGTGTGAATTTTAAATGTTGGATCTTCGTCCGAAAGTCGCTTGAGCGCAAGACCCATCCTTTCTTGGTCTGCCTTGGTTTTTGGCTCAATCTTGAGGTCTACAACAGGTTCTGGGAATACGATCCGCTCAAGAACAATCGGGTTCTCTGGATCACACAGAGTATCACCAGTTGTGGTTCCCTTGAGCCCAACAATTGCACCGATCTCACCAGTAAATACTTCCTTTACTTCTTCTCGGCTGTTTGAGTGCATGCGCAAAATTCGTCCGACTCGTTCTTTAGTATCTTTGGTTGAGTTATAGATATAAGAACCTGAGGTAAGAACACCCGAATACACACGGAAATATGTTAACTGTCCTACAAATGGGTCGTTCTGAAGCTTGAATGCAAGTGCGGAAAATGATACATCATCCTTGGCCTCGCGCGTAATCACATCTTCTGAATCTGGCTTGGTACCCTCAACTGGAGGAACATCAAGTGGGCTTGGGAGATAATCAATCACACCGTCCAAAAGAAGTTGAACACCCTTGTTCTTGAGTGCGGTTCCACAATATACAGGAATTACTTTGTATGCGATTGTTGCGGCTCGTAAGGCGCGCTTGAGCTCATCGAGTGGTGGCTCTTTTCCTTCGAGATATGCCTCCATCATTGCATCATCATTTTCTACAATTTTTTCAATTAAGTTTGCTCGGTGCTTTTTGACATCTTCTGCCATGTTGGCCGGGATTTCTGTCTCAACAACTTTTTCACCTCGCTCGCCTTCAAATTTGTAAGCTTTTTGAGCTAAAAGATCGACGGATCCTTCGTGATTTGCCTCAAGACCGAGTGGAAGCTGTACTGCAATTGCATTTGGTGAAAGTCTTTCATGAATCGATTTGTAACTAAATTCCCAAGATGCTCCTGTTCGGTCGAGCTTGTTGATAAAACAAATTCGTGGAATATTATATTTGTCAGCCTGTCGCCATACGGTTTCTGACTGTGGTTCTACGCCGGCAACACCATCAAACACAACTACACCACCATCCAAAACACGTAGTGAACGCTCTACCTCTACCGTAAAGTCTACATGACCTGGTGTGTCGATAATGTTAATTCGATGTTCGTCTTTTTTGTCTTGTGAATATGTTGGTTTCCAAAAACAGGTTGTGGCAGCAGACGTAATAGTAATACCTCGTTCCTGTTCCTGTTCCATCCAGTCCATGATTGCTTCGCCCTCATGTACCTCACCAATCTTGTGGGAAACACCAGTATAAAAAAGTATACGCTCGGAGACTGTAGTCTTACCGGCGTCGATGTGTGCGATGATTCCAATATCGCGAACGCGCTCTAGCGGATATTCACGTGCCATATAGTATTATTTATATTACCAAGCAAAGTGAGCAAAAGCCTTGTTGGCTTCAGCCATTCGGTGAGTATCTTCTTTCTTTTTAATTGCTGAACCTTCGTTTTTGGCTGCCAACATCAATTCTTCGGCAAACTTCTTTGCCATTGGCTGGCCCTTTTTAGCGCGAGAAGCCTGTATAATCCAACGAAATGCGAGTGCCTGCCTTCGCTCTCCACGAACCTCTCGTGGAACCTGGTAGTTTGCTCCACCAACACGTCGAGATTTTACTTCAACCTGTGGTCCCACGTTTGTAATTGCTATATTAAATATCGAAACTGGATCCTCATCCTTAACTTTTTTTCGAATCTCTTCGATTGCATCATATACAACTTGCTGTGCGGTTGATTTTTTACCATCGAGCATGATGTGATTAATACATTTTGCAATTACAAAATCCCCATACTTTGGGTCTGGTAACTGCTCTCTTTTGTAATTTCGTTTACGTCGCATAGATATTATTCTTTTCCGGCCTTAGGCCTCTTTGCACCATACTTACTTCGTCCTTGATGGCGACCTTCTACTCCTGCAGCATCCAAAACACCACGTACAACCTGGTATCTGACACCTGCCAAGTCTTTCTTTCGCCCACCTCGTACAAGCACTACGGAGTGCTCCTGAAGATTGTGTCCCATTCCTGGAATGTAGGCCGTAATTTCGTTTCCGTTTGTTAACCGAACACGAGCAACCTTACGGATAGCTGAGTTAGGCTTACGTGGAGTCATGGTTTTTACCTGAATACACACTCCTCGCTTAAATGGTGAAGCGTGATTCACTCGTTTGTTATGAAGTGTATTAAAACTAAAACGCAAAGCAGGCGACTTGGTCTTAGCCTTCACTCGTTTACGTCCTTTTCTCACTAATTGTTGTATTGTTGGCATAACAAATGTACCCCCGAGGATACCAAAAAGATCCTATTTGGTCAACTATCCGAAGGTAAACGTATAAGCCTCAAGTATCCCCTCCTCTATTATTATCTCAAGGGTATGCTCGCCCCAGCCCTCCGGGTCCTCAATGAGTCGATACAATTGCTTGTTGTGAACGGTGCCCTCCCCACCAACAAAATCTGAACCAGCAGCATCTCCAACCGGCTTGCCATCTCGTAATAGCTTTACCTTCACAGGATTTTCAGCACCAAGCACCATAAAGACCTTTTCGGCCTGATATTTATATATAATACGCGCGGGACCACTCACTGTTTCAGCATGTCTGTCTTTGATATCCCATTCGCCATCTAAGTAAAGCAAGTGTGTTTCTGGAGATTCAGGTCGTTCGAACATGCCAACGCCCTCGGTAAATCTTGGACCATTGGCAAAAAGCTCATTTCGCCACGCACCAAGATAAATTTCAGTACTCCTTGGATTTGATGTATCTACATCCTCAACATTATCTGGCTTAACAATCGCATCAGTAATCATGTCGCCCATGCCAAGTCGTTCACGTCGTTCATTCAAAAGCTCCTGAATTTTTTCTTCTGTCTCCTCATAACCACCTTCGCCAATATGGTCGTACACAATAAAACCGTCTATATCAATTAGATATTTATGTGGCCAATACCGATTCTCATACGCATTCCACGTTGAAAAGTCGTTATCAAGAACAATAGGAAACTTAATGCCATGTCGCTTCATTGCCTTGCGTACATTATCTATATCTTTTTCAAAATCAAATTCTGGAGTATGCATTCCAACGATAACGAGGCCATCATTTTTGTATTTTTCATACCATGCATTGAGATATGGATATGTACGCTGACAATTAATACAGCTGTATGTCATAAAGTCTACAATGATAACTTTCTGGCCAATCAGATCTGCGAGCTGAAATTCTTCTGAATTAACAAAACCATCAGGGGTTGATATCTCCTTGGCTCGTTCAAACTTTTTTTCTTTTTCGGCGACTATATCCTCGCTTCTCTCTACACGAAGTTCACTCGTATCTTCTCTGTTTTCTGAACGACTAACTCGATCTGGCTCAAAATAGTATATCGCACCAACGATTACAAGTAACGAAACTACGAGCGGGGCATATTTTTTTATGAGTTCGATGTTCACTGTGATATCAAAAAACGATTCAAAAGCTCAAAATTAGCTATTCGAGCAAGATTGCCAGTAAAAATTAATATACCGAGTGCGATCAAGAGTATTCCAAATAGAATATTGATACTCCTGACATATTTTGAATATTTTTCGATGATACGTGTTGCTTGTGCCGCAAACAAACCGACCAACAAAAAGGGAACACCCAGACCAAGAGCATACGCAAAAAGAAGATACAATGCAGTTCCTGGTTGGGTTGCCGCAAGCCCTAGTATTGCCCCGAGTGCCGCCCCCACACATGGTGTCCACCCAGCGGCAAACGCAGCCCCAAACGCAAACGAAGTAGCAAAACGAGAACGAAATTTAGTTTTAATTTTTAATTTATGTTCTCGCTCCAAAAAACCAATTTTTAGGATGCCTGTGAGATACAGACCAAAAAATATAATAATTATTCCACCTATTCTTGATAACCAAATTTGGACATCGTAAGCGATTGCAGATAAGAGAGTGTTAAGTAGAACTCCCAAGACTGCAAAAACAGCAGAAAAACCAAGTACAAAAAAGAGGGCGTTCAAAAAAACATCTCTTCTTTTTGTTTCTGATTGAGTAGATGATCCCGCTAGGTAGGCCAGAAAACCTGGAACAATAGGAAGTACACATGGAGCTAAAAATGAGATGATCCCGGCCGTAAAGGCAACAACGATTGAAATGCTATCTACCATGGTCTATAAGGCTTTGTTAATTTCGCTAATATAACGATCTTTGTCCCAGCCATCTGGTGCTTTTTGTAAAACCTTTCCATCGCGGAGAAACACCTTTGTGTGTTGGTAGGCAACACCAAACTCACGTGCAAGAGTCTCTTCGAATCCGTTAGTCTCATTGTCATTATAATTGACACGGAAGCCAACAACGCCGTCTTTACCTAGCTCATCAAACGCCTGTTCCATTTTTGGAAACTCAGCACGACAAATCGGACACCAGTTTGCATAAAAGTAGAGAACAACGAGATTTCCCGAGGATATGGCCTTATTATAATCTTCTTGATTAAAATCAAGAAGCGGAGCTTTTTCTGATCCAGCAAAACGCATCCCCGAATAACTAGTCATCATGACATCGCCATCCTCTTCCATCATCATTGAACCTTCATCGTCATGCGTCATTGAATCCCCCAACTCAATCATCTCATCAACTTCTTTATGTCCTGAAGCGGGCACTTCCATCGTGGTGTCTCCGTCTTCTTTCATGGCAGCATCATCAGCCGGGCACGCTTCGAATTCACAGGTAGAACCAACTCGGCCAACAATAGTGCCATCAAAACAAACCTTACCTTCGGCGGTACAACCATTTGGGGCTAGGTCTTTTGTATCTGAAGAAAAATAATAAAATCCGACACCAATCACAACAAGCGCCCCTATAAGCGAGAGGAGCATGATTTGAGAAATTCCTTTTTGTGTATTCATGTTATTCATCGTAAAGACTTAGTACAAAATGTCAAGTTTACTTTACATCTCTTGTGGACAAATTATTGTCTGTGTCTCACTAAAAAATGAGTAATTATCTTCCCTAAAACCATCGCCCCAAGTGCAAATAAAAGCCAATTATCTGGACCTTCATTACTAAAGGAGCCCACCATAATGCCGACAGTAATAGCTGCTGATCCTACCAAAAAAGCTATGCGGTCCGCATTCATTCGGTTCATCTCCTCTCTTTCGTCTCGCGCTCTTTCTTTCCAAAGCAGGGCAACAAACCCACCAAAGGCAAGCACCAAAAGAGGTGTGACAACCATTATCGTCATTCCTGGCATTGGATGGGCAACAAGTCCAAGTAACACAAGGACCAGACTCGCTAAAATAATTTCACTATATCCTTTCATAATATAAAGATGTCATTAACCGATTTTTTAAAAAATTTTGCTATCTTAAGAGCCAAAAGTACCGATGGAGTATAATTTCCTTTTTCTATCGCGATAATCGTCTGGCGAGTGACCCCAACAGAATCTCCTAAATCTTCTTGGGTAACACCGGCGTTCGTGCGACATTCATATACATAATTTTTTACCGACCCTTTCATAACCTTACTTTCAATGTACTTCTTAGATTATAGCATGTCAAGTTAACTTAACAAATAAAATAGCTAGGTGCGTGCCTAGCTATTGATAGTAAACGGGTGGTGGATGAGATTGTTGATGGCCGCCAGGTATGCCTTGGCAGATGCTACAACAACATCAGTGTCGCCAGCTCGCGCCATACCAATATTGTCACCGTGGCGAAGCTTAACAATTGTCCATGCATTTGCTTCTGGCCCACCCCCACCTTTTTCAACTCTATAGTCATCGAGTGTAATGTTATGTGCAATTGAAACGCCATGTGCATGAAGAGCATTCTGGATGGAGAGCATAACAGCACTCACAACACCATCTCTTCCATTGGATACGCCATAAAACACATCTTCATTTCTCTTAATGCGAACTCTTGCCCAATTGGGACGAAAATCTATTGAGTATACATCCGGAAAATGAAAAAGATTGCTCCGTAGTGCCTCGTCTCGTGCATGAACCTCTTGAACAAGCATGTGCATGTCTTCTGCCGTGAGCTCGCCTTTTACGCCAGCAAGGGCAATGAAGTGTGGGTATATTTCAACGGCTAGTGAATCGCCATCCTTGTACCCAAGCCCTTCGAGATATCCGGCGATGCCGCCTCTTCCCATATGAGTCACGAGCTTGGGCTTTGCCGTGCCGTGTCCAACCGACGCTGGACTCATAATTTCGTATGTGCCCGCATCCTTGCGCACACCATCGGCATGAATGCCAGAGCTATGCATAAACACACCGTCTCCAATAATTGACTGATGAAGCGGAATTGGATAGCCAATCGCACCAGAGATAAATTGACACAACGGCACAAGTTGTGTGGTATCAATTCCGGTTTCAAATCCAGAGTAGTAGTCGCCATCTTGGCCATGAATCTTAATGTTCATAATTACTTGCTCGAGTGCGACATTGCCGGCGCGTTCACCAATACCGACAAAACATCCCTCAACTTGACGTGCACCATACATGACGCCAACGAGTGTGTTGGCAACAGCATTACCAAGATCATTATGACAATGAACACTAAGCGTGCGAGTTCCGTGGTTTGGATCGAGCTCTGGCACGCGAGCCAGAAGATTATTGAGAAGCCGCGCGAACATGTGTGGCACAATATAACCTACTGTGTCGGGTATGTTGATGACTTGAGCCCCTTCGGCAATCGCGAGCTTCACGATAGTCGCCAAAAACTCGGGCTCGGTTCGTGTTGCATCCTCCGGAGAGAACTCAACATCATCACAATACGACTTAGCAAGACGCACAGCCTCCCCGGTTCTCGCAAGAACCTCGTCAGGAGTCATGCGCAGCTTTTTCTCCATGTGTATGGGGCTGGTAGACGCAAATACATGAATTCGCGGGCGTGCCGCATGCTCAATCGCACGCCATGCGGGCTCAATGTCTCCAGGAACTATCCGTGCAAGGGATGTAATAATTGGGTCGCGGACTTCGCGTGCGATTGCCTCAACCGCTCCAAAATCTGTAGGAGAAGAACTGGGAAATCCAGCCTCAATTACATTGACGCCAATATCTGCCAAACGATGTGCAATTGCAAGTTTGGTATCTGGGCTCATCTGATGCCCAGCTTGTTCGCCATCACGAAGAGTCGTATCGAATATATCAATATGAGATCGTCGTAGTTCAATCATGTCACCACCCTCAATTGTTAAGGGACAGAAAAGTCCTCCGGAGTGGAGGACTTGCTTGTATCTATTTGGAGTTGCAACTAGGCACGAGTAAATCTTCCACAGTCGGTGGCAAGGAGGAGCCCCAGAAGAAGAGATTTAATCATGTCTTCAATATATCCCTTCCAGGAAATTGGTCAAGTAAGAAGCCCACAAACTTCTGAATGGTTTTTAAAGCTGCAAGCTTCAACCTCGGAGCAAGGCGAGAATGAGTGAAGAAGTTTGTGGGCTTTTTGTCTAAATTATATAAAAAGAGGACCCTAAAGTCCTCGTACTCCTCGATAGTCGAGATTGAGCATTTCTGCTTCCCCCGTCGCATCGAGTCGATTGGTTATTACTTTTGCTGAAGTTGGATACCCGCCATTAGTCGTCTGGAAAAGTTTTTGTGCATTTCTTTCGCCGATATCACCAACGGGCTTTTTATTAATTATGGTCAGGAAAAATTCATCAACAAGGCCCTTGTTGGCAAGAGCATCAACAACGCCTCGCCCTCCTTCGTGTAAAAGCATTTGGACTCCGTGCTCACGACGTATCGTCTCAAGCATAGACTTCTCATCGAGATTGCCAACTTCGTCGCTCGCGATGACAAAGTCACGGAAGTCGGGCATGTCCTGTTGAATCTGACTCGCTCCACGACGACCTGTAACTATAAAAGGTCCGGCTCCAGCCTCACCCTGAAATGCTTGTGCTGTAAAATCGATTTTTCCAGAGTTAGTCATGAAATATGTTGGAGGGGTATCATGCTTCCTGCCAAGAGACTTTCGCCACGAAGCAAAAGCTTCGCGTAAGTCTTCCCTTCCCTTCATCTGAGGAAAGTTGTCGAAGATAAAGTCAGTGTCCCACACGTGACTCGGCTCACCATTGAGAGTTCCTGAGCCAACCATGACCGCATCAGCACTTGAGCGCAAAAGTGCCATACCGAATGCATCAGCCTGGTTGCCCTGACTAATTGGCCCACCACCAGGATTATCTTTCAGATTGAACACTCCACCCTGTGACATGACAAAATTTATGTAAACGAGGGGACGGTCCCCTGGAACTGGCAAAAACTCAAAGTCTCCACCGTATTCTTTTTTGAGAATTTCGGGGAGTTCTGCTACTCGAAGATCTGGAAACTCTTTTCGGTAGTCCCCAGTTATTCTTAGGCCTATTTCGTATTCTGGCATTTTTTCCATTCCTTTTTTGCTACAAGGTAAATTCTGCGAAGCAGAAAAGAGGGTGCCCTGGGGTACAAAGTTCTAGCTACAAAAGTAACCTACCCCCTACACTATAATATAGTCAATCAAAACTTAAATGGGGCCTCAAGCAAATATCCAATAACCATCAATATGATACCCAACAAACCTAGAAGGCGCTCTCTTTTCATTTCTGAAAAAACCCTCTCATCTACCGCATGTTCTTTCCAGACACGATAATGAACACTGACCGCAGTGTAGGCGATCATAATCTTGCCGATGAATTCAAGTGTGAAGCCGATAAATTCGATGCTTGGCATGTTTCTATTATATAGAAACATTAAGACTTGAACATGCACGAACCAAAAGAACGCCCTCGGGCGTTCTTTTAATTAAGCAGCTTTGTTCTTACGGATACAGGTTGTGCACACTTTGCGGCGCGGGCCATCTCCAACCTTAGACCATTGCAGATTGGGCTGTTTTCGCTCCCACTTAGTTGGGTTATAATGAGCACGAAGAAGGCGGCGCTTGCCACCCATCTGAGAACCCTTACTACATTGTGTGCAGACTCTTGCCATAATTTACATGGGGTTGCGTCCGAACTTGCTTTCTTCATCAAAATTGTCAGATTTTGAGCGAAGCGCAGGTAAAATATTCGAGCCATATACAGCGTATATAGTGAGAGTATTTTGCCAAGCTGTAGCCAAAATCTGGAGGTTTTGATAGAAATGGAGTTCGGACACAACCCCTTTACCAGCTTTTATATCATACATAACCTATGGACGCAACACTATTTATCCTCCAATTAGCAATCCTCATGATGTCGGTCGTAATCCACGAAGTAGCCCATGGGGTAGTAGCCTATATGCAGGGGGACAAGACGGCAGCTTATGCCGGTCGATTGACCCTGAATCCACTGCCTCATTTGGACATATTTTGGTCTCTAATCTTGCCTGCACTATCTCTTTTAATTGGCGGTATCTTTATTGGTGCTGCAAAACCGGTACCTTACAATCCCTACAACCTAAAGAATCAAAAATGGGGGCCTGCCATTGTTGGATTTGCAGGGCCCGCATCTAATTTGTTGCTTGCTGTCGTGTTCGGCATGTTCGTTCGCTTCTCTCATCTTTTGCCACAAAGTCCAACAACAGAAGCATTTTTGATAGGGGCTACCATGATTATGGTTATCAATGTGTGGCTCGCAGTACTCAATATGCTTCCTATTCCACCGCTCGATGGCTCAAAGCTATTCCATGCGTTTTTCCCAAGACAGGCGCTCCGATTTGAGATGATGCTTGGGGGCTTTGGATTTATTTTAGTATTTGCTGTAATCTACCTTCTACTTCCTGTTGTTGGGTATATTAGTAGCTTTATTACAGTAGCGATTGTAGGAGGGCCAATATTTTAGTGGATCCCGTTAGAGATATTTTAACAGCTGAAAAAACAATCCTAATAGTCTAAATACAAATCTTGATCAAAATTAATCATTTAATATACGGAAGTGCTAGCGCTTCCTATCTCTAACGGGATGGAAAAACCAAAATTTATTGCTTTTACTGATCTAGAAATGACCGGGCTCAATCCACTGGAGCACGAGGTCATTGAGATTGGGGCTATCATCGCTGATATAGAAACTTTGGAAGAGGTGGCTCGAGTTAATATAAAAGTAAAACCAGAACATATCGAAACCGCCACAACCGAGGCTCTAAAAGTAAATGGTTATAAGGAGGAGGATTGGGAGGACGCCCTCTCATTAAAAGAAAGCCTGGAGCAGTATGCTGAAGCTGCACAAGATTCTATATTTGCAGCATGGAACACTCCATTTGATTGGACTTTTTTGCAGGCAGCGTTTACGAGTACAGGCATAACAAATCCGCTCGACTACCACACAATTGATGTATTTACAGCATCGTATGAGAAATTACACGGCACACCTGACATTAATTACCACAAACTTTCTGGTGTATGTGAATATTTTGAGATCCCAAAAGAACCTTACCCGCATAGGGCAGTAAATGGTGCCGAACGCGCATACGAGGTATACAAAAAACTAAGAGAATTATAAGATAGCTTTATGTCCCGGTAGCTTAATGGATAAAGCTGGGGTGTTCTAAGCCCTAGATGGGGGTTCGATTCCCTCCCGGGACACACAAAATAAGAAAGCCCAGTTAAAACTGGTGCTTTTTTGTTTTGTTGTATTTCATAGAGGAATCGAACCGAAGCGAGCGCCATTGGTTCGAGCGAGCGCACGTGGGCTTTGCTGATGGAGCAAAGCGATTCCCTCCCGGGAGTTATCCCTAGGATTAAACCCGGGTTTAATCCTAGGGATAACTATTTATTTTTTTACTCTTCCTCTTCTTCAGCCACCGGCAACGGCACAAAAACAGGACGGGAAACTCTTTCCCTCTCTTCGAAAATATCAACTGCCTGCTTGAGTAACTTGTCATTTACCTCTTGAACCCCACCACCAGGTATGATTTCTATATTGATTTTTTCAAGTACCTGAACTCTAAAGATAAAAACGTATGCATCATATGCAATAAGCGCAGTTACGCCGACAATGAGCGTTATTATTGTTGCTTGCCAAATAAAGTCAGCAAAGGGAATGATTGCCTCTGACCCTGGCTTTTTTATGTACTTTGTTATAAATTTCAATCCTTTTATTTTCATAGTGATCTAAGAACTAAATCTAATGAAGCACTCGAGTTTCCAGGAGAACTTGAGAAACTGACACCTGCAACGCGCACCAGAAATGTTCCGTTTTCAATCTCGTTCATAAACTGTAAAATATCACCCTCTTTACCTCTTATTTGAACAGTCGTCCTTGGTGTTTTCTCGCTGGGTGGATTCGAAATGGTCTGTGCCAAATTATGACGAGCTGCTGTCTGCTCTAGGAAAACAATAAACTCAAAAGCTCGTTCTTCTGAAAAAAACAGATTTTGAATCCTTTTAAACTCTAATTCATTTTTCTTTAGGTCTGGTGCCACCAAAATTTTAAATGTATCAATCTGTTCCTCTGCTGTTTTAATTTCTCTCTGCACCTCCAAAAACTGCTCCGAAAGAGGGATAATTTGATTCCATAGTAAATACATAAAACCACCAAGAAATACCGCAAGAATCAGAAGGATAAACCCAAGAGCTATAAGAAATTTTTGTTTTATTATACTAATATTAAATTTCATTGTTTGATATCAATATTTAGATTAAAAGTTCCATTAACCTCGGTTAATAGGTTTGATATCGGAGAGTCCACAGCTTTAGTAAGTGGATCTGCTTTTATATCGTCCAGGAAAGAAATAAATGATGCTCTGAGTGGTGCACGTCCATTAATATCTAGCTTAACCTCTCCAGTAATCTCTTCTTGAATGTATCTCAGGGTCTGAATATCCACCTGACCTTTCGCAAGTTTAATATAATTATCAATTACTGGATGTGCCTTTTTACTCTTGGCCTCAAAATCAACAAAGGCTGCAAGGGAGGTATTTAGTCCACTTACTCTAGTTTTTCCGAGCTTCATTTCTCTGTAATCTTCAATTCCTTGAGTAGTTGTCAATTCATCTTCAAGACCACCAATTTGAAATTTAAGAAAGAAAAACGATGGTAGTAAAAGCATGACCCCCACAAGACCCACGACAGAAAAATAAATCCCAAGTGTGGTAAGATAGCGTCTCCATGCCTCTAGTGGTAATTCTTTTTTATATTCTGGTGGTAGTAAATTCATAATTACTCTCTAAATAAGTAGTCATCTCCTCGCAGGGCGAGACCAAGTGCCGTTGCATACAAAAGTGTGTCGTGGGCAGAGACCGGTGGAATATAATTTTTCATATCAAAAATATTGTCCCAAATTTTAGCTCTTTCAACGTCCACCTGTAATTCACGTGACAAAAATTCTGGGAGACCTCTTAGGTGCGCGTCCCCACCACACAAAAACACTCTTGAGATATCCTGTCCTTTGTTTCCTTCTTGTCGGTCCCAAAACCCAATTTGTCGTTCGGCCTCATCTTTTAAAATGTTAAGTGTCGACGCAAGGCTTTTAATAACGTCTTCCGAACCAATATCAAGTCCTCTTCCAATCTTTATTTCTGACGCTTCTTCTTCGTTTATATGCAAAGAACTCTTCAATGTCTCATCTATATCCCTCCCGCCAACTTTAATGGTTGAAGTAAAATGAGTCATTCCTTTGTGTACAATAGAAAAGGTTGTTCTCGTTTTTCCTATGTCTCCTACGAGAACAGCTCCCTCAAGTCCTCGTGGGACAACCGCGCGCGCAACCGCCTGAGACTCGAGTTCAAAAATAATCGGAATAAACCCAGCATTCTTTATTACTTCCATATAGGAATACACAAGGGCTTTTGGATATGCTGTTAAGACAACGTGCATCTCACCCTTAGAATTCTTGCCCATAACCTTATAATCAAAGACAAGCTGATCTGGAGGAAACGGTATGTGCTCTTCTAGTTGGAACTCAAGAGCCTGACGGACTTCAGACAGAGGTATTGTCTGCATGCTAATCAAGCGTAAAAAACCTTTTTCTTCTGGAAGAGATAGAACTACATATGGAGATTTTGAATGGTAGGTTTTAAGGGTTGATAAAAGTGTCTTGGAAAGCGCCTTTACATCTTTTATCTCTCCCTCCTCAACAATTCCTTTTTCTAATTTTTTTTCTCCAAAGAACTTGATTTGTCGTGAACCCTTAATACTCTCAAGGCGTATATACTTAAATGATTCGTCAGAGATGTCGATTCCAAGAGAGGGAAAAGAAAAAGGCTTCATTATGTATATTCTACTATAGTGAAGCCTCTTTGGTGTAGTGTATAAGCTCTTTTAAATGCAACTACGTTAATCAACCTCCCTATATTTATCTATATTTGCACCCGTTAATTGAGAGCCACCAGACTCTGTGAATGGACTCTTGAGACCTTCGTCAAAGAAAATTTCTGCACTACCTGATGTCTTAATACCTGCCGCAACTAGCGCCTTAATATGGGTGCTCTGACTACCCGTCAATGTGCCTCGATAGCCAAAGAACGCGGAACCACGTGCCTTCCCAGTAATCTGAATTGCCCCCTCTGACGAACCCGTATCTTGCTCAAGACTAACAATAAAAATACCGCTTCGCTTTTCAGGATGAGGAAATCCATATATATGAGACCCTTGGGAGATATTTACATCACCCTCAACAATAATAAACATACTATACTCAAGATCGGTAGCACTACACGTCTCTGGTGGTCCATAAATACCGTACGCATTTGCACATGTGGCACTATCTGGAGGCAATGCAGTAATCGAGGTCGCACCACCCGTGATCACCAAGTCCCCCGTGATCCAAAGAACATAACATGGATCATTTTCATTAACCGTCCCCCCACCAATTACCTCTCCGTCATGACGAACATTATATGGGCACTTACCGACCATTGATGACTCTAGTGTTGTTGTGGCGTCCTTCCAATATCCGTCATATATTTCTTGTGTTATACGTCCTGCCAATCTAACTCCTGTCTCTGTTGGTATCGTTACATCTCCAATAATATATCCTCCATACAGAGGGTAGCCCTCTGTACCATTAACTTTTACGAACTCTTCTCTGTTGTATATGTTCCAGTATTGATACCCGTCACACTCATCCTGCGGACTATGTGGTGGATCACACAACGGATGAAGCCCGAAGTTGGGGTCATGAGGGGTGATTCCGGGCCACGTAGTCGTACCAGCAACTCCGGCAGGAGAGCTAAGACTTATCGCACCAGAAGGCTCACTCGTTATATCTTGAATACCAAGACTCATTGCTTTTTTCTTTAACTGCTCTAGTTTGGCCGTATTTAACACAACACCATTAACACCAAATGCCTGTTCTGGGGGTGGAATTGGGTCATCATCTGTCCCAAGATCATCCTCATACTTTGCCTCGTCGTCCACGTTTTCACAAAAAACATCGTCTACTCCACCGTCTGGGTCATCAGAAGAACTGTCTGCATGCACCTCAACTTCGTTATTTTGCCCAACATATGCAGCCCCTCCACCGTTGTTACAAGAACAAAACTGATCCCAACACGACCAGCGATTATCAGAAGTATAGTATGGAGAGTCACACGAAGCCCCCCATTGAATTGCATTAATATTGGTTGGTGCTGGAAATCTCCAATTTGAGGCAAGTCTATTCCAGTTTTCACCCTGATTATAAGACGAATATCCTGTAGGCCAACCTGGTGGGGGCACAGGATCAAAATCATCTGGACATGCATACTGAGCAGACTTCAAAAGATGTCTTTTAAGTCCTGCGAAGTTTATGTCATCAATATCTAACCAACTTGTTTGAGGATAGGGAATATCGGGTGGTTGGTGTGATTCTTGTATACGATCAGTGCCCGAATATGACTGTGTATAAAACTCACCTCCCGCCTTAACTTCATTATATGACAGTAAGTCATCAATCTCTTCATAATACACGGTCCCTCCGACATCAATTCCTGAAACAAATTCTGCTCGTGCATCCCCAACAATAAAAAGGTGATCACCGATAGTACTGCTCTCCCCTCTCTTGTCGCCTGAAAAATGATTTGGAACAGAATCACTTGTGAGAGATGTTTTTTCTTCACCCAAAAAAAGCTCAAAGGCAATGTCAAAGGGTTCGTAGGTTTGACCGCCTGAAACAAAGCGGCTATCTAAAACATCCTTAGTCCAGTCTTCGAAGCTTATGAACGCTGCCTCCTCTCCACTAGAACCAGAAAGGGCTGTTGGCGAATCATAGTTCCATGCTGTATTTATATCCCCAGTCAAATTGTTACCAACAGTATAATTAACGGGGTTCCCCTCAACGTTTGTTCCACCAATTAACCAATACTCATTGTCGTTTCCGAGACACGAATTTGTACATCCATCTTCAATTACAATCCAATACTTGGTATCCATAGTAAGCTCACCAACATTACCGAGCTCAATATCAACCCAATAGTATGTATCTTTTTGAGTTATTAAATTATCAAGCGTTCCTTTGAGGATCGAAACACTAGCTATTGGACTTCCACCAGTAAAATCTGGCACATCAATACAGTCTGAAGTCCAATTAATTCCATCGACTGGCTCAGTACCCATCGTATCACCACCGGGTGGCCACCATTGTCCATCTCCATTGTTATCATTATATTCCCACATTCCATCGCTATTCATATCAATGAAGTCTCTGCCCCAAGGATCCTTAGAGCACTCCGTTCCTCTTAGCCATGAACCAAAGCCAATATTACCGGTATCTTTTGTGACTCGCTCATTTGGTCGAATCTCTAGTGTTAAACCACCTTTCAAATCTAAACATGCAGGACTAGTAACTGTACTCGTGTGACATGCAATAAGCAATCGAATCTTTCTAATGGTTCCTGTGATACTTGAAATAAACGACTGTGCTCCATCTCGAGCTGGTAATTGACCGTCGTCACTTGATCCATCCATCCACTCATTTACATGAAACCCTCCGCAGTTATCAGGCCCTCCTACCACATTAATCGAATCACACCCAGCCCTTGGAAAAGTAACCACCTCCAAAGGAGATGCAGAACCCATGTTGCTTCCAGGACAATATTGAACTCCATCAACACTATCTTTGCTACAATTATGAGCCTGGTGAGGTATCTTTCCTACACCACGAGCAACAATAGCATTACCATTAACAACGGGCCTGCCGGACTGCGAAAGTATCGATCCATTTGAAAAGACATCCCCTTTATTAAATCCAGCCGTCGAATGAATTTGAGTATCGTTATTTAAAATTGTACCTATATATCCTGATTGTATTGCACTTTTGACCGATACCGCTAGTTTTTCGTCAGGAACTATAAATCGATAAAAACTTTTTCGTATACGCGAACTAACATCCCCTTTAGCACGTACGTCATATACCAAAGGAAGGTCTCCAGTAGCATCAGAATTATCTATTATAATCTCTGACTCTCCATCATTCGCAAAATTATCGCTTGTCGTATAAGAAATCTTGTACAAATTCGCTCCAATTGATACATTCGTATATTCGTATCCCGTAGAAAGCGCACGAATGGTTATATCATCAATTCCAGATTCCATGGTCGCAAACGACTTTTTACCCTCAATGAGTTCATTTGCATTAGATAATTGAGATGTGGCGAGTGCAGTAAAGCTCCCCAAAATAACAAGAGAAATAAACAAAAAGAAAACAACCGCAACTAGGGCTGCTTGCCCACCCTGTCGATTAATAACTTTCTCTGAGAAGTGCCGCTGAATCATACGTACGTGTTATCTGATAAGAACCTTGCCCTGCTTGAACTGTCATGGAAACCCTAACCATTTGAGAGCCAGTAAAAGAGTTCTCACTATCAATAAGATAAAAAGATAGATTTGTTACTGTCACATCGTTGGGAGTAAGAGCAACTCCGTCTAGTAGAATCGGGCCCCCAGACCAACTAATTGTCCTTGGACTCACAGATATCTTTATTTCATCATTAAACTTACCAATTGTATTAAAAGTAATTGATGGATTTCCTGAAGTAAACGACCCTCCAACATTTTGTGCCAGGCGTAGTTCACGAATGATACGCTCCATTGCGGTTTGTGCGGTGAGTGCCACCTTGCGATCAAATCGTGCTCGGCCGAACACATCAGAAAACTGTATTATAGTAACCACCAAAAGAACCGTAATCATTGAAAGAATCGCCACATAGATGAGCATCTCAACAATTGTAAAACCTTTTTTATTATAGCAACTCATCATGAAGAATCACTATCTAAAAATAAGTTAGAGATATAAAATTCTAGAGTCTCTATAAACTCGTTATCTGCACCCCAAATAATATCTACTTCAAAATATTTTGTATCAAGATCAATTTCAGAATCTTCATTACTGGTTGAAGCCTTGCACCCGACATCCGTTTGTACGGCATACCCTCCCAAAATATTTGACTTTGCACCGCCTATAGTGTTACGACACACGTTTTTTACACGAACAATACGTGTATATTTATTATCAAGTTTGCCACATACTGGACGATTTGAATTGTATAAAGCCACAACCTCATTTTCTGTAAGGGCCCTAGTATAAATTGCTAACTCATCAAGTGCAGTGCCATTAAGGTCTAGCGCAGGATTTGGATTGCCTATCGAGAGAGGGCCACTTTGCGAAATGGCCGCTGTGTGTGCAACTGGACTGGCAGCAAGAGCACCGTCTTTATAGAGACGAAGCCAGCTCCCATCATAAGTTAAAACAATGTGGTGCCAATCGAAATCAAGGATAGGATCATCTGCGTCTATTAATGTCACTAGAACATCTTTAAATGTTGGTATTTGATTATCGAAGGTAAGCCAATAGCCAAACCCTGAAATCATAATCAATCGATTAAGATCAGACGGAATTGGACCCCTGACCCAAATACTTATAGTTGCATTTGTCCCAAGATCTGGGGCGTTTGAACCAGAGGTATAATAATGACCCGCACCAAAATCTTTTGCATTCTGCAAATTTGGGCTCGTCTCTCCCTGAACAGAATCGGGACAAGTAGAACAGGTCGCATTGTTGTTATTACCAGAAGTATCAATAAGTGTGCCTGTCGACTCATCCATGTGGTACTGAAGAGCTAGGCTGTCCTGCGTAAAGTTGTATCGATCAACCCCATCAAACCTAAAGCACTGATCATAAAAAATAGACAGATCTGCAATCTTGTCTGAATAATCTGTGTCCCTGGCATATCTAATCCCCTCATAGGCCTCTTCCAACAAAAAAGCTGCTTGTGTTTTTTCGCCAGCTTTTTTTACCGCTCGAAAAGAAAGTTGTGCTACACCAAAGAGTGCTACCATGGACGTTACAAACACACCAAGAACCACCACAAGCTCAACGATTGTAAACCCAGCACCATTTTTTTTAAAAAAGGGGTGCTGGGTAAATCCTGACTGTTTTAGAAATAGCCGCTTCATGTTATTGAACTTGAATGACACCTGTTGGGAGGATTGTTATTGTTTTTGATAAACCCGAACTATCTGAAGTTATTGTTATTGTACCACTAGTCAATGTTGACGTGGCGACAACGACACCCTCCAACTTGCATATCATGAGCACGTCTCCACTTATTCTCTCAAAGACAAGCTCTTCATCCTCAAGCCCTCCTATTGAACAGGTGCTCGCCGTTAAAGAAAAAGAACTTAAACTCACCGCCTTTGGAAAATTAACAAAATCATCTCCCGGATTATCGAAAACCTTATTTCCATCACCATAATCATTACCCCTAAATCGAATTACCCTGTTCGGACTTGACGCTGCATTATCATCAAAGTGCACACCATAAAATGTTCCGCTCTCTGGATGTACCCCAGCACACGCGCTTCCTTCGCACTTTAAGGCTGAAAGTGTCTGATTCCGAGCCTTTTGCAATAGAGAGATAGTCCCTTCAACCGCGCTATTAAGTCTCTGACCGTCCAAAAAACGCGAGTACCCGGATACAATAATGACAGTAACAATTATTCCTATTGAAATTACTATGAGAAGCTCAACTATGCTGTAGGCGCGATTCATTTCTAAATAGCGCTTGATAGTGAATACATAGGGGTGATCATTGAAACCGCAAAAAACCCAACAACGCCACCAATAAGTATCATCAAAACTGGCTCAATAATAGTTGAGAGGTCGCGGGTTGCATCACTCACCTGGTCCTCATAAAACTTCGCAACCTCTTCGAGCATTTTGGACGATTCACCCGTTTCCTCACCCACAGAAAGCATCTCTGACATGAGAGACGGATAAATATCCGTATGCATAAGCATTACCTTGCTCATTGTTTCCCCCCTCTGAACCTCTGCCTTGGCTTCAATAAGAACATCAGAGTACAGGTGGTTTTGTACCACCCTAGACGTTATTTCCAAGGACTCAAGAATTGAAACACCTGAAGAGATAAGAGAAGATAATGTTCTTGAAGTACGCGCTGCATTAAATTTTTTAGCCATAGGGCCAATAAGGGGTGCCTTAATAACTGCAGTGTCTAGCAAATGTTTTCCTATTTTTGTTTTTTTTATTGCATAATAAAGACCCGCACTAATGCCGCCAACAAAACCGAGCATCAAAATACTATAGTCTTTGAATAAATCAGACATGGTGATTATAAACCGTGTTGATGCGGGAAGTTCAACGTCGAGCTCCTCAAATACAGAGGTAAGCGTAGGAACTACATAAATAAGCATCAAAATACCAATAAGGCCTGTCGCCAAAACAATAATCATTGGATACATCATGGCTCCTCGAACCTTTCGTACTAGATCATAGTCAGATTGCATTTGACTAGATAAAACCAAGAGTGACTCTTTTAGCTTTCCTGATTTTTCGCCCGCCTCAACCATAGATACGTACAGCGGGGGGAAAATATTTTCATGTTCGGCAAGTGCCTCTGAAAAGGCGCGTCCTTTTTTAATTTGTTCAACAAGGTCCTTTATTGCATCACTAAATTTTTTATTATCTGTTTCGCGTCCAAGTGCGTCCAGTGCTCGAGTTATGGTGAGACCGGCGCCAATCATAACCGCTAAGTTTTTTGAAAAGATGATTTTGTCTGAAAGCTTGACTCTCTGTATCTTTTTCAGAAAATCAACATTCATATTTAGCTTAAATCCACCCGGACCACCGGCTTCTGCAATGTCTTCCGCACTCAAAAGGAGAAGGCCGTCATTTTTTAGAATGCGCGCAAGCTCATAACGAGTATCCGCGTCTTTGTAACCTTTTATTTCTTTTCCATCCTTACCGCGAGCGCGATAACTAAATTTTGCCATATATGTATTGTACTACTCTTGGGTCACTCGGAGAACCTCTTCTATTGTAGTTATGCCCTGAGCTGCCTTAAAAATACCGTCCTCAAGCATGGTCATCATTCCGTCTTTCTTTGCTTGGTCCTCAATTTCATCAGCATTAGAATTTTTCATGACCAATTCTTTAACTGTTGGAGTAATAACCATAACTTCGTGTATACCGATTCGCCCAGAGTACCCATCGGGCGAATCCTGGTCAGGTACTGGCTGATAAAAAGTAACATCTTCGAGCTTGGCCTTGGGTGGAACAATCTTCTCCCTTCTCAAATAATCCATTACACGCTCCACATTTACTGCTTTTTCTAAGGAAGCAATTTCATCCTTGGTTAATTTGTGTTCTTTTCTTGATTTGTAGAGTGTTCGTACAAGTCGTTGCGCAATTATTACGTTTACAGTAGAAGCAATCAAAAACGGCTCGACATCAAGGTCTGTCAAACGAGGAAGCGTACCACCGGCTGAGTTGGTATGTAGAGTAGATACAACAAGGTGGCCCGTGAGAGCAGCATTGATTGCCAAAGTTGCCGTCTCATTGTCACGAATCTCACCGACCATTATTACGTCGGGGTCCTGACGCAAAAGTGACCTCAATCCATTGGCAAATGTAAATCCAATATCTGGGCGCACTTGGGTCTGATTAATACGTGGCATACGATACTCAACAGGATCTTCAACCGTTGAGATGTTTATTTCAGGAGTATTAATCAAGTCCAAAAGCGTATAGAGAGTGGTAGTCTTACCGGAACCCGTAGGGCCGGTTGCCAAAATCATACCGGTGCTTCGCTTAACGTGTTCATGAAGCTGTTCTAACGCAGGACCATGAAACCCAAGGACTTCGAGAGTAAACCCCTTTGAGTTTTCTGGCAAAAGTCGCATAACACATTTCTCGCCATCATATACTGGCAAAACAGAAACACGCATTGAGAACTTATATTCGGAAGTCTCAACTTTAAATCGCCCGTCCTGTGGCAAGCGTTTTTCGTCTAACTTGAGCCCTGACAAGACCTTAATACGAGCTATAACAGCTGATGCAATTTTCTTGGGTAGAACCATGGCATCATGCAAAATGCCATCAATTCGGTATCGTACAATAAGTTCATTTTCAAGTGGCTCTACATGGATATCGGAAGCTTTCTGCAAAATAGCGTGCCTGATAAGAGTGTCAACAATCTTAATAATAGGAAGCTCTTCTGCTACTTTTCTTAGGTCTTCCTCTCCTTCAACGACTCCCTCCGCGCCTTTTAAAATCTCGCTCGATGAAACCAAAAGTTCTGACTCGTCCTTAATAATCTCACCAAACTCTGCCTCAAGACTCTTCTGATAAAGAGATAGAAGATACCTCATCGAAGTATCATTAGTAAGTCGAGCTTTTATGTGAAGACCTGATTTTTTCTTAATAAATTCAATAGTCTCGAGGTCTTCTGGGTCAAGCATCGCTACCTCAAGGTCCTTTCCGGTTTTTTTGTAGGCAACAACATTGTGAGATCTAGCAACGGGCTCCGGAATAATCTGCAAGACTTCTGGTGTAACTTTTTCGCCCTCAAGATTAATAAAAGGAATCCCGAGAATATAGCCATACAGCCTCCCCAAATCTTGAGGGGAGATTTTCCCCATTGAAACCAAAACATCGCCCGGGCGTTGGTGGAGATCGTCAGCCTTTTTAAAGGCTGCATCTATATCTTTTTCTGATATGAGTCCCGAGTCGATAAGAAAGTTTTTAAGCTGTTTTTTCTCGATTCTCATCAATTGCTTATTATGAGCATGATTAATAACATCCTGCTCCTATCCTATGACATCCTGTACTTTTTTAAGAACCTCCCTTAGGCCATAATTAGCTTTAACAAGATATCCTCGCGCTCCAAGCTCTATCGCCTTCATCACCTCCGTACTTTCTTCGAGATTGGTAAGAATCAAAACTGGTATACTTTGAAGTTCCGAATCAGATTTTATTTCCTTTAATATATCGAACCCATGCTTCTTTGGAAGAACGAGGTCTAACAAAATAATTTCTGGCTTCTCTTTTATAAGTCCCATAGCCTCCTCACCATCAAATGCTTGCAGTACCTCATACCCCTCCCCCTCAAAGAGTTTTTTGAGAGCATCTTGTAGTGCCGATTCATCCTCAATAATTAGAATTTTTTTCATATATTTTTCTTTGGTTCATTATTATCGTTAGTATTTGAAGTTTCTGTACCCTTGCGCACGAGCGGCAACAAAAACCAAAACGTCGACCCTTTACCTTCAAGCGAGGCAAACCCTACCTCACCACTCATCGCCTCTACCAATGATTTTACCAGATAGAGCCCCAAACCAGTACCTTCTGCGCGCAAACGAACAGCGGTATCAGAACGAAAGAACTTAGTAAAAATACGTCCCTGATCCATTATTGGTATGCCTATACCGCTATCCTCTATTTCTACTCTGACATGGCCCTTCTCTTTCTGAACACGAATAGTAACAACACCCTCTTTTGTATAGCGAGTCGCATTATCTATAAGATTTTCTGTAATCCAACGCAACTTGCTCTCGTCTGCGAACACCCATGGACGTTCATCTTTGGTATCAAACTTCATTGATAATCCCTTTTGCTTAGCAAGCGGATCATACTCCTTGACTATCCGACCCAAAAAATCATCCATATTAATATAGATGGAGCGGAGTATAAGTCGATCATCTTCAATACGACTTACCTCCAAAAGATCATTTACAAGGGCGATCATTCGTTCGTTTTGATCTCGAATAGTACCGATAGTCTCTGCGGCCTCACCCGTAAGAGTCTTTACCCGCTCAAGCATAATCTCGAGTTGCCATTTGATGGCCGATAGAGGAGAGCGAAGCTGGTGGGATACAATATTTACAAATTCTGACTTCATCCGAGACACGTCTGCTAATCTCTGGAACGAAGATACAACCGAATTACCTACTACGAACAAGAAAACGGTCATCATTGATACGGAAAGAACGATGACTGAAGGATCTTCAGAAAATCGCTGTGCAACAAAGGACGTCCCTATCATTCCCGCTATGTTAATGATTCCCATCACTATAAATAGGAAGGGTGGACAGGTCCAAATAGAAACGCGGTACTGCTTACACTGCGCGAGTATGTTAAGACTTTTTAAGCTAATCACCATTACTCTATATTATAGACGCTTGTGGCCTTGACAAAAAGGCCACATGGCCCTTATACTGTGGGCATTACTCATAGAGGAGAAGGTCGGACCGCTGGTCGGGCCAATTTTATTAAGAGCTTGTTTTTAAGCCTGCTTTCGAGGCAAAATATTCTGGTTTCGAGCTGTATGCAATTAAAAAATTTAATAGAATATCTGAAAGATATTTTGAAAAATTTTTGGCAAAATACAGTCAAAATTCAGGGTATTTTGACCGGAATGAGGGTTTAAAATAATCTCCAGTACTATTATGGACTTAAAAATAGTAAACGCAACGCTCGATGAGCTTGCAGAGGATAAGGGAATCTCCAAAGAACGTGTCATTGAGACCATCGAGATGGCACTTGCGGCAGCCTACAAGCGTGATTATGGGGAGCGCGGACAAATTGTACGCGCAGAATTTGATTTGGCAACAGGTAAGGCAATATTTCGCCAAATTAAAATAGTCCTCGACGAATCAATGATTAAGCCAGATGATGAGGAGGGTGCCGAGGGAGAAACAGAGCCAGAAAACGAGGATGAACCTCATCGTGTTCGGTTCAATCCAGAGCGTCACCTTATGATTGATGAGGCAAAAAAAGTTAAAAAAGACGCGGAGCCTGGAGATGAACTTGAGTTTCCCCTAGAAACTCATGCCGATTATGGACGAATTGCGGCACAAACCGCAAAACAAGTTATAATCCAGCGAATTCGAGAAGCAGAACGGGAGGCAATCTACGAGGAGTTTAAAGAGAAGGAGGGTGGAATCGTTAGTGGTATCGTTCAAAGAATTGAAGGACGAAATATCTTTCTCGACCTAGGACGCACCACAGCCCTTCTTCCTGCAGATGAGCAGGTACAGCATGAACGATATCGAGTAGGTGAACGAATTAAGGGACTTTTGCTCATTAGTGAAAAAGAGAAGCGAGCACCAAGCCTCTATATATCTCGCTCGCATCCAAAATTTGTAGAAAAACTTTTTGAAATTGAAGTTCCAGAGATTGGACAAGAAATTGTACAGATAAAGGGCATCGCCCGAGAAGCGGGGCTCCGTTCAAAGGTAGCCGTTTACTCAACAGATAAAAATATAGACCCTGTAGGCTCTCTCGTCGGCCAAAAAGGTATCCGAGTAGGAACCGTTATCACGGAGCTTGGCGGAGAAAAAATCGACATTATCGAATGGTCAGATGATCCAATTCGATTTCTTTCAAATTCACTCTCTCCTGCAAAAGTTCTTGATGTCGAACTCGACGAAGATGGGCGCAAGGCTACCATCCTCGTAGACGAAGGTCAGCTTTCTCTCGCAATTGGTAGAAATGGCCAGAACGTACGGTTGGCCGCAAAACTTACCGGATGGAAAATAGACATCTCAACACGAGATGGAAAGGCTAAAGATCCTGATGCAGACGAAATATCAGCAGCCTCTGGAGAAGAGGAAGAGACAACAGAAAAGGTAACCGACGAAGTGTCGACCGCATCAGAAGAGACCTCAGATAAGGAGGAGTCAAAAGAAGAATTAAACGATGTATCCGCAAAATCTTCAGAGGAAGATTCGGCGGGAAAGAAAGACAAATAGTATGGATCCACTTATCATTTTTTCACTTGGTGCGTCTGGGCTCGGAATTGCATTTGGTTTTTGGCTTAAATATAGTGTAGGAAAGCTTCCTGCCGGAGATGACCGCATGAAAGAAATTGCTTCGGCAATTCAGGAGGGATCGTATGCCTACCTAAAAAGACAGTATCAAACTGTTGGTATTGTTGCTGTGGTTCTCGCTATAGCGCTTTCATTTATTCCAGAAGTTGGAAGACTAATCGCTATTGGTTTTGTTATTGGTGCTGTGTTTTCAGCGATTGCAGGGTTTATCGGAATGCAGACTGCAGTAACTGCAAATGTACGAACAACGGAAGCTGCCAAAAAAGGAATCAAGGAGGCTTTCTTGGTTGCAGTACGAGGTGGTGGAGTAACAGGATTCTTGGTAGCTGGACTCGCACTTTTGGCAGTAACACTCTTTTGGCACTTCTCTGGCGGATCGTCCGCTGGGCTTATTGGCCTTGGTTTCGGTGGTTCACTTATTTCTGTATTCGCCCGTCTTGGTGGCGGAATCTTCACCAAAGGTGCTGACGTAGGAGCTGACCTATGTGGAAAAATTGAACTTGGAATCCCAGAAGATGACCCACGAAACCCAGCAGTAATTGCTGACAACGTTGGAGATAATGTTGGAGATACGGCTGGTATGGCAGCTGACCTTTTTGAGACATATGCTGTTACACTTGTAGCTGCACTCCTTTTGGCAGTAGATACCGCTCAAGAAATTTTTCCCATAGGACTCGGTGGTGCGGCCCTCTTAGCGTCTATAATCGGATTCTTCTTTGCGCGAATCAAAAACGAGAAGCATATCATGTGGGGTCTCTATAAAGGGCTTTTAGTTTCTCTCGCACTTTCTGCAATATTCTTTATTCATATTGCTGATTCGTCATTTGCTGATTCTACACGACTCTACGGGGCTTCACTTGTAGGACTCGTTGTAGCTCTTCTTATGGTTATCGTAACCGAGTATTACACAAGCCAAAACTTCCGTCCGGTTCGTTCTATTGCCGAGGCAAGTCAATCTGGACACGGAACAAACGTAATCATGGGACTTGCTGTCGGACTCGAATCAACCTTCGTGCCAATCCTCATTGTTGTCGGGGGAATTCTTGCGGCATTCACCCTTTCTGGTTTATACGGTATCGCCATTGCTGCTGTCAGCATGGTTGCGCTATCCGGAATCATCGTAACGATTGACGCATTCGGACCAATCACTGACAACGCTGGTGGAATTGCCGAAATGGCAAAATTGCCAGAGTCTGTTCGAAACAACACGGATCCATTGGATGCAGTTGGGAATACAACAAAGGCAGTAACCAAGGGATTTGCTATTGCTTCCGCCGGACTCGCAGCTCTCGTGTTGTTTGCATCCTTCGTACAAGAGGCAGAACACTTGGGACTTGCTGTTAGTTTTGACCTAACCAATCCAAAAGTTCTTGTTGGACTATTTATCGGTGGATCACTTCCTTACTTATTTGCCTCAATGGCAATGCGCGCTGTTGGAAAAGCGGCTAGCGCTGTTGTTGAAGAAGTTCGACGACAATGGACAGAAATCAAAGGGCTCAAAGAAGGTACCGCGAAGCCAGACTATGCACGCGCCGTTGATATTGTGACCAAATCATCACTTCGCCAAATGATTATTCCAGCGCTTACACCAATCGTTGTCACACTTTTGGTTGGGTTTGTATTCGGGATCTCAGCGCTTGGAGGACTCTTGATAGGTGTAATCGTCACTGGACTCTTCGTTGCTCTCTCAATGACTTCGGGTGGTGGTGCATGGGACAACGCAAAGAAATACATTGAAGACGGAAACTTTGGTGGCAAGGGTTCTCTATCACATCAGGCCGCAATCACCGGAGACACAGTTGGCGACCCCTACAAAGACACAGCAGGTCCTGCCATTAACCCAATGATTAAAGTCGTAAATATTGTAGCCCTCCTCATGCTTTCGCTTCTTGCATAATGAACACTAACGTAACAAAACGGCCCGACGGACGAGTAGAAATCACTGGTACAATACCAGCTTGTGACTTTGATGCACGCATCGTAAAGGTAACAACCAAGCTTGTTACAAACTTTGAAGCAGATGGTTTTCGAAAAGGTAAAGTTCCCGAGAAAATTGTCATAGAAAGGACTGGTGAAAACGACTTGTTACAAAAAGCAGCTGAAGCCGCTCTTCAAGAGGTGTGGCCAAAAGTATTAGAAGAACAAAAAATCGCAGCCATTGGTCCTGCAGAATTTCATATAGTTAAAATGGCTCGTGGTAATGACCTCGAATGGAAAGCTCTTGTTGCGGTCTTCCCAGAATTAGAATTGCCAGATTACGAATCAATCGCAAAGGAAATAAACAACAAAAAAGAAACTCCTAAAGTAGAGGTTGAGGACAAAGAAGTTGAAGATACTCTTGCATACATTAAGCGCTCACGAACAAAAGAGGGCGAGGAACCACCAGAACTAAATGATGAGTTTGCAAAAACAATGGGTGACTTCCAAACGGTAGAAGCGCTTAAGCAAAATATTCGTGAAGGCATTAAGACTGAAAAAATTCAAAAAGCAGAGGACGATCACAAAGGAAAACTCATCACGGCGATTGCTGAAAAAGCAAAAGTTGAGGTTCCTCGCATGATGATCGATATGGAAAAAGAAAAAATGCTTCATGACCTAAAAGGGAATATTCAGGGTATGGGTCTTAAGTGGGATGAATATCTCAAGCACATGAAAAAGACCGAGGAAGAGGTACGAGATGGATGGGAGGAAGACGCTATCAAACGAATTCGTGTTGGTCTCTCACTTCATCACATTGCGGAAAAAGAGAATCTTGTACCGACACAAGAAGAAATTGAGGAGCGCGCCCAAGTCGTTCTACATCCCTATACTGAAGAGGATCGAAAGAATATTGACCAAGGACGTGTGCGTGACTATGCTAAAAGTGTGCTTACTAATGAGAAGACTCTCATATATCTAGGAAATATAAAATAAACTCAAAAAAAACATATGATTATCCCAACAGTTATAGAAAAATCGGGAAATGGAGAGCGTGTATATGATATCTATTCGCGCTTACTTAAGGACCGAATCATTTTCTTGGGTGGACCAATTAATGACCAGGTGGCAAACGCAATCGTTGCTCAACTCTTATTTCTTGAGCTCCAAAACCCAAAGGAAGATATAAGCTTTTATATTAATTCACCAGGTGGCTCGGTGACCGCAGCGCTCGCCATCTATGACACCATGCAACACGTAAAGCCAGACATCGCAACAATTTGTGTTGGTGTTGCGGCGTCAGCCGGTGCTGTACTTCTTGCAGCCGGTAAAAAAGGCAAGAGATATTCTCTTCCAAACGCCGAGATGATGATTCACCAAGTAATGGGTGGTGTTGAAGGTCAGGCAACTGAAATCGAAATCACCGCAAAACATATTTTAAAAATGAAAGAGCGTCTTAATAAAATCCTTTCAAAACACACAGGGCAATCATCCTCACGAATCGAAAAAGATACCGACCGCGACTACTTCATGAGTGCAGATGAGGCACAAAAATATGGACTCATAGATAAAGTAGTGAGCAACAAGAAATGATGAAGCTATATTTTACTAAAAAATTCACAGCGAAATCCATCATCTAGATTGTCGCTGTATTTTTTATACTCCCCTGGGCTCTCTGTCAGTGGGCGATTTATGCAGCTTGGCAACTCTCTGCACTTTTTGGTCCATTGTTTGGAGTGGAGCCAAAAGAGGCTTTCGAAGCTCTCCGCCCAACATGTTCCCTCCTTACCGACTGGAAACTCTATCATGGTTCTTACGAGATGATAAGAAACTTTATTGTAGTTGCATTTGTACCAATTCTATTTACTTTCTTTTTTAAGTGGCTTGGTAGACGACTAGATAAAGAATGACAGGGTTGCTACGTAGCATGCTACGTAGCAAAACAAAAAATCCCCTTTCGGGGATTTTTTGTTTTACTTAACGCTTACTCGTTTTACTGGGAGTGGTGTACCGCGTTTTGTAGCACCCAACCACATTATGAATTCTATCTACACTCTAGAGCGTCCTGGATCGGTCAGTGGAATTAGAAAAGAGAGCGGGCGTAGGCTGAAAACATAAATATAAATACCAAAAGAACCAAAGGAGCTATAGAGACCGTTACTTTTAATGATTTTGGCCAGTTAGTACCAGCCCACATAAGAACAAGGCCGGCCGGCCAAAACGCTATAAGAAGAATAATGGTAGCGATAGTCGCCTGAAGCGAACCTCGTCTTTGTGGCGTTGTTCTACCCTGAATACGTCCAAACGCCTCATGAATATCGGGCTCACTCCAGCCTTGCTTACGCAAAGTCTCCATGACACCCGAATCTTCCATCCCCTTTTCACGCGAATGACGAACAAATGCTATGAGCTCTGGTGTAACCATATGCTAAACGAGTAGCCTTGGAAGCAAATTTATTCCTGTCATTTCTGCAGGGACGGCAAGTCCCATAAGGTCTAGTACGGTTGGCGCGACGTCCGCCAAAACTCCTTCCACTTGAGAGAGTCGTTCCTTTACATCCTCCGGAGTTCGAGCCTCCTTACGCTTAAATTGATTGGCCACCAAGAAAAATGGCACCGGATTTGATGAATGCTTAGTTCTTGGCTCTCCGGTTAACCTATATCGCTTCTCTTCTGAATTACCGTGGTCAGCAGTTATCACCATAGCGCCCCCCATTTCTAAAACCTTTTCTTTTATACGGCCCGTACACACATCAAGTGTCTCAATTGCTTTAACTGTTGCTTTAAAATTTCCTGTATGCCCTACCATATCTGCATTTGCAAAGTTAATGAGTATAAAATCATAGTTTGGGAGCGCTCCAAGTACTGCGTCTGTGATGCCGGCAGCTGACATCTCTGGATTTTCATCAAACTTTACTTTCTTAGATGGAATCAACTTACGTTCTTCCGCAGGAAACGGCTGCTCCTTACCCCCATTAAAGAAATAAGTAACGTGAGCATACTTTTCAGTCTCTGCCACATGAAACTGTTTGCGTCCAGCATACGAAATCACACGAGAAAGCGGCCACTCTACATTAAGTGGTGGGAAGGCCGCATGTGCATTCATACCCTCTTCATACTCCGTCATGGTAACCATGAATAAGTTTGGGATTTTTGGCCCACGTGCAAATGTATCAAATGTATCGTCACAAAAAGAATGTGCCATTTGTCGTTCGCTATCCTCACGGAAGTTAAAAAGAACAAATGCATCCCCCTCTTTTACGCGCCCCTGTGGTTCCCCTGTTTCGTTTACCTTCCATGCCGGTACTAAAAACTCATCTGTAACACCTTTCTGGTATGATTCATCAATATATCTTCGGGGATTCTCAAATGACTCACCGGACTTTCCGATAAAACAGTTATATGCTTGTTCAGTTAGCTCCCACGAGCCCTCGCGGTCCATGGTAAAGTGACGCCCCAAAAGTGAAGCAATGTAAGCTTCTGGATATTGAGCCTTGAGTCGCTCCTCGACTTGTGGCAAAAATGTTTTTAATTCATTCGTTGGAGAGTCTCGCCCATCTCCATATACATGAATAGCAACTTTTTTAATATCTTGTTGGTGTGCAAAATCTAAAAGCGCGTATAGGTGGTCGATATATGCATGAACCGATCCAGACGAAATGAGGCCGGCCAAGTGTAGCGTACCATTGCTTCCTTTTACTTGGTTGGCGGCTTCTAGGAGCGCCTGGTTTTCAAAAAATGTTCCGTCCTGAATTGAAACAATAATTCGAGGCAGGTGGTGATATACAACACGACCAGAACCAATAGTAAGGTGTCCCGTTTCTGAATTTCCCTCCTCTCCCCAAGGTAAACCTATAGCAAGACCCGACGCTTGCAGGGCGGTTATTGGATAGAATGATGCAATTTCATCAAGGTGCGGTTTTTGCGCAACTTGCATTGGAGACTCACCGGGCAAGGCGTTAATCCCAAACCCATCAAGCACAATCAGCACTACTGGCTTAAAATCCATGACAAAATTGTAACACGGTTTTGACCTCCCAACTAATGAGTGCGAGGATGTTTCACACCGCACAAAGCGCCTCGCGCTCATTAGTTAGGGGGTTGACTCTAACCCAAAAGAAAAATAGTATGGAACTATCCTATATGTATTACTTATGAATCAACTATTAATCACTATTTATGGAACTTATAACACAGCAACCTGTGATTGCGATCGTTTTGGTTTCGGTAGGAATCATAGCCGGTTATCTGGCTCGTATAATGATCGCGAAGCAGCAACAAAATTCAGTAGAACTAAAAACACAAAAACAGCTCCTGGATGCTAAGGGAGTAGCACAAAGTACAGTATTAGAGGCAAAAGACAAAGCAACAAAAATTCTAGAAGAGGCAAAGGTAGAGGAGCGAAAACGCGCTTCTGAAATTTCTAAACTCGAAGAGCGTATAGCAAACAAAGAAGAGGCTCACGATAAAAGAGTTGTAGAATTCGACAAAGAAAAAGTAGAGCTCAAGGGAACTGTTGAGCGTGTTCGCGCGGCACAAGAAGCACTCAAAAATAAAGAGGGGGAGCAAATAGCCGAACTAGCACGGATCGCAAACCTTTCAGAAGAAGAGGCAAAGAACGCAATGTTTAAAAAACTCGAGAAAAATTACGAATCAGATTTTCTTGAGCGAATGCATAAACTCGAACTTCAAGGCGAGGAGCGTCTCGCACGAAAGGGGCGAGATATTTTGGCATCTATCATTCAGCGTGTAGCAACATCAACCGCGTCAGAGGTAACAACAACAAGCGTCAGTATTCCATCAGACGAAATCAAGGGGAAAATTATCGGACGAGAGGGACGAAACATTAGGGCACTTGAACGAGCTAGTGGCGTCGAGGTTATCGTTGATGACACGCCTGGCGCAATTGTTATCTCGAGTTTTGATCCAGTGCGTAGACAGATTGCTCGAGTTGCACTCGAGGACTTAATCCTTGATGGACGAATCCAACCGGCAAAAATCGAGGAGTCAGTAGAACGTGCTAAATCTCAGGTAGAAAAAATTATGAAAGATGCGGCGGAAGCCGCGGCCTACGAAGTTGGGGTGTTCGACATGGATCCAAGACTTATGCAACTCGTTGGTCGTCTAAAATTCCGAACCAGCTATGGTCAAAATGTTCTTCAGCATTCTGTTGAAATGGCACACATTTCAGGGATGCTTGCGTCCGAGCTTGGCGCTGATGTGGCGATATCAAAGAAAGGGGCGCTCCTGCATGATATTGGTAAGGCAGTAGACCATGAAGTGCAAGGAACTCATGTTGAAATCGGACGACGAATTCTCCAAAAATTTGGTGTTGAACACTCCGTTGTTCAGGCTATGCAATCTCATCACGAAGAATATCCGTATGAAACTCTTGAATCTATTATAGTACAAACAGCTGATGCAATCTCGGCGGGACGACCTGGTGCGCGACGCGACTCTGTAGAAAATTATATAAAACGACTTGAAGATCTTGAAGCAATAGCTAGCTCCTTCGAGCCTGTTGAAAAATCATATGCAATCCAAGCTGGACGTGAAATTAGAGTATTTGTCACACCAGAAAAAATCTCTGATCTGGAAGCTAAAAAACTTGCGCGTGATATCGCAAACCGCATTGAACAAGAACTTAAATATCCGGGTGAAATTAAAGTAAATGTCATCCGCGAAACTCGCGTTGTAGAGTTCGCCCGGTAGGTATACACAGACAATCACCAGAAAGTGTTGCGAATCAACAATATATGCTATTATGTGGCTAGATTTATTCGGCACGAGAAAAGGTCGGTTCTATCCGATAAACATTTTTAACTAACATGAATAAAGCTGATCTCGTAGAGGCCGTCTTTCAAAAGATTGGTGGCACAAAGAAAGCTGCTGAGGAAGCGGTAGAAACGGTATTTGATACCATTACCAAAACTCTTTCACGAGGAGACGAGGTTTCTATCTCAGGCTTTGGAACGTTTCTTGCAAAGAAACGCCAAGCCCGAACCGCACGAAACCCACGAACTGGTGAACCAGTAGAGGTACCAGCAATGCAAGTTCCAAAATTCCGACCAGGAAAGGGACTTAAAGAAGCTGTAAAGTAATTCGTTTCACGTTACAAAAAAGCTCCGACATACGGAGCTTTTTTGTTTTTAAAATGTTTTTCAATTACAGTGAAAGAGGTGAAAGAATTAAAAAGAGTATCAATAAAAATCATAGGAGACGTACAACAAGTCGGCTTTAGATTTTTTGTGCGACAGTTAGCCGAAGAAAACTCGGTGAAGGGTTTGGTGAAAAATGAACAGGACGGGTCTCTAGAGATAATCGCAGAGGGAGCACAAACACAACTCGACTCATTTGTTGATTCGGTTTGCGCTGGACCGCCTACTGCAATAATTTCTGGATGTGAAACTTCGTATGGTAATGCCACGGACGAATTCTTAGGCTTTGAAATTATGTAAAAAATGTGTAAAATAGCGATACTCTCTTTTAGGGTAGAGGACTCCCTCCAGTATGCGCTGATGGAGTCTTCTCCCAATAATTTTAGTGCGAAATGCGGTCATAGTATAGTGGTAGTACAGCTGCCTTCCAAGCAGCGGGTGGGAGTTCGATCCTCCCTGACCGCACCAATATAAAAATAGAGTTACACATTGATTTCACGATTGCAGTCCTTGATAATTAACTTATGACAGACGGAGTAAAATTTGATGAGTGGAAGCCACGACAAGAACCTCAAGACTCTGGGTCTAAAATGGCGCAGTGGCTTCTTAAAAAAGGTATGGCTAAAAACCAGTCACAAGCAAATATAATTCTTATTGTAGCGGCGGTTCTATTTTTTGCACTTTCTATATACTTCTTCTTATAAAAATAAACAAAAACAAAAAACCACCCGAGGGGGTGGTTTTTTGTTTAGTAAAGGATTTCTTTACTCTTCGCTGTGAGTTTCCCAATACTCATCTACTTCGCTTCCGGGCGTACTTACTGAATCGTTTTTCTCATCTACTTTTTCGTCATCACGACGAGTTAAATACATATAGGTGAGAAATCCGATTACGGTAAGAAGCCAGAGAAGCCAACAAAACAAGCAAATGTTATCTCGTAGCCAATCGAAGAGTCCAAACAATCCCGCAAATATTAATCCAGCAACGGACTGCCCCTCAGCGGGAGCTATCACGTCTGGCTCAAATACTGTAAATCGCGAAATAACTTCTGGGATCGCAGGTCCGGCAGCAATTACTACTGGTTGCGAAATAATAGGTTGTAAAGGAACTGGAATAATTGGTGCGGGTGTTGATTCTACGGGTGCAGGTGGTGGAGGTACAGGAACGGTCGTGTTCGTAAGAATAATCTCAGTAGTACGACGTCCTCCGCCATATGATCCGCCACCTCCGCCGCCAGATGGCGGTGGAGGTGGTGGAGGTGGTGGAGGAGGTGGAGGTGGTGGAGGTGGTGGAGGAGTATCCTCTTCTACCTTTATATTCACCTCGTGTGTACTGGTACCGGTACCATCAAATGCACTCAAGGTCACAAGATACATGCCCGTTGAAGTTGGCGTCCAGCTGAATGCTCCGGTTGATGTCGCATAAGCGGCACCAGAAGGAAGATCAGTTGTAATCACGAGTGGATCACCGTCGATATCATTTACAGTAGCTGTAAATGTAACCATGGTGTTCACCGTGGTTGTTGCGTTGGTTGGTCCAAACCACACAGGTAGGTGGTTTAGTGGAAGAACCACAAGCAGGTTATACGACGTAGTCGCCGACAATAGTCCATCAGTAACCTCAATCTCGATGTTGTATGGAGTTGAGCTCGCTTGGTCTTCGGTTGGCGTCCATGTAAGGACTCCAGTTGAAGAAGCGATCTCTAACCCAACTGGGAAGACGGTAAGTGAAAAACTTACATCGTCCCCATCGGGATCAATTGCCTCTACATCATACTCGTAATCGAGTGTGGACGTAGCCGTAGTTGGTGGCACAAAGTCCACAAAATACGGTGCATGGTTGACTGAAGGAGTTGACGTGGCAACCACTTCAATAGTCGTCATGTGCGTGCTTGTACCAAAACCATCGAATGCAAAAAAGTTTGCAAAGTAGGTTCCGGTTGATGTCGCGGTCCAACTGAACTTTGCTGTAGAAGTTGCGTACGTCGCATTTTCTGGTAGCAAAGTTGTGATGGTTAGAGGGTCTCCATCAAAATCGTTGACAGTAACTGTCATTTCCAAAAGATCGCCAACCGTAGTTGTCGCGAACTCTGGGCCAAACCACTCGGGCAAATGATTACTCGGTGCTTGAACGACTGTGATAAAGTACTCTTCCTTGTCCTCGAGTTCTCCATCAGAGGCTACTACAACAACCTTGTAAGGTGTTGATGTTGCTTGATCTTCAGTTGGTGTCCAAGAAATAACACCAGTTGAAGTTGAGATGGTCATGCCCAAAGGCGCCACCATCAAAGAAAATTCGATTTCATCCCCGTTAGGGTCAGTTGCCTCTACATCATACGAATAGTCTTCGATTGATGTAGCGGTGTTGGCAGGATTAAAGTTGATAATCTCCGGTGGGAGATTCACGTTAGGTGTGCTAGATGCAAACACTTTAATAGAAAGTTTGTGCGTGCTCGTACCAAATCCATCGAATGCAGCAAAATATGCTTTAAACAGTCCGGTAGATGTTGGTGCAAAGCTAAATGTGTCGGCGCTATAGGTAGCACCGGCTGGAAGACTAACAGTCTCGGTCAAACTGTCGCCATCCTCATCACTTACAGTAATAGTAAGTTCAACGAGCGAACCATCAGTTGTGGTTGCACTCGTAGGGCCCTCCCATACTGGCAAGTGATTTACTGGAGCTGGTGCAACACTGAGACTAATCTCGTGTGTTACTTCAAACTCTCCATCATTTGCAGTAAATGATGCAATAACATCACCCTCTACAGATGGAGTCCAGGCAAACTCACCAGTTAACTCATCGTAAAATGCGCCACTTGGCAAGTTTGTAGTAATAGTAAGGTCGTCCCCATCGGGGTCGTTTACTGTTACCGTGAGGTTAATTTCAACACCTACAGTTCCGTCCGCTTCAGTTGGACCGAACCATTGTGGTGGCGCGTTTGATGCGCAAACCTCGATAACAAATTCATGAACACTAGGTTCATTAACTGAGTCATCTGCGATTAATCGAACAGTGTAAGTGCCCGGCTCAATCGGCGTCCAATTGAAACGCCCATTGGGTATATTATAGGTTGCGTCCTCTGGAATTTCTGTAGTAACGGTGAGAGGATCACCGTCAAAATCATTGACCGTAAAAATTGCACTAACTTCTTCTCCAACACAAACTGTAACATGTGTAGGTCCATACCAAACTGGTGCTACGTTATTATTATTAGCACGAGCAACGAATGGAACTGCCACAACAGCAAGAGAAAGGAATCCGAGAAGGATTCTTTTCATCATATTTCCAGTTAATAGTTATAATTTATAATTTTGACTTAAGCTGAGTCAGAAGTTGTTTTCGCTATTCGGTTTTTAAAGGGCGCTGGGACTGTATAACAGCCCCAATATAACGGGCAAATAATAGCACTTTTTTTTATTTTTGTCAAATACTTTTGTGTTCGTCTTTATTAAAAAGGTCTTTATCTGTTTATATAAAGACCGCTCTAAATTTAACTTTCGTATCTATAATTCCTAAATAAAAGCTTGCATTCGTTATAGACATGTGTGCCTACACGAACACCTCTGCCTGTTCTATTTTCTACATATACCAATCCATTATCTAGCTCTACTATCAATCTTATTCTTTTATTGAGTGTCTCAGTTTTTACGCTTTTAACAACTCCGATTGACTCAGTACAGTATCCTGGCTCAGGACGCTGACAGTATGCGGATAAAAAAACTAAAGGAAAAAATAGAATCAGCAGTAAAGGAAGTGTGTATTTTTTTAGAAAAGAGTCAATTTTCATAACCCCTCCCAAAAAGTCTGAACTAAGACAAGCACATTATTAAAAAATAGTCAATAAAAAGGGCCC
>JAQBTR010000008.1 GCA_027624915.1 bacterium | reverse complement strand
TTCAACGGGTGGGGGTGGTGGAGGTGGGAGTGCTCCAGCCCCAACACGAAATGCAAATTCTGGACCACTCCCAAGAATACATTCAATTTCAAAATTATCTACCTTGCGATTATTATTTACATCAAGGAATACATCATATTCTCCAGCATTGGTTGGACCCTTCCAAATAAGTTTTTTGATAATATCACCGTTACCGTTAACCTCAAAAATTTCGATTCCAGCAGATACATCAGAGACCTCCATGCCCACTGACCAGCTTGGCTGGTTATTCATAATATATACCTTTGTAATATCATTGGATGCTGCGTCGCAAACACCCTCGATATAGATATTGTCTTCTACATCAAACTGTGTTTTTACATTGCCGTCAGAATCAACAACATTGAGTTCGGTGGCTGCATTGGCAAACCCAGTTAGTGAAAATAGAGCTATCAACAAAAAAGAAAGTTTTTTCATAAAAAATAGATTAACGCCTAATATTCTTATCTAATCATGCGGGGGCTCCAAAAACAAGAGCCGTAACAATTGGCTTTATGTCCTTTTTGTCCTATTCTTTTAGCTAGAACCTCACATAAGGACAGGGGGTGACACCATGATATATCTAAGACAGGCTCTGGTTCTTTTAAACCCGCTCATCTTCGCACGTAATATTTTCAATTATTTTTCTCATTTGGAAACGCAACGACATTGTGAGACTTACGAATCATATGATTTTTCGCAAGATTGGAGTTACTTCTCCTTCCACTCTTAGTGAGCGGTTTTTTTCTTTGGTATAAAAAGAAACGCGCCCCCGATGAATTGGGGGCGCTTATGCTGTATTCCTGACAGCTCAGGTGTTGGTCACCGAAAGGCGACTCTGAACAGGTGGATGAAGCCACTGACGACCCAGCCACCCTCGGCCAGCAACAGTGCCTTGTCGGCGTGCAAGCTGACTCGAAGCGCTGCCTCTGTCATTGTGCCATACTCATCTGGGAGTAGGCCGCAGACAAATTTGATGGCAACGAGGTTAAGGTCAAGCATCTGAATCATGAACGGAGAGAACTCGTACCAGCCGTATACCACGAGAGCGGCACCCACCACGTACGAGAAGACTCGAAGGATCGTATTGCCGAATGTGCTCATTTGAATTCCTTCTTGGTCTTTGGGAATCAGCGCCTGCCAATTCCAGTAAGAATGATTCGAATCCCAATAACGACGAGGACGAGAGTGAGGATCGGGCCCACAATGGGCTGAATCTCCCACACTAGCTGGTGAAGCCCGTTCGCTATCGTACCGGGGTAGAGGTGTGAGAACACCACCAGAGCAACAATCACGAGGAGGGTCCTCATGAGGCGCTGTGGGGTCCCGATAAAAAATCGAAGCCAGGTCACTCGTATTCCTCCGTATTTGTACGCAGCTAACTGCGTTTGTCTAAGTACTAAAAACTCAATTCCTGGTGGTATTATACTATTTTTTAATCCTTTTGTCAAGGGCTCTCTGGGCCCAAAAATAGCTCTAAATAAGGCTTTTTTCTTGTGGACCTAGGGAGAATCGAACTCCCGCTTGTGCAATGCGAATGCGCCGTTATACCACTTAACTATAGGCCCTGATGAACTAGTTATATCTTAAACAAACAAAAAAGTCGCCCTCAAGAGGCGACTATAACTTAGGATGAAGGACTGGAAATTCCCCGGTATCAATAAGCTCCTGATAGATTCGACGTCCAGTTAGTGTGTTAGGAAACTCTGGGTTGAGTCTAGCACCACAACTTCGGCATGGAGCAAGCTCGCCTCGCAAGATCATCTGAATTGATTTTCTGTATCCATTGGTTGGTCGATTACGATGACCGCAATGACACACAACAAGAAGCATTATCATTGGCATGAATGCCTCCTTGTAGGTTACTGCACTCAAATTTGATCGTACAGTACCTCAAATATTTAATTTTATCAATCTTACGAAATGACTCAATGCCTATGCAACACCTCGAGCTCTTTTTTTGAGATTTTTTTTGTCGGAGTACCCGGAATCGAACCGGGGCTACACCCTCCCGAAGAGTGCGTACGACCACTATACTATACTCCGCGACAAGTCTTTACTTAACCTTATGCTTGCCTTTGATTTTTTTGACTTCTTCTTCTTCGAGTCCTGCTGATTTGTTTTTGGCCTCATCTGCCATCTTTTTTAATTCACTATCCTTTAGTTCAGCGAGTTCCTTTACGCGACGGGTGAGCGTCGCTTTTTTGTTTTTCTTTGGGTCATCCAAAACTTCTTCAAAAAGTGCGTTCAAAAGCATGCCGACCCTTGGCCCGGGCTTTAACTCTGTTGCCTTCATCACATCCTCTCCTGTAATCTTGAGCATCTTTACCGAGATGGGGTCGCGAGAAAGCTTTTCTATAACAAAACGGAAGTGTCGCAACTTATATGGCTCGGCTTTTGGTACGCCAGACCCAATCCTGTCACAAAAACGAACACGAATAAGATCTTCCATATCCTCTGGGCCAACCTTACGAATAAGACGCCTTACTGAAGCTTCTCCAACCTCATCTACGTTGTAATAAAAGAGGTGGTAACGAACAAGCTTGGTGATCTTATCAATAAAAGCCTTTGAATATTTAAGTCGTGTGAGTATGGTGTGAGTCATTTTGGCGCCAACAATCTCGTGCCCATAAAAAGTAGAATCGTGGCCTTCTCCACGCTTACTTCTGGGTTTACCTATGTCATGCAGTAAGGCCGCCATGCGCACCTCAAGAGACCAATGCTGTTCGGCGGCATACTTGAGCGCAAAAAGATTGTGTTCCCAAACCGTGTATACATGATGTTTATTCTGACCAACACCAAATCCTTCTTCGAGCTCGGGTAGTACAAGACTCATGATGCCGAGCTCTCTCATAAGATCAAGAATGTAGTGTGGCTCGAAGGAGGCAATTATTTTGGAAAACTCATCCCTAATTCGTTCTTTGGATACAAATCTTAGGAGTTTAACCTTGTTAGTTATCGCTTCTTTTGTCTTTGGCTCAATTGCATAACCGAGTTCAGCTGACAATCGGAGTGCGCGCATGATACGTAAGGCATCTTCTTCAAACCGCTCCTCTGGATCGCCAACCGCACGAATCAACCCGTCTTTAAAATCTTTTTTGCCTTGAAATAAATCAACAACCTCGTCTGTCTTGACATTGAGGGCGAGCGCGTTAATTGTAAAGTCTCTGCGCGAAAGATCTTCTTCTAGGCTTTTACCAAATTCTACTTTGTCTGGATGACGCTTGTCTGAATAGTTAGATTCAACGCGGTAGGGGGTTACTTCGACCATCTCAAGTGCTGGGTCAGAAACATTCTTTGGAAAAATACTAACAGTGCCAAATTTGTTCTCGTACATTGAATCGGGGAAGAGTTTAACAATTTCCTCTGGTGGGGCATCTGTTGCTATGTCCCAATCCTTTGGCTTTCGGCCCATAAGAATATCACGCACGCTCCCGCCAACGACAAAAGCCTCGAAATCTGCCTTTTCGAGCGTATTTATTATAGAGAGAATCTCTTTTGGTATTTCCATTAGTGTTATTTGTCCGCCTACTAGGGCTCGAACCTAGGACCGTTCGCTTAAGAGGCGACTGCTCTACCAACTGAGCTATAGGCGGGTCTAATTCTTAATAGCTTGTAATTCTATAGTATTGTAGCAAGTTTTCAAGTGTTGTTGTAAGGACTCGGGGGGCTTGGTCAGGAGTCGCTAATTGTATAGTTGTTGCACTCCTTACAATTATGCATAAATGGCGCTCGGAGGGACTCGCTCGCTCCATCAGCTCGCCCGGGGATTTTCTCTTGAACCAATGGCGAGAAAATCCCTTCGAGTCCCGCAATAAACAACAATTAAAATAGCCGGTATTAATACCGGCTATTTTAATTGTTGTGCGCTCGGAGGGACTCGAACCCCCAACAACTGGTCCGAAGCCAGTCGTGATATCCATTTCACCACGAGCGCTTTAATAAAACCGTAGAACCGACTTTATCATAAATTATACCTCATGGGTAGTCTTTTATCGAAAAAATTTTGGGTATGAAAAAGGGGCGTTGCGACTTGGCGCAACGCCCCATGTAGTCCCTCGTCCTCCTATTGGCTGTAGGTACAGCCATTGCAGTGGAGAGTGAATCTGACAGCGCCTTTCTGTGCCACCAAATCCATCTCGTAAAAATTGTTTGGAAGTTGTGCTGGCCCGGAAACGGTGCCAGCCTGAACGACCATGCCACCCGATCGGTACATTTCGAAGCCGAGAATCGTTGACCCTGCGGCATACGTTACATACCACATCCCGTCACCTCCGGTGATGTTTGGCCTTGGATGATTTTTCGGCCAAACTCGGATACGATCTCCCGACTTGATGTCGAAGGTTCGATGATGACTGAACAAGGCAACAGAGTCGGCATCTGTTCGTGTCTCTGTCTGTTTCTCCGAGCTGAACCGAGCGAGTCCACCTGGCTCATGAGCTGCTGTAAACACGATGATAAGAACAAGGCAGACCGCAAGGAATGTCATCCACGCGATGAATGTACGAACACCTTCATACCGGGTCGCCAGTTTCGCGAAGACCGCGATAGCGATGATCAGAAGGCCCCAGAAGAAAGGGTTAAACCATAGGTACCGATACTCCGACGGGGTGGCATTGACGAAGGGTCCGAAGAATTCGGAAAACTCGCCGCCAATGTATTCGCCACCTTTGCCGAGGACTTTTTCTGCCTCAGGAACCACAACATCCGCAAGCGGGTTGGGGTTGCCGAACTTCTTTTCGGCGCTCTGGTGAATCTCGCGAAGCTTCGCGATCTTTTCTACGGCCTCATCTTCAGTGATGAAACCTGCGCGCCATGCTTCACGAAGGAGCTCGGCTTTTTCCTCTAAAGGAGTTAACCTTGCTTCGAGAATTTCGCCTTTGGTCTGACGCAGTGTTTCAGCGACAGGATCTTGTGCATCCATCCACCCGAAGGTGAGGGACAGAGCAAAAATCACGGACGCTACTGCATAGAATGCCCAAAGGGCTCGTCGACTAGACGACTTCGTCCAGTCGACGTAGTAGGAAAGGAATCCTCCCGCAACGAGCGGAGTGATGAGGATCCATGCTGTGGCGACCGGCCATCGTGGCAGCCAGAACGAACTGATCGGCCACGAGGATAGCTCCACCGCCCAGAGGATGATGAAATATCCAACGAGGATGTTGAGAGTCTCACGGATTTTCCGGCAGTACTCGTTTCGAAGCTCCCAACCATCTGTACCGAGGTAATGAAGCCTCGGCTCACCATCCTTATCGAATTCCTTCTCAGGGGGTGATGGACGGTGACGATACACACAGTAGAAGAGGGCAAAGAGGGCGACGTGTGCCACCATCCAGCCCCACTCAAGCGAGGTGAGAACTCTCGTGGGGATAGGTACAGGCCCAGTGCCAGCACCCCCCGAGAAGACCGCCCCGATGCCACCCCAGGTGGCATATACAAGGGCGAAGAGGAACGGAAGTACTACGAGGAATCCAACCAGCAGGGGGTACCGAAGTAAAAACCTGCCGGTTACGTTGAAGAAATTCTTGACCTTGGTCATGCTGCCTTCTCCTTTGCTTTCTTGGCCTCTCGGCGTCCCGCCGCAAACTCATCCTTAATCGCTTCCGCGACCCTGATGAACGTGGTAGAACCCTGGTTGACCATATTCTGATAGCTGATGGCGCGCACGACTTCATCGGGCGTTGCGCCCGTGATATCGACGATCTCCCTGATCCTCTCACCCTCGGCTTTCGCCGCTTTCCGTGCAAGCTGAGCCGCACGTACATGGGCTGCACGCTCTGCGATTACGGTTGGCGGTGAGATCTGAAGAATCTGAATTACGGAAACCTGAAGCCCGTAGGCCATCATGAAGAAGTTGTACACCTCCGCAAGCATCTGACCGAGCGAACCGAGCTGAACATCGTCAGCGCCAGTCAACTGATCGGCCGTGTAGGCGTTGGTCATCTGCTGAATCATTGAGATGACCTGCTCCTTCTCCCAGGCCGCGCGCTGATCATTACCGACCCTTACTTGAAAAGCGATTGGGTCGATAACCTGCGACACGTACCGGAACTTAATGAGAACCTCCTGGTTATCTCCAGTGTTGAACTCGTAATCCCGGTCGACCGAAACCGACACGGGACGCATGTTCACAACGTCGAAGAGATCCTGCCACACTGACGGCACCCAGAATCGATACCCCTCGCGCTTGATCTTGTAACCTCTGTACTGCCTCGTCGTGCCGGCAGCAATCTCGTTGTAGGTAGACTGCTTGACCGACCCTGGACGACCCTGCTGTGGGCCGGTGAGATAGACAGGGGCTCTAATCTTATACTTGAGAGGGCCGAGTCCTAGGTGGTGTTCATCAGTGCATGCATCTGTGCCCTCATAAGGGCACTTCTCTCTTCTACAGAGAGGTTTGGCGATCCCGCGCGTTCCGATGGTCTTAGAGACCCAGCCTGCGAGGTGACCGATATCAGTCGCCCATACGTTCCGAAAGACAATCGAGTGATTCTCTTGAACGAGAAACACGACGCCCTTCAAACGAATCGTGACCACTGCCGTATGGAGAAGATCTCGAATCTTCTTGAGTTCGTCATCGGCATAGTGCATGAGAAGCGCTATGCCGACGCCAGCCACCAGAAGAAAGAGGGCATAGATTGTGAGAATCGTTAATGCGACCTGCATTCCCATACTCATTATCTTCTACCTGTTCCTTTCGTTGTTTTTGAGCCGCTTTCGCGGCTACGTTTTTGGTTTTAATTTCCACTTTGACTTATAGGACGAGTCAAAGAACATACCGTATTAACCTGACAGGATTATATCATAAATATATCTAAATGTCAAGCCTGGTAAGGATTTTCAGCTACAGAGCTTGACGGCTGAAAACCCTTGTGCTATAATGCTTTTTAGTAGTTTCTGACGTGTCGCAGGGGGCGACACCAAAACGTCATAGGGAGAATAGTGGAATGACCATTTCTCAGGGTATCCGAGGCCGAGAGCGTACGTGCGTCGAGACCGCCGTGAACATCCTGCGGATGCATCCACGGGATCGGGACGGCATGCTCGTCTCGACTCACTGGAATCTCCGGTGTCTCGCGATGGGAATCGACAACCCCGTTCGCGCCGCTGAGGTCGTGCTCCGTGAGCACAACATCAACCCGGAAGACGTCCGCGAAGCCGAGCGCGTTCTCTGCACCCACTGATCCACCCAAACCCCCGACGCTGACTCTTTTGAGCAGCGTACAAAAAAATTGAATAACGAGCGACCAAAATTCGCTCACGTAAAGCCGGATGCTAACCCAGTGGGTAGCACACCGTCTCGGGCCCCAGCTTCATCGGGGCCCGTTTCATTTTTTAAAAAATAGATATCCCCTTTATAGATTTACAATTTCCTTAACTACGATGCATCATAGTTAAGGAAATTATGAAGAATGAAATGTAGAGTTTTTCTGCTTCAAATTATTTCTTAATTTGTTTTCGCCCTCACAAAATAAAAACCATTTACTTTTTCATTTTTTATTGAGTCGCGTCACTCCAAGAAAAACAAGTTAGGGAAATATAAGCTTCTGATTGAGCGGTTTATATAATAACCATCTGGATTAGATCGTGGATATTTCCCTAACTTGTTTTTCGTCTCCTCTTCCCATGAAACGCCTTGTGAACATCCCGCAACTGGCGGTCTGTCATGTGAGTATATATTTGTGTTGTTGTTATTGATGAGTGACCAAGCAATACCTGAACTGACCTAATGTCAGCACCGTTCATCAAAAGATCGGTCGCAAACATATGTCGTAGTGTATGTGGAGTTACCTTGCCGGGGATTCCTGATTTAACGGCATAGCGCGCTACGAGTCGTTCGACTTGCCTGGTTGTAAGTCGTGACTGATTCTTTTTCTGCGTGCCAACAAAAAGCGCCTCCCCAACGTCCTCTCGTTTTTTTGTGTATGCCTGACATGCCTGCTTGGCGTCAGGAGACAAAAAAACAATTCGCACCTTGCTACCCTTACCGCGTATAGAAAATTCGTCTCGTGAAAAATCGATGGTGTCACAATCAAGAGAGGTGAGTTCTGACACGCGAAGACCCGTAGAAAAAAGCATTTCCAATATTGCACGGTCCCGTAGTCCTTGAAGCGTATTTGTATCTGGTGCTTTTAAAAGTCTATCAAGATCTTCAGATGGGGGGATATCTATGTCTCGATCTGGAAGTTTCGCAAGCTCAATGCGATCAGGTGCGAGTGAGAGAATTTCGCGTTTCACCAAATATTTTAAAAACATGCGCAAAGCTATCAAGTGATAGTTTCGCGTCTTAGCCCCAAGTCCTGTTCGATTTAATTTGAGCCTAAATTCGCGTACTCGCGCGTCAGTTATGTCCGAAGGCTTCTTTATTTTGGCCTCACGAAAGAACCGCGCCAAATAATGCTCATAGTTTTGAATCGTTTTTTGACTTCTGCCCTTTTCGAGCTCCAAATCCTCTAAAAATTCCCGTAATGCCTTATCTATGCTCACCACCCAATTGTACCATGTCGCACAATCTTATCTATGCATATTTGTTATAAATAAAGGGTTTCCTGGCTTGACTTTTGAGTTTTTAGTTGCTATAATCCTCCCATGCTTAAAACAGCGTCAAAGAAAAAGGTCATCGAGAAAAACCAGATTCACGATACAGATACTGGTTCTTCGGCTGTCCAAATTGCTATTATTTCAAAACAGATTGAGCAATTAGCAGCACACCTAAAGAAATACCGAAAAGATAATCACTCACGCAGAGGCCTACTCAAAATGGTAGCCAAGCGAAAGAGTCTTCTCGAATATCTTTCTAAGGGAGATACAAAACAGCTTTCTACTCTACAGAAGAAGTTTGGTATCAAGAAATAAGAGTTTGGTTATGCCCAACCTAGCACAGCATAAAGACCAGCGAGTAGCGGTCTTTATTGACGCACAAAATCTCTATCACTCAGCACGTAGTCTTTTTGGCGCGCGTGTTAATTTTAAGGAGATCTTGAATACCGCGACCGCGGGGCGTAAGCTAGTAAGAGCGTTCGGGTATGTGATTACGACTAAGACAGGGGAGGAAAAACCCTTCTTGGAAGCACTCACAAAATTAGGTATTGAAACGCGCGCCAAAGACCTTCAGGAATTCTTTGGGGGAGCAAAAAAAGCTGACTGGGATGTCGGTATCGCAGTTGATGCAATTAGAACTGCAGAAATTGTTGATGTCGTTATCATCGTTTCGGGCGATGGTGACTTTGTGCCTCTTGTAGAATATCTGAAGAATAACGGCCGACGTGTAGAGGTTCTTTCATTCGGCAAAAGTACTTCGGGCAAACTCAAAGAGTCGGTAGATGAGTTTGTAGACCTTGGTGAAAACCCAAGAAAATATACTCTAAAAATCCGTAATTAGTAGTGGTACGCTACGAACGGTACACCATACGAGAATAAAACTCTCGATACAATTATTATGAATAAATTAGAACGAAAGGTTTTTGAAAAAGAGATCGGTGGCAAGACAATTAAAGTAGAGTTTAACTCAATTGCTCATCAGGCTCATGGATCGGTAATGGTATCTATGGGGGGGACAACTATCCTTGGGACATCAGTCATGTCTCCAGCACCAAATACAACGATTGATTATTTTCCACTCAAGGTAGATTACGAAGAAAGATTTTATGCAGCGGGTCGTATCCTCGGTTCTCGCTTTATGCGTCGTGAGGGTCGTCCATCAGAAGAGGCGGTGCTTACAGGTCGTTTAATTGACCGTACTATTCGTCCGCTTTTTGATAAAAAAATGCGTCACGACATTCAAGTGACAGCACTTACGCTTTCACTAGACCCAGAAAATAGCCCGGATGTTTTAGCTATCATGGCAGGTTCTTTAGCTCTTCATACTTCTGACATCCCTTGGGGTGGTCCTGTGAGCGCTGTTCGAGCAGTCATCGTTGATGGAAAGACTCTATTTAACCCAACCGGCGAGGAGCGAGCAAATTCTACTCTGGATCTTGTTGTATCTGGCGGCAATGGCTACATAAATATGCTTGAGGGTAAGGCTAAAGAAATCCCTGAGGACACATTTATGGAAGTAGTTAAAGCCTCCCTCGCACACATAAACGAACTCAACATATTCCAAGAAGAGCTCCGAAAAGAAGTAGGAGACGAGAAACGAATGCCAGAAATTGAACAAATCCCCGAAGGAGCTAACGACTTACTAGTTAAAGATTACTCAGCAAAACTCGCAGACATCCTGTTTGAACACAAGTCCAAAGAGTCTACACAAAAACATGCCCTATCCGATCTAAAACACGAGTGGATGGAGTCATCACACGAACAGTTTCCTGACCTGTCTAAGAGCCTTGGCTCTGACATGTTTGAGGAAATCATTAATGGCATTGTTCACGAACATGCACTTAAAGATAGTTCACGACAAGATGGTCGTAAACTAGACGAGGTTCGTTCGCTCTTGGCCGATACTGGTCTTTTGTCTCGAACTCATGGCTCTGGCCTATTCTTCCGAGGCGACACGCACATTCTTTCTATCGTGACCCTTGGATCTCCTGGAGACGACCTTTTGATTGAGGGAATGACAGCGCAGACAAAAAAACATTTCATGCATCACTACAACTTCCCGCCATTTTCAGTAGGTGAAACTGGTCGTATGGGTTCTCCTGGACGACGTGAAATTGGTCACGGAGCTTTGGCAGAAAAAGCACTGGAGGCTGTAATACCAAGCAAGAGCGAATTCCCATACACAATACGATTGGTATCTGAAACCATGGCATCGAACGGTTCATCATCTATGGGTTCTGTTTGTGCTTCTACCCTTGCCCTTATGGATGCAGGTGTTCCTATTAAGCGCCCCGTAACAGGTATTGCTATGGGTCTTATGATGGAAAATGATGACAACTATAGAATTCTTACCGATATCCAAGGCCCAGAAGACCACCATGGAGATATGGACTTTAAGGCGGCGGGTACAACCGAGGGAATTACAGCCGTTCAAATGGACGTAAAGGTAAAAGGTGTAACAATTAATATTTTGAAAGATGTAGTGGCTGACGCCAAGACAGCTCGACTTCATATAATGAAAACCGTACTTGAAGCTCTACCAGAACCACGTAAGGAGCTTTCACAGTACGCACCACGAATTCTTCAACTCCAAATCCCAATAGACAAAATTAGAGACGTTATCGGACCCGGGGGTAAAACTATTAACGAAATCATTGATGAAACAGGCGCTCAAGTAGACATTGAGCAGACCGGAGACGTTTTTGTTACAGGAAATAACGCTGATGGGGCAGAGCGGGCACTCGAACGAATCAAGGCTATTGTAAAAGACTATGAGGCAGGCGAGACCGTTAAAGGTAAGGTGAGTCGTGTACTTGAATTCGGTGCAATGGTTGAATTCGCACCACGAAAAGAAGGTCTCATACACATATCCGAACTTGCTAACTTCCGTGTTGGCAAAGTAACAGATATAGTAGGTGTAGGGGATGACGTTGAAGCAAAAATCTTAGACGTAGACGGTCAGGGTCGTGTCAATCTTTCACTCATTGCTCTTACGGAGAGTGAGGAGGAAACTAAAAAACGGCTCGCTGAAAAAAATGCACGCCGCCCATCACCACGTAATGGTAGTGGAGGGAGTAGACCACACGGACGTCCTCGAAGTTAATGCCAGACGAACAACCAAAACCAAAGTCGGCAGGCATTCGAACTATGCGTTCAGATGCTCAAGAAGTACTTCATGATCAGAAGTCCTCTTTTCTCGACCTTTTTGAAAAACAGTCAGGGCAAAAACAAAAAGGGCAGAGCCCTCTTAAGCCACCAACCTCAAGTGGGCTTAAGGCAAAACGTATACTCAAAAAGACTCTTATGAGTATTTTAGTTTTAGTCATTGTTGGAGGTGGTGGATATGGCGCGTATACATTTCTTCAGGAAAAACGTGATGCTGCCATACCAAGAGACCCAAATATCCCTCGTCCATGGCTTACTAACTTCGATACAGAATCAATTACTGTAGAACCAGATGATAGAACTGGCCTGCTCAACGCCCTTGATAAACAGGCTCGCTCAGACGAATTTTTGTATACGCCAATCATCATCAAAGACTTCAATATAAAAACACGCTTGGCAGGTCCTGAAGAATTTTTCTCCTTTTTACAAATAAGTCCGCCTCAGGATTTCTTCCAAAGCCTAACTGGACGATGGAATTTGTATGCGGCCAAAGAGGGGCTCGTATTTATCTTTGAGACCGGTGACGGACTCCAAACATGGGGGAGTATGCTTGGATGGGAACGAACAATAGCTCAAGACTTGAGACAATTTGTTACAAATGATGACATATCAAAATTTCGCGATAGAGTAATAAAAAATAATGATGCTCGCGTAAGACAGTTCTTTAATGTGCAACGTGACTTTCTCGGATATTCACTCATTTTGCGTCGTTTCTTAATATTATCTACATCAGAAAGTGCTCTTGAAGAGGTGGTAGAAAGAATGCTTGCCCTACCAATTGCTCAGTGATACAGTAGCTCCATGAATGTAAAAGAATTTGAAAAGCTTTTGCTTGATGAGAAGAAAACTATAGAGGAAACTCTATCTTCTGTCTCTCGGCAAAATCCAGATAACCCTAACGACTGGGAGGCAAAATACCCGGATCTTAATGTTGAGCCCTCTGACAAAAACGATATGGCGGACGAGGTTGAAGAATACAGTAACGCACTTGGTGTGAATGCCGTACTTGAGGCAAAACTCGTAAATATCAATGGTGCTTTAAACCGTATCAAGGATGGAACATATGGTACGTGCGAGGTTGGGAAAGAAGAAATTCTAGAAAATCGTCTTCGGGCAAATCCAGCGGCACGAACCTGCGTTAACCACTCAAAGTAGAGTATTCTCAAAAATTTTTCTCTACTCTAAATTCAAAACAAAAAGAGCTCTTGACCCCCTGCACTAATATTTGCATTATGAATTTTTGTTGTGCCTTATTTCTAGATTGTATCAAAAACATTACACGCGCCAAATCCTGGTTTATGTCATCAAATTTATAGCACAACAATACAAATATTAATGTGGGGGTTGACGTGTGGCTCTTTTTGTTTTAATCTCTTTTTACATAGTTCCATTTCCAAGGAGGAGTTTAAATGGCACCACAACTTGGCAGCTCAATTTGGCCAGTCGGGCAACGCTCCGACGTAGTATTCCTGCCACTCGACCCCAGAGTCGTCGTCCTGTTGAGACGTCAGGACATCGAGGACATGCTCGTGCTGTACAGGCCTTTGCGTAATCGCTACATGCGAGAAGTAGACCGCCTAGAACGTGACGATTTCATGCCCGACGAACACAAGTTCTTTGGGCTTGGAGGTTGTCAGCACATGAGAGACGCATACGACACCGACGACGTCGCCCTAGCCATCAGCATGGCACGACATCTTTTTGAACAGAACGATCGCATCTGTGGCGCACTCCAAGCAAGCCTCCTCCCCGGCCCCGCTTAAAGCGGGGCCCTTTTCTTTTTCTCATAATCTACATAGACTGGGAAAAGATTTGGAGATCCTCATGACCATTCAGGGTGCTCTTACGGGAGGAGTTCTTTTGGGGTTTTTCACCCTTGTCATCTACCTACGAATAGCCGGAATTAAGCACACGCGAAATGCTTACGTCTCTGCATTCAAAGCTTTAGATGATTGGAGAGGCGCGAATGAACACCTCGGTGTTGCAGACTCTCATGTTGCGCTTGAGCTTCTCGAGGCCTGTATCGAAGCTCTTGATCGACATATAGATATGTTTTTTGATCCGCGCGCTTCCATCCACTTCCAAGAAATCCAAACCTCACTAATTAAGCTCAGACACGAAACAACGGGTCCCAATGATGATGGTGGCCAGCCCCTTCCCCGAGAACTTCTCGGGGCTTTTTTGTGATAGTATCTCACAAGAACAAAGGAGGTGGCTTTTTGCCCCAAAGAACAATAAAACTTACTGACGAAGAGGCTCTTAGTCACCTCTCGTTATATGGCAAGCATGAGGGAATACGATCAATTGAATATGCTTGGGTTAAAGATGTTGCCGGCAAATTTAGCTTTTTTACTATTAAGGACGGTCATGACGGGAGATTTGTTTGGACGCTTCCGGGGAATGCGTTTGAACGTCTACTTGAACGTCGCGTAATAATACCACTACGGTATGAGCTCTTTGACGGAGATTTTGATAATGATTTATCCGTGGATAAAATCATGAGGCATGGAAAGCCAGACCCAAATGGAGGCGCGGGCTTACAAAAATGTTTTGTCCCCCACACATATTCACAAGAGGGTAATGGCGCCCCACTTGGGCTCGCCAAAGGATGGATTACTGTCAGAAAACGAGCCAACAAAAACATACAATTTACGCTAAGTGATCTTGGAGAACGAATTGATGGGACATACGTCGTACACTTTGTTCATCACAACCTACTTATCGAGCCGGCTACTAGGTAGCCGGATTTTTTGTTTCGTTATTCGGACATTAAAAAATCGACCACGCATGGTCGATTGAAACGGCGGACTGGGAGCCCTTGGGCTATCCCTATTGGATAGTGGTAGCTTGGTTACGAACGGTCGAAGGCTCTTTGCCACTTTACTCACCTTTATTGTCATGAGATTTACATGAGCTAGGTCCAGAGGCAACCTTTTCCCCATCCTGGTGCGCTGCACCCGATGAGTAATCCTTATGAGCTCCCAGCCCACAAAAATTATAGCCAAAACATCCTTTATTTGCAACACCTTAAGGCTATCCACAGGGATTTGGTTGATGGTGAACTATGGTTCACCTATACTATTTTCATGGATCCTGTTAGTGACTAGTATATAAAATCACAAAGCAGGATTGATAACAAAACTTAGAACCAATAATTACCAACTAAACAAATACGGTCGTCCCAGACGACCTATCACTAACGGGATGGATAAAGAGCGCAAACAAAAGATAGTTAGTTTTTATAGAGAGCATCGTCGGATGCCAGGCTACAAAGAATTTATGGAGATGTTTAAGTTCAAGTCTAAAAACTCCGTCTACAAACTCATCAACAATATGGTAGACGAGGGGATGGTAGAAAAGGATTCGGGCGGGCACCTCATACCACAAAACATCTTCGGAGGTGTCGCCATGCTAGGACTTGTTGAGGCCGGTATTCCACATGAAGCGATAGCTGATATAAACGATGCCATTAGTCTTGATGACTTCCTAATACGAAAACCTGGTGAGACTTACATGTTGACAGTTAAGGGAGAGTCGATGATTGATGCCGGTATACATGATGGTGACCGCATACTAATTGAACAAGCATCGGTTGCCAAGCAAGGAGACATCGTCGTTGCCGAAGTAGACGGAGACTGGACACTCAAGTATTACGAATCGAAACGGGGTCAACCTTATCTGAAACCCGCCAACAAAAACTTTGATTCTATATTCCCACGTGAGTATCTCCGCGTAGGAGGAATCGTAAAGGCCGTTATTAGAAAATACGCATAAATTAAAAACATGAGCAGCAAACAATTCGAACGAGTAATCACAACAGAGCTCGACAAAGTAAACAATCGAATCGACCTCAAAATAATTAAGGGTCGTTCATACAGACAAGACGCAAGACGTCACAAGCTTCTTTTACAACAACTTACCTATCACCAAACACGACAAACAGCTACTCCACGGCTCTTCTCAATTTTTCTCTAAAACCCACCCTAAAATAAAAGACTCCCGCTTGTCGGGAGTTTAGTCTAATGGAAGCTCTTCTGGGTTTTGGTAGAAAATTATGATTGAGTCCGACCTGCCATTCACCATACCAATCATCTTAAAGTGCATGCTTGGCAAGTTGCAGGAAAGAAATGTTGCGACTCGGTCTGCAGGAGTTGGCAATCCCATCGCCCCCTTCTCACAATACAAAAACTCAGCTGAATGAATTGAGAATCCACCCTTGGACTTCTCTGGTCTCTTGTGGGATTGATCTGGAAGGTGCGCTGCGGGCAGTGGCCAGAGAGCTGGATCTATAAGACACGCTGCAGGGAGCGAGGGGTGCATGGGAACGCCTCGACTAGCGGCAACGACTACCGTCAGATCTAGGCGATTGCTTGGTGACATTAGGGTCCTATCCATCGCAACCGGATCATAAGGATCCACCGGTCCAAAATAACCAGTACGTGCTCCTGACATAATTCCTCCTACGTCTGACTCCTTATAGCACGCTGATTTCTCACGGTCAATTATTGCTAAACCCTAGGCGCATCTGCTAGGAATACATCTATGTCTACAAAACTCTACTCAGGCCAAATCGTTGGTCTCGCAGGAACACCAATTGAGGTTGAGATAGATCTCACCCCAGGACTTCATCGCTTTACCATTGTTGGACTGCCAGACAAGGCGGTCGAAGAGTCTCGAGAACGTGTTTCCTCTGCGATCAAAAACTCTGGGTTCCGCCCGCCTCAAAAAAAGAATCACCGCATAACAGTTAATCTGGCGCCGGCAGACCTCCCAAAAGAAGGTGCTGCTTTTGATCTACCAATCGCTCTTGCATACCTGAGAGAGTCTAAACAAGTAGATTTTAATCCCGCCGAAAAATTTTTTGTGGGAGAGCTCGCTCTTGATGGGTCAGTACGACCGGTTCGTGGGATTTTGCCACTTGCCCTTGCAGCGCGCGAAGCGGGATTTAAAGAGGTTTTTGTTCCAGAAGCCTCTTCTCATGAAGCTCTTTTAATAGATGGTATTTTTATTTATGGGATTTCAAAACTCAGTGATCTTATTTTGCACCTCACCAAAAAGGCGATCTTAACTCCCTCGCCTCCTCTTTCTATGGAAACATTTCCTATGTCATTTTCTGTGGACTTTAAGGATATAAGGGGTCAGGAGTTTGCTAAACGCGGCGTTGAAATAGCAGCAGCCGGAAATCATCATGTAGCATTTACCGGTCCACCCGGCACCGGAAAAACACTTCTTGCACGAGCTACTCAATCCATTCTTCCGCCACTCAATTATCATGAGGCCGTTGAACTTACTTCAATACATAGCATCGCAGGAACACTAAAAAACAATGTGGTACGTGAACGTCCGTTTAGAAATCCTCACCATACAGCTTCTTATGTTTCACTTATTGGAGGAGGAACGATTCCTCGCCCAGGGGAGGTTACTCTAGCCCATCGCGGAATCCTGTTTTTAGATGAGTTTCCAGAATTTGAACGTCGTGTCATAGAAACGCTTAGACAGCCCCTCGAAGATAGGCTCGTATCAATATCACGCGCACGGGGCACAACGACATTTCCAGCAGATATTATGCTGGTTGCTGCCATGAACCCATGTCCATGCGGAAATAAAGATTCACAAAAAGAATGTGTCTGTTCCCCACGGCAAATGATGCAATATGCACGAAAAATTTCTGGCCCCATAATGGATCGGGTGGACATTTGGCTTACCGTCCCACAAATTGACCACAAAAAACTCTCAGATAAAAATTACACGTGTGACTCGTCAGATACCATACGTAAGCGTGTTATCCGAGCGCGAGCACTTCAGGTTGGGCGTCAGAAAAAATCAAATAGCAAACTTACACTCAAAGAAATAGAAAAGTTTTGTAATTTAGAAAGTAGCGAGCAGGCGCTACTTACTACGGCCGCACAAAAACTTGACCTATCAGCTCGTGCATATCACCGCATTCTCAAGGTGGCTCGCACAATCGCAGATCTTTCAGAAAAAAAGAATATTGAAAAAGATCATTTACTCGAAGCTTTGCAATTTCGACCGACTGAGATAAGCTAGCAAAAGACCAGAGGAGATACATGTGGCAACCCATGTGATTGGAGTTGTGGGCGAGAAACACGCCGGTAAAAGCACTTTTTCTCGTATGCTCCCCAAGATGATGGGTATGCCCATTCCTATAATTCGTTTCTCTGACGTTCTCTTCGAAACCTTAGAGTATGCCGGCATTGAGGCAACGCGCCCAGCGCTCCAAGAGCTCGCAATAGCTATGAGAGATGAGCTTGGCCCTGATGCAATATGTCGCCATACATACGATAAAGTAAAAAAAGTTGCCGATGGCCCAGTAATCGTTGAGGGTATTCGTTGGTGGCCAGATCACGACTGTCTTCGGTCATTCGAACCAAACACACTTGTCTCTGTAACGGCTCCCGTCGAAATTCGCTACCCAAGACGACTAACTCAGGGTGAAAAGGTTGGCGAAGCCGAAATGTCTTTCGAGGTCTACGAAGAAAATGAAAGGATTGTTGCAACCGAGGTAAACATCCCAGCCATCGGCAAAAGAGCGGATTACACAATCGTAAATGACTCAACAGAAGAGGCACTCCGAGAAAAAGTCAGAACCTTCATCTATTATCTAGAAACCAAAGTAAATTAAAACCCGCACCATGCGGGTTCTTTTTCTTTTGTAACGTTACAAGCTACGTTACAACACTGGCTAGAACAAATTTACCCACTTCTAAATCAAGCCATGCTTAATAGGGCGAAACCCCTAAAAGGGGTTTCTAGCTCCACGAACCTCGAAGTGAAGGTGATTTCCTGTTGATTTGCCAGTGCTTCCAACCGAACCAATTGCCTGGCCTTGTGTAACAGATACGCCCTGGCCAATAAAGATGCCGCTCAGGTGAGAATACAAGGTCTGTGTACCATTGGGGTGGGCAATTACAATATAATTTCCATACCCACCATTCCATCCCGAAGATCGAACAACGATTGCTGTCCCAGCGGCTGCTGCTCGTACGTTTGTTCCATGTGGAGCTGCTAAGTCTACACCATTATATCCATGAAGCCCTTGAGATTTTCGATAACTATAGAGGGGGGAGCTGTAATAACCAGAGAGGGAGGGACCACCACCTCGAATAAGTTGTGAGCCACCAGAAACTACAACGCGCGGTTCAGTAACCTCACCATCAGGAATAATAACGGTTGAGCCAACAGCCAAATCAGCATCTGGATCTATATCATTAAAGTTCGAAATATCACCAACGTTTCCGTCATATTTTGTAGCAATCTTGGCCAGCGTATCACCACGCTTAACGATGTGTCGCACACCAGATACTGGCAAGATAACAAGCTCTTGTCCTATCTGAATTGTCTTGCCCCTAGGAATGTCGTTCGCCCAACGAATAGTCGAGACGGAAACGCCAAATGATTGCGCTATTTCAGATAGGGTATCGCCTGGACGAACTTTATATGTAGCAATTCGATATGAAACTTGATGTTCGGCAGCCTCTGCCGCATTGCCAAGTGGACCCATTACTGATGCGAGTGCAACATTGTCTATGATAGAAAGGTCATAATCATCACGACTAGATGCTGGAGCCGCTGACAAGAATGGAAATGGCTTCAACTCTTCGCCAACAAGAGGTGTTGGATTTGGAGACTTAACTGTTTCATCAAGATTAAAAATCGTTTTAATAATATCAAAAAGACCAAGGGCCCGCGCAGTTCTTGGCGCGGCAATAACAAACGCAATCAGCAAGAGTATAATGGTCCCAAAATGGAAAAACTTCTTTCGAAAAAGAGGTTTGCGTTTACTTTTTTCTATTATATCGTCAGGCGTCATGGGACATCCCATCTCACGATAATAGCACAAAAAGAGGTCTCGTTTCAATGTTCTGTGAATACCAAAACGCTATATTCTACAACGATTTTCGGCTTGCCGTAGGGTCAAAATACGACTATACTGTGAGCGTGGCAATACTTGAAGGACTTAATGAAAAACAAAAAAAGGCCGTACTAAAAACTGACGGCCCACTTCTTATAGTTGCTGGTGCGGGGTCGGGAAAAACAAAGACAATTGCTCATAGAATTGCCCACCTTATTGAAGGCGGAGTAGCGCCCGAGAAGATCTTGGCCGTAACCTTTACAAATAAAGCGGCTGGCGAGATGAAGGAGCGCGTTCATAGTCTTTTAAAACGTGAACATATCAGTCAGGGGTCTTTGGGAGGACCCTTTATGGGCACGTTTCATTCGCTTGGTGTTCATATGATACGTGCACATGGCTCAGTGCTCGGCATACCAAAACATTTCTCTATTATGGACTCCGAAGACTCGAGAAAAATAATAAAGGAGCTTGTGGAAGAGCTCGGACTCGATCCAGACAGCTTCGCGCCACTTCGTGTTAAAGCAAACATATCTAGATTGAAAAATGAGCTCATAAGTGCAGATGAATTTGCGAGAGATGCTGACCAATCTCCCTACCAAAATCATCTAAGAGATCTCTATGTCGCATATGAGGCAAAACTTCAAAAGATAAAAGGACTCGACTTTGATGACCTTTTATTAAAAAATGTCATGATGCTACAAAAGTCCGATACGGTACGAGAATATTGGCAAAACAAATGGTCACACATACATATCGATGAGTATCAAGACACAAATCGTGCACAATATACGCTTTCAAAAATTCTTGCACAGGATTCTCGTAACATAGCCGTTGTTGGAGATGTAGACCAAGCAATTTATTCGTGGAGAGGTGCGGATTGGCGCAATATATTACAGTTTGAAATCGACTGGCGTGGAGCGGAAATAATCACACTTGAGGAAAACTATCGTTCAACAAAACGCATACTGGAGGCGGCGAATGCGGTGATACTCAACAACACGCAACGCAAAGAAAAAACACTATATTCACAAAAAGGGGAAGGGGATGCACTTGTCTTAACAGTCCTAGAAGACGAAAAACAGGAAGCGGCATTTATTGTTGAATACTTAAAATCACTCAAACGGGAGGGGGTTGGGTTTGACGAAATGGCAGTTCTCTTTAGAACCAACGCGCAATCACGCGCACTCGAAGAAGGTTTTATAAAAAGAATGGTTCCATACAGACTCATCGCTGGTGTTAAATTTTATGAACGAAAAGAGATAAAAGATCTTCTCGCATACTTGCGATATACTCTAAACAAGAGTGACGATGTATCTCTCAAGCGAATTCTTAACACGCCAACGCGAGGAATTGGAAAAGTTTTAACTCTAAAATATTTTGGCGCAAAGGATTATTCAAATAAAGAAAGCGAAAAAATAAAAAAGTTTGAATCTATCATTGAAAAAATAGAAAAATCTATCAACACGAAACAACCAAAGGATGTTCTAAGGACAATAATGTCTGAGGCTGGTTTTAATGATTATTACAAAAATAATAAGTTTGAGGAGGATCGTTTTGAAAATATAAAAGAGCTTCTTAGTGTCGCCGACAAGTTCGACGAAGAAAAACCACCGCTTGGAATCGAAAAACTTTTGATGGAGGCATCTCTTTCAACCCAGGACACGGAGGTTGAAAACAGAGATGGCTCGGTAACATTGCTTACGGCACATGCCGCCAAAGGTCTTGAATTTAATGTTATTATTATAGCGGGCATGGAAGAGGGTCTGTTTCCGCATTCTATGTCACAAGACCCACAAGAACTAGAAGAAGAAAGGCGTCTTTTTTATGTAGCGCTCACGCGAGCAAAAAATAAAGTCCTTATTACGCTCACGCGTCATCGAATGCTTTATGGTGAAACAAGCTTTAATGACCCGTCACGATTCTTGGGAGAAATCCCAGAACATTTAATAACTGGGGCTGATTTATCACTTGATACAGAAGATTATGAAGAAGAAAAGATCCAAATCTAATCGGACAAATCGCTCCAACAAATTAATGGGGCAGCACTTCTTGAAATCCAAAAAAGCGTTGCTGGATATAGTTAATTCGGCAGACCTTGAGCCAGAAGACGTTGTTTTGGAGGTTGGTCCGGGCAAGGGTGTTTTGACAAGAGAGCTCTCCGAACGAGTGTCTCGTGTTATTGCCATAGAAAAAGATCCAAGGTGGGTAGAAGAACTTAACAAAGAATTTAAAGGTACAAATGTTGAAATAATCCAGGGTGATATTCTACATTTTGACCACTCAAAATTACCAAAAGAATATAAAATTGTTGCTAATCTCCCATACTATCTCTCCTCACATTTTTTAAAAGTTTTCTTGGAGTCCAAAAACCCGCCAAAAAGCATGTCGCTCATGTTTCAGTTAGAGGTTGCGCGCAGAATTACGGCACGTCCACCTAATATGAATCTTTTGGGTCTTTCGGTTCAAGTTTTTGGTAAGCCTCGCTTTGTTAGAAAAATATCACGTGGGGATTTTAAACCACAGCCCAATGTTGACTCAGCTATAATCGCCATAAAAGACATCGGGGACGAATTTTTTGTAAAAAATAATATAGACAAAAAAAGATTCTTCAAACTTGCAAAAAAAGCATTTGGACAAAAACGAAAAAAATTAAGTAACACAATTGGAGTCGGTTCAGAAAAGCGCCCACAGGACGTGACGCTTGACGAGTGGGCTGAGTTTTTAAAAGATTAGGGACTGGCTTCAGGCCCAAGCTTAATATCACTGTCACAGCCACACTTAAATGACCAGTCAACATTAAACCCTCCCCCATAACCAGCTATTGCTGGAACTAAATATCCTGGGGGACCATCAAATATGGCATTCGCTTCCTCACCAAAACAAATCAGATTTATACATCCTAGAGGAATAATATTACAGTCCTCATTAATAGGAAAATCTAGGTTATCATACGTACCGCAATCATATACAAACTCAATATCATAGCCACCACCATAGTAAATACCACAATTACAGCATGGTGCATATAGGTTACTACCTCCCTCTAGACCTCTTTCAGCACGAGCTAGTGGCTCGTCTGGCCCTACAGATTTCCAACAATCAGGAATGGTCACGAAATTGTCTACAATATCACTTAATTGAGCTTGAGCCGTATGTGGTAAAAAGATTGATGATATTTTTTTTATGAGCCCAACAGCATGTTCTAAAGAGGCGCCTCCGGAGCTTTCCCTATAGTTTAAAAAATTTCCACCGCCACGAAAAATCTCTTCTCCACGCCAAGCATTAATTGAGGTTTCGTATACAGCGCGTCTAGCCTGTTCTCTTTCCCCCTCATGAGCAAAAGAGGAATTATACATACCAAGGTCATCCAACAATTCAAAAGCCTGTTGATTTAAACGAAAAATATCCCCCTCTGTTTCCAGTGGAATCGCTTCGTTATCTATGTACCCTGACGACTGAAGTGACGTAAACAGCTTTTCTAGTATATCTGGGTCATCTAGACTCAAGCCAGCGGGTAAAGGTGGTTTTTTCTTGAAGGCATCTGCAATTAAAAGCAGTCTTCTCACGTCTTGACTCCCATCGAGATAGTAATCTGGAAAATTACTTGCTGGTAATGTGTCTGGGTCCTTGGCAAGAGAATCTTGAACCTCGAGTGGAGTCCTTGATCTATCTAGGGTTTTGGCAACCACGGCTAATTCTTCCTTAAAATCATAGTATTGCCTAAATGTTTCATTCTCTACAGATTGTATGGCTCGCTCCTCAAAACCAAGGTTAGAAGGGGGTGCAACAGCCGGTTTTCGTTCTCCAAAAGAAACGTCCGATTCTGTTGTAATATAAGGGTTTTCTTCAAATTGTCCATTTGATATGTCTCCCGGTGTGCTATATAAAACACTAAAAAGCCACCAAAGCGCCCACAAAAGAGAAACGAGCAAAATGAGTACAAAAAACGGTTTTTTGCTGTTTTTCATACAATCATTATACACCAAAAATCAATTCTTAATAAAAAACAGTATTTCAGGCACTCGGAATCAAAATATCCTTTATCCCCAAACAAAAAATCGTATTAGAAGAAGAATAAAAATGATACAATATATCTAGTAAAACGCGATAGGAAAGAACTATACGTATTACTTTCTTTTGAATGCACTACCATCAAAAAAGCTAACCCTTATCATGCTGAGCTTAGTTATTGCTGCTGGATTTTTATATTTTGCTTCTTCTTTTCGTAACTCAAAAACAAGGCCTGCTCCCCAAGGTAAAACAGCTTTTGATACAGTTGCCGGAACTCGCGGAATAGACTCTGATGCAGATGGTCTCGAAGACTGGGAAGAGCTACTTAGAAACACCGATCCAAATAATCCAGATTCTGATGGGGACGGAATTCTTGATGGCGATGAATCTGTGAGCAGTCAATCAACAAATGATCTCGTTAACCCAACAATTATTGATAGCCTGTCTCCGACTCGCGTAATCCTTCAAGATTTTGCACAGTATGTTCAAGCACATGTAGTCCCAGGCGAAGAATACGAGATTGACTTTGATGAACGACTCAACAAAGCCTTAATAACTGGGGGAATTGAAGAGATTAAAAAGGTTGACTCGCTTTACAATCCATACAAAATTGAACATGTTGTGTTAAATAATAATCGAAGTGAAAAAGAGTATATAAATGATGTTGCGATAGTTACGGAAAAAAGTTTCCCCGATAATTTAACTGATGAAAAGTATGAAAGTGAATTTACGGTTTTATATAAACTTGCATTTTTGATCACCGAAAAAGGAGAGGGCGTTACCGAGCAAGATCTTGTCGACAATATAGAAAAACTAGAAAAATATCAATTACGATATCTAGATGCCGTTAGGGATTTGTCTGGTGTTGAGACGCCAGTCGAAACCGCCCATATTCATGTAGCTCTTCTTAACTCTCTTGCAAACACTAGCCTCGCGCTTCGATCGATTATGGCATATGGCCGTGACCCTATACTTGGTACGAGTGGCATGAACCATTACCAAAGTGAAATCGAAAATAGTAAAAAAATCTTTACTGAAATAAAAAAACTTATTGATGATAAAAAAATAGTGTTTGGCACAAAAGAACCTGGGTATCAATTTCAACAAGATTATGTAAACAAAATATGATTGGCTCCTCTTTTATGAAACGATTTGTGACAACCATTTTGCTTACGAGCATTATCTCTCTTGAACTCTTTGTGTTTCTACCACAAAAAGAGGCGCGAGCCACTGTCCCTACGTGGGATGTAGGACTTACCGGGGCTATACCTACGATTATTACTGCCGTTTCCGTTCCTGGACTTCAGTACGCAGGTCACCAGCTCGATAAAGAGTTTCAAGTTGCAAATATTTTTAGTGTCAGTGGCATTCTCCAGCTGATTAAGGGCGCGGCGGGCTCTATCTTCTCCTACGATGGAATTGCAAAAATGCTCGCAAATGTTTTTATAAATACGCTTAAGAACGAACTTATTACTTGGATTCAGAGTGGTTTTGCTGATGATGCCGAGCCTTTCTTTTTGCAAGACCCTGAACGATTTTTTAAAGAATTTGGAGATCAGGCGACGGGTGTTTTTATTGAAGAGCTTGGGCTTCAAGTTGCGGGAGATCCAAATTACTTCTGTAGTGATTTTTTACCAGAAATTGTACTCGACCTTGGTCTCTATGGAACTCAGAGTTATCAAAACCGAGCTCGTTGTACCATAACTGATGTTGTAGACAATATTGAGGATTACTATGACGATTTTTCAAATGGCAGGTGGAATGCCTTTGTAAAAACGCGCCAATCCAATAATAATCGACTCGATTTTTATCTTATGACACTCGAAGAAAACCGCATGCGACGCTTTGAGTCCGAATCTGTTTTCCGAAATGCATCTGCATCAGGTGGCGGATATTTGCCAGTCGTTGACTGTCTCGAAGAAAATGCAGTTGGATGTCGCAAGTTTAGAATTAAAACACCAGCAAAGGCTATCGGAGACCGAGTGGCAAACTCCCTTGACCTCGATTTTATGGGACTTAATCTTGCTGACGAAATGAGTGAGGTAATACAGGCGCTTATTAATCTTGCTATCTCAGAAGGACTCAAGAGCATTTTGGATGCAGAGTCAACAAGTCTCTTTTAATACGTATGCACTCCTTCGCTAAAAAATATGTACCCATTCTCGCATTCTTTGTAATCGCAATGCTTGTATTTGCTCCAGTTTTGAGTGTGCATGCACAAACAGCGGGTGGCTCAGTAATAGGGGCAGCCAGTCGCGCACAAAGCGCCGGTAAGGGCTCCCCTGTGTATTGTGTTAATAGCGTTATCCCTCCGGATATCAGCATCCCTGGCTGTCTAGTCCTTGGATTAGCTTATGGGCTTTCTTATGCTCTTGATATCTTTAGTTATTTAATTACACTTGCTTCCGCACTTTTTGATATCGCACTTAGCATCCAAAACGAGGCCTTTTATGACCAGCCAATTGTAAATGCCGGTTGGATGATTTCACGAGATGTTGTAAATATTGTCTATATCTTTGTTCTTTTGATTATCGCGATAGCCACCATTCTTGGGATTGAATCTTACGGAATGAAATCACTTCTTTTTAAGCTTATTATTTCGGCACTTTTAGTTAACTTTAGCTTAGCGATTGCAGGCATCATTGTTGATACGTCAAATGCTCTTGGTAATCAGTTTTATTCGGCTATGGGTAATCCAAACGCAGATCTTGATAACGATGGTGTAGCAGATGGTCGTGATATCGCAACAACATTTGTGAGTGGCTTCAAGCCGCAAAATATTATTGCACCAAATGAAGCAACGGTAAACAAACCCTTTAGTACTTATGAGCGCCTTTCGAACGCAATTATTGCTTATATCATGGGAATCATATTGATTCTTATTGCTACATTTGTCATCGGGGCAGGGGCAATACTTCTCGTAATACGAATTGTGTATATATGGATTTTATTTATTTTGGCGCCCTTTGCATTTCTCTTTTATGTACTCCCAACAACAAGCGGCATGGCACAAAAATGGTTTAAAAATCTTTTTGAACAATCCTTCTTTTATCCAGCGTATATGTTCTTTTTATATCTCGTGTTTAAAATTATCGCGGGGGGTGGAATAGAATCTCTTGTCAATAAAGCGTCTTTATCTACCGACCTTACGATCGCTCTCCAGGGTGAGGCTGCCTCACAACTCACCGCAAAAGCTGGACTCGTACTTGGTTTTATATTCTTGGGTATTTTACTTATGGCATCTCTTATTGCTGCAAAATCAATGGGGGCATATGGAGCTAGTGGTGCACTCAAGATTGCTGGAAATATAGGTGGAAAGGTGAGAGGTGCACTTTACAGACCTGTCCGTCGTACAGCCCAAAGGGCGGCGGGTACTGCGGCCCGTGGTGGTCTCGCCGTGCTACCACAGAGCCGAGTTGGCAAGGCTCTCATAAATGGACTTGGAATTGGTGGAGGGCTTAGAACTCTCGCTGCCAAAGGTAGGGATGCTGACAAGGAGCGTGCCAAGGCAGAAGCCAAAAAGGCCAAGGGTAGAGATCCTCGTACACAGGCCCGCATGATGGCAACCATGAATGCCTCTGCACAAAAAGAAGTCTTCGACCAGATGAAAGACGGCAAGGAACGTGCGTCTGTCGCAAAAGAGCTTAAAAATGTTATGGGACCTGAAGGCGTTGGACGACTTTCACAAAACCTCAAAAAACAGGGGGTTAGTGATGGAGACCTTCGGGCATTTGCAGCGGCTGGTGGTGGTGTCCACGAGGCGATGAAACTAGAGCACCCAGAATATGGAAAGGTAGATAAGGCCCCGACCGGAAATGCTGATTACGACCGACGACTTGGAGAACTAATGCACGCAATGTCCAAGGAAGACCGACATGAAATTTATAGAAACGAAGGCGTGTCCAGCACACACGTACAGGACTATTTCATGAAAAATGAAAAAGGCTTTAATGAATTCAGGACATCACGCAAGGATATAGACCAAACAAGCAAAATGTTGGGTGCAATTAAAAGCCGATTCGGTATCAAATCTAGCGACGGCACATCTCTTGAGAAAAAAATTAGAGAAGAGTATGGAAATGCAGACCTTGCTAATCAATTCGCAGCAAACCCAGGAATCCGTACCGCGCACGCAAACACACTGAAAAACACCAGCGAAAAAGTGGGCGACCTCGGTACAAAAAGGTCACAACTAGAAACCCAAAAACAAATAATCGAGGTGCGCAGAAACAGGGCTCCCGACAGAGCTGAAAGAGAAAGATTGCAAGGAGATATGGATCGTATCGATGATCGTATCCAAAGCGTTGATAGACAAATAGCAGCCCAGGGTGAGCGTCAAACAAAAACCCAAGAAGAGATTAAAAAGCTTGATAATCCTCGCCTATACACGGGTAATATACTCCTAGAAACCCCGGGTGAGTTAGACACAACAATAAGTAAAGGAAAGAGTGATATAGAGAAAGAAGTAGAAAGACTAAAAAGAGAGATGGGAGATAAGGCGGATAAAGAAACTTAGGCAAAATAAAAAACTAAAATGAAAACGTTTTCACAAGAAGAAGTCTTATCACGCTATGAACGATTGCCTCGTCGGGTTCGTGATGCTCTTTTTGCCTCTGCCACAACCGACAAGATGCTAAATATTGGTAAGCGACACGGTCTTATGCTCGACAAGGTTGGAGTGCTTGCAGAAGAAACTGGATATGTAATGCTCGGCCTTACATCTCCGCAAAACTTTGCAGGACGACTTACTGAAAGCCTAGGTATCACTCAGGCTCAAGCAAAAGCAGTTGTAGACGATGTAAATAGTGAAGTCTTTAAAGAAATCCAAGAAAATTTGAAAACCGCCCCAAATGAAGAGCCTGAAACGGAACTTATACCTCAGCATCCAAAATCGTTTGCAACGCATGTAAGAGAAAAAGCTGTCCCAACACCTCCTCAACAACCCGTAGAAATAAAAGAGACAAGACCTCTCCAGCCACCAATAATAAAACCGGCTCCAAAACCAAGCGTAGAAAAAACAGCTATTCCATCAATAATTTTTCCAGAGAAAGGTGGTAGTGGATCTACAATTCCAAGTGCCCCAAAATTTGAATCGAAAGAACCGGTCGTACAAGAACAAGCGCCAGTCGTACAAAAGCCTCCGACCCTATCGACCCCAAACAAGCCTGGAACAAAGACGGCAACTCAATCAAAAAATTCAGACCCATATAGGGAAGAAGTAGAATAATATGCAACAGTTTCAAGTACCACAATTTATAGATATAGAGGACAAAATCTTAGGTCCTCTTACGGTCAAGCAATTGATTTATGTTCTTGGTGGTGCTGGATTTGTTGTAACGGTGCTTGTCCTTCCGCTTCCACGTATAATCTCTTGGATTCTTGCGGCAGTTGGTGCGGGCTTCTTCGCATCTGTCGCCTTCCTCAAAATAAACGGGCAGCCAGCAATCACCGTGCTTAATAACATGACAAATCATGTATCGCACTCAAGATTGTTTATCTGGAAGCATTCGGAAAAAGAAATCCAAAGAGAACAGCAACAAATACAAGGCGGGCCAAACACAATGGTGCCAAAATTTTCAAAAAGCAAACTTCAAGACCTATCTTGGTCTTTGGATATTAATGAAAAATTGAAGAGATAGTTCACCCGCCAAAACTTTTAAGAATAAAGCGAATAATATGAAAACAAATATAAACAATAAGATAAGGACAGTCCGGCAAATAAAGAATTATGATGCCGTGCTTTTAATAGTTCTTAAAAATTTAGGAGGGTAAATGGCTATAAGCGAATCACAATTAGCACAAAATGCAAAGGCATCTCAAGAGATTGTCCCAATAGAAGAAATACGGGATGGTGTTGTTGTACTCAAGGACGGTTCATTACGTGGTGTTCTTATGGCTTCCTCCCTCAACTTCGCGCTCAAATCTCCCGACGAACAAGACGCTATCATCCTACAGTACCAAAGCTTTCTAAACTCGCTCGATTTTTCTGTTGAGTTTTCGATACAATCACGAAGACTTAATATTGAGCCTTATTTAGAAATTCTGCGTACAAGAAAAAAAGAGGAAGTAAATGAGCTTTTGAGAATCCAGATAACAGAATATATAACGTTCGTAAAAGAGTTTGTTGAGACAGGAAATATCGTTACAAAAACCTTTTATATAGTAGTCTCATTCACACCAAACGCTCTGTCTGGTGCTCAACAACAAGGTATTATGCAAACAGTAAAAACTATATTTGGAGGAAACAAAAACACCGACGGAACAATAGACCAGGTTAAATTTGAAGAGTATAAAACACAACTCTATCAGAGGGTGGACACCGTCATAAGTGGACTTGTGAGAACTGGGGTACGCGCCGTCCCTCTAAATACCGAGGAGTTAATTGAACTTTATTATAGTCTGTACAACCCAGAGAGCTCTGGCAAAGGTAAGGCACCACAAATTACTGAAGGATCTCAACTAGGGGACAATCAATAGTATGGGAATGTTAGACATGTTTAAAAAGAAGCAAAATCAGCAGGAAAGTGTTCTGCCAGTTTTTCCTCAAGAAATATATCAATCTGGGCTCCTTGGCCTAAAGGATGTTATTGCGCCATCTGCTTTTGAGATTAATTCTAACTACGTTAGACTTGGTGAAAAATTGGCTCGAACAATCTTTGTTTTTGCCTACCCAAGATTTTTAGCAACAAACTGGTTCTCAGGAGTTATCAATCTAGACAAAGTATTCGATATTGCTATCTTCTTTCATCCAGTTGATACAGCTGCTGTTCTCAAGACGCTCAGAAAAAAGGTGGCTCAAGTTCAGTCACAAATTACTGTTCGTGAAGAAAAGGGGCTTGTTCGTGACCCTATGCTCGATACTGCATACCAAGACCTAGAAGCATTGCGTGATAAGCTCTCCCAGGCACAAGAAAAACTTTTCTCTTTTGGTATATATATAACACTTTATGCTGATACCCTCGAAGAGCTAAACCGCAACGAAGGAGAGATTCGCTCCATGCTTGAGGCTCGACTTGTATATACAAAGCCGGCTCTATTCCAGCAGAAAGAGGGTATTAACTCTGTATTTCCTTTTGGTGATGACCAGATCAAAGTTCATAACTACTTTAATACATCCCCTGCATCATCTGCCTTTCCATTTGTGTCATTTGACCTCACATCCAATAAAGGAATCTTGTATGGAATCAACCGACATAATAATTCACTCGTTCTCTTTGATCGGTTTGGCTTTGAAAACTATAACTCAATTATGTTTGCAAAGTCTGGTTCTGGTAAATCATACACAGCAAAGTTAGAAATCTTGCGCTCCTTGATGTTCGACACAGATGTTCTTGTTATAGACCCAGAGCGCGAATACGAGTACTTGGCTGAATCTGTTGGTGGAAGATACTTTAATATTTCACTTACATCAAAACACCATATTAATCCGTTTGATGTCCCTATACCCCGCGAAGATGAGTCTGCCGCAGATGTGTTGAGGTCTCACACTATTGGCCTTGTTGGTTTGTTCCGCCTTATGATGGGTGGACTTACGCCAGAAGAGGACTCCGTGATGGACCGAGCAATTACAGAAACATATAACTCAAAAGATATAACACCAGAGTCCGACTTTTCTCAAATAAGTTCTCCTACCATGTCGGACTTCGCTCTCGTTCTTGCAAACATGGAAGGTGGAGAGTCTCTCGCTATGCGTATTAAAAAATATACAGAAGGAACATGGGCGGGGTTTATTAATCGGCCAACCAACGTAAATATCAATGTACGTTTGGCCGTCTTCTCGATTAGAGATATGGAGGAAGAACTTCGACCAATAGCTATGTATCTCATTATTAACTATATTTGGAGTGCTGTTCGACGAACCCTAAAAAAGCGACTCTTGGTAGTGGACGAGGCGTGGATCATTATGAAGTCTCCCGATGGCGCGTCCTTCCTCTATGGGATTGCTAAGCGCGCACGTAAATATTATTTGGGACTTGCAACAATTACGCAGGATGTAACAGACTTTATGAGTTCTCCTTATGGAAAACCGATTGTAACAAACTCATCTATTCAAATGCTCTTAAAGCAGTCTCCTGCATCTATTAACTCGGTACAAGAAGTGTTTAATCTAACCGACGAAGAAAAATTCTTGCTCTTAGAGTCCGATGTAGGTGAGGGAATCTTCTTTGCAGGACTCAAGCATATAGCAATTAAAATTCAGGCTTCATACACAGAACATCAAATTATTACATCAGACCCTGCAGAACTTATGGCTATTAAACAGGCTAAGGATGAGATAGCAATCGGAGGTAATTAATTATGGAAGAAACCACACAAGCACAAATAGATCAAGAAACGGCATATTCTGCTGACCTCCTTAGAGAAAGAAGAAGGGACCAAAAAAAATCTAAAAAAACCTCTGTTGCTAATACAGATTCATCAAACTCCATTCCTCTTACTGGAGCAGGTATTTTTGCCGCGGCAATTTTTATTTTTTTTGATTTGCCACAATATATTGTAACCTTCGTAGTAGGATTCTTCACAGCTGGAATATTGTTCTGGCTAGCCTTGATTATAAATGCATCGATTGCAACCGTAGGATGGACAGTTGTTTATCTATGGCTCATAGGAAAAGATCGTAATCCATTTTCAATAAAAACCGGAGAGTTAAAATGGGCGGGGACTTCGGCAATTCTTGATATGGTTCCATTGGTTCCTGGAATTAGTGGCTATATTATTACGCTTATAATACGAGATCGGATTAAGTCGCACGTACCAACTAACAATAAAAAATGATAAAATGGGAACAATGAATCGCACACTTCTACTCTTTAACCTGGCAATACTCTTTGGATCATTTTCTTTTGTATATGCTCAAAACACGGCGACAACAACCGTACCAACAGCAACATCAACTCCAATAGAATATACACCCGAGGAGGTTGAGGCAATTCGGGTAGAATTTCTTGAGCGACTTGGACTACCAGTCGATGCGCCCTATTCAGTTCTTGATTTATTTCGATACCCAACACAGGCTGTCACAACAGACCCTCTAAACAGAGTCATGGGAGATTTGCAAATGAACGTCGACTCTAAGAATCTTTCTCCTGGAAAAACAATTACTATCAGTGCTCATACAGACTCGGTGGACAAAAGGCTTATAGACTATACTTGGTATCATAACGGTAAGAGTGTATTGTCCGGTGTCGGTAGTGCCACCTATTCATTAACACTCGGCCCTATAGGAACGCTGGAATCTTTGAGACTTGTTGCAATCTCCCCAGACAAATCTGTCACAAAGGAGATATCAAAAGACATCTACCCCGCACGCGCCCATATGACTTGGTTCTCTGATTCAAAAACTCCTGTCTGGTACCGTGGAAAAGCACTTCTTCCCCCGGGATCAGAAATAAATTTTGCGGTAGTTCCAGAGGTCCAAATAGGCAACGCGCGCATCAGCCCTAACGCTCTCATATATGAATGGAGTATCAATGATGGACAATTTAGCAAAAGTCCAGAAGTCTCGGGGGTCGGGAAAAATACATTCAAGGCAAAAATAACAACCGTACAAAACTCCGAGTACAAGGTGACAGTGCGGGTAAGAGACCAATTACGACGTGTTTCGCACGAAGAACAGATTGTTGTTTTATCACATCTCCCAGAAATGCATTTTTATGAATTAGATTCTCTCTATGGGCTCATAACGTGGCGTGAACTACAAAATGCTCAACTTATAAGCGGAGATACTGTTGCAATTCAAGCAGAGCCATTCTTTTTGCCATTTGTAGACCTTAGTAATATTGATTATGAGTGGAGAATAAATAGAAACCGAATTGATAATAGAGATAAAAAGAATCGTATTTTTCGTTTTTCCACCGAAGAGGGTTCGTCAGGAAGACAAGATATTTTCTTACAGTACAGCAATAGATCAAATATACTCCAGCGTGGAGGTAATGGAGCGATTATTACCGTACTAGAACTCTAGATTATGAAAAAATATATTTTTACAATCATTCTTTTCCTTACACAACCCTCTGTAGTGTTTGGTGAGACAAGTTATAAATTAGCAGCACCAATCCCTGGTGGGGGTAGCGAAATTCCGATTGATGGTGGATTTATCCAATATGTAGAGTTTCTTTTTCCTTTTATGCTCTCAGTTGCAGCGATCGCAGCTCTCGTTATGTTTGTATATGGAGGGATTGAATATATGACAGCCGGTGGCTCTGACCGAGTCTCACGAGCAAAGGGTACTATTACGTCAGCATTGGCGGGGCTCATGATTGCTGTTTTTTCTGTGCTTATTTTAGAAACAATAAACCCAGAGTTAATAAAGCTAGAGCTCGCTATTCCCCAAATCGCTCCCGTATCAATAGGTACGGCCCCACCCGGTGGTGGGTCAACTATACCAAGCGGAGGTTGTACTAACGATATAGACTGCACAAACCCGCTTTTTCCAAAGTGTGTAGAGATAAATACAAATGTTTTTGCTTGTAGAGGTAGCTTGGCTGTATTTGGTGGACTCCCATGTGACCCGAGCACACAAGTTTGTAGGAGTGGTTTTACCTGTAAACCCTGTGTTCTAAAATTGGGTCTTCGTTGCTGTGATGGGGATGCCGATCAAACTGGATGCCAGACTGCTAACGATATAAGATGCTATAAAAATTAAAATAAATTTGTGAACGAAAAGAATCAGACAAAATTCATGCTTATACTAGGCCTTATCCTTCTCTTGATAGTGGGTGGGATTTTATACTTTGCCTTCCGCGATAGAGGGAGTGAGAGCGATTTTACTTTAAACCCATTTGCTAGTGGTGGTAGTGGCTCGTTGCAATTTGTTGGGAATAGCCCCATACCAAATGATGACTATTCTCTTGAGAGGTTTCCTGTCTCTGACGAGGAGGCTGCACGGCTCGTTCAGTTGTCTAAAGAACCAACAATTGGTGTCGGTATTAGTCCCGACGGTGATCGTGTAAGATATTTTAGGCGTGGGGTGGGACATATCTATGAGTCCGCTTTTCATGGACAAACAGGAGAGGCTCGTATCTCAAATATAACTGTACGCAACGTTGTAAGGGCTAGTTGGACGAGTACTGGCGATACCGCTGCAATCACAACATTAAACAACGACATTCAAAGAGATTTTTGGGTTAAGCCGACCGGAACAACAACTATAGAAACTGATGTATATGCTGGGGAACACCTGAGTCGAGCGTTTTCTCCAGATGGGACTCGCCTCGCTTCATTGTCAAAAACAGGAACGTCATACTCATTAAATATTTCAAACACAGATGGTTCAGGTGGCACAACAATTTTTTCAACGCCTATTCCTGATTATGAAGTGGCCTGGGCTGGAGACTCCTTAATATCACTAAAAACAAAAACATCTGGTTTTGCTCCAACTATCTTGGAAACAATGTCGCGAACAGGCAGAAACCCATCTGTTCTCACTTCTGGTAAGTACGGCTTTGATGTTGTGTGGTCGCCCAATGGAACAAAATATATATCATCAGAAACAGATAGTCGTGGCCAAGATATAAAAACAAGCGTATTTAATACGGAAAGTGGTGTGCGAACAACATTAACATTTGCAACACTTCCCGAAAAATGTGTGTTCTCTATGCGCACTAAAAATAACATCTACTGTGCAGTACCAAAAAACCTTTCTCGAGAACCATTGCCAGATGCTTGGTGGAAAGGAACGGTAGAGTTTGACGATGAATTGTGGCGAATCGATCTTATATCCGGTTCTGCTGAGCTTCTTCTTGAGAATGGTGGTTTTGATATGACAGACCTTCTTCTCACTCCAGACGAAAACTATATTATCTTTATAAACAAAGATGATTCTTCTTTGTGGAGCTATAGACTCTTCCATGACGAAGAAGCTATTGAAGAATCGTCAGAGGAAGTAGAAAATTAAAAAAATAACCGCCTACACGGTCATTTTTTTAGTGTCCTGATGGTTTTATTACCACCCGTCTCATTAACCCCTCTCCAGTTGACTCTGTTTCTATGTCTGAGTATTCTTGTAGTGCCATATGAACAATTCGTCTCTCAAACGCAGTCATTGGCTCTAAACTTACATCTTTTTTAAAATATCGTACCCGCTGTGCGCCCATACGAGCCTTATCTCTTAACTCTTCATACCTACGTCGTTGATAATCATTTACATCAATTAAATATTGCCCGTATGCACCCTCAACTTGCTTGTCGATAACCTTTCGTATCAAGTAGTTTAGGGCGCTTAAATTACCGCCATCCTCTCCTATAAGAAGGCCTGCGTCGTTGGTTTTAATTAAAAAGGCTACAGAGTCGCCGATTACTCCTTCTTCAACTCGCGCATCAATGTCCATTCTATTGAGAAATTCTTTGACACATTCAAGCGCTTTCTCCTTTTGATTTGTCTGATTCGCTATTTCCATTGGTATTCTCCATTTGGTTGCGTGCTATTTTACGTACCGCCATTTCGTGCACTATACCAAAAACATTCATTGTAGTCCAATAGAGGGCGAGAGCTGATGGAAAGGGGAGAGCAACAAGAAGAACGATAATTGGACTCATATATTTGAACTGTTTTTGTAACATTACAGAAAAATCTTTTTTATTTTCTGCAGGAATATTCTTAGGAATCATTAAAGAGCTTTGGAAATAAGCAAATAGAGCTGCAGTTACCGCAAGAACTACACTTGGTTCTGACAAATTAAACAGCCCGAGGAAGTTTGGATCAAAAATAGGTACTTCCGTGAAGTACACATATAAATCAGTACTTAGAGATACGTCTACCGAACGAAAAATCCAATATAAAGCGAGTATAATTGGCAACTGAACAATAAATAACAAAATGCTAGTTAGTGGGTTTATCCCGTGTTTTCTATATAGTTCTATTGTTAGTTTTGCTTGTTCTTCTTTTTTGTTTTTAAATTGCTTTTTAATTCGGTCAATTTCTGGTTGTATCTCCTGCATTTTGCGCTGAGAACTCTTCATTTTGTGCGTAAACGGTAGTAGAAGAAGATTCACTAAGATAGTAAGAATAATAATAGAAAAACCTAAACTGTGGCCTGGAATATAGATAATTAGGCCCGCAAGAGCATTAAGAAGTGGTTTATAAAATATCGTATTAAACAGGAAGGACATGTGTTAGTGATTCTTTTAAGTCTTTTAATGGAACCCCGATAGACTCCTTATGTAATTGTACTATAAGATCTGTTTTTGGAAGCTTTTTTTGAAAGTCCTTGCGGATAATTTCTTGGACTCTACGTCGTATAGTATTCCTCTTTACTGCCCTTTTGTCGGTCTTTTTCGAAGTTATAACAAGGACACGAAAAGGACCCTTCTTTTTGTTGTGGGTCCACAGGGTAAAATACTCTGTTTTGCGGCGTTTTCCTTTCTTAAAAACATTGGAAATCTCCTCCTTTATACGAAGCCGCTCGGCTTTCGTCTTCATATTTAAACAGAGAGTTTTTTTCGTCCCTTTTGTCGACGACGTGCAATAACAT
>JAQBTR010000023.1 GCA_027624915.1 bacterium | reverse complement strand
TCTATAAAGGAAATGGACATATCTGGCACGCCACTAAAGGCTCTAGGGGATCATACAATTATGATAAAAGTTGGAGGTAAGGAGGTACCAGTACGCGTAACAGTGGAGAGTGATGAGTCCCGTTAGAGATTTAATGATATAAAACCAATATATTATGTATAACATTGTTACATTTCAAACCATTACCCGATTGTTAAATAACGGAAATGCCAATGGCATTTCCTATCTCTAACGGGATGAGTAAGATAATATTTGTTCTTGGTGGTGTAATGTCAGGCGTCGGTAAGGGCGTTGCTACTTCGTCTCTCGGCAAGATATTACAATCGTATGGTTTTGAAGTGTCAGCCATGAAGATTGATCCATATATTAATGTTGATGCCGGAACCATGAATCCGACCGAACATGGAGAGGTTTTTGTAACAGAGGATGGACTTGAGTGTGATCAAGACATTGGAAACTACGAACGTTTTTTGGGAATCAACTTGCACAGAGTAAATTACATGACAACGGGCATGGTGTATGGTTCCGTAATTGATCGGGAACGAAATCTTGGGTATGGAGGTAAGTGTGTAGAGGCTGTTCCTCATATTGTTGAGGAGATTGTCGCTCGTATCAAAAAGGCTCAAAAATCTTCGCGTGCAAATGTTTTGCTTGTTGAAATTGGCGGGACGGTGGGGGAGTATCAAAACCTCCTATACCTAGAAGCTGCTCGATTGATGCATTTAAAGACTCCAAAAGACGTCTTATTTGTCATGGTGAGCTTTCTCCCAGTGCCTGCGAAAGTGGGGGAGATGAAGACTAAGCCAACGCAGTTTGCGGTACGCGCACTTAACTCAGCTGGAATTCAGCCAGATATTATTTTAGCACGCGCATCAGTTCCTCTCGATAAGCCACGAAAACGAAAGCTGTCTATATCTTCTAACTTGAGTGAAGAAGATATTATCTCTGCTCCAGATATAGACTCAATTTATGAAGTCCCACTAAACTTTGAAAAAGACAAATTAGGCACACTCGTTGTTAAAAAACTTGGCCTGAAAAAAAAGAAAACAGATATGGAAAAGTGGAGGCGTTTTGTACAGATAGCCAAGAGAGCAAACAAAAAGCCAATACGTATAGGTATTGTTGGTAAGTATTTTGCGACAGGTGCATTTTCACTTTCTGACTCGTATATTTCCGTCATAGAGGCACTTAAGCATGCGAGCTTCCATCATGAGTATGAACCAGTACTTGAGTGGTTGGATGCCGAAGAATATGAAAAACGACCAGCAACACTAAGGGGGCTTAAAGAATATGATGGTATTGTGGTCCCTGGTGGGTTTGGATCACGCGGTGTCGAGGGAAAGATAAAAGTAATTGAGTATTGTAGAAAAAAAGAAATTCCATTTTTGGGCCTCTGTTACGGTATGCACTTGGCAGTTGTTGAGTTTGCGCGTAACGTCGCCCGAATGAAAAAGGCTCATACAGAAGAGGTAAATAAAAACACTCCGTATCCTATTATTCATATTTTGCCAGAACAAGCCGCTTTACTACAGGGGGGGAGTTACGGTGGCTCGATGAGACTTGGAGCATACGATTGTAAGCTTTCTCCAAATACAATAGCCTCAGAAGCGTACAAACAACTAAAAATAAAAGAGCGTCACCGACATAGGTACGAGGTAAATCTAAAACTTTTGCCACGACTTCAAAAATGGGGACTTGTTGTATCGGGTATTAATCCTCAGCGGAAGCTTGTAGAAATCATAGAGCTTCCTGATCATCCATTTTTTGTAGGTACGCAATTTCACCCCGAATTAATGTCGCGTCCGCTCTCACCTCATCCGCTTTTTGTAGAATTTATCAAAGCGGCTATCAAGACGCATAAATAAGCCAAAATCTGATATATTGACAAGAGTTTCATTCAATGCTAGATTATTTGCAGTTCTCAATCTAGCCGAAGGGAGGTGATAGCACATAGGTGACAAGGGCGACACCAAAACGAGCGGCGGCAAAGGAGGTAAGGGCGGCGGCAAGGGCAAGTAGGCCTTCCGAGCCTCAGGCAGGGGGACCCTAAAAAGTCCCCCTTTTATTTATTTAAAAGATATGCAACAGTTCTATTCAAAAAAAATATTCGGTATCCTGATCATAGCTCCGAGCAAAAAACACTTTGATATCATCGAAGGTTATTTATTCGCGTTACTTGACTTAGATAAAAGAGCCTTTCTTAAGGTTATTCGATTGATGGGAACAATTTTTGTTACCCCGTTTAATGATTTTTATAACGAGCTTTTTCTTAAAAATAACATCTGGTTTGTAGATAAAGATTTTCTTGATAAAAAAAAGAATTATAAAGGAGCGTTTATTTCAGTATTAGTACATGAGACGCATCATCGTCATCAGTATGTGACAGGAAAAATAGAAAAAAAATCAGGAATGGTGGGAGGTCAAATCGAGAAAGCTGCCTACCGAATCCAAATAGCTTTTTTAAAAAAACATAACTTCTCTCAGGAGTTACGACGCAAACAGAGACAGCTTAAAGAGAGTGCATGGGAGACCGATGACTCATCAGGGGAGTCTGATAAAAAATATGAAAACCTTTTAGCGTTGTATAAATCTGGCAAGCTAAAAATAACAAAAATATAAGGAACATAACGCTGTTGACAAATAGTTAAAAAGCTGATATAATGCATATCAGACGATTTTGGCATGCTCTTGGCGGATGCTGTGGGGCAGGCGAGCGCGCCTGACCCAACCAATTGGCACCTTCGGGTGCCCACAAACAAAAAGGACCTTCCGGCAACAGCTGGAAGGTCCTTTTAACTTTTATACGAGATTATTAGACGACACTGACAAGCTTGCGTACTACTTAGTTGATACTAATATCCACCTAATCAGAAGCGAAAAAATAAGCTTTTTGTTTTTTTTTAAAACCAGGTCTATACTTGTAAAAAGGTAGTAGGTGTGTTATTAAGATAGACGGAGGCACCCAAAATGATCCTTCTCGGTACGATTGGCTTCCTTGTGATAGCTACAAATTTGACACTCTTCTTTCCACGCGTTCTGTGCACGGTAGGTATCATTTATTGTGGCGTTGAGCTTTCTTTGATCCCACAAGGTGATGATTTAGCAGCGATAGAGAAGGTGACAATTGCTATGTGGACAATATTTGGTATTGCTGGGTTCGTTCTTGGAGGAACGCTTGATTTTTTGGGCACCAAACTATTTTTAGATAAGATATAAATAAAAACCGCTCCTTTAGGAGCGGCCTTTTTATCAGTAACCTAGTGCTCGTATTTTTTTACAATGTTACATTACCGAGACTTCTTTTCGGATGAGAGCTCGTCCGTCAAAGTGAGTCTTTCGTTTGTTTTTAAACTCAACGGTTCCTTCTTTGATTGCATACAGGGTGTCGTCCTTACCCTTGCGAACATTTGAACCAGGGATAAATTTAGAACCACGTTGTCGAACAATAATTGAACCGGTCTTTGCTTTTTCACCACCAAAAAGCTTCACACCTAGATATTGTGGGTTCGAATCTCTATTATTATCTGAGCTTCCTCCTGATGTTTTATGTGCCATGGATTTATTTTAATAGTTCACTAGAATATGAATATGATACACAATATGGTAGATAAAATCAAGTCCTATGAAAAAGAGATATTTGTTGCCATTACTAGTGTTTTGGGGGTTATTTTGGCGGTGGGTGGGGTACTCTTGTGGACGAGTAGATTGGATAAAGCGCCTATAGAATATCGCAAAAACGCCTTTGATATAGAATTTGCACCACCTTCGTCTGCATTATTTGTCGCCTCTAAGAATGGGTCAAAGTACTATCCGATAGACTGTAAGTCAGCCAATCGAATCAATGATGAAAATAAAATATTTTTTGAGTCTGAATCGGAAGCCACAGACTCCGGATTTGAACGCACGAGCTCTTGCCGTTAAGGCGACTACCGCACAGGTTGCTCTTTTATTTTTATAGATATGTATCTAGTCTAAAAGTAGGATGTATGGAGGTGTCTCTTGGATAGGATAAATAGATACAATCACCTCACTGATAGTAAAGGGGGTAGAACACTACGTGAGATAGAGCAGGAATACATGCGAGAGTACACCAAAAAAAAGCGACCCTATGATGATCTCATGTGGTTAGAGGATGATAATTTTGTCCTACCTAAAGAGCATCATCGTCGGATGCCAGCTGGCCTTTTTGTTCTTGTAGCACTGTTTTTAAGTGCTCTAGGTATTATTGCAGTATTTTTCCCAGGTTTAGTTGACAAATTATTTGGTCTATAGTATGATGTTTTTGGACGTGCGAGTGAAGGCGGTCTCAAGGGACATCTCCAGCGGAGGTGTGAGGTCGTGATTACCGCAAAGATGCTCGAGGGCTAAATTATTATAGTGATTGAAGCAACAGAAGATTTAGCCAAGAGCGCATGAGCGAGGTCGAATCCTGAACTCGCACGTCCACGTCGTCCACAGCCAGGTAGCATCCTGGCTGTTTTCATTTATACTAAAAGTGACGGTGCGCCAGTGGCGTAGCGTGGTGGGGGTGTAAAATGCCCCTGCGTCGCGTCCGAAGTAAGTCTTGACCCTGGTTGTTAGGGTAAGTACATGAGAGGCGCGTAAAAGCGCAGGGACCCCCCACCGAACTAAATCCGGGCTTTATTGCCCGGTCTTTTTTTTACCAAAGGGTTACTCGCTCGATGAGGAAGGGACATATATTCCAGAGAACTCAATTTAGTGCACCACACATGTTCAAAAAAAAACAAGACGCCTAGCGGCGTCTTTTTTCTTTTGCTAGGCTCTAAAGTGGAGGTATAGTGGCATGAGTGTTTTAGCGGTGCTAGCTATTTCTTTGCTCCTTATTACTCAAGATGTGCCAAGATCAGAATATCCTGCTGATTGTAGTGAGTGGAACCGCTTTAACGGTCCCGCACCAATTACTGTTCAAAATCCTATTGCGCCACAATTTAAATTCAAGACTGTTGACTTAGTCTACACACAATATACGTATCCTTCGAATCCAAATAGATACTGTACGGTTTTGCACTGGATGAGTACAGGCAAGATTCTTACTACATATACGGACAAGTCCGATGGCACACCACAGGCATGGTTAAGGACGGACGACGGAAATTATGTTTACCTGAACAATGGTATGATTGCCTATCCTACGGAGTCGTTTGGTATATACGACCTAACAAACGGCGGAGTTCTTTTTATGACCATTACGCTCAAAAGTGTTGTTGAGCCATACAAAGAAGTCGCACGAACGAGTTTTACCGTAAGTCTCGTTCGAGTATTGGATAGCTAGACTTTCTCGGAAGGGCTAGCTTTTTTCTTTGATACTTTGAGTGCTGTGAATTTTTTAATAACGCGCGCCTGGTTCTTTAGTTTCTCCTGAGTTTCATAGGGGAGGTCTTTTAATATAGCGGTTAACTTCTTCGGGTCTACTGTCAAAAGGGTTTGATAGATGGGGTCCCCCTCTAGGAGTTCCTTTACTTTGTCTGGGTCCCAACCAGCACGCTCTTGAAGTGAACGAAGTATAGATCCACCACCCGCAAATAGGCGCGATACGTCCTCTGCTTCCATATAGTCATTAACAAGAGCCGTGAGAGCCGCTAGGCGCCTCTTTCGCTCATCTATTTCTTCTTTTAGAGATAAAAACTCTCCAATAGTTTTATCTATTTCAATATTTTCTAGAGGAGTCTCTTCTTTTTTATAGAGATGTCGCCAGGCAGGACACATGGGTTTATACCCGCACCAATCACAAAGTGGTGAGGGGACAGGAGGAAAGTTCCCTTCGTCAGTCGCTTTTTCAATATCATGTATGCGGGACAGAACCTCTTCTTCGGCTTTTTTGAGAGACTTCGCGTCCCGCTTTGTCGAAAACTTTTCAGCGGCCCTCAAAAAATACAGTGATAATTTTATTTTACCAGCGTCTACGTGGGGCCACCGTTTTTTGACGCCTAGTTGGTAAATCGTGAGCTGAAGATTGTTATCGACAGAATCTTGAGATGGAAGTTTGCGGGATGTTTTGTAATCTATGACTTCATACGAACCATCGTCCAGCTTATCAATACGGTCGATCTTTCCTACAAGTACATGTGTTGTCTCATATATTCTATCAACAAGAGCTACTTCAAAATGCCCCTCCGTATCAACCACCTGAAAATTCCATGGAGGATTCTTTTTATGAAATGACGTAAGCATCTTTTCTCCCGCCATAACAAATCTTTCTTTTTCGTGTTCCGGAAAATGTTTTGATTCTAAAACTATGTCACGAAACTTGGCGAGCACCTCTTCGAGTGATGGGAAGAGGGGATCTTTTGAAAACATGAACTGTAGGGCAGAGTGGACGGCAGTACCAAAAACAGCCTCCTTTGATTTAGGGGCCTTCTTTCTTTCTATCTCTTGAAACTTATACTTTTGTGGACACTGCGCGTAGGTTTCTAGGGCAGAGTAAGAAATTCGCATATTCAAATATTACATTTTTATAAGAAGGAGAGTAGGGAGAACTTCTACTCACGAGGTCTACCACAAGAGTATTTCTGTTTATATACTACCCCAGGGCAGCCTCTCTTTTCTTTTCTTTCAGAAAATTCACCTCCTCCCTTCGGTCGTTATAAACTAGGTCGTACAACATAGATTTTGCGACCCCCATGGTGTGATATTACCACCCTAGAAGATGGCTTGAACTACTTCCAAATCTCTGTGAACATGTCTCTGTCTATCTTGAAGATTATGCTGACTGTGGGAGTACCCGTGACTTTGTAGTTTGTGCTGACTGTAAGCATCCTTGGCGTAATGATGGGCGTGGACCTTCGAAAGGCATAAACTGTAGGAAATGGAAAAGCCCCAAGGATCTTAATTACCCTAGGTAG
>JAQBTR010000007.1 GCA_027624915.1 bacterium | reverse complement strand
AATTCCGCCGCGCCCGAGCGTTCCGCCGGAGCGAAGCGGAGGCGGTCAGTTCCGTTCAAAAAATGTTCGAGCAGAGTTGTATAATTCCACACATAAATAAAAACACCCAACTTGGGTGTTTTTATTTATGTGTGCCCTCGAAGGGAATCGAACCCCTATTTCCAGCTCCGCAAGCCGGCGTCCTATCCGTTGAACGACGAGGGCAAATCAAAATTTCAAATATCTTGAAATCGTATCGATGAGTGATTCCTCCTGTGCTTTTTCAGGGAGAAACTCGAGTAATAGTTCTCGTACTTCTGTTGGGGCTGTATCCCCAAGTGGGATTCTTATATTGCCAGCAAATGTCTTTTCTGACCGAAATGAGAGCTCCTTGAGTTCTCCAGGACGATAGAAAATCCAGAATGATTGTAACGTTTCGAACGGGAAAAGTCTATCCCTTATCTGTACTCCTCTTCCCGTGATAGAAATAGAAACAATCTTTGGTTTTCTCGAGCCATATATGGCTATAGAAAAGCCCCCTACAATCACAAGTACCACAAAAAGAAAATTCTTTGTTAAAACTCCACCAACACTAAGGGCGATAGTAATAATAAGAAGTGACCAGTACCAGTCGTTGGTTTTTATATAATCTAAATACTCCGGGGCTTCCCAGCTAATAGATGATTTCTTTTCCGGCTCCGCCGATTCTTTTTGATAAGAATTTGCGGATAAATCTTTTTGAGATTCCGGCTCTGGCGGAGGAGGAGATGGTGGAGGTGGCTTCTCTGGCGGAGGTGGCGGCTTTTTGAATTGCCGTTTTACATCTGTCATCTTTGGCATAGAGTAAGTATATCATGGATACAAAGGTCTTTCAGGATATGATACTTGCTTGGCACAAACAAAATAGCAGGCATAATTTGCCATGGCGCAAGACCAAAAATCCTTACCGCATCCTTGTATCCGAAGTCATGCTCCAACAAACACAAGTAAGTCGTGTTGAGGGCAAATACAAAGAATTTCTCAAAGCATTTCCAACTCAAAAGAAACTAGCTGAGGCGGGTACAAAAGAAGTCCTAACGTATTGGCAGGGGCTTGGATACAATCGGCGTGTACTTAACTTGCAAAAGGCTGTCCATGGGCCAATACCCAAAAGTATAGAGGGGCTGGAAGCATTACCCGGTATAGGTCCGTATACGGCACGCGCCATCATGGTTTTTGCACATAACAAGCCAGAGGTGCTCCTTGAGACGAATATTCGACGAGTGTACCTTCACTTTTTCTTTCCACATAAAAAAAATGTGACCGACAAAGAGCTCGAGCGCGTTATAGAAAGTACTATGGATAAAAAAGACCCACGAACATGGTATTGGGCGCTTATGGATTATGGGGCTATGGCTATGGCCAAGATACCTAATCCAAATAGACGAAGTCGTCATTATCAGAAACAATCACGATTTGAGGGTTCGCGCCGTCAGGTGCGAGCTGGAATCGTAAAGGTGCTTTTGGCATCGAACGGTATGAGTAAAAGAGCCATTAAAGCTCGAGTAAAGACTAAGCATGATGTAGAGGGTATTCTTGAGGATCTCAAAAAAGAGGGTTTCCTACAATTCAAAAATAACAGATATACTGTAAATAATGACCGAATACAACAAAAGTTATATAAAGGCGAAGACTCAGCAAGCTTCGCAACATAAAATAACGGGCAAGACCGATGAAGGCCATAGGGATCGCTTACCTCCAGGACAGATTGAGACTGACAAGTTTCCGATTTTAGATCTTGGTATTCGTCCCAAGCTAGATGAATATGCAGATTGGAAAGTCGATGTAAAAGGATTGGTTGAAAACAAAGAAACCCTATCTATTGATGATTTAAAGAATATGGGAGGGGATGCACGCACGCTCGACTTTCACTGTGTTACGCGTTGGAGCCGATACGACTTGCCATGGGCCGGCGTAGAGTTTAATAAAATCGCAGAACGAGCAAAAGTAGCAAAAAATGCTACACACGTTATTTTTCATAGTTATGATGACTATACAACCAATGTTCCGCTCGACGAACTTACAGATGAGCGAGTGCTCTTGGTGTATGAACTTGAGGGCAAAGACATCCCACCAGAACATGGTGGACCAGTGCGCATGATTATCCCATCACTCTACGGATGGAAGTCAGCCAAGTTTGTAATAGGAATCGAATTTTTGGACCATGACCAACCAGGTTTTTGGGAGATTCGTGGGTATAACAATCATGCTGACCCGTGGATTGAAGAGAGATATAGCTAGCCGAAAATCATTATGCTATTTAAAAATTATATAGAATCGATTCCTAGGCTTAAACCTAGGATTAAACCTAGGGATAAGTTGGGCAGAACACCATGTGCTATTTGATGCACGACCTTAGCCATTTGGTGGTTCGAGAGTAGGATAGGTTTTTGGCTATGACTTACTATCGTTCGCCCAAAACCGCGTACTATGTCACTGGCATAGTACGCGTCGGAAGTACAAAATAGCACATGGGTTTTTTTGCGGAGGCGGGAGGATTCGAACCTCCGAAGGGCTTTTGGCCCTTAACACATTAGCAGTGTGCTGCTTTCAACCACTCAGCCACGCCTCCATTCGTTTCGCCACAATATCATAATTTTGGCTCTAAATCTACCCATGGGCAAGGACTAGAGCGGCAACCTCTTTGGCGCCCGCTTTTTTTAGTTCTAGAGTGGCTGAGCTCAGCGTGGCGCCCGTTGTCATCACATCATCTACAAGCAAGATTGTTTTGTCTTTGATGATAATTGGGTCGATGACCGCGAATGCTCCACACAAATTGGCAAATCTTGCTTCCCTAGAATCGGCATGTCCTTGAGGGGGTGTTTCCTTGATACGTACAAGCGCGCGTGTGGGTGTCCCACACTGCTCTGCTATTAATTCTGCCTGATTGTACCCACGCTTTAAAAGTTTAGTTGAATGAAGGGGAATAGGAACCACAAGATCAGTTTTTGGTGCGTGTGGTTTTATGATGGGCTCTAGGAGTTTTGCCAGGTTTCTTTGGTTTTGAAATTTGAATGCTTTAATAATCTTTTTTACTGAGGGGTTTTTGAAGTTTGCGAACCATATGACATCCAATGATTGCTCGATCTGCTCCGTATGTGGTGTTTGAAAAAGATTTTTACATGTCTCACAGAGCTCAACATCAAAAGCACCACATCCGGCGCATGAAGTTGGGTATAAAAGACCTCCTATTGTGCGTATAACTCTATTAAAATCAAGCATATTACGTATCTCTGTGATACCATATAACCATACTCCAGTGTGTCTAGAAGACAAGACGGGGATCCCTTTTGTTGCATGAATCCCGTACGAAATAACATTGTATCTATGCCAGCCATACATGAGATTATGTTTAATATATCTACCTTTTACATTTATCAATTTGAAGAACAGAAATCCACGGATTTCCTATTTCGTACGGGATGAAGAATTTCCTACCAAAAAATTTGACCAAAAGCATGATCGGCATGTTCTCCAAGGACAGGAGTGTTATTGGTATAGATGTTGGAGCGTCAACGCTCAAGCTTATACAGATCCGGAAACAAAGTGAGCGTGCTGTACTCGAGACATATGGAGAGCTTTCGACTGCAGGTTACAGTGGGGGCGAACAAGGTCGCGCCCAACTTTTGATGGATGAAAAAGTCTCAGCAATGATTATCGACTTAAAGCAGGAAGCCGGTGCCACATCCACAAAGGGTATTATTTCTATACCTCTTAGGTATAGTTTCATCACAGTAATTGAGATGCCAGATATGTCAGACCAGGAATTAGCCGAATCCATCTCTTTTGAAGCGCGCCGCTATATTCCGATTTCACTAGCTGATGTCGCACTCGACTGGTGGCGTATTCCAGAGCCAGACCCTGAGGCGGCAGCAAAGAAAAAAACTGCATCAGTTTTGTTGGCGGCTATTCAAAAAGATGTAATAGAAAAATACAAAAGAATCTTAACGGATTCCAAGATTGAGCCAGTTGGATTTGAAATCGAGGTGTTTAGCGCAATTCGTGCCATTGGTTCGCGTATACGAACTGCCTATATGATTTTTGATATTGGTGCGCTTTCTACAAAGATTGCTGTTGTTGATCATGGCATCATCAGACAAGTCCATCATGTTGATCGTGCGAGTCAGGCTTTTTCTTTGGCGATTTCTCAATCACTCGGAATCGATTTCAAACGTGCCGAACAAATGAAAAAAGATGTGGGTATAACCGGGCGTCCTGAAGCTGCAGGTGTCCGACACACAATCACTCCTCTATTGGACTCTATTTTTGATGAAGCTGACCGATTACGTTCTAATTACAGAAGAAAATCAGGTGTAACTGTGGATAGGGCTATTCTTATAGGAGGAGGAAGTCTTATGCCAGGACTCGTGGACTATGCAATAGAAAAGCTCGGAATAGAGGTTTTACTCGCAAATCCCTTCAATCAAGTAGAATATCCCGCATTTTTACAGCCAACACTTAAAACAATTGCACCTAGTTTTTGTGTATCCACCGGTCTTGCCCTACGTGCACTTCAACAGCAGAAGTAAACATACTATTATATATAGAGGAATTACTATCAAATTTTATAGCAATTCCTAGAGAACTTTTTTAATTAAAGTATGGCGGAAACCCAATTCATATCTCATTCTCAGGTGGTTCCACCAGCAATGGTGCCAAGGCGAGGAATCGGCCTTTTTGGTGCTGTTGGGATTGTAGTCGGGATACTAGCGGCGGCTCTTACGGGCGGCCTTGTTGTTCTTGAGCGATCTTTGGCGGCCTCCGCGGATGACGCCAAGGGGCGTCTTGTTGAGCTGAGACGAGAGCTCGAGATTGATTCTATCAATGCTGCTAAAACACTCCAAAACAGGATTGAGATTGCACAACAAATTTTGAATGGTCACGTATATGGCTCACAAGCTCTTAACTTTGTTGAGTCAAATATTTTAGACGGCGTTAGAGTAATCTCTTTTGCATATGCTGATAAAAAAGTGAGCCTCGATCTTTTGGCTCCAGGATATCTTGTATATGCTCAGCAAATAAAATATTTTAGAACCGTTGATGAAATTGAGAAGGGTTTTAATTTTCCACCACCAGAACTCAACGAGAGAGGCGAGGTAAGTTTTTCTATAGATCTTTCTTTGACATCATCATTTATTCATGACAAGCCCAGTGTCGATAATACTGTTGCGAATGATACAGGAGGTTTTGAATTTTAATGTTTAGTACTTTATGAAAAATATTATTGTTGTCATAATTTTAGCTGGAGCGGCATACGGAGTGTATGCATTTGCCCTTCCTTCTTGGGAGCAGGTTCAAATACACCGAGCAGAAATTAGTTCGGTTGATGCCATACAGGCTGATGTACAAGAAATTCTTGAAAAACGAGATAGCGTTCTTGAAAGATATAAAGCTTCACGCAATAAACAAGAACAGCTCGATAGACTCGAGAAGCTTATTCCTCCCGTGTCAGACCGAGAGGATCTGTATCTTTTCTTCCAGAAAATTGTTGTCGACAGCGGGATGAAGTTTAATGGAGTAAAACTTAATGACGCCTCATCCTCCACTGGCGTCTCTAGGCCAACCATTACATTTTCTATGAAGGTAGATGGCCCGTATGAAAAGATGAGACTTCTATTAGACATTATGGAAAATAATTTGCGCATTATGGATATAAGCGCGTTGGGTTTTGAGCAGGACGAAGACGGAGATTTCAATTTATCAGTAACCGGACTTATTTACTATGGTAACTAACGTTCCACAAAAATCTGGATCCAAGCTGCCAATGAACAAGATTATTATTGGAGTAGTTATACTTATAATTATAGGTATTGTGGCCTGGTGGATTACTACACGCTCTGGGGATGATTCAGCAACTATCGTAATTACTGATTTTGTGTCTTCTGCCACTGTTCCAATAGCAAATGTTCAGCTTGGAGCTGAGGCGGATGAGATTAGGGCGGCCATTAATGTACTCAAAACCATTAACTTAGATACAAGATTCTTAGACGACAAGCGATTTATTGATTTGCGCGAGACACCTCTTGTTGTTCCAGACTTTATACAACCACAAAGGCGAATTCTTGAGCTATTTAAGCCAAGTACAGTATCACCAGAAGAGGGAGAATTTTAGCTATGCGGTCTATTCTCGACCTTTTAATAGCTAAGGGGGTTATTGATGAGGCAGGCGCAAGATCTGCCAAGGAAACATCCAAAAAGACAAAAAAAGATTTAGAAACCATACTTATTGACCAGGGCGTTTCCGAAGGCGCTGTTCTTAATGCCAAATCGGAGCTTTTGGGAATTCCGTCTAAACGACTTAATGAGGCTCAAATTGCTTTTGACGTTCTTAAGAATGTTTCCGAGGAGTCTGCACGTCATTATCAAATGGTGCCAATTGGAATGAGTGAAGGGGTTCTTGAGGTTGGTATGGTTGCCCCAGAAAATTTAGAGGCGAGAGAAGCGTTACAATTTATTTCTTCAAATCTCGACCTACCTTTCAAGATATTTTTGATTTCTCGCGCAGATTTAAATAGGATTTTGGAGGGATACAAAGGTCTTGGAGGGGAGGTTTCCAGGGCGGTTGGTGAACTCCAAACTGTTCTTGGTGATACTATTGACCTTTCAAATATAGATTCCAAAAAAGCAGTTGAGGAGATGATTACCGAAGATGCACCAGTAACAAAGATGGTTGCGGTAATCTTGAGACACGCCGTAGAAGGTCATGCATCTGATGTGCATATTGAACCGTCACGTGAACAAATTCGAGTTCGATTCCGTGTCGATGGAGTTTTGTACACAAGTATCTTTTTACCAATGAATGTTCATGAGGCAATAATTTCTCGCATCAAGATCATGACAAATATGAAGATTGATGAGCACCGAAAACCTCAAGATGGTCGTTTTCGCGCGACTATCGATAAGCGTGATATCGACTTTCGTGTATCAACCTTTCCTACGTACTATGGTGAGAAGGCGGCAATCCGTATTCTTGACCCCAACGTTGGTGTTCGCACGCTCGCAGACCTTGGACTTGATGGGCGTAACCTTGAGATTATACAAAAGGGACTTAAGCGTCCATTTGGCATGATTTTGATTACGGGTCCTACTGGTTCAGGTAAATCAACCACGCTGTATGCAATGCTTAAGATTTTAAATGATGAGAAGCGTAATATCGTGAGCCTTGAAGACCCAATCGAATATTATATTCAGGGTGTTAATCAATCCCAGATACGGCCAGAAATTAATTATACGTTTGCTTCAGGCCTACGTAGCATCTTGCGTCAGGACCCCGATGTAATCATGGTAGGTGAGATTAGAGACAAGGAAACAGCTCAATTGGCGGTTCACGCATCGCTCACAGGTCACTTGGTGCTTTCTACACTCCACACCAATGATGCTATTGGTGTGATACCACGTTTGGTGGATATGGGTGTTGATCCATTTTTGATTCCATCGACCCTTGTTCTAGCGATGGGTCAACGACTTGTACGAACTCTTTGTCAAGAGTCTAGAAAAGAAATAGCTGTGGAGGGGACAGTTAAGACGTCTTTGGATAAAGAAATAGCACAATTGCCAGAAGCAATACGAAAGGATTTGAAGATTCCAGAGAACATCTATGAGCCACTACCATCTTCTTCGTGTCCAAAAGGGACACGTGGCCGTATAGCGGTCTTTGAGGTACTTAGCATGACTAAGGATCTTGAAGAGCTTATGCTTAAGGGCTCTACAGAGGCTGATATTATTCAAGAATCAAGACATCAAAATATGCTTACTATGCGCCAAGATGGTATACTAAAGGTATTAAACGGTAAGATTGGCCTTGAAGAGCTTTTTGAGGTGGTTGTATAATGAAATCAATGGCAGATCAAAAAGTAAAAGTAAAACTTCTGTTGGTGGACGATGATGAGTTCTTGCTCGACATGTATTCACTTAAGTTTAAAGAAGCTGGGTATAACATAGATGTTGCGACAAGCGGACAAGATGCGCTTGATAAGCTTGGCAAGGATTCATATGATGTTATTCTTTTGGATGTTGTTATGCCTACGCTCGATGGATTCGAAGTATTAACACGCATCAGGAAAGATAAGTTAGCTGAGGGGGCGATTGTCATCATCCTTTCTAATCTTGGACAAAAAGAAGACATTGAACGAGGTATGGAGCTTGGTGCATCTGATTATATTGTGAAGGCTCACTTTACTCCTCGTGAGGTAGTAGAAAAGATTGAATTTCATCTTTCTAAAAAGGATAAGAAAGAATAATATATGGATTTTAGTAAAGAACTCGAAGATCTCATTACAACTGTCATTCGGGAGGGTGCATCGGATGTGCATTTTTCTGTTGGGCGCCACCCAACCCTGCGTGTACAGGGCTCTTTGATTCCACTTACAAAAAAAGGGGTTCTCACGCCGGATATCGTTGAGGGTCTTGTTTTTGCGATGCTTTCAAAAGAGCAGAAAGAAGAGTTCTTAGCAAAAAAAGAATTTGACTTGAGTTTTGAACATAAGGGTCGCGCACGGTTTCGTGTTAACGTTTTCTACCAACGCGGTTTTATTGGGTGTGCAATGAGGCTTGTACCAGTAAAAATTCGCACAGTAGAAGAGTTAAACCTGCCAACACAAATAAAAGATTTTACAAGAAAGGAGCAAGGGTTCTTTTTAGTTGTAGGACCTACAGGTCAAGGCAAGACAACGACGTTGGCCGCCTTGATTGATATGATTAACCACGAGCGTGCAGAGCATATTGTTACAATTGAGGATCCAATCGAATATTTGTTTACGGCCGACCGTTCTATAATTGATCAGCGCGAAGTTCGTTCTGACACGACAGATTTTCATGTTGGTCTTCGTTCAGTCTTTCGTCAGGACATAAATGTGCTGATGGTGGGTGAGATGCGTGACCACGAAACGATGGCGGCAGCCGTTACTGCGGCCGAAACCGGTCACTTGGTATTTTCTACACTACACACAAACAATGCAGCTCAGACCATCGACCGTATAATTGATAGTTTTCCAGGTGGTCAGCAAGATCAGATTCGGTCACAGATTTCGAGCACTCTGCTTGGTATTTTTTCACAACGCTTAATACCGCGTGTATCTGGCGGGCTTATTCCAGCGTATGAGCTTTTGATTGCCAACGCTGCGGTCAACAACCTTATTCGCGAGAAACGTATTCACGAAATTAATCTTGTTATTGATACGAGTTCAGGGGAGGGTATGATTAGCTTAAACAGGTCTTTAATGGAGCTTCTACAAAAAGGAGAGATTACAATGGAGAGTGCTGTTGGTTATTCTCTAAATCCGCAGGAGTTCCGACTCATGGCAAGGTAGTATGATTTTTACATATCAAGCTCGAACAGCAGATGGTGCCACACGAAATGGAACGATTGAGGCACCCTCTTTAGATAGTGCTGTGCAGTCTCTACAGAGACAGAATCTTATTATTGTATCGTTGCTTGAGGCGGATCAAAAAGGAAAATGGTATGAGCGTTCGCTCGGTACATTTACTCGTATTAAGCCAAGAGATATCATGCTTTTGTCGCGTCAGCTTTCAACCCTGTTTGAGGCGAAGGTTCCTGTCGTACAGACATTTCGCACACTTATAGGTGATGGTACTGGGACTACCTCAAGTGCCCGTAAACAGCTTATTGAGGTTTTGGAAGATGTCCAAGGGGGTATGAGCATGTCTCAGGCCATGAGTAAACATCCAAAAGTGTTCTCAGCATTTTTTGTTAGCATGGTTCGTTCTGGTGAAGAATCTGGAAAGCTTGATGAAGTATTTTTATATTTGGCAGATTATCTAGAACGTAACTATATTCTTGTACAAAAAGCTCGTAATGCCCTTGTGTATCCAGGTTTTATTTTGATGGCATTTCTTGTTGTTTTAATTTTGATGCTCACTGTCATCATTCCTAAGCTTTCACTTATCATTGCTGAAACCGGTCAACAACTTCCAATCTATACGAGAGCTATTATTGCGGCCAGTGATTTTCTTCGTGCATACGGCATCATTTTTATCTTTCTTGGGATTGGTGGGATTATCTTCTTATTTAGATATCTGCGGACGCCGGCAGGACAGCGCGCATGGAGTCGTACACAAATATCACTTCCAATCGTCGGCGAACTCTTTAGGAAACTCTATTTGGCGCGACTTGCAGATAACCTTCAGACACTAATTAACGGTGGCATACCCATTGTACGCGCTCTACAAATTACAGCAGACGTTGTTGGTAATGAGGTGTATCGTGGGATAGTTTTGGAAGCGGTTGAGGCAGTTCGTGGTGGGAGTACGATAGCTGATGCATTTGCGAAACATAAGGAGATACCACCTTTGCTTACTCAGATGATGAAGGTCGGCGAGGAGACTGGTAAACTCGATCAAATTTTGAAAGCCTTGTCACGATTTTATGCGCGAGAGGTTGATAGCATGGTGGATAACTTAGTGTCTCTTATAGAGCCAGTGTTGATTATTGTTCTTGGCGCTGGTATAGGTCTCATTGTTGCATCTGTTTTGGTCCCAATTTACAATCTAACAGCCGCGTTTTAGCTATATTATCCACAGCGTCTTTACTAGTACACCTACACCTTTGGTATAATAGCTATATACCCAAGTATGGGCGGTCGAACAAAACTCTCTAAAAGGAGTTTTAAAAAAATAATTAATTATTTAACAGTTTAAATAGGTATACATGTTTAAACAAATAAACAAAGCCAAGGCGGGTTTTACCCTCATTGAGCTTTTGGTGGTTATCGCCATCATCGGTATCTTGGCATCTATCGTTTTGGCCTCTCTTAACACGGCTCGAACAAAGGCACGAGACGCAAAGCGTATCGGAGACATCCGTCAGCTTCAGTTAGCGCTTGCACTCTACGCTGATTCATCAGTTAGTGGTGGTGGTGGGGGTGGTAATTATCCAATCGCAAATGCTACGTGTGCTGGTACTCCTGGAGCTCCTACGACCAATGCTTTTGGTCTTGAGGCTTTGACGCCTACATACATTCAGACGTTGCCGCACGATCCTAATAAGACTGCAGCTGATGCTACAGTCGACTCTGGTTGTTATCACTATGCGTCAGGGACTGCTGCTGTCGCTTATTATCACCTTGCAGCAGCGCTCGAGGGTGTCGACAACTCAGCTTTCGATAGTGACCGAGACTGCGATTCATCTACTACTGCCGGAGGTACGCAGTGTTTTACTGCGGCTGTCGCAAATCCATTCAATGGTAATCTAGACAGTGTAGCTCTCCCTTACTACGACGTAACTAATTAGTTACAAGCGTACTATCAAAAAACCCCAGTGTATCTGGGGTTTTTTGATAGCTTCTTATTGGTTTAAAAGTCTCTTTGTTGCTCTAAAGTAATCTGGACTTTTGGAGTTGAGACGCAACAACTGATAGTATGTTGCAAGAGCTCGGTCTATATTTCCAGTATGTTCATACGCCTCTGCAAGCCACTCATAAGGTTCAACGATTGGCAAAATGTCTTGGTTCTCCAATAGTGGTTGAAGGACTGATACAGCCTTCACATATTGATGTTCTTCTAGAAAATTAAACCCTTCCAATAGTTGTGGTATTTTTCTTTTAAAGTCTTTGTCTAAAAGTATATGTGTTGTTGTCTCTAGATTGGTGTTGCGGTCTTGTGCATATTTAGAATATGCTAAATAAAAGACGCTAGAGCTTCTCACGGGAAATTTAGTTAACATTAGTTCCCAATAATTTTCAGCCTTGGCGTATTGTTTACTTTTAAGAAGGAATTGTCCGTATGCATAAAAAATTAATTCACTGTTCGGGTACTTTTTTAAAATGCTCTTTCCAATTGCATTCCCTCTGTAAATTTCATCGAGTTCAATTGAGACCTTAAGGGTAGAATAGGCGAGTGAAGGCCAGTAAGTTAAATCAAGCTCATTTGCTAGTCCTATATAGTGAGTAAAAGCTAGTTTGGTTTTATCTGAAGCAAAGAGTGCGTCTGCATAAAGAACTCTAGTTCTAAGACCTAACGGATTAACTTGATAAGCGCTCTCCCAAAGAGATAGTGGAGATTTCCAATCTTTTACGCGTTCCACACTAAAATATGTAAAGCTTATTATAGTCGAGGATATGAACAACACAGATAGTACTTGTGCGATCAGCTTATTTCGTTCTTGTATTGCTTCATAAAGTACCTTTAAAAAAAATATAATTGCAATTAAAAACCCAAGAGAAGGTAGGTACAGAAAGCGCTCGTTCATAAACTGCGTCATTAGAAAAACAACGTTGCTTACCGGAGCCAATCCTATAAAAAACCAAAAAATTCCTAATGTAATAGCCCTGTTAGTTCTTGACGCGACAAAAAACAGAGCGGCAGTATAGATAAGAAGTGTTGCAGACCAAAAAAATGACGGTGCTACCTTCAGGAATGTATCATAATCAACAGTAAGAGGATTAGGCCAAAACATAAGAATGATATAGTTGGCAAAAGCCTTTATCATTATTAATGAAAGGTGAATTTTACTAAACTCAGCAGTTACTTGAGAGGTACCAACACCAACAAGTGCACGCGCAATCATAATGACAGAAACAAGCATGAAGAATGGTATGATCATATAGGCTATTTTTTTCCATGGCACACGTTCATATAGAAGAACCACAGCTAAAAGCACTGGCAATACTAAGACTTGGCTTTTTGTGAGCATGGCAATGAGTCCTAGAATAAGAGAAGTTACATAGAATATACGGCTATCCTTTCTTGATGCAATGAGCGCTGTCATCAAAGAAAGTGTCATAAACATAAATGACACAAGAGTACTTTGCTGAAAGGCCCATGCTACAGCTTCGGTTTGTACTGGGTGTATTCCCCACAAAAGAGCAATGGTCAGAGCTACTGCACTACTCTTAAAAAGCATTCTTAACAAATAAAATGCAAGAATGGCATTTGTTAGATGGAGAACGAGGCTTACTAAATGAAAATTAAATGGATCGACACCCACAAGTCTTATCTCCAGAGAGGTTAACCAAAGAGCGAGAGGGCGATACGTTCCAGGTGCGTGTTCTGAATAAAAAAGGTAGTTCGGATTCAAAAAGAAAGTCGAAATACTATTGTTTTCTATAATATTTGCATTGAGTAAAATACCAAAGTCGTCATCATACGCAAATGAGTTAAAAAGAATTCCATAAAAAGAAACGATTACAGCTATTGCAATAAGTGACGGGTAGAGAATCTCTCGATATTGTTCAATAAACTCTCGAATCTGATACATTCTATTATTGTAGTGGCTTACCTATTACAAAAGCAACGGTCTTAGGCCATTTTTTTAAATTTCATGAGAGTTCCTAAAGAGAGGTAAAATGGGAAAGGAAAAGGAAGATTTTTTTTAGTCACATAGTTTAGATACAGTGCATTTTTCATAGTTTTTGGGTTAAAACTGTTTACATGATCTGGCACTATAATCGGGTTTCTTCTAAGTAAAAATCTACTTATCCTCCAATTTATTTCGTTTGGGAAAGTGATTAGGAGTATACCACCTGGTCTTAGAACACGAGTAAATTCATTCAATACGTCTTGGTAGTTAAAAATATGTTCAATGACTTCTGTGCACATTACTACGTCTATAGAATTGCTAGCTATGGAAAGTTTTGAAATATCTTCTTTTTTTATATCAGCAAAGGGGCAGCGTAGTCGTGCCTTTGCTAGAGCCTCTTCGGTTATATCTACGCCAAAATAGGAGTTGTCTGGTCGCTTGCTGTGTAAGAGTTTTAATAAATGTCCTTCTCCACAGCCAGCGTCAAGAACAGTAAGACCACTTTTGGCGGGCATGCGGTGGGCTAGGTTTAGGAGGCGATTGTTGTGTACATATCTAACAAGAGGATTTTTAGAACAGTATAGCTGGTCCATATGGTCCTCGGGCATATATAAATGATCTGTTTTAGACATGAATTGGATAAAAAGTATTTGTTATATCAATCACTTCGACACGTTACGATACCATGTGCAAATATGCCAAACAAGCTATCAAAGCTTGTATATAGACATGATTTTAGTACCCTCAACACGAACAGAGTAAAATTCTTTGTCTTCTAAGTTTTCAAGAGAATAGTCAGGTCCTTGTCCCCACCTAAAGTTTGTTAATAAGTATTTTGGTGGGGTTGCGCTCTGCTCTAAGTTATTTATCATAACAATTTCAAAGCGATGTTTGACGTCATTTTGCAAAATCTCAAGTTCTAGTGGTGATCCATAAAGAATTGAAATGGGTATTAACTGGTCCGAATCATTTTTTGCTATATATTCTAGACCTTCTCGGAAGGACAGTCCCCAGTAGTCTAGCTCAAAGTTGTTTTGTGCCGTATCAATTCCGCCAGAAAGAAGGTTGAAATACATATTTTGGTATGGATGATTTTTATACATAAAAAGTCCAACTGAAAAAGTATTAACTAGTAGTAATACAGATACAAGTGAGAGAACTATTCTTTGAAAATTTGGGGAGTGTATTTTGTTATTTATATATTGCGAAAGTGTATGTAGTCCGACAAGTGCAATTAAAATGAATGCAGGATATATAAAATAAAAATGCCGCCAACCAACATAGATGATTGGTTTTAAAATTATTAGTGCCAATAAGGGCAAGAAGAACCACAGAAGAAAAATTAGGTCTGTTTTAGATTTTTGTAGATTCATCAAATCTACCACTCTGGTTCTGTATGCGTTAAGGCCGAACATAAAAAGAGCGGTATATGAGACAGGCGTCGTAATCAGCAGCCAAAGGAATATATAGTGTGCTGGAAGGCTATCCGCTGTAGTGTATGAGCCGAGATAGAAGATTTTCATGTTTGCCTGCGGTGAGTAATTTCCTGTAATACGTAACGATTCTAGAAAGTTACCAATTGGGTCAGGCCATAAATAAGGCCATAATATATATACAAAAACTATAGTTAAAACACCATATACAAAAATATAGAATAAGATTTGTTTCCAGTTAATGCTCCAGCTGTCAACTAATATAATAAACATGCTTGCCATAAGAACAACAATTACTGGGACTAAAAGTCCAATGAGTCGCAAGTCAATGACGAGCGCTGAGAAGAAAGAAAGCAGTATTATATTAAGCCAAGATGGCTGTTCAAAAAACTTAATTATAAAATAAAACGCAAAAATAAATAGGCTAAGAAGAATAATATCTTTTGAGTTATAAAAACCATCTGCAAATATTCGCGGGCTCAGCACCAAGAAGGATACCCCCAGGAGGGATATCCAGTGATTATCAAATCTTTTTTTTGCAATCCTATAAAACACAAAAATTGCTGCAAAAAAGAATGAGAAATTCACCAAGTGTCGCATGAAGTAGATGTCTTGGGTAGATGTGAGGTTTAATATCCTTTCAGCACCAATGAGTCCGAATTCAAAAAAGCTTCCGTAATATTGTCCAGGGTGAGAAAAGAGTTCTTGGCTATCATGTAATACATAATTATACGTATGAAGGCCGATAGCTCTCTGGATGCCCTCATCCCACGAATATCCATAATCCTGATAAATCACTAGTCCCACCAAGGCGAGCAAAATAAAAAATAGCGGAACCGCTATTATATTAAGATTTTGAGTAATTCTGTTCATTGTGTGAGTATTCTGGTAAATCCAGCCTTAGATTATGTGGTTATTCTATCTCATGGGGGGTGTGGAGAAAAGGATATTCTAATTAGAACTACTAAGTAAATATGATAATATAGTGGTACATGATATACGTGCTTTTGTTTTTGTTTGGAATAGCCATCGGAAGTTTTCTTAATGTACTTGTTCTTCGTGTGAATACCGGGGTGTCCGTACGAGGACGTTCTCGATGTTTCTCATGCCTCAAAAAACTAGGTTGGCACGATCTCGTACCACTTTTTAGTTATGTGGTTATTAGGGGGAAATGTAGATATTGTGGTAGCGGGATTTCGGCACAGTATCCATTAGTTGAATTAGCTGGTGGTATTATTTTTGTATTGGTAGCCCTGGTGTTCCCAAGTATTGTTAGCGAGCAGTTTGTGTTGATGGATGTCGTGCAGTACATTCTAGCCGTTTCATTCTTTTCTCTACTTCTTGCAATCACCGTGTACGACATAAGACACAAGATTATTCCTGATCAATTTTCAGCTACTCTTTTTGTCATAGCAGTTGTCACAGAGCTTGTGTACCTTTGGTCAATCGGATCATTTGCGCCAAGCGAGTGGATTGGCGACGTGCTTGCCGCAATCGGTATTTTTTCTTTCTTCGGCGGTATATGGCTTATCTCAAAGGGTGAGTGGATGGGCTTTGGAGATGCTAAGTTATCTATTTCTCTAGGACTTTTCTTGGGCTTTCCTGCGATTTTTCTTGCCTTTCTTATAGCCATTTGGTCTGGCGCAATTTATGGCATAATCATGATTTTTGCTAGGGGTTACAAGTTTAAGACAGAAGTTCCGTTTGCACCTTTTCTCGCAACTGGAAGTTTAGCAGCCTTCTTGCTTATGTGGTCGCCACTCTCCATGATATTATATAGATACATAAATATTATCTGATGAAGAAGTGTTCAGAAGAGGGATTTACCCTCACACTAAAAATGGCATTACGTCAGGTGTTTTATGGTAGACGTACAAGATATAATTTGCTCTCTGTGCATAACTGTTTAGTAAAAATTAAAAATTGGCGTAGAAACACAATGCCATCATTAGTGCGGGGGTTTACCCTAACAGAACTTTTGGTGTCGATAAGCATTATGACACTTATGTCGACACTTATAATTTTTAATTTTCCAAAATTTAATGAGCAGATTGCTATGAATCGCGCAGCGCGTGAATTGTCGTCCACCCTTCGTGAAGCTCAAGCGCGAGCAGTAGGTATCGTTGCGTTTCCCGGACTTGCAACCCCCAATAATTTTCCGAATAACTATGGAGTCTATGTTACATCCGTGGCGCCTGATAACGATACATTTTTTATTTTTAGTGATTTAGATTGTAATGGAAAATATACATCTTCGATAGCAAGCTGTGGACTTTGTCCTATTGGGGCGGGGTGGTGTACTATTGGTTTTGATGAGGTCGTACCTCTAAAGAAATTCCAATTTCAAAGAGGTGTTCATGTTTTTAGAATAGAGTCTACCGAGCCGTTGAATATGGTTCCTACCTCTCTCCATGTACTGAGTTATAGGCCAGGGCCGGATACAATTATAACCGGTCCGAATGGCGTTCAACATAGAGGTTTCGGCCCGTTTGCTATTATGTTGCAGTCCGCTGACGAGTCCATTAAAAAGACTGTGTGTATATGGACTACAGGACAGATATCAATTAAATCAGGAGCTGGGTGTTAGTATGACTAGGTGGTACGACATAAGAGGAAATAATGGGCGTCGGTCATTCACGCTTCTTGAGAGTATTGTTGCTATATATGTTCTTTTGTTGGGTATTGTTGGTGCCATTACGCTAGCCGAACGAAATATAACGGCAGTTTTGATACTTAAAGACCAGTTGATTGCTGCCAATCTTGCACAGGAGGGACTGGAGCTTATACGAAATAAGAGAGACTCAAACTTTTTGTTACGAGCAAGTGGTGGATGTACGCTTTTCTTCCCGCCATGTAATGCTAATGATGCAAACCTAGATGGAATGGTAACAAATGTTATGGGAGGGGCTACTGATATATGTAATGCCCCTGGTACATGTGGCATTGAAAATCCGATTTCAATGGGACAAATAACATTTGATTCTTGTCCTAATTTAAATGGCTGTGTTATATACCTTGGGGCTAATGGTGTGTATGATCATGATTCGTCAGGTACACAGACAAAATTTACACGTACGATTACGGTAGTCCCATATGACCCACCTCGATTAGACATGGGTAACTTGACTCCACCAGGAACGCCAAATCCCATAAGAGACGCGACAGCGCATGTTACGGTTTCTTGGAAGGATCGGTTTAGTACCCATGATCTTGTTTTAAGAACCGTTCTTGTTCCTATTTTCCAAGTAGGTCTATAACATGAAAAGAATTATCACATCAAAAGGGTTTACCCCCACACTAAAAATGGCATTACGCCAAGTGTTTTGTGGGAGATGTGCAACATATAGTTTGCTCTCTGTGCCCCACTGTTTAGTAAAAATGAAAAATTGGCGTAGAAACACAATGCCATCATTAGTGCGGGGGTTTACACTTCTCGAGCTCATAGTAGCTGTTGGTGTCTATACTATGGTTGCTACATTGGCAGTCGGTTCGCTTTTGATTCTTACTGATGCAGAACGCAAGGCATTTAATCTGCAAACCAATCAGGACAATGCACGCTTTGCGATAGAAAGTATGGTTCGTGAAATTCGAACAGGAATCAAATATTCTTTGACTGATTCGGAATGTGCGACACTTCCTCTGGGAACATGTTTTACATTCACCAATTCGCAACCGCATACTATTGCATACCGTCTTAACCCAGATCCTAATATATCAACAATCGAGAAGTGGGTCGATTTAGATGATAACGGTGCTGTTACTCCTGGCATCGACGACTTTTTACCCCTAACGGGAAGCGAGGTGAGCGTGTCTGACTTGGAGTTTATAATAGGCCCAGGAGTTAAGGGAGATCAATTTCAGCCACGCCTTACTATTACTTTGACACTCGCAACACCTGGCACAGGGCCTTTGTCGACGGAGACCCACATACAGACTTCTGTTTCACAACTTAAATTGGATAAATAAATGAATAGGGGAATAACACTACTTATATCAATTCTTATTTTGACTTCAGCCATGTCGATAGCACTTGGTATTTCATATATTGTACTCAGTGAATTTAACATTAATCGTACCGCCAAAGAATCATACAGCGCATTTTTTGCAGCTGATTTTGGTAAGGAGTGCGCACTCTTTTATCATAGCGGTAATGGTGATCCAGTAGAGCTTTCTGGTGGTACATACAGATTTAAAAGTTTTTGGGACCCAGACAATCCTTGTTATGAAAATGATGGATTTAATTGTGCGGCAGCAGATGCATTAAAATGTGGAGGTACTGGCGGTAACTTTCCAGTTACACACACTTCAGTCCCCGCAGGGTGTGACAGGTCAGATCTTGGTTGTATTCATACATTCACGGCAGAGGTCAACTATTCCGGTTTAAATTTGTGTACCGACCTTAGAGTTGTGTCTACGGTGTACGCTGGTGGTAGTGTAACTACTTTGATAGAATCTCGTGGAATAAGTGACTGTACTAATGTGACTAACGTGGTAAACCGTTCTATCGAGGTTTGTGTCGCGCCAACAGGACTTTCCTGCTAACTATGATTTCAAAAGAAGTAAAAGAACGAGTCACGAAGCTTCGTGAACTCATACATAAGTATAGATATCAATCTCATGTAGAGAACAACCTCGAAATATCCGAGGAGGCTTTGGATTCTTTAAAATATGAATTAAAAAAACTCGAAGACAAACACCCAGAGCTTATAACCAAAGATTCCCCAACACAGCGTGTTGCGGGTCGAGCCTTGAAGGGTTTTAAAAAAGCAAAGCATCAAGTACGGATGCTTTCGCTTGAGGACGCGTTTAACGAAGAGGATATGGCAGCATGGGAGGTGCGGCTTACCAAGTTGATTTCTGGTAAGCCATCTTTTTATGGTGAGCTGAAGTTTGATGGTCTTGCACTCTCACTTATATATGAGGACGGAAAGCTTGTACGAGGGGCAACACGTGGCAATGGCACGGAGGGTGAGGATATAACTGATAATATTCGGACAATGGAATCTATTCCGCTCACTCTTGAGCTCCATGGCAAAAAACCATCAGTTGATGCAAAACGAATTTTAAAATCAAAAACGATAGAGGTGAGGGGCGAGGCGATTATTTCAAAAAAATCGTTTCAAGCAATTAATAAAGAACAAGAAAAAAATGGAGAAAAAATATATGCGAATTCCCGCAATTTGGGCGCAGGCTCACTTAGGCAGATAGACCCAAAGCTTGTCGCAAAACGTAAGATAGATTTTTTTGCTTACGACCTTGTTGTTGATTTGCCACCGGCTTTGCATAGTGATGAGCATAAGGTTTTGCATGATCTAGGATTTAAAACTGATCCGCATGCCAAAACCTGCTCCTCAATGAAAGCGATTTTTGATTTGTATAAAAATGTTGGTGATTTACGTGAAAAAATTCCATACGAAATAGATGGGATTGTTGTGGCATTAGATTTAAATTCCCAATACGAAGAGGCAGGTATTGTCGGTAAGGCACCACGCGGAGCTATCGCATACAAGTTCGCACCCCACGAAGTGACGACAAAAGTAGATGATATTGTAGTACAGGTGGGACGAACGGGTGTACTCACGCCAGTTGCTCACTTACGACCAGTTGTAATAGGAGGCGTTACTGTGAGTCGTGCGACACTTCACAACGAAGACGAAATAAAGAGACTCGGCATAAAAATTGGTGATTCTGTTATTGTGGCGCGTGCCGGGGATGTTATTCCTGATGTTAAGAAAGTTCTCAAGGAGCTTCGTACAGGCAAGGAAAAAACTTTTCACATGCCAAGAAAATGTCCTGTCTGCGACAAGTCAGTCGACCGTGATGGGCGTGGGATTATTGTTCGATGTACAAACAAATTATGTCCGAGTTTTAAGCGAGAAGGGCTTTACTATTTTGTTGGCAAGAATGCATTTGATATTGACGGACTCGGGCCTAAAACTATTGATGTGTTACTCGACCAAGGGCTCATTCAGGACGCGTCCGACCTCTACGATTTAAAGGAGGGTGATATTGCACCTCTTGAGCGATTTGGTGATAAGTCGGCTGGCAATATTGTTGAATCTATCGAGTCATCCAAAAAAATTAATTTACCGCGATTTATTGTATCTTTAGGGATACTTCATGTTGGAGAAGAGACTTCACGTGATTTGGCTGAACACTTTGGTTCTCTTGATAAGGTCATGAATGCTTCACCCGAAGAGATAGTGAGCGTTCCTAATATCGGCGATATTGTAGCCAAAAGCATTGTTGAATATTTTTCTGATAAACGAAATATTGCGTATATTAAAAAATTAGAAAAGGCAGGTGTTCTTGTTGGTAAGTCAGCCAAAAAAGTAAAAGGCAAACTAACAGGTAAGTCTTTTGTATTTACAGGAGAGCTTGATTCTATGACGAGGGATGCTGCCAAATCCAAGGCTCGAGTACTTGGCGCTGATATTGTGAGTGGTGTTTCAAAAGGTACTGACTATGTTGTGGTTGGCGACTCACCAGGCTCAAAACTAGATAAGGCAGAGAAACTTGGGGTCAAGATTCTGTCCGAGGAAGAATTTTTGAAGCTCATTAAGTAACCTACACCAAAGAAACGGCACATTACTTTATATGCGATTCTTGCCAGTACATGATGATCTCTCGTGCTCAATCAGAGGCATAAAAGTAATGTGTTGTTTCTTTGGGTAGACATCGGTTACCAATTTAAGTAATGTAACTATATGATTTCAGATGATGATATGAAGAGACTCTTCAAATTGGCACGTATTGAGCCAAGTGAAGAAGACTTAAAAAACTTCCCAGAAGAGATTGGGTCTATTATTGATTATGTTGGCCAGCTCAAAGAAGTGGAGGGCAAGGGGTCTGATACGGAGCTTATACTGTCAGAAAAAGACGCTGAGCTTAGGCCAGATAAAGAAATGATTCCATCATCATCTGACGCCGACGCTCTTATTAATGAGTTCCCAGAAAAAGTAGGGAGACTACTAAAGTCTAAAAAAGTATTTGAAGGATGATAACAATATCCGACATCCATACGTCATATAAAGATGGAAGTAAAACTGTACGCACTGTTGTACAGTCATATTTGGATGTCATTCGAGAAAAAAACCCAGAGTTCAACGCCTTTCTTGATGTATACGAAGAGAAGGCAATGAGTGAAGCAAAACTGGCCGACGAAAGGATGACAAATAGTGGCGGTAAACTTAGACTTCTTGAGGGGATTCCAATCGCTATCAAAGACAACATACTTGTTAAAGGGTATCATGTAACAGCTGGTTCAAATATTTTGAGAGAGTACACGGCAACATATGATGCATTCGTTGTAGAAAAACTTCGCGAAGCGGGAGCTATTATTGTTGGAAAAACTAATCTTGACGAGTTTGCAATGGGCTCCTCTAACGAGAGCTCTGCATTTGGTCCTGTTCGCAATCCTCATAATCCAGAGTATGTTCCTGGTGGTTCTTCTGGTGGTTCGGCCGCATCAGTAGCCGCTGGGATGACTCCAGTCTCTCTCGGCTCAGATACAGGAGGAAGTATTAGACAACCTGCTTCATTTTGTGGAGTCGTTGGCTTCAAGCCAAGTTATGGAAGAGTTTCTCGTTCAGGACTTATTGCTATGGCCTCCAGTTTTGACCAGATAGGTCCATTGGCAAATAACGTGGAAGATGCAGAAACTGTATTTCGAGCTATCGAGGACAAAGACCCAAAGGATATGACCTCACAAGATATTGAAGATGTGCCATCAAAGAAAAAAGAATTTACACTCGGTATTGTTAGTGATTTGCCGGAAGATGGTCTGGATCCTGCGGTTAAGAAAATTTTTGAGGAGACCGTAGAAAAAGCAAAGAAAGAAGGTTTTAAGATAAAAAGTATTTCATTGCCACATCTTAAGTATGCCCTTGCTTGTTATTACGTTATTGTGCCAGCCGAAGTATCAAGCAACTTAGCTCGGTTTGATGGTATGAGGTTTGGTACGCGCACAGACGGTGATACGCTTACTGAAGTATATTCAAAGACAAGATTTAGTGGATTTGGAACTGAGGTGAGACGTCGTATTATTGTTGGGACATATGTGTTATCTCATGGATATTACGATGCGTATTATAAAAAAGCACAGCATGTATGGCGGCTCATCACTGAAGATTTTGCAAAAGCCTTTAAAGATGTTGATGCTGTTTTAATGCCAACGGCACCAGCTCCACCATTTAAAATCGGAGAAAAAACCAAAGATCCTCTCGAAATGTATTTGGCAGATAACTACACAGTGTCTGCCAACATCGCAGGCCTTCCTGGAATATCATTGCCGGCCGGCAAGATAGATGGCATGCCCATCGGCGTCCAACTTTTGGGTAAGCGATTCGAAGACTATGAGCTTTTGGCGGCCGCCAAAAAGCTCGAACAAGCGCTTAGTTGAAAAATCTCTTTTTTTGGTGTATAGTAGTTGCGCGGGGTGGAGCAGTCTGGTAGCTCGACAGGCTCATAACCTGTAGGTCGTTGGTTCAAATCCAACCCCCGCAACAAGCAGAAAAAATCACATCCTTGCGATGTGATTTTTTTTCTTTGCTTTTGCGTGGGGAGTAGGCAAACTGCTTTACCTACGTCAGGAATTGCACCACAAGAGCATTTCCATTTTTACATTCAAAAGTCTCATTAAAAATTTGGTCACATGCCGGACGATGTGCGTAGCACGAGGAGGCGGGGTCGCGACCGAACGAAGCGAGAGTTGTGACCAAGAGTGCCCCCCGCAACACACAAAAAAATACTGCATCATAATGATGCGGTATTTTTTTGAGAGTTGGGGCCGATAGCCCCTTTATTTAGTTATCCTTGTCTTCGTCCCCATCCCCATCATCAGCACTCGTTTCTTCATCATCTTCATTGAGGAGAACATAATTTTTTTCAGGAATCATATATTTGTAGAAATATATAATAAATCGACCCCATATCTCTATGGTAAAATGATTATTACCCAGATTAAATAAGGGGTCAATACCTGGGTCTTGAGTTGTGTATAACTTCGTATTACAGGGAGATTGTGAGGCATATATGCTGGTTTTATGATTATTCTTGCCTAGTAAATTATAGAGGAGTAGTCACGTTTCATTTTCTATAAAAGGAGCAGTTTTTGAGGTTCAAGGTAGCTTCTTTGTAGTTAAAGCTATCAAGAACTCCAAACAGACATGGTTAAAGCCAAAGGCAAAAAGAGCATACAAGCTTAAAACAAAAATACTCTTCGCTTGAGCGAAGAGTATTTTTGTTTTTACTAAGCGAGCTTGTTGTAGATGTAAGCAAACAGATATCCGAATACGAAGCTGATGATGGCAGCTTCAATCATGCCGCCGATGAGGCCACCGATGGATGGTGAGAAAAATAAATGCCACTGTTCCATCATGTTAATCGCGCCGGCATACAACCCGAATTTGTCGAGTATCCACATTGCAAGCATTGCAAGAGCTGACAGGATTCCAGCAGAGTAGCCCAATGCAAGTGCATTTAATTTTTTATCCATAAATAAGCTAGTATTTTAACTGTTAAGATTATTTTTTTAATACATTTTTTCCAAGAGCAATGAGTGCTAGACCAAGAACTCCCCAGAGAAGAACCACGGTTATCCAATATGTTCCACCAAACATGTGGTTATAATTGTTTGTCGAGAATCCACTCATGTGGCCTCTGTATTCGCCCTCATTAAGTCGATTCATCATCATTGAGTGAACTCCAGGGTTAGTATCCATAAAATCAATCATCTCTTGTATTTCGCCCTCTGAAAGATTCCCCCCAGACATCATTTTTATCATGAGTTGCTCGTGATTTTCGTGTGCTTCGTCACCAAGTACACGATCTTCAATTTCACGCATCATCATGGAGCCGGGCTGTGTAGTCTTCGCGGTATTACTATGGGCCGATGAAATAAGGGGAAGACCCGCAAGTACTACTGATAGTATATAAATATATATTTTCATAGATTTTTATGTTTGTTGGGGTATATCGGCCTTTTATCCATACTTGACGTAGATACCCCATGGGGGTATTATAGAGTCATATGAAACAAGATGTCAAGAGGCGCACATTACGCCGTTTAAAGATTATTGAGGGTCAAGTACGAGGTTTACAGAATATGGTGGAACAGGAAAAATATTGTGTAGATATTATTACCCAAACACAAGCTGCCAAAGAGGCATTGTCCTCTGTTGAAGACTACATGCTTGAGAATCATCTCTCTACTCATGTGGTTGAACAAATGAAAGGTGGTAAACATAAAAAAGCCATCGATGAGATATTATCAATTTATAAAGTTTCAAAAAAGAAGTGAAAACAATAGTTAGTATATTGGTTGTTATTTTGGTCGCTGCAGGTATTCTATTCTTTACAAGGACAGGCTCAGATAAAAAAGAAGTGACTGATCATGACGACATCGTCGAATCATACGAAATATATCCAGGGGCAGTTGCCGATAAAATCAAGAATAGAGAGGATTTTGTTCTTCTTGATGTGCGTACCCCAGAAGAATATGAGGTCGTACATTTACAAGGTGCAACACTTTTGCCCGTACAAAAACTATCTCAAGAGTCGCTCAATGATATTAATCTTGGACAGGATGAAAAAGACAGAGAAATAATCATTTACTGTCGTTCTGGTGCACGTAGCAAAACCGCGTATGACATTATGAGCTCCCTCGGGTATACCAACATTAAAAGTATTGCTGGGGGGATGATTCACTGGGAAGAAGATGGATATCCATATACAGAAATCGGTGAGTATAATCCAAAAGAGCAAGCCTCAATGATGAAAGATAGTGATGGCGCACATATTAGTTTTGATCGTACAATCCATGATTTTGGTGTTATTCCACAATACGGAGGTATAGTAGAGACTATATTCAATATTAATAACAATGGTAATAAAGTTCTTGAGATCGGCGAGCTAACAACAAGTTGTAGCTGTACATCAGCAAAGATATCTAATTCATCAATAGAGCCTGGTGATTCAGCTTTGCTGACAGTTGTGTTTGATCCAGATTTCCATGAAGAACCTCTGGATGTTTTTAAGCGTACCGTATTTATACCTTCTAATGATCAAAACACACCTGAAGCAATTGTGTCGATTCAGGTGGACATAGAAGAAGGTAAATAGTTAATAATAATTTTTTTATGAATACAAACAAATATATTATAGGAGCATTAGTGATAGTAGTTATAGGCATTGCACTTGCGTTTAATTATTCAGATCGCGCTGGAACAAATAATAGCGGACCTATCACATCTGCTATTGCCGCAGAGAAAGATTTTTATGATTTTGGTGATATTGAAATATTTGGAGGTAAAGTTAGCACAGAGTATGTACTTAAAAATACCGGCGAGCAAGATGTAACGATAACGCAGGCTGCAACAAGCTGTATGTGTACAGGAGGAAAGATTGGCTCTCTTGTTTTTGGTATGCATGGCCAACAGGGTCAGAGAGTTACCATTCCTGCCGGTGGTAAAGAGATTCTGACAGCAACTTATGATCCACTTGCACACGGGCCACAAGAAACCGGAAAAATTACTCGCGAGCTCATGCTTAAAACTAATTCGACTGCCACGCCAGAATTAGTAGTTCGATTTAGTGCTAATGTAATAAAAACTACAGAATAATATGGATCACTCACATCACAACAAACATAGCCACGAAGGAGCAATGAGTCACGGCTCTGCCATTAGTTTTTTGCGACGTTTTTGGATTGTTACATTTTTGCTTATTCCTCTTGCCCTAACAAATGAGGCTGTCTCAGGCTTTCTTGGTATTGGTGAAATTGAGCTAGGAAAGTGGATTCAATTTGTTATTGCTACGATTATTTTTGGTTTTGCGCTTGTATTTTTTCAACATGCGTGGCATGAGATAAAAGCTCGTAAATACGGAATGATGACTCTTGTTTCTTTGGCGGTCGCATCTGGCTATTTATTTTCTGTCGCCTCGACATTTGTTGAATCTATAGATGTAGAGTTTTATTTAGAAATTTCTACATTGATTTGGGTTCTTTTGTTTGGCCACTATTTAGAGGCGCGTTCTAGTTCAGCGGCTGGTAACGCTCTTCAAGAGGTGGCAAAGTTATTACCTAAAAAAGCACATAAACTAGTTGGAGGAAAAGAAGAAGATGTTGATATCGAGAGCTTGAGGGAGGGCGACCAAGTTTTGGTAAAACCTGGTGAGAAGATACCAGCAGATGGCTCAATAATTGGTGGTGGCGCTAATGTTAATGAGTCCCTTATTAGTGGTGAGTCAAAGCCTGTGCGCAAAGAGTCGGGAGATCAGGTTGTCGCGGGAGCCATTTGTTTGGATGGCTCACTTACGATCAGGCTTGATCGTGTTGGTGAGAATTCAACAATTGGTCAAATACAAAAATTGATTGCTGAAGCTCAATCGACCAAGCCCAAGACTCAGCGCATTGCAGATAAGGCTTCTGGCATATTGACGCTCGTTGCTGGAGTTACGGCACTACTTACTCTTGTCGTATGGACTCTTGTTATTGGTCAACCATTTGTTTTTGCCATGACACTCGCCATTACTGTTTTGGTAATTGCATGTCCTCATGCATTGGGATTGGCTATTCCAACTGTTACAACGATCACCACATCTCTTGCTGTAAAAAATGGTATCTTTATAAAAAACCTTGCAAAACTAGAGGTTATAAGAAAAACCGATTATGTCGTCTTTGATAAAACGGGGACTCTAACCAAAGGAGAATTTGGGGTTACTGATGTATTAGCTATCACAAAGATGGAAAATACATTAACGGGCGAAGACGAAAATGATTGTGTATTGCGACTTGCAGCATCCCTTGATGCTCACTCATCACATATTATTGGTATTTCTATTGTTGAGCATGCAAAAGAAAAAGACATATCAATGGAGAAGATCACACAGTTTGCAAATATAGCAGGCAAGGGGGTCTCGGGCACTATCAACAAAAAAAAGTATTTACTTGGAAATATGGCCTTAATGCAGGAGCTTGGTGATGTAACCTCTGAGGCTCAGAAAGTATATGATCGTTTGTCAGGAGAAGGTAAGACGGTCGTATTGTTGGGGGACGAAAAACAAATAGTAGGAGCAATAGCGCTCGCCGATCAGATTAAGGAAGAGTCTAAAGAAGCTGTGGATGGCCTTCATAGCATTGGGGTTAAAGTGGCCATGCTTACAGGAGATAATAAACAGGTTGCAGAGGGTGTGTCCAAGAGCCTTGGTATTGACACCTATTTTGCAGAAGTCCTTCCTGAGGATAAATACAAGCATATAAAAGAGCTACAAGAAAAAGGACATATTGTTTTGATGGTTGGTGACGGCGTTAATGATGCACCAGCTCTTACTCAAGCCAATGCTGGTATTGCTATTGGTGCGGGGACTGATGTTGCGGTTGAAGCGGGCGATATAGTGCTCATGCGAAATAGTCCCGGAGACATTGTTCGTCTCATTATTTTAGCTAAAAAGGTTTATCGTAAGATGGTACAAAATCTTGTGTGGGCGCTTGGATATAACATTGTGGCTATTCCAGCCGCCGCTGGAGTTTTTGCTCTGTGGGGATTTTTCCTCAGGCCAGAGATTGGTGCGCTCGTTATGAGCTTGTCCACGGTCATTGTTGTCATCAACGCAATGACCCTTAAACGAACAAACTTGTCCCCAAAGAATGTTTAATTTAATCACTATTAATAAGTAGATAAAGGTCACAGTTACTCAAAATACCGACTTTCAAGTCGGTATTTTTTCGTATATTCTATGTATATGAAAATTTCGAACAAATTCGAACTTTCACCAAAGCAACTTTTGATTGTTTGGTATGCCGTTGCATTTATTGCTATCAGTGTTATCGCATACTTCGCCTATCTGATAGGAACATTGCAACAAAAGAATCTTTTGTTACAAGAAGATCTTAGATTGTTACAGATTGGTCAGGCTGAAACTGCAAAAAAATTGAGTGACACGATAGCCATTATCGATAAAAATCTTAATTTAACCAAATCAGAACAAGAAGAGTTACGAGGCAAACTTGCGCAAGAGCAAGAGCGAGTGGCAGCACAACAACGTCATCTCGATGAGGTGGCAGGAACTGTCGGAACACTCGAAAAACTTACCTATACAGATGAAGAGCTCTTACAAAAGTATTCGAAAGTATTTTTTTTGAATGAGCATTTTATTCCGGCTAATTTAAGCAAGATTCCAGCAGGACTGGTACATAGTTCAAAAAATGATATACAGATACATTCCACTGTTCTCAAATATTTAGAAAATATGTTGAGGGATAATAATGACCCAGATTTTGATTTGCAGGTGATATCTGCATACCGCTCGTTTGATACTCAACAAAATCTAAAGAATCAATATACCGTTACGTATGGCGCGGGGACTGCTAATCAATTTTCTGCAGACCAAGGATACTCAGAGCACCAGCTCGGTACCACGGTTGATTTTACAACCATACGAACAGGAACTGACCTATCAGCATTTGAGGAGACATCTGATTATCAGTGGCTGACACAAAATGCGCATAGGTACGGATTTACGCTCTCATACCCAGAAGGTAATGATTACTATATTTCAGAGCCATGGCATTGGCGGTTTGTTGGTGTTGCGCTTGCAACAAAGCTATATAACGAAGGAAAACATTTTTATGACCTCGAACAGCGTGAGATAGATCAATTTCTTGTAAATATTTTTGACTAACTAACGAGTCATTTGCTAGATTGGGTGGAGATTGGAGAGTCGACATGATCCGGTCGATAGATTGTTATCTTCACATATCAAGCTTTGAAGAAGCTCGTATACATCAAGACTGGGAACTCATCATACCAAAATGGTCTTTGGTCTCATTTCGCGATCAAATGCTTCTTGGAGCATTCGTCCGCCACTGGATCAAGGTAGATGCAATTATTTGTCGATTAGATAAAGTGTGTTTGCCACCACTATTGTCATCTATCTATTGGAGCGCTGGCGGAGAAGCTTGGCACTATTGGGTTTTTGATGAAAAAAGTAACCTATTTGATATTTATCTCCCAAGTAAGACAGCCCCTTAGGGCTGTCTTTTAATAAAAAAGACCGCCCTCACTGGGGCGGTTAAATGTTATTCTGCGACTACGAGTTCGTAGTCATGTGTATGGAGGTAGGCTTTCATCTCCGCAACATGTTCCAAGCATTCACGCTGGAACACCTCTTTTGGCCATGGCTGAAGAGCTCGACATGCGATTCCATCACATGCGGCAAAATGATATTCAGGTTGGTGTCCGTTTGCAAGTGGTGCGATCGAAGCCCGTCTAACAAAGTTATGCTTATGTCTTAGGTTGTAAAGGTTCCGTGGTAAATCCCAGATTGTTTCCAAGTTTCCTCCCTGGAAATTTAGGTGTGAACTTACGATGATACGCGAATATTAGAGTCATGTCAAGATGTGGACTATACTATATGCATGAAATGGTATGTATATATAGTAGAGTGCGAGGACGACAGTCTTTATACGGGGATAACAAATGATATAACGAGGCGTTTGGCAGCCCACAAAGACAAAAAAGGTGCCAAATATACCAAGGGCAGAACACCGCGCAAATTAGTTTATACCGAAGAATTTGAAAACAAGGGACAGGCGCTCAAGCGCGAATTTGCCATCAAAAAATTACCACGGGCAAAAAAGCTTGAGCTCATAAACTAAACTTCATAACTATGATGCATCATAGTTAAGGAAAAATTTTCAGATAGAGTCTTGTAACGTTACAAGAAAAAAGACTTCCGATATTGTCATAGCTTGAAAAAAATCCGTTTTTCTGGTATTTTGTGCGCACTATGAAGCGTATTTTTTCTTATATATATGGCCAAAGCCGAGGACGTATGTTTCTTGCAGGCTTTGTTATGGTGGCATCGGTCGGCTTTGTTATTCGCGTATTTATAGGAGGCGGAGTCCCAAATCCCGTAGAGCCTCGAATTTCAAAAGCTTCTCTTTTACATATAGCAGAGTTTGAGCGAGACGAAGCTGGTATTGGCGCCGTTGGTGTTGTTGAGTCACTCGAACAGGTAGAACTTAAGAGCCAAGTATCAGAGCGCGTGAGTCGAGTCCATGTTTTCATTGGTGACGAGGTACGACCAGGTACACTTCTTGTAAGCTTGGCAGGGTCTGAGCTTGCGGCCGATCTTGAGCAGGCCGAAGCAAATGTGGCGGCCGCACAAGCACGACTCGAAGAATTGAAGCGTGGCACGAGAGGTGAGGAACGACAAATTGTCGAATCACGTGTCAGGAGCGCTGAAGCTTCAGTTCTTGATGCGCGTATTGGCCTGATCAATTCTATTCGTGATGCATATTCAAAGTCTGATGATGCTGTTCGACAGACAGCTGACCAATTCTTTCAAGATCCACAGACAGACAATCCCACGCTTATCTATTTGACGGGACCCCAACTCGAAATTGACATTGAGGCAAAGCGCATTTTTATTGAGAGCCTCCTTAAGGGGTGGAAAAATTCAACGACAACACTTGAAGACGATACTAATGTTCCTTCACGGGTTGATGGCGTTCGAGCTAATCTCCTTGAAGTAAAGTCACTCTTGGATCTTTTGTCTATTCTTGTCAATGACATGTTCGCAACTGGGAGTATTACCGAAGCTCAAATTGTAGGATTTAAATCACAGATTTCTCTCGCACGCACGTCAATCAATGGATCAATTACTGCACTATCTAGTGCCAATGAAAAATATCGAGCAACAAGAAATGCGCTTGATCTCGCACGTGATGAACTTAATCTTCGTGATGCAGGCGCATCTGACGAACAACTTGCCGCACAAAAAGCTGTCGTTGAGGTTGCAGAGGCTCAAGTTGCATCTGCACGTTCACGACTTTCAAAAACGGCTATCATTTCTCCAATTGGTGGAATTGTAGCATCTGTTTCTGTCAGGTTGGGAGACTTAGTTAACCCGGGACAGCCGATTGTATCAGTGGTAAATAAATCAGGACTTCAGATTAAGGCGTTTATCAACAGCAAAAACAAAAATCTCATCGAAGAAGGAGGCCTTGTTGATATAGAAGGAAATATAAAAGGTGTTGTTTCTCGAATTGCACCAAGTATTGATCCTACAACACAAAAAGTTGAGATTAAGGTTGCAATTACCGAGGGCGAAGAAAACCTTATTGTCGGCCAGTTCGCAAACCTCATTGTAGATATCAAAGAAGACCCAACAAGAAGTGAAGCTTTCTTGGTTCCATTACAGTCAGTAAAGGTTACTTCTGCTGGAGCATTCGTTTACCAGCTTGATAACGATAATCATATTACCGAACACGAAGTCACACTTGGACGTGTTATAGGGGAGTCTGTAGAGATCATTGGAGGAATTTCAAAAGATGAGACGATTCTTAAATCGGTTCGGGGACTTGAGGTGGGTGAAAAAGTAGAACTTAGATAATATGCACGAAAAACCGAAAGGAATGTGGGAATTTTTTATCTCACATCATAGATTCACGTATATCATAATTATTGCCGCAATTCTTTTGGGGGCTACTTCTATTTTTCAGTTACCAAAGGAATCTAACCCCGAGGTAAACATTCCGATTGGTGTTGTTTCCATTCCCTTTCCCGGAGCGAGCGCTGAAGAGGTGGAGGAACTCGTAACAGATGTAGTAGAAGCAAAGATACTCACACTTAGCGAGGTTGAAAAAGTTACTTCCACTTCACGCGAGGGGATGTCTTCTATTGTTGTTGAGTTTGATGCAAAAGCTGATACTCAAGAAAAAATAGACGAACTTAAAGAACGGGTTGATGAGGCAGAACGAGATTTGCCGATTGATGCAGAGAGTGCATTTGTTACACAGATACGATTTTCCGACGAGTCTATATATACCTTTTCTTTGAGTGGTCCATATTCTGTAACACAATTAAAAAGTTTTGCAGAAGGCCTAGAGGATGAGATTGAACGTGTTTCAAATGTTTCAAAGGTAGAGATTACGGGAGGCCGCGAACGCGAAATCCAAGTAATTGTAGATAAGACAAAACTAGATGCAATTGGGCTATCGATCGGTCAAGTTACGGGAGCCATCAGACGTGCCAATGCAAACATTCCAACGGGTTCTATTGAAACTGCCGGTGTTCGTTACAGTGTGCGACTTTCGGGTCGTGTGCTTTCGGCACATGATGTTAGGGAGATACCAGTTTCTGCCAAGGGAGATGTTGTTATTTTGGTTGATGATATTGCCGAAGTGATTGATGGCTTGAGTACCGAGAGCACCATTTCACGATTGAGTGTTGAGGGCAGTGAGGCACTTCCATCAATCACGATGTCTGTCTTTAAGACGGAGGGAGGGGATATTATAGACATTGTTAACGAGGCAAATGTCATTATGGACGAGGCACGTGCTGATTTTCTTCCAGTAAATATTGTCATTGAGGATATTGAGGACCAAGCCGAGCAAATTCAAAAAGATTTAACAGAACTGACAAACAATGGCATTGGTACTGTTGTTTTGGTGTTTATCCTTCTGTTTATTTTTTTAGGATTTCGTGAGGCAACTCTTGCAAGTCTTGCTATTCCACTCAGTTTTTTGATTACATTTACCGTGTTGCTTGCGATTGGAAGTACTATTAACTTTTTGACATTGTTTTCTTTGATTCTTGCACTTGGTATTTTAATTGATAGTGCAATTGTTGTAACAGAAGGTATGCATCGTCATGTGCGACGTGGATTTACACCATTCGATGCTGCTTGTCGTACGGTGAATGATTTTAAATTACCACTTATATCAGGGACTCTTACAACGGTATTTGCGTTTGTTCCTATGTTTTTGATGTCCGGTATCTTGGGAGAGTTTGTAAAACATATTCCAATTACGGTAACGATTGTACTGTTGTCATCATTGTTTGTTGCCCTTGGACTTGTTACAACGCTTGGAGTGTATTGGCTTAAAAATGGACACGATCAAGAAAAATCAAAAAAACAATGGTTTGATAGAGATGAGATGTTTGCCAAAATTACTTCAAGCTATGACCAGACTCTAAAAGAATTTCTTAATTCACGAAGACGACAGAAGTGGTTCATGCGAATTTTGATATTACTTTTTGTTGGTGGGATGTCACTTCCAATAATAGGAGTTTTGCAAGTAAACATGTTCCCGTCAGAAGACTTCGACTTTTTCTTTATTAATGTTCGTATGCCTATTGGCACACCACTAGAAGAGACTTCACGGGCTACTGAGGAAGTAGAAAGTATTTTAGCAAGAGACTCGCGTATTCAATCATTTGCGACTAACATTGGACGTTCACGAAGTCAGGACGGGGGTGGTTCTGGGAGCCACCTATCAAGCATACTTATCAATCTTAGAGATGAGCGAGATGATACGAGTCTAGTAATTGTAGACGAGTACCAACGACTCTTTAATAAAGAGGTCAACCACAAGGTATCGGTAAGTGGTATTCAGGGAGGTCCACCGTCTGGTGCTCCAGTTGAGATTGTTCTCAAAGGAAAGGATCTTGAAATTCTTGAGAGTCTTGGGCGTACGTTCGAGGATATTGTTAAGTCAGTGCCAGGAGCTACGGATGTACAGACAACTATTCAAGAAACAAGTGGTGAGTTTTTGTTGCGAGTTGATCGAGCAAAAGCAGAGTTGTATGGGATAAGTACGGTTGAATTGGCATCTGAATTGAGAAATGCCGTGTCAGGCACTGATGCAACTATTATACGTACGAGTGGAGATGAAATTGATGTATCCGTAAAATATGCACTAAATCCACGAACATTTGTTGATGGACGTAATAATATTGTTGATATCAATACGATTGAGTCGCTTACCATTGCGACTAGGCGCGGAGACATACCTCTTTCAGCTTTTACCACCACAGAACTCTCAGGGACGCGTCCTGCAATTCAACATGATGGTGGCAAACGAGTAATTCGCGTAACAAGTCAGGTGCAGACAGGCGTGGCGAGTGCCGATGTTTTTGCTGAAGTATCAGAAAAAATGTCAGATATCACTATACCATCTGGATATGAGGTATTGATGGGCGGTGAGCGTGAAGATATTCAAGAATCATACAACGACATGTTTCGAGCGATGATTTTGGCGATCTTCTTAATTGCGAGTGCTTTGGTCTTACAGTTTGGTTCGTATAGACAACCACTCTTTATTTTGGTGACAATTCCACTTGCGCTTATCGGTGTATTCTTCGGACTTGTACTTGTAGATAAACCACTTAGTTTCCCTGGTATTATCGGAATTGTGGCACTCACCGGTATCGTGGTTAATAACGCCATTATTTTGATTGACCGCATTAACCGTAACAGACAAGAAAATGGCATGGATGTCCATGAAGCAGTTCGAGATGCAAGCAGGTCTCGGCTTCAGCCAATTGTACTTACAACTATCACCACTGTGATTGGTATTTTGCCTATTACGCTTTCAAGCGAGCTCTGGGGCCCCTTAGGATTCTCTATTATCTTTGGTCTTTCATTTTCAACTATAACCACACTCTTTGTGGTTCCACATCTTTACGCCAAGTACGCACGGCGATAATTTATACACAATACAATCCTAGGGTAGATGGGTACAATAAATACAGCTATTATAAGGCTGTATTCTATTTTCATGTATACGTATATAAAGTTTTTTAGCGTTATTTTTGGGTCAATTTTTGCATACGTAGCCTTTGCTCAAACTCCACCGCCACCCACAATAGTCGATCTTCCGTATACGTGTGAGCACGGACCGTGCACATTCAGTCAAATCGGAACAATCCAGTGTAATGGCAATGGCCTTCGTATTTGTGTGTCTGAGGATCCAGACGGCGATTTAGATCAAGATATTTGTTGGACAAATACTATTATGTGTCCTGTTGGAAGTTTGTGTCAGAATGTTGGCAGTGGTGGTTTTCCTGGTTGTGCGCAACAGCCAGTTCTTCCTCCACCACCACAACAGCCACCTCCACCCCCTCCGCCACTAGCTGGTGAAGGAGAGTGTGCTAATGAAGACAATCTATGGGTAGCTGGTGTTGGCGGTTGGTATCAATCTAGTTGTGGATGTCATCTTTGGGACGGGCTTGGTAGATATGCTGGAGATGGGGTCGAGCAACCATGTTCTTGTAGCCCAAGTTTGATTTCTTGTCAGGTTGGTTCGCTTCCGCCACCCCCACCACCTCCCGCTGGCCCACCGCCACCTCCACCCCCTCCGCCACCATCAGGTCAGATTGGTATCGGCTCCTGTGTTCGTGTAAACACGGGAGACGAAACAAGTCTCAATGTTCGGTCCGTAGCTTCTTTAGGCAATAATGTACTTGGTGCCCATCCAACTGGTGTTACAGGAACTGTCACAAACGGTCCTCAAATCGGAAATGGATATACATGGTGGAATGTTGATTTTAATCAAAATCCGGATGGATGGGTTGTAGGTGAATATATTAGGTCATGCGGTTCACAACCTCCACCGCCACCATCAGGTCAGATTGGTATCAATAGTTGTGTTGAGGTTGATACAGGAGACGAAACAAGTCTCAACGTACGTTCAGCTGCTGCAATCGGAAATAATATTCGTGGTTCACAACCAACCGGTTCACAAGGAACGGTCACTGGTGGACCTACGACAGCTTCAGGCTATACATGGTGGGATATCAATTTTGATTCCGACCCAGACGGATGGGCGACAGATACATACTTGAGATTATGTAGTCAATAGAGATATTTTTGTACACATCAAAAAAGTCATATTAGTTATATACTAGAAACATGCGAAAAGCACTCACTTTAGTAGTAGGAGTTACTCTATTTTTAGGTTTGGCACATACGGCTTTAGCTGTTGGGGGTCTTAGAGTAGATCGACAATATATGACAGAGGGTAACTGTCCGGAAGGTAGAATTTGGGAGAGCCAGGACACTGTCAAGAAAAGTGGATGCTCTGTAATATATCTGAGTCGCGCAAACGGCACGCATTCTGTATATGTAACGCCCAATACTGCTGCAAGCGTAGGTGAGTGTTCATATCTTTCTGGTACTCCATGTGAGCCAGATAATTTTCGTGCGGTCACGTGCAACGATTCAAACTGTACCAAGAATGTTAGTGTAGAATCTGGAAAAATAAAAAGGGTAATTTTTAAATACGCAGACCCAGTAACACCACCACCACCTCCATCTCCTGTAACACTTTCAATCCCAGCAAACCTAAGTGCAAGTGGGCAGTGCGCCGGCAACAATGAATCAAAAGTTGATGTGTCTTGGAGCGTAGTAACAGGAGCAACCCGATATGAATTACACAGAAAGCCTGACGATAGCGTTACTCCGTATGCAGAAGTTAGCAGACCAACAGCCACATCATTTTCTGATCGTGGTGTAGTAAATGGGTCTTCTCACAGATACAAAGTACGAGCTTGTAATAGCAATGGATGTGGTCAGTTTCAAAGTAATTTTGCACTAGGCATAACACCAGCAAATTGTAGTGGGGGACAACAGCCACCCCCACCTTCCGGCACAGTCCCAACGACGTATAATGGCCCGTTTGCTCAAGGAGATTTTATAACAACTGTGTACGGATTTAATACTCGTAGGTCTCCAGGTATCGGCGATAACATCATTCGTTTATCAAATGCTAATCGTCCAGCTCGTCTTGTAAGTCTCCATCATACATATTTGGATGGATATTGGTGGTGGGAAGTTCGAGAGTGGGGCAAGAACGAAAACTATTGGTTAGCAGAGGTGGACGGTTCATTCATAAAAACAGATACGCCAAACTGTAGTACATTTGGTGCGTCTACAGATCTTTGGGATAGTACTGATGGTGGTTGGTATTTAGACGAACCAAACCTTAGCTGCTCATCGTGTTTTTATTGGACTGAATCAGGTGGTTATGCAATCAATAATACCGTTCGAGGACCTTGCGAATGTTCACCAAATTCAAACTTCTGTGAAGAACAAGAAATCAAACGACAATGTCCAAATCCACTTACACAACCAGCTTACATTTCTGGAGTAGGTGGATGGTACAACTCTGCATGTGGATGCAACGAGTTTAATCCGGATGGCTCGGTCATTACATCTCCTGTAGGACCGTGGACGAGACCGTCATGTGATTGTCACCCAGAGCCAAATAAATGTGTAGACGGTGGCCCTCCTGGGCAACAACCACCTCCACCGCCATCCCCATCAACTGTGAATCCACCTCCGTCAGGTGGTAATGTTGGTGCGTGTGGATATGGAACTTGTAGCCAGAGTCAGGCAGGAAATGCCGAGTGTGCTAACGGAAGTACTTTCAAGACCTGTGTAGCTTTTGATCAAAACTTTGATGGAGTTCTTGAATGGTGTTGGTCACCCCCAATCTCTTGTCCAGCTGGTGGAAGTTGTAATGGCTCTGTTGGTAGTGCAGCTAGTGCAGGCCAGCTATGTTCTGGAGGTGGTGCACTACCTCCACCACAAGGACCTACTCCTCCTCCACCACCTCCAGCTGGACAGATCGGTATTGGTAGTTGTGTGCGAGTAAATACAAATGCTGCGACAAGTCTTAATGTACGTGGTACAGCAAACGGTAACCGTATCGGTTCTCAACTACACAACACAGAGGGGACGGTGACTGATGGTCCGCAAACGACAGGAGGACACGTTTGGCGCGAAGTAGATTTTAATTCTGGACCTGATGGTTGGGTTGCTAGTAGCTTTCTTGTTTCGTGTGGTGGAGCTACTCCACCGCCACCTCCACCAGTCGAAGAAGAGTTTTTTCTTGGAGCGTATGTAACTCCAACTACTGGAGGAAGCGGACTCACTGTAAGAAACGCACCGGACGGCAATGCCGTCGGTACTCAAGTCGATGGTATTCGTGGTGTGATTCATGCGGGACCCGCCAATGGTGCTGCATTTGATTGGTACTTTGTTGATTTTGAAACAGGAACAGATGGATATGTTGCAGAGGAGTTTATAAAACTCATGCCAGAAGAAAACAAATGGCTCCTTCGTCAGCGTCCAAATTGGATTGCAATAGATTCTCGATTACTTTTGCGACAACAGGAATATGCCAGTGAAAATAAGAAGCCAGGATATGAAGCAGAGTTTATTAGTATTAATCTTCCGACAAGCGTTGGCGCTGACGAAGTATTTACAGGTACAGTTACGTTTAAAAATATAGGCACCGAAAGTTGGGACCACGATGATCTTAACCCGGTTACGGTAGACACCCCTCCATTCATTGATTTGGAAGCTAACTGGATGCATTACATTAATGATGGTCAGTTTGATAGACCTCAACTTCCAGTCAAATTACCAAAGACAGTAGCACCAGGTGAAGAAATAACAATTCCTTTGAATCTTCGTGCTCCGGTAGATGGAGAATATAATTTTGCAGTCCGCATGAAATGGGGATTTTATGATTGGTTTGGCCCTGAAAGTGACATGGTTAAAATTCGAGTTGGAAATCCAAACTTGGTACGAGAAGACTGCTCGGGGTATCCAAGCACACGAATCATATCGTGGGCGACAGGATGGAAGGCTGGATATTTTGGCGAGTGGATTACGGGGTTTGCTCGCGAATATTTGGAAATAGGTGAAAAGCATACATGGTGCGCCGATGCTCGAGAAGAAATATACCGACCAGTATTTCCGCAAGAAAGTATATGTGCTCCTAGTGATTTTCGTTGTAACACATTAAATCCAGTTCCGGGATCGCGAAGCGGTTTTGGGTTTCAAACACGTACAGACGTTGGGGGCGTTGGTCATCCACAGTCATCTAGGTATATGACGGTTATACCACCACCAGGAAGTGGTTTACAGATTGAGAGTTGTTTGGGTCATTTTCCTGGGTGTCTAATCGAGGAGTGGCAAGGCGTTGGCGATGAACGTTACTCTCAAGCACGACCAGGTATATACATAGCTGAAGTAACTGGACTTACAGCACCAGAGCCTAAATCAGAATATTATTACAATTATATGATTGCATGTCCGGCATGTGGTGGTACTCGATTTTATAACGCTTCACAGCAGGGCGATGTTCCGCGGATTACCGTTGGTGTATCAAAAATGAATGAAACGCCACTATCTGGAGGAGGTTTTACTCCACGAAACAATAAGCTAACCATCAATCGAGGAGAGTCAGTGCGTGTTGGTTGGACCGCTCAGGCACCAGAAAGATTAAAATTCTGTACCCTCACAGAAGGAACGTCGCAGTGGGCTGTATATCAAAAAAATGGTTCAGGACAATATGGTGACTATGGCCCCAACGGAGAGCTTGTTGTAACTCCAAGTAGAAACTCTGTGTATGTTGTTCTTTGTGAATGGCGTCCTTCGAGCTTACCTGATTCAGAGACAACCTCTTCTGCCACTCATGTATTTGTTGATGTTATTGACCCAGCGGGTCATGTATCAGCTCCAAGAACAGTAAACACAGCAAACATTCTCGATGGTCTACGTTCTAGCCTCGAAGATTTACGAAATCTATTGGACACTAACTAGTAAATAACAAAACCGCCCCTGCTAATAGCGGGGCGGTTTTTGTTATACACAAGCCATATGGTCGTGTACGTCCTATACTAATTATAGTGGTCACAGAACCATTCATTACTATTTTTATATTTAATTCATGAGTAGATTCTCAAAGGTACTTTTCGGGTCGATTATAGGAGTTGGATTTTTGGCATTTGCTAGTAGTGCATTTGCATATAGTGTTGGATCAGCTGGTTTTGCAAAAATTTCACCAAATAATGATATAACGGTTAATCTTGGGGAGCCGGTTGTTCTTACAGCAAACATAGACCAGGCACTCCTTGGTGTTGCTACATGGTATGAATTAACTAACCAGAGTGGCGTAAACATTAATACATCAGGGAATAATAAAACCGCCACCTTGAGTTTTAGTAAGCCTGGTGCGTATGGCATTATTCTTGATATAAATATTTTTGGTGATCATGACATAGCATCGATTGTTGTGAATGTTCGAGGTGATAAGCCATTCACCCGTATTGATCCGACAACGGTTGTCGCGGGGCAGCAGTTTAGAATAATTATAACGAGTAACTATCCCAACAGTCCAGTTGACGTAAATCTTTCTGACCGGAACAGTAACTTTGGTGGTTGGACTACTGGCGTTACGGTTACTGGCGGTGATGGTAATGGGGCATGGCAAGCAACAGCCGCAACAGCACTTTGTGATGGTGCAACGTATAAGTATAAAATTCGTATCGCTGGGCAAGAATCAGATACTATTACATATCAAGCCAAAAACTCAAACAACCCAGCATACTGTACTGGAGGACCTCTTCCACCACCCCCACCACCCTCAGGTAACCAACCTCCACCACCTCCACCTCCACCACCTTCGGCAAATATTGTAGTTGGAATGCAGGGCCTCGTAATTCGTGCAGACAATTCATCTGTCGGTATAACAACAACAATTACGATTGTTGGACCAACCAACAAACAATCATACGCTAATCCAGATTGGTCAGAAGGAGCACTTAATCCAGGTAGTTATAATGTAACTGTTGATATTCCTAGTCCCGGATACTTATCTGCTGAACATTCCGTTTGTTCCAATGGGGTTGGTTGTCACTCCTCTGGTAGTTGGCAGCCTGGCGCTACAGCTAATGTAACTGTTAATAGTGGGTATACTGATATTTGGTTTAGGTTAAAACCAAATCCAGAGGTTAATCCACCAGCTCCCGCAGGTTCAGAAGTTTGTAATTTTGGCGCATGTTCAATATCAGAAGCAGGCATCTATTCCTGTAGCAACAACGGTATAAGACTTTGTAAATATCAAGACAATAATGGAGACGGGTTAGGTAATTATTGTTACTCGGCTAGTATTGCATGTCCTGGGGGGTCGGTTTGTGTAGGACAAAACACTGACCCAAGTTTAATGTGTCTTGCGGGGGGTACAACGCCAGTTGAGCCACCGCCAGGAGTACCTCCACCTCCACCAGGTCTTCCGCCACCTCCTGTTGGAACACCTCCACCTCCTCCACAAAATTATACTGGAAATTTGAGAGTTGGAATGAGGGTACAGACGAACGATAATGTAAACGTTAGAAAGGATCCAGGTGGTGATGCATCTGGAGGACAATCGGCTAATGCTAGTGGGCAGCTTTTGTTTGGCCCCATATGGGGACAGTTGATACGGACAACAAGTAACTATTGGTGGTGGTGGGTAGATTTTGATGGCGGTGCAGACGGTTGGGTTGCTGATGATTTTTTGAAGCCCGAAGGGGCACCAAATATTGAAACAGTAATTAATGCTGGACCAGATGTATCTGGCTCGTATAGGGCGGGAGATACTTTATTGGCACGACTTAACGGATGGACTAATCCACCAACTGGTATCCCAGTTGTGTGGCGGATGAAAAGTGGACCAGATGGTGGGAGTGTCACATTTGACCCACCAGACAGTCCAGTATCAACAGCTCGTCTTACTAAACCAGGAAATTACGTTGTTTCACTTTGTAATGATTTTATTAATGCATGCGATGATGCAAATCTTTTAATTAGACAAGGGGGGACAACCGGTTGTTCTGCGGCCGCCCGGGATGCATATATAGCTAAGTTTTGTCCAGCTGGTTTTGACCCAACAAAAGTAAATTGGGGAGGAGTAGGAGGTATCAGTATCAATGAATGGGGTCCATACCATGCGTGCAATATTCATAACTTGCCAGCAGGTGGTATTACGGCCGGTGGGTGTAATGGTAAATATGATTGGCCGATTGATGCTGGGGGAGTTCAAACGGGTCCAAGTAGTCCTAACCCAGCTATTGATAGGGATATAAACCAAAAGGGTTTGAAGTTAGTAATCGAAGCGTGGAACCCTAATTGGCTTAGAGGTATGAGTCTCAATGGTATTGGAACGACTGATGTTAATTTCGCATCTCGTTGGCTTTGGACACGTGCGTATTCAGAAGGACCATACAAATATCTTGGGATACCGTCACATCAAGCAGATTATATTCCTGAAGAATTCTTGGATACATATCTAACCCCTGAAGAACTTATTAATAGTCCAGGCATAGTACCCGGTTGTATGAGTACTGGTTATGATCCAAATACTCAACTCATGGGTCTCGATCGAGGTTGGTGGTCAGCTCCGGCAGGGGCTAATCCAGATGGCAGTAGACCGGGACGAGTTGTTAATCAAAATCCGTATACATGTATTCCTGATGTACGCGGTTGGAGTGGTGGTGGGAGTCCTGCCTATGCAATTGGCGAAGCGGGCCCTAGACCATATGCGTATTTAGGCACATGCGACTTCACCCCACATCCAGATCCAAACGCAGATTTAGTTGTTGGACGTAATCAGTGTCAAGCAATTGATACTTCAGGCCCTCCACCACCACCTCCACCATCAGGTAATCCACCTCTACAACCAGGACAATGTCGTGAAAATGGTCGTTTTCCATCGGATCCGGTTGGCACGTTGAATTTTAGAGCTGGCGATCGAGTAGTTTCATTATCTGATAGAAATGTTCGTCAAAATCCGAACATTTCGGCGACTAAAGTTGGAGAGGCTCAAAGGCATGTACGAGGAAGGGTAATTTCAGATAGGTCAGAACGAAATGGATCTGGCGACTCACAATATCTTTGGTATGAAATATCTTGGGATAATGGTGTTAGCGGTTGGACTGCAGTTTCTGTCTCGAGGTCACCTAGTGGCACACAGTATGTTGCACTCGAGTCTGCTGCTTGTAATACAAGCGGTGGTTCTCCGCCCCCACCAGCCGGTAACCAACCACCTCCACCTCCTCCATCTGGCAATCAACCACCCCCACCTCCACCAACTCCTC
>JAQBTR010000022.1 GCA_027624915.1 bacterium | reverse complement strand
TTCGCCTTCGGCTACGCGGCGTGCCACACCACTTCGCCTTCGGCTACGCGGCGTGCCACACCACTTCGCTTTCGGCTACGCGGCGTGCCACACCACTTCGCTTTCGGCTACGCGGCGTGCCACACGAAGCTCGCCGCAGCGAGCGAAGTGTGGTGGAGCTTATCAGTGGAAAGTCGAACTTTCGGGAGACATTTTAACAGTCCTCTCTGGGCTGGTGGAACTGAATAGAAAGCTCAGTATTTTGGATTTTGAGCGGAAAGGGGAGGAAGAACTGAGTTTTCTCATGTAGGCGAAAAATGCATCAACAATAGATATATGCTATAATAGCACTAGCATGAATACAAAAATTGATGCCAATTACGATGATAATAATTTTGCCAGCTTGACAGATAATGATCTAGTTAAACAGATGATATGGTGTGACCGAGAATGTCCTAGTCAGGCTAATTCATTACTATTTTCTAAGCCTGAATTTTTACAGAAACTTGTTAAAGATAAAGTAGTATGCGATCTTGGTTGTGGAATTGAACCAGATGGCGCTATTAATGCAGTAAAAAGTTTGGGTGCATCAAAATACGTAGGAGTAGATCCAATCTGGGTTGAAGATCACAATCACGACAATATCGAATTTAAGAAAACCGACGCATTAACTCACTTACGTAATCAATCTGACGATTCCTCTGTGATAATGGCTAACTGGATATTTAATGAACCCGTTGGAGTGCCTTCTAATCCTGAGCAAAGTGAATATTTGAAACGAGTGATGGGGCAGATTCATCGGGTTACACCAAATGTATGCTTTGGCTTCGGTATTACTTCTGCAGCAATATCCGCTGCAAAAAAAGCTGGATTAGATGTTTACCATTTTAGTAAATACATGAAGTTTGATGAATTTAATCCGAAAGATTATCCAGAAGAAATACTTGGCATATTTGGGATGAGTCGAGAAGAAATGAATCAGCTTACAAATGATGAACTATTCAAATCACATGGTATTTTCAGTTCATTACAAAAAATGAGAGATTTTTTTGTATTGCAGAAAAAACAAAGCCAATCTCCTCTCAGAACAGAGGATGCCAAAACAAGTATTTCTAGGTTGATGCAAGAAAAGTAAGAGCACTCCAAAAGTTCGACTACAGAAGCCCCACTTCGCTCTGTGAGTTACTGTGAAATATTTTGAAACATCATTCGCTATTGATTGAATAAAGGCAGAGCTACGCGGGGCACACTTCTTAGTGGACGTCATTCGATTTTAGGTGGCTCGCCACACCACTTCGCCTTCGGCTACGCGGCGTGCCACGCGAAGCTCGCCGCAGCGAGCGAAGTGTGGTGGAGCATATCAGTTCAAAGTCGAACCCCACGGAGACATTCTAACAGTCCTCTCAGGACTTGTGGAACTGAATAGGAAGCTGGAAACGCTGGATTTTGAGCGAAGGGAGAAGGGGGAGCTTTGCTATGTGATGTAAGAAGATCGTTGAAGGTGGACATGCTGGAGAAAAGTTTACACCAATTGGAGGAGCTGGTTATGGGGTGGGCAGAGCAGATAACGAACCTCTCTACACAACCATTGAAGTAAAGTAGCCAGAAAGACCGTCAGTATCGTCAGTGTGAGTGTAGAGCGGGTGGTTGGAGGTTATTACAACTGGAATGCGGTGCTAGGAGTTTTTGTCCATCCACATAATCCAGTGATCACCGATATCCGAGAATGCTTCGCCATCCACTTTTGCAGCGGCACTTTTAATTTTGTCAGCAAACCCAAGAAACTCATTCCGAACACGATCAAAGTCTGACGTGCCCTGCTTCCGTGAGTTTGGCCAGTAGAGTCCAACTATTACGCGTCCATCTTCTTTAGTGTGATTGAATAAGTCTGAGAGCACTTCTTTCATTTCATTCTCTGTCGTCTCTCTTTTCCAGTGGTTTCGAAACACATAGTCGTAGGCGTCAGGTAGGTTTGTCTCTTTTAATCCAATGAGCCTGTTACCATCCAGCAGTTCGATGTGCTCTGGCATGTCAGAAAATAATTCTTTGGCCAAACATACTGCTTCTTCTCGATGCTCAATGCCATAAGGTTCTAAGGTATACGGAGTCCAATGCTGTAGGCACTTTAGGAGAAACCCATTCGAACACCCAATATCGAGAAAGCTACCATCTTTATGAATGGCTTTTGTTACAAAATGCCTAGCCTTTAGCCAGTGCTCGTACCCACCTCCAGAGCTACATTGCTCTACCAGATTATCAAGTTCGGCTTTTGAATAAATTTCCAACAGCTTGTCTTCCATGCTAAGAGTATATATTAGTTGTATTTCCGCTCACCAGTACATAAAAAAATGTCTTCTGTAAGCCATTACTTAGGAACAATATGACGATCTCTAAACACTCTGCCAGATCCTGATTTCAAATACTTTTCAAAGATGATTGCCTGTTTCTTGGAGCGAAAGCCACAGAACCATTCTATTTGCCAAGGCTTTCCTCCTTTTGTAGCAATAACAGATCCCTCATTATGTTCTTGCAACCTAGCATTTAGATCTGCAGTCTGACCGACATATTGTCTTCCGTGTGGGTTACGTAAGAGATAAACATATTGAGACATAGTAAATCACTATACATGATTTAATTTTGAATTAATAAGCCCTCCTTCGCTTTTTGGCCTGTCAGCCATAGCGCAACGTAAGCGAAAAAAGAACTTGCACATACAAAAGCTACGGCGGACAGCCTTCACTGCGCGAAGGCTGGAGCTGCCTCTATGATGAGGTTCGGACTCATTTTAAGGCATCTGGAGGCTAGCCTCCAGAGATTTTTTAAAAACCAGTTACAACCTCCGCCAGCGTGCGTTGAAAGGGGGCAACGCACGCTGGCGCACCCATGCACGACTCCACGCGCCGCCCGAAAGGGGGCGGGCGGCGCGCAATGCTTATATTATTCCTCAAAATTTTAGCTTTCTTTTCTAAAAAGCATGAACCATGAACGATAAAAGATGCTTTATCGCAGACGTTTTACCTACTTGGTTTTGTTTTTAACTTTTCTTTATATTTCTCTAGCTCATCTAGCAAATGATTAAAGAAAAGTGCAAATTCGCTTAATACCGGATTGTGAAGAAATTCAGGAAGATATACGTCTTTCGATTCTGCGATATACCTTTCAAGATATGTCACGTCCTTGATTGTGAACGATCTCAAAAGATTATGAAATCTATCCAAGCTTTTTAAAAGTTTCGACACGCCATGAAGTTCCTTTGTTCTCGTCATATAAGCATCTCTAGTTTCATCTTTTCTCCTAGTGACGTCGCGCAAAATTTCAATTACTGGAGAATCAAAATCTCTCGCCAAATCTTCGAATGTCACCGTAGTGTCTTCAACCACATCGTGGAGTAGTGCGGCTTCGATGATAGCTGGAGATAATTGTAAATCACGAAGCGCCATAGTTGCTATACGAATTGGGTGATTTACATAGGGGATAAAATCGGGACCATCCGCATCTTGAGGTCTTTTTTGAGTTGCTCCTTCGTGGGCCTTTTTGCTTATGGAAAGAGCTTTTTTAATTTGTTCATTTTCATCGGCATCAGTAATGTATTGGTCTACTAATTTAATGAATAAATTTTCGTTCTCTTCAGGGCATAAATCTTCTTTCAGCGCCTCTATAACCGTTGAAGATACACCTAAATTTTGAAGTTGTTTCAATATTTTATCTCTTCGATTATTTTCATCGAGGTTCAATGTTTCATCACGATATGTTTGCCAAGGCCGAATACTTGCCGCATTTGCAACTCCAGCTTCGCAGAGGTCCCTTCCAAGAGAAACCGAAATCATACCTGCATTTTTAAATTGTCGCCTAAAATAGAACATTGCATCGCCCAACTGTTCATCGCAATCGGGTAAATGTCTTTCTATAAATACAGGTGAATCTGTTCTTCCATCTTTATGGTCAATTGTTATCACGTACAGATCGGTAGCCGACGCTTGGATTTTATCCATAGATATATTGTTATTGTCTAATTTCATATTATAGAAAGTAAAATAATTTACAGTGATTTTAATTCTTTCGCTGTCGCTTTCCTTTGCATATTCGCTACATGTCGCTTCTCTGCACTTGTTGTCGGAAGTAATTCCTTGTACCCCACATTATGATGGAGGTCTGCTACTAAACTTGAATCGAGCGTTGTTAACTGCAATTCACAGGGCACTCCATCAACCGTTATAGTGTATGTGATAACTCTATAGGGGGCATTTTTCTTTTTTGGATTGGAATAAAAACTATCTTTTTCAAAAATATTTTCCTTGCCAAATGTTTCTTCAATCTTTTGCATGATCATTTCCATCTGAGCAGGATCTCGAATAGTGATTCTTCCTCCTACAGCATCTGGCATATCTTTAAGCATATAATCGGGGCGAGGAGCTTTTCCCCCATTGCCTCTTCTCATTCTTTTTATCTTATCAACCATGCCTTCCGCAGACTTAGCGCGTGCATTAACCGGAGGAAATCCCTTTTGTTTTATGGGTGCTACGATTGCCTCTAATTGTGATCTAAATTTTGGCAGTATGACAGTGGCCAATCTTTCGGCATGTTTCTGCAGAAGTAACTGCTGGGCTACTGTTGGTGTATCGCCGAGAGAAAATAATTCCGGATTTTCAGTGAGTATCTGTTCACTTAAAATTTCTGCTTTTTTCCGACCTTCAAGATAAGTAAATTCGATATCATCGGTACGAAAGATAGCTCGTGATGCATCATGTGTTGAGTCAACGACATGAAGGAACTCCGCTTCGGTGATATTCTTTTCTTTTGAGATAGCCTTCAAATGTTCCAAGACTGCATCCCTTCTTAGGGGATCTTTGAGATACGCCGATATATTCATGGGATGGTCTACGTCCTCAAGATATTTCCTCAAAATCTCCACAAGTTCGGGGGAATCCTTCAATTCTCTTTGAATATTCCTCATGGCCTCTTGGATGGCGGGCGTTTCATTCTCTAATTTTTTTGCTCTTTCAACGCGCACCTTCCATGAAGGATCTGCTACTTCTTTACTTTTTATACCATCAAAATCTTTTTTTGCGGCCATTTGCTGATATTCCCGAAAAGCCTGTTGAGTTTTTACTTTTTCTAATCTCTCTACTAGTGCTACTTTTGAAGCTTCTATTTTTTCAACTTTTTTAAGCGTGTTTTTATATTCTAAAAATTTACGAATAGCGCCTGAATCTTTAATGCCCGCCTTTGCGAGATCATCAGCAGAAAGTTTTGCAAGTTCGCCCGAGCTTCTGCCTCCGATAGCTTCCAATTCAGCAACTTTTTTCCCACCAATGGTGAAATCTTCAAGTCCTTTTGAGGCTTTGGCTAATTCGTCTCCCATTTCCGAAATTTCTTTTCCTAATCTTCCGGCGGTTCCAAGCTTCATATTTTCAAGCAATCTGCCGGGGGCACGCAATAATTTTCCTGTAGCGGTAAGGGCTTCACCTGGAAGCCTTGCAACGCCATGAGAAAATTCTCCGGCAAATAATCTCGCACCGACCCCGGCCGCTCGCAGAGATGCGCGTGCGACACTCGCGCCCGATGCCCTTGCCACAGAATAAGCAATAGACGCGGCTTGCGCGCCTTTTGCTCCGGCTCCTATTCCTGTGGCTGTTAGAAGCACGTTGAGCGCAACTTTTCCGACCCCTTTCCCGACTTCGCCTTTTTCAAAATTTTCATAGGCAATAAGCGCTTTACCCATCTCACGCCACGCATTTCCGGCGCTCGATAGAGACCATTCGCCGGTTTGCGGATTACGTCCGATGAGTGTTCCAATACCGGCAATCGCATCTACCGGATGGGCGATCATTGTGGCAACGCCGTTGACCAATTCACCGGCGCCCTCAATTACACCGGAAGGAAAATCAATGATTACATTTGCTCCCACTTCGGTAATGACATTGAGAACGGGAATATCTTTTGTTACTTCTTTTAGCCATTTGCTTGCCGGATCCAACAACATGCCGCAGACCACGTCTTTTGTGAGCAAACTCAATCCTTCTCCAATTTTTCCAACTAAAAGGCCACCGGTCGCGTTCCAAAGATTTGGCCGGTCAATGCTGATCGCATCAAGCGACTGCTTTTGGGTTTCAAGACTTGCTATTGCCTGTTCATTGGCAAGGTTGTTTTCTAAAACATTGTCAGCAACAGCAGCATCAACCGTATCAATGGTTTGCAGAATTTCCGCATATTGCGCCTCTATTTGTTCACGCTGGGTTCCATTTTGTAGCTTTGCAATTTCTAATGTTTGGATTGAGAAGGAAAGTGCTTCCAGGCCGGGAGCTACCGTCTTCGTGATATATGCATCAAGGGTCAGTAATGTTCCTTCTGTTTCTCCGCGTTTTCCTTGCAATGATTGTTCAGCAGAACCGAGCTCCATTTCGGCGCCCTGTGTTTGAAAAATGGCAGCGTCAACATTTTCTTTGTGTCCTAAAAGTTCTGCCTTTTTTGCCTCAAGTTGCTCTCGTTGCGGTGGGGGGGTATTTGCCAGCGCATCGTCAATTATGGCAACCGCGCCTTCAAGCTGTCCGTTGAATTCTCCAAACTGATCGGAGTGAACTCGAACCTGCTCTCTGGATGCAGAAATTCCGGCAAGCCCTTGAACCAAATCATCGTGGTAATCGGCCATGGCATCTCTTTGGCCATACAATTTTTGTTGCTGTGCCTCCAAGGCGCGATACTGTGTTTCATTTTTCTTTTGAGCTTGTTCCGCTTGAGTACCTTGCGCGTCAATTTCCCGAAATTTTCCGTCACGTTCATCAATTTTTTGACGTTTCATGGTGTCTCCGGCTCCATTTAACTTCTGCCCGTATTCGGATAGCGTGCGTTTCTTCTCCTGTAGCTTTCGCATTTTTTCATCGAGTGTGCGCTTCAGAGTTGAAAGCTGGGTTCTCAACTGTTCGGTTTCCGGATCGTCAACAAAAGGACTGCCGCGCAGAAATACGCTCCAATCATTTTTTCCTTTTTCAAAGCTCTGAAAGGCCTGCTGAAAATCCCCAATATTTACCGAAAGCGCTCCAACTTCTTTGTGCACGTCAGCACTCTGCGCATTGAATTTTGCCAACTCTTGCTGAATACCTTGCGGTGTTTGTAAATTTACTTCGTTGAAATTGGCATCTTTGATTTCAATTGCTGCTGATTCTTGCGCGGCCTTTGCCGCATCGACCGCGCCTTCTTTTTGTTGTTTTTTCGCTTCAAGATCTTCCGCCGATGGCATGTAACGCACAATGGTTTCACTGACTTTCTGCAACATATCGCGCTTGTATTTTTCAAATTCATCTTTGCTTAAGCCGACTTCGGCATCTGTGTCATAACGTTCAACAGATGTACGCAAGTATTGAACAAGATTATCGTGCAAAGAATCCTGAAATGATTTTGGCAAATCCTTCAGCCGATCTTTTGAAGACTGAACTAATGCGTGAACTTGTTTTTCAAATGCTTCAAGGTTTACCGGTTCCGGTTTTTTCTTTAAAGATTTTTCACCTTCGGCAAGCGAAGGCGCTGGTTGGGTTTCTCTTTTTTCAGGTTCAAATCTTGGTGTTTCTTTAGACATTTTTTGTTTAAAATTTTGAGATCATTGAATTCGCAATCAGAACATCCGCGTTGCCATCCAAAAATATTTCCAGTTGTTTGATAAATTGTGGATCAATTTTGTTTATTTTTGAAAAATATTGCTTCTGATCATTTTTTGAGTTTTTTACGATATCGAGAATCTCCGCGAGGGCATTTTCGGGTAAATTATCCAGTTGACTCAAAAGTTGATCGATCTCTTGAGAATTCAGGAGATAGAGTGATAAAAGCTCCCTGCGAATTTCTTCTTTAATTTGAGACATAAAACATGTTTATAAAATCTTATTATTTTATCATATTTATCTGTAAAATTCAATCCGTAGTTGGCTAAGATCTCAAATATTAACAATGATGAAGCACCCTTTTTAGTTCATGGTTCATGCTTTTTAGAAAAGAAAGCTAAAATTTTGAGGAATAATATAAGCATTGCGCGCCGC
>JAQBTR010000006.1 GCA_027624915.1 bacterium | reverse complement strand
TTGTGGTTGGGTTTCAGTTTATTTTGATGGGACTTTTGGCCGAGATTATTACACGAAATAAACCACCAACGGTTGAATATGAAGAATACAAATCGTTATAAGAAAAAACCTCGGATACTTTTTTTGGGTACTGCTAAAGAGAGTTATCCATCAAATAGAATTAAGATTCGTCACCTCTCTGGTTTTGTAGATTTGCGCACCCTTTTTTCTGATCTCGGAACATATTATTCTAGAACTTTAAGCGTGTTTGTACGGCTACCTTTTCACATTTGGAATGCAGATATTTTTTGGGTTGGATGGATGGGTTTCCAACTTGTTCCAATTATAAGATTGCTATCAAGGAAACCAATTATTTTTGACTTACAAAATTCATTATTTGAAGCTATGTGTTTAGATCGTGGTTTTTGTAAGCCGAATTCTTTCCAGGGGAGAGTTATACACCTGATCGACTACTATGCATATTACTTTTCTGATCTTGTTATAACCCATGATGTTGCACATCAGAAATATCTATCTCATCATTATCAGGTACCAAATCAAAAAATGATTAATATTCCAATGTGTGCTGATTTTAAATTATTTTATCCACGATCATCAGAGAAATCCAACGACAAAGAAAAATCTTTTGTTGTAGAATTTTGTGGAGAGTTTAGTCCCATACACGGCGTTCCATACATAATAAAGGCGGCAAAGCTTTTGGAGGACACAAATATAGTTTTTATTATTGCGGGACGTGGTCAATGCTCTCAAGAGGTGCATGAGCTATATGAGAGCATTAAACCAAAAAATGTGATATTGAGGGGATATATTTCAAACGAAGAACTTATTAAACAGAGAAGTAATGCAGACTTGTCTTTGGGTGTTTTTGGAACATCAATTCGTAATCATTTGATGACCAATAAACATTTTGAAATTACTGCAATGGCACGACCCCTATTAACTTTAAGACCTCCTCTATCATCAAGCGGAGTATTTGAATTTTTTGAAGAGGATAAAAATATCTTTATGGTTCCACCGGGAGACGAGCACGCACTTGCAGAAAAAATAGTATATTTACGTGACCATGAAATAGAGTGCAAGGCTGTAGCAAATGCTGGGTATGATTTTTATACCAATTTGTGCAGTGTTGAGCTCCAAGAACAAAGAATTAAAGATGCTGTTGTCCGTGTGTACGGCGACTGGTAATATAAAGTCATGTTTCCACTTACTATTTTTGGGTTTGTCGTTGATGGGTGGGTGCTTTTTGGTTTTGCAGCACAGTTTTTATTTTTTTTGCGAATGCTTGTGCAGTGGATTTCATCAGAACGAGCGGGCAAAAGTGTAATACCCATTGCGTATTGGTATTTAAGTTTTGTGGGGAATACCATGCTTATTGTCTATGCGATTAAGATTAAAGACCCCGTGTTTTCTACAGGTCAGTTTATTGGATTTATTTATTATTCTCGTAATATCTTTTTAGCTCGCAAGGGTTCTTCAGATACAAATGCTACAAATGAAACACAGTAATTTTTTTATTTTTGTTTCTCTCGTTCTTTTTTCTTTTGTAGCGCTTTCAGCAGTCTACCCACTGACCCTTGTTGGAGGAGATGATGGTAGATTTGTTCAAGATGCTCTTCGGATTGGTCGTGGTGAGGTTCCCATTGCTGATTATTCTACTCGCGCCCCCATTCTTTCGTGGGCATTAAACTTTGTTACGGAATTGTTTGGCCGTTCAATCTATGTTTTTCATATACCAGTTATGATATCTACTGCGCTTACGGCCGGAGTTATTTTTTTGTTGGGTAAAGAACTTTTTTCTCGCACAATTGGAATCTTTGCATCTTTGCTCTACTCTCTAGTCCCGTTTGTTCTTTGGAACGCTCATGTAATAAAAACAGAACCACTCACAATACTATTTGTGTCGCTTTCAGCACTCTTTTTATTACGAGCCATGAAGGGAAACAGCCAGGTCTTGTTTATTTTGTCTGGAATATGTATGGGTCTTGCATATATTGAGCGACAGTCAGCCATAGCTTTTATGTTAGCGTCCTGCCTGCTTGTTGTGTGGGATGTGTTTTCTAACAAAAAGAAAGCAGTTTTAATTGTCAGTAGGGGATCTCTCTTATTATTTGGTGTGATAGTTGGATTCTTGCCCGTGTATGCATATGTAGCGTCAGTAAATACAAGTGCCGCTAATCAATATTGGCTAAGTCCGTTTGTTGTTCAGCAAACGCTTGATGTTAAGGGACCACAAGATATGTCTCTTTTCGAAACTGCAAAGCGCTTTTCTCGAGACTGGGCGATTGCGTTTACAGAACAGTTGGCGATTGAGGGCGGTATACTTTTCGCTTCTTTTGTTTTGTTTTTTCTCGGCATCACACAACATGTTTTATATAAAAAACGTACCGCGGAACTTTTTGGTACAGGACTTGTGGGGCTTCTTTTGGGCGGAGCATTTTTACTTCATACATATCGTGTCGTTGCAGGGGGTTCGTTTCGGCCATATGTTTTTTTGTTTCTTGGAGTGATTACTGTGGCATTTTGGATTGGTGCGTATTTTTACGGGGTTCGCACAAGAAGCATACAACATTTCATTGAGCGACATTCATACATTATTCCATTTACATTTATTTGGATTGGTTCTTTGATTATTGCGTACTCTTTTTTTATTCCTGGATATATACGAGAAATGTCACCACCTTTAATACTTCTTTCAACGGCAGTTTTATGGTCTCTATTTGGTGGCTTCTCTCGATTGAATGCAAAAATAGTTGGGGCACTGGTCTTTATTTTCTTTTGGTCAGTAAGTTTTTTTTGGTATCAGGACCCACCAGTGGGCGGTTGGTGGTGGACTCACAAGACAATTAATGAAACAGCAGAATATATAAAGAATAATACACAACCAGAGGATGAAGTAATGGCCGCCAATGTCTTACCAGTAATTCTTGCTTATAGACACGTGCCAAATGATATGAATCCGTACTCTATCAAATTTGCTCAAAATGAAAATGAGCGTCGGGGTACTTTTTTGTCCCCGCGAGAGTATCTGAGCTTGCTAGAAGCGAGACCTCCAAAGTATGCAATCGTTGATGGTAGGATGCGTGCTCAATATTTTGAACCATATCCAATGTTTCAGGATTTTGTGGCAACAAATTATGAACACGTGGAAACCTATGGAGAGGGAAGATCAAAACGAATTATCGAAATTTGGGAACGCAGAAATTAGTTCTCAACCAAGTTAGAGTTTTCCTCTATCGAGGATTTACCATCTGCTATAAAGAAATTTTTGCCATTGTTGGTAAGTGTGGACTGTGTGATCATTGCATGGCCACCGCCAAAGATTGGCTTTTTTTGTTTTACCTCAAGACCAATACCATTAGAGTTAAGGGTCGTGTTGGTGATTACTGCTCTTGATAGGTCTTTTACTGAAATACCAATACCACAATTTGAAATTTGATTCAGGTCAATTGTAGGAGAAGACCTTTCTCCTACACTAATTCCTTTATCCACGCATCTATCAATGATATTATTTGTGATCTCGAGTTGAGAGAGACTGATATCAATAGCATCTCCGCCTACTGATATGTCTTTGCCTATATTTTTAAATGTGTTGCTTGTTATAAAACCTGTACCACTATCGATATCTATCGCATCAGAGCCCGTGTTAAGAAACGCATTGTTTGTAATTTCAACGTTACCAAATTTAATATTGAGTGCATCATCGTCCAGTGAAGATTCAAACATACTGTTTTTGATAATTGCATTGCTGTTATGGATTGCGATCATCCCCGTTGCTGTAATATTTGAATTATGAAATCCGCTACCATCTCGAGCTGTTACGTATTCAAACGTGCTGGTCACTGAGCGATCTCCCAGGATAAGAATGTTGCCCCATGGGGCGGCCCCAAGAGGTAGTAATTTAATTGGTGATTGTTTCGAGCCTGCTGCTGTAATGTTTTTCCAACTCACTATAGATATGTCTTTGCCTAAGAGGAGTGTCGTTCCTGGCTGTATGGTGAGCGTAGTGTTTGTCGGTAGTACCGCAGTTTTGGTAATTGTTAGAGCTCCTGGACCGATACCAATAGTTGTTTGGTCGATTTTGTAAAAGCCAGGATTACGCAAAACAAATTCATTAATAGTTTGCCCCGCTTCTTTGTAGATTGAGGACAGCACGGCTGGTTTTTGTTTTGTCTCGAACTTCCCTTGTAATAGTTCGTCTGGGTTTTCTTTTAAAGCATCTTCAACGAACATGTAGTTTTCTTGCAGTAGCGTATATAGTCTTTTTATGTCTTTGTTGACCTGAAAGTTTAATGGAGCCTTTGCGTCGTCCTTCATGAGCTCTGTATGTATAGAATCTGTAGCCGCATCATAAAAGGCCATGTCATCATCATAGTTGCTTTGATCTAGTACATAGTCTTTAAGTCGTCTCAAAAACTCCTCTCTATATTCAGGTATGTTCAGTGTGCGTCCTATTAGCGGGTGAAACTCCAAGCTGAGTTGTCGAGGGGTGTAGATCTGTATGTCCCAAGGAACGGGGTGGAACTTGCCGGTGTTAGCGTTTCGTAAAAGGATTATGTTTACAGTTGCGTTTTGGTGGGATGAGCTAGCAAGCGTGTTCATGATGAGCCAGCCATAGAGCGCATCCATATCAACTAGTGCTGGAAGTGTATTTTTGTAGACCTCTTCGGGCGCATTTAAGAATGATAGAAATTCTTTGAGTGAATCAAAGTCGGCAGTGTGAGTATCGGCAGTGCGAGTATAGTCTTCCCAAAATGCTAGCTCGCTAGGATCAAAAAAATCTCTGCCTTTAAGGTCCTTGAGTTCAAAATCAATTACACCAAAAATATTTGATGTTTCTGAAAATCCATTTTGTTCCAGAAGAGATGTGGACCAATGGGGGATAATGGTGTACACACCCATATTTTGTTCACTTATTTCAAGGGTACTAAACCACGGCGTTGGTACAAACATACCCAATTTTTGTGCGCGCTGTGCATTCAAATGCTCGATAGCATACGACCGGTCTTCGGGTATAACAAATTTGAGAGCCGTGTATCCGTTAAATGGATTATTTTCGGGAAAGTCCATGTGATATGACTTTTTGAAAGCATTCCAATGATTCGGTCCGCGACCACGATAACGAATACGTATACTTTCTTCATAATCAAGTGAGAAAAAGTCAGCCTTCACTTTAACTTTGTTTTCGTCGGTAAGGCGCCCTTTGAAGTTATCTTTTGGTAGGGCTGCGTTCATGAGAGCTACGTCTTCTGCCCTAAGTATGATGGCATACCTTGGTAAATTGCTGCCAAAGACTTTGTACCAAGCATACGGAAGGTCAACTATTTTACGAAGAGACCGATATGTTGGCAGTGTGTATTGTACCAGTGGATGACGAAAGATGCTTATTTTTAATGATTCATTTCGTATCACTAAAAATAAAAAACTTACCCCAACAAGTAATGAGACAAAGATAGTTCCAAATACGATTTTATGTATACGTAGGCTACTCACAATGACTCATTAATAGCATAGTATCAGGCAACAGTCTAAGCCACTTTTTCTACTACAACAATGAGATTTTTGCTGCAAACAATTCATACTTCGTCGTCGTACACTCCGTGTACCCACTCCTCATTTTCATTGTTTTCGCTAAAAATCTCATTGTTTCGCAACGAAACGTAGCGTTAGACTGTTGCTAGGGTAAAATCTACGGTATTCTAGGTTTTATGAAGGACTATCGAACATCACATCAAAGCGAACGAATAACTCGTCAATATGAAGAAAAAATCTATGGTCAGGGTTCCTATGACGATTTTTTATGGATGTGGGAAAAAGGAGTGTTGACCAAAGAAGTTGACGACCTTTCGCAGGATGTGTCTGATTTGGCATATTTAGATTTCGCATGTGGTACTGGCCGAATCATTGCGTATCTAGAAGAATACATGGAGCGTTCAGTTGGTGTTGATATTGCCAAGGAGATGCTTGGCGTTGCTGAGAGAAAGATTAAAACATCAAAACTTATCTGTGCCGATTTAACAAAGCAAAATGTCACGACTGAAAAATTTGATTTAATTACAGCCTTCCGCTTTTTCTTAAATGCTCAACCCGAGCTTAGAGAGGAGAGTATGCGAGTGCTAGGTAGTATGCTACGTAACAAGAATAGTCTATTAATTTTTAATATGCACGGTAATTTGTGGAATTACCGCATGCTTACAAAGATTTGGTATGCAATCGGTGGAAGACGTCTCAATGTAGCATCACTACGATCTGGAAGACGTTTGGCACGTAATCATGGTCTCGAGGTAGTTCGTTGGTACGGGTTTGGTCTTATTCCGAAAACTTTCTATAGATTTTTTGGTTCACGAGCCATGTTTGTCCTAGATACATTTTTGTCTCGGATTCCTGGAACTCGTTATATTTCCTACGATTTAGTTTTTGTGTGCAGACAGAAAAACTAATTTTTTCGTTTCCACATATTTATTTCGCCAGTGATCTCCAGATACTCGTATAAAAAAATATTGGGGTGGTCTATTTCTTTACCTGCAAATATATAGGTAGGTAGTTCTGACTCGCTATAGTCAAGAGGGTTTTTCCCTATGAATGTTTTACCACCAACATGTACGGTTTGATATTTTCTACTACTAGCAACTAGTGCTGCATCCATTGGGTTGTTGATAAATCCAATTGTACTATCAGGCTCACGTTCTAGAAGATTGTTTATGGCATATGCATTTCTTGTTGGGGATTCGAGTGAGAATATGTTAGAAAAATATAAATATTGCACTATTTGCATAGATAAAAGAAATGTAACAGAGATTGATATAATCCTTTTATTTTTTATTATCCGAGTGAGTGATGGATATAAAAGCATCAGTATCAGAAGTTCGCTTACAATTAGGTATCTATTCCATCCAGGACTTTTAAAAAATACATAAAATTGTAAAAGTATATAGATACCAGAAAAAACAAAAAGTATCTTTTCTTTATCAGATAATGAATATTTTTTTATAGAATAAATTATGAGTGAAGCTAGTATTGCAAAATATATAGCAGTGCTAGATAGAGTAAATTCTACGAGACTATTTGGTAGTCTGTCGATCATTGATGCTTTATGGTAGGGCTCTTTGAAAAAGCTAAGGGTTTCAGATATTTCGCTGATATTAAGTGGGTGGGGGAACATTAGCAGCCACCATATTATTCCAACTAATATAGATCCAGTGGCAATTTTGAGTAGTGGTTTTATTCCGTCTGCTTTTTTGATAATTAAGATTGCGATACCAATTGCTGGAAGTATCATATGGAATACCGATATTTTTGTTACAGCCGCAAGACCAAGGATGACACCTCCAAATAAGTAGTATTTTTTTTCAATAATTAGCCACAGCCCCCACAGTAAAAAGAAAAACCCTGGAATATCCCCAGTCAGGGTCCTTCCGTTGGCATAAAAAGAAGCAAAAGTAGTAACAAGTAGTGTGCCAGCATATGCTGCTTGTTTATCAAAAAATGATTTTAGTATAAAGAATAGTGAGATACTCGTAGCCAGTATCCACAAGATCATAAATACTCTTGCTTGAGTAAGTCCTACATCAAATATAGAGAAGAATGCTGCCGTCGAGAGCACTAACGGAAAGCCGTTTGCATGAACAAGAGCTGGCATCATCGATGGTGTATTTGGTGCTACCGTGAAGTCTGGCCGTCCCCCAGTCTCCAGTAGGGTTCTTGCATTTTCTATTGTAAAACTCTCATCCCACCAATACTTTGGCGTTCCAGTGAAGTGCCCAGATGGGCTCCAGATGCTTAATCCAAAAATAAGGGTCATCATGCCCAAAAAAAACAGTCGATCCTTGTTAAAAAATGCACTATCGATCATGTAATTAGTATTACATTTTGTAGCAGAAAATGCTTCTTCTAATTTTTGACCGAAGGTGTTCTTTGTGTAAAAATGTTTCATATAGAGATAATACAATATGAAAAATGAAGGACATGAAATGCAGAAGGATTGGGATGATGTTTGGTCTCAAAAGGGTGTTTTAGCGCGCATAGTTGATATGGCACGTCGGTTTTATAATAATTTTTTTAAGAATCTGCTAAATCGTTATATAATAAAAGAGACCAATATGATTGAATTTGGTTGTGGTACTTCAAGCATAGGTTTTCTGTTGGCAGGCTCTATTGATTCATATCATGGAGTAGATATATCTCCCTTAATTGTTGAGTCAACACAGTCAAAAGCTAGTAAGCTCAACAAGAAAAACATGACATTTGAAATTGCTGATTGTCGCGGCTATACAAATAACAACAAGCGGTTTAATTTAGTTTGGAGTCATGGATTGATTGAACACTTCAAGGATCCGGCTGCTGTTGTACAAAGTCATGTTGATACTGCAGGTCCAAAGGGGACAGTACTTATAAGTGTTCCATATAAATATTCGATTCATACCCTTTGGTATAAAATTGCTAAAATTCCTGGTTTACATAAATTATGGCCATGGACAGAGCAGGAGAATCCTTCACGAAAAGATCTTTTGGAGTTTGGTAAAAAAACAGGTTATAAATCACGAGTATTCTTTTTGCCTCCGTCTCCGTTCGGATTTCTTCTAGGGCTGATCATTTTAGAGATAAAAAAAGATGACTAAGTTAGAAGAGACGATAATTATCTCTCCAACTTATAATGAGCTTGATAATGCACAGGTATTAATTCCTGCCATTTTTCACCACTTACCAGGAGTTACTTTGATGATTGTAGATGATTCTTCTCCTGATGGTACATCAAATGAAATAAGGCGTATGCAAAAATTTTTTCCTAATTTACTTCTTCATTCTCGCGAGGGAAAGTTAGGACTTGGGAGTGCTTATCGCGATGCATTTAATTCAATAATGCAAAACGATAAGTATAAGCATATCGTAACTATGGATGCTGATTTTTCACATGACTTTAGGGAGATACCAGCAATGGTTGAAAAAACAACTGATGCAGACTTTGTTGTTGGTTCAAGGTATGTTCCTGGTGGCAGAATCGAAAATTGGAGTACATTTCGTAGGGTGTTAAGTAAATTTGCAAACTTATATGTTCGTAGTATTTTACGCGTTCATGTGCGGGATATGACGACGGGTTTTGCGTGTTTTAAAAAAGATATTCTTAATGGTTTTGATTTATCTTCATTTAGTGCTCGCGGCTTTGCTTTTCTGGTCGAATTGAAATATAAGGTCTTACTTAAAGAGTATAAAATAATTGAATTTCCAATTGTTTTTACAGAACGAAGAAAGGGGAAGTCTAAATTGAGTGCGGGTGTAGTGTATGAATCCTTTTTTGTTCCTTGGAGGTTGATATTTCAAAAAAATAGAATCTAGGGATTGTACACTCTATTCTATCCTATGGCGCAGATTACATTACAGCAGTGGTACAGAGAGCACAGGACAGAGGTTCTAGTTTTTGGTATTGTCATTTTCTTTCATTTGACCGCTCTTGCTGGGCTCTATATGTATGGAGTTGATGTTCCGGTACTTGGCTCTGATGCAAGAGGATATATCAATATAGCTGAAAATATAAAAGATCATGGTGCGTTTTCGTCGAGTGTTGTTGAGCCATTTATTCCAGACTCTAAAAGAACACCGGGCTACACATTTTTTATAGCAACCTTACTTAGTCTTTTTGGATTTATAGTATCAGTTTCAATCGCTCAGGCCGTACTTTCTGGATTCACTGGCATATTAGTGTTTCGTATTGCTAGAAGATATTTTTCAATCAATTTGAGTATGGCGATAGCGCTTATCTATGGCTTACACCCAACAAGTCTTTTCTTATCCAGTGTACTTCTTTCAGAGACACTTTTCACATTTCTATTTTTATTGTCTATATACATATTTTTGCGTGGAGAATTTCGCAGTGTTTGGTCTGCTGCTCTACTGGGACTCGCAACCTTAGTAAGACCAATAGGTCAGGTGTTGGTTATCGGATTCCTGTTGTCGCTCATTAGGGATTGGAAGCGAGCACTACTATTTTTTGGGGTTTTTATTTTGGTTCTGTCTCCTTGGATGATTAGAAATCAAATACATTTTGGTTCTTCACAGTTGAGTTTAATATCTACCATTAACGCCTTTTCTTACCACACGGCACTTTTCAAGGCATATAAAGATGATACGAGTCATAAAGATGCATTAGACATATTAAAAAGTGAGCTTGAGGTCCCATATGATGATATAGATATTGGTTCGGCGCATCATTTAAGTAGTGCAGTAAAAAAAGAGTTGTTTGAAGATCCTGTTTCTTTCTCACTTTTCTATGTAGTAAAGACGGCCCCTTTCTTTTTTGCTGACGGCACATATGATGTAGCACTTAAGTCTGGCTTGGTTAGTACAGATGCTCCAAACATAACTAGCGCACTATTGAGGGGGGATTGGTCTGGTATAATTGGCGCTCTTCGTGATCAGGGGGTTCTCGGACTTGTCTCCGTCTTTGAGATGATTTTTTGGGGTCTTTTGTTTATTGGTATGGTTATTAGCTTGCTTTATGCATATAGAGAGTCACGATATCGTTCTGATATCGTTTACTTTATTGTCATTATAGTTCTAGCTGCCGTTGCGACCGGAACTGTGGCAAATGCTCGACTTCGCTTTCCTTTTGAGCCCCTGATGTTTATTTCCGCTGGACTTGGATTCCGATTTCTTAAAATGTCTATTAAAAAAGGAAGCCTTTGAATTTTAGGGTTATTTTTGGCATACTGGGGTGTATTCTATGACAAAAATTGAAAAAACACTTCTTTGGTCGATTCGAATAGGCGCGTTTCTGCTCTTGTTTACACCACTCATAGCACCAGAGGCCATCTCTAAGGGCTTCTTTTTCCCGTTTATAACTGTAAAGAATTTTTACTTTAGAATAGTAGCCGAGCTAACCATTGGTGCATGGGGGGCGTTAGCGATAATAAATCCTGATTATCGTCCACGGAAAAATCCTATTCTCATAGCCTTTACGATTTTTATAGGTGTCATTCTTCTTGCTTCAATTTTTGGTGTAGATCCGTACCATAGTTTTTGGTCAAACTTTGAGCGAATGGAGGGTCTTATTACCCACCTTCATCTTCTCGGCCTTTTGTTTGTATTAACTTCTCTATTTAAAAAGGAATACGAGTGGTTTTATTTTTTTAATATATCACTGGCCATAAGTTTTCTTGTAGCTTCGCACGGGTTATTACAGTATTTAAATATTACAGAAACCCTCGGAAATACGAGGCCATACGCCTTGCTTGGTAATTCTATCTACCTTGCGGTATATCTTATGACACATTTATTCATTGCTGTTGTAATGTTTTATCGTGTAAATGCTTCTTGGGCGCGAATTCTCTATTCTTTTTCGTTTTTGTTTGGCCTCTATGTTTTGTTTTTGGCAGCAAGTAGAGGGGTGTTTATTGGGTTTGGTGTAGGCATGACAATTATCGCATTTGGCCTTATCTTTTCCCACATGGCCTGGAAGTATAGAATGCTCGGGGCCCTAACTATTGGTTTTTTACTTATCATTGGATCTCTTGTAGCCTTTTTCCCCGAGACTGCAATTGTAAAAAACGTTGATCTTCTTGGGCGGCTTTCAGCAATTTCTTTTGCCCAACTCGGAGATGATTCTCGAGTTAAGATATGGGGTATAGCACTGGAGGCATTCAAGGAGCGTCCTTTTTTGGGCTGGGGTCCCGAGAACTTTATTGTTCCATTCGGGGAGCTTTATAACCCAACCCTCTTTGGTAATGAGCCGTGGTTTGATCGCGCACATAACATGCTTCTTGAATGGCTTGTGGGGGCGGGGATTATGGGTTTTGTTTCGTATCTTGGAATTTTTGGTGCATCAGTTTACGTACTCCACGTTCTCTACAAACGAGGAACTTTTTCTAGAATGATGACTACCATGATGATTGGTTTTTTTGTGGCGTATATAATACAAAATGCTTTTGTGTTTGATAATATAGTTACGTATATTTTTCTAGTCTCTGTTCTTGCATATTTGGGCTCGAGATATGAACCAGAGGGGCAACCATCAAAAATTTTAAAGTCATCTTTTCATTTTCGGTCAGTTGGAGCCGCTACTGTACTGGCTCTTACTGTCGTCTCTCTTTTTGTTCTTAATGTTCGACCGATTCTAGCTTCTCGTCAGATTATTACAGCACTTGAGTCCCTCGGGACAAGCGAAACTCCTGAACAAGCTGTTGCTGAATTTTTGAAGGTAGAGGATTATAAAACTTTTGGTACGACAGAGGCTCGGGAACGTTTGGCTGATACCGTTGTTCAAATTTCTTTTCAGCTTGATAATGTTGGTCCAGGAGCTGTTGTTCTTCTTGATGCCGCCATTGATGGGTTGGAGCGTGAAGTAGAGTTTCAGCCAAGGGTTGCTAAGTATCCACTGTTTTTAGGGAAGCTATACATATTAAAACAGCATTGGACCGGAGAGGGGGCGGAAGATTCACGCATGTGGTATGCAAGAGCAAGGGAGCTTTCGCCCAATTATGTTCAGATACTTTTAGGACAGACTGAACTGGAGCTTATTTTGGGTAACAATGAGGAGGCAATACGAATTGTAGATGAGGCATATCTGTTAGCTCCACGTTCTGCCTCAATGTTTTATGCTGCTCTTTCGACTCATTTACTTGCGAATAATATTAAGGGAGCTGATGCAATTTTAGAGGAATATGTGACCGGTCTTAAACCAGGGCAGGGGTTTGAAATAGAAAAAGTTGAAGAAGTATTTCGTAGAAGTCTCCGTGTTGGTGACCTTAGTGCACGTGCAGAATTTCTAGAGCGTTTAGAGGCATACTCTGGAAGTACTGTTATTACGCACTCTGTATTTGTACAGACATATGCAGACATGGGAGATATAAAGAGGGCCAAGGAGCACGCAAAAGCACTTGTCGAGCTTGATCCAACTCAGCGTTCATCTGTAGCTCCACTTCTTGATGGCGAATAATGTAAAGAAAATATTATTTAGTATCATTGGGACCCTTCTTTTTGTGTTACCTCTTTTACAGTGGCAGGGATTTTTATATCGTTCTGTGTTTACAAAATCCATCTTCTTCTTAATTATGGTCGAGTTGGCTTTTGTCGTGTGGCTAGCTTTCGTGCCATCCGTGTTTCGTGCGTTAAGAAAAAACCATATGGTGTGGGGAGTTTTTATTTTGTATGGTGTATTTTTTGCAACCTCACTTCTTGGTGTCGATTTTTATCACAGCGTTTGGTCAGATTATGAGCGAATGACAGGACTTTGGATGTGGGGTCATATTGTTCTATTTTTTTTAATGCTCGTGTCATTGATGATTGTTGTACCTGTTCGTTTAATGCTTGCGCGCATTGTATCTGCCTCTGCAACTCTTGTTTCGTTGATAGGAGTTGGAGAGGCTTTTATGGCTGGCGGTGGAACTCGTATTGAGTCAACGCTAGCAAACGCATCTTTTCTTGCCTCATATTTATTGCTCGCTTCTTTTATTACTCTTTGGCTCGCATTTCATGAAAAATTGTCAAAGAAAGAGTCGCGAGCATGGTTTGTCTCATACGGATTGATTGTCATAGCAATTGTATTAACTGGTACACGAGGGACACTCGCTGCTCTTTTGGGTGGATATTTCTTGCTCGGTTCTCTGTATCTTTTCTTTGGCATAGGAACAAATAAAAAAATAAAAAAAATTGTGATGATTGGTCTTATGACACTTATTCTTTTGAGTGTATCGGCTGTAATATTCCGAGACCAACTAGCCTCATCACAAATAGATATTTTTAAGCGTATCGGTGATATTTCACTTACGAACAGAACATTGGTGGCTCGTTTCTTGACGTGGGGTGTCGCATGGGATGGTATTAAAGACAACCTGTTAACAGGTTGGGGACTAGAAAATTTTAATATTCTTTTTAATATTCACTATGATCCAGGCCTTTTCCAGCAAGAGCCTTGGTTTGATCGCGCCCACAACATTATTTTTGATATAGGTACAACGTCTGGTCTTCTTGGCCTTGCCTCGTACTTTGGTCTTCTTGTTTTGGCTGTAATCCATTTACTTAGGTCGTGGAGAAAGAATCATATTTCTTTCTGGACTTTCTCAATTTTAACGACTGCTCTTGCGGCACACGTGATACAGGACATGTTATTGTTTGATCTCTTGTCATCACTCGCAATATTATTCTTTTTGTTGGCGCTTATTACGACCGAGACGCGAACAGGGGATGATAATATAACTGTTGCAAAAAAACCATTGGTATATATAGTAATAGCCGTATTGATTGCAGCTCCTACATTTTATCTAGGTTCTTGGAAGCCGTTAAAAGAAAATTATTATGGAAATTTATCTTATAATGCATTTGCCATTGGAGATGATAAGAGTGGATACGAATTTGTAAACAAGGCTCTTGCTTACGACACATATGGAAACATTGATGTAAGACGCGCAGTTGCTGAATATACTTTTGAATTTTTGAAGCAGGGGGGTAGGCGCTCCCAAGAAGACCTCAAGGTTCTTATTGATTATGGTATCGAGCTAATGGATAAAAACATTGCAGAAAGCCCTAATGATGTTAAGTGGTATATGTATCAGGGCGAGTTATATAATTTGGGGGCTGTTCTTTTGAGTGATGAACCACTGGTTGGGTATGCGAAAAACGCAGAAGAGCAATTTCTTAAGTCTTTGGCACTTTCTCCAGGTCGCCCACAGGTTTATGCTGAAATTGCTCAAGCACGAAAAATTCAAAATAATATATCAGGTATGTGGGATATGATTGATAGAATGAAAGAGCTTATACCTGATAGTATTAATATTTATTATAACGAAGTGGTATATGCCATTGATGTCGGGGATCCAGAAAGAGAAGACTCTGCCCTGAAGGTTATCCATGAGAGAGATTCGGACATAGATTATGTTTCTATTCGCGATGCATATTTTCGTAATGGACGTTTCTCAAGGGCGATCAGTTTGCAGCTCGAGTATATCGAAAGTAAAAAAGATTATTATGATCCAGCGCAGCTTTCCGCTCTTTATCAAACACTCGCCGCCCTTTATAAAGAGGTTGGAGATACAGTGCGCGCAACAGAGGCCGCGCGTAAAGTTGGGGAGCTTAACCCAGAGTTACTACCGCAAGTAGAGGCCTTTTTACGAACTCTTTAGCGTCCTTGGCGGGAAAGAATAACCATTAGGGTTTTTAGAGCAATGGCTAGATCGAGACCGAAGTCCCGATTTTTAATATAATACAAATCATATTGAAGTTTTATCAAGGCCTCATCTTTTGTTCCATAATAATATGGTGGGTTAATTTGAGCCCAACCAGAAAGTCCTGGGCGAATAAGGTGGCGCATGTTGTAGTAGGGGATATCACGTTCTAGCTCTCCAACAAATGTTGGACGTTCAGGACGTGGTCCAATGAAAGATACTTCACCTTTAATAATATTCCAGAGTTGTGGAAGTTCATCAATTCGTGTTGAGCGCAACATGAGGCCAATGCGAGTAATTCTGTCATCATTTTCTTTTGCCCATTGAGCCTTTCCGTCTACTTCGGCCGAACCATCAGGAGAGAGGGCATACATTGTTCTATATTTGATTAGAGTAAACGACTTTCCTAGTCGTCCAACACGTTTTTGTTTTATGAATACTGGTCCTCTCGAGTCAATTTTTATTAGGATAGCAATAAGTGGAAGCAGCGTGATTGTTGGGAGACCAAGTACTAAAGCTAAAGAAAAATCAACAACACGTTTTGATAGGCGATAAAAAGCCTTTTCTGTTTCGGCTATATTTTCCAAAAACCACATTTTAGAAATAAGAGACACAGGAATTTTCCCTAGGAGTTGTTCGTAAAAGAAAGATGCATCCATAAAACGAATATTTTTATGAAGTGCATCATAAAGAGCATGTACAAGCGTGCTATTAGATTCTATTTCTTTTGGGGCCACAACAATATCTGCTTTTGTGGTTTGAATTGCGTGTATAACGCTCTCATCAATTGATGGGAGACGCGATACAACAACATAACCAAGTTGTGGATACTGTTTTATAGACTCCTCGAGTTCCTCTATGTCAGGTGATGAGCCAAGTAATATAACACATGTTTTTGATGTGTTCTTTATAATTGACTCTAGGAAGATTCTCCATATAACTAGGAGAACAGCGGTTACAGCTATATTGATGATAAGGTTTGTGCGAGGTGTAATTTGAAATGCAGGGATAAAATAAAAGAGGGCCATCGCAATAATGCCACCGAAGAGCATTGCATAGAAGAGCGCTCTTAGTAATTTTGGACGATTATTTGTCGTACGGATGTCATAAAGACCTGTTACATAAAAAACCAAAAGCCATACCAAAAAGACGACACTAAATGGAAGTGTGTGGAGCGCAAACTTAGACCCCAGCTCACTAAGTCCATATCTAATAAGGAGTGTTGCTGTGAGTCCAGCCCAGAAGGCAAGTATGTCACCTAATAAGAGGATAAATGTTTGGTATATATTTCGAGACATAAACGTGTATATTGTAGTATATTCTAATGTCTTTATATAACGAAATAGAGCAGAGGTATGGTTGCTTCATCCCCTAACTAATTATCACAAGACATTTGGTGTGATGCGAAGCATCTTTGTGATAATTAGTTAGGGGATTGACAAAGAAGGTTAAATGCGCTAATATGACTTTACATGTGGGTGTCCTGCCTTGTGCAGGACTCCAAATATGTCCGTAGAAAAGCCCCCTCGGGGGTTTTTCTGTTTACCAATCGTTACAATCATGTAAACACCGCATAAAGTGCTTTGTAACAATTAGTGTGGGGGTGAATTTGCTTTAGGTCTCGTGTATAGTAGATATAGATTCTCGCTTGGGAGGGCTGATGTTGCTGGCACTCACATAAGGACATATTTTGTGGAGTTTAACCCTTCATCGGCCCTCCGAGGTGAGAATCTGAATACACATGGAAATTAAGAAGAACATAGATTTAAAACCCTATACATATTTTAAGATTGGCGGACACGCTAAGTACTTTACTGATGTAACAAATCCCGGCGAGCTTCGAGATGCTGTCAAATTTGCAAAAGGCGAGGGCGTTCCATTTTTTATTGCGGGTGCTACATCGAACACCCTTATTTCTGACGATGGATACCCGGGTGTTTTTATACGAATGATGATGCGTAACATTGTAACGGATGGAGATACGCTTCGTGTAGATGCTGGCGTGCCAAATGCCATTGCAGTCTCATATGCCCTCAAACAGGGTCTTGGCGGATTCGAATGGGCTATTGGTATTCCTGGGACTATAGGAGGGTCAGTACGCGGGAATGCTGGATGCTTTTCTGGCGAGATGAGGGATGTAGTAAAGAAGGTAACACTGTTTAACACCTTAACGGATGATACTGAAGTTCTCGACAATCAAGGGTGCGGTTTTAAATATAGACATAGTATTTTCAAGGAGTATCCGCACCTAGTTGTTCTGTCAGCAGATCTTGGTCTTCGCAAAACAAATCCAGATGTGAGCCAGAGATTTGTACGGTACTATACATCAACACGCACAGATAAACAGGACATTGGAGCATCTTCGGCGGGTTGTGTATTTAAAAATGTAGAATGGCCATCGGATAGAAAACAACGTGAAAAATTATTTGAAAGATTTCCAGATCTTCAGGATTTTATAGGACGACAAAATATACCAATAGGATTTTTGATTGATAACGCACTAGGTCTTAAGGGTAAGCGAATAGGACACGTCCATATATCTGATAAACATGCCAATTATTTTATTAACGATGGTGGCGCTACAGCTGAACAAGTAATCATGTTGATAGGTCTTGTAAAAGAAAGAATTCACCGTAAGTTTGGTTTGCACCCAGAGGAAGAGATTCAATATGTAGGCTTTTAACCTGTCATTAATGAGAAGTTTGTTTTCGTAATGAAATGCTGCCATTTTGTATGAAAGCAATAAAGAACGAAGAGGTAACATATAGAGTATGCGCCGATGAGTTGTGAATTGTTTGCAGCCAAAATTATGGCATTATAATAGAAATGGAATTTATAATTAATCACAAAGAATAAAAAATAACATGATTCCAAAGAAAGTCTTTTTTACAAAAGGTGTGGGTCGTCATAAAGAGGAATTGGGTTCATTTGAGATGGCTCTTCGCAATGCCGGTATAGAAAAGTTTAATCTTGTAACTGTTTCTTCTATTTTTCCACCAGGGTGTAAAATTGTTTCGCGCGAAAAAGGACTTAAAGAATTAAGTGCTGGTGAAATTGTATTTTGCGTAATGTATGATTTGCGTAATTGCGAACCAGGTCGTTTAATGGCGGCCTCCGTAGGACTTGCCTTGCCTGCTGACACTCAACAATATGGATATCTTTCTGAACATAAGGCGTTTGGGGAGACAGAAAAAGTAGCGGGGGACTATACGGAAGATTTGGCAGCAAGCATGCTTGCAACAACCCTGGGTCTTGAATTTGATCCTGACGCAGCTTGGAATGAGAGAGAAGAGGTTTATAAAACAAGCGGTAAAATAATTAAAACAACAAACATTACACAGTCCGCAGTCGGTCATAAGAGCGGTCTTTGGACGACCGTGCTTGCTGCCGCTGTTTTCATTCCATAGCTTTTATGGTATAGTGCGTTCGGTTTACCTTGAGAGGTGAAGAATGAACTTAGAACATGCAGTGGCCTTACAGCCGCTTGACCTTCGTACGACCAATAATATACGCCAACTTGTAGACGCCATGTCGCGCTGCTCATTCGGAGCACGTATGTTTAGTGAATCAATAAAGAAGATTGATATGTGGATTCAAGAGTTTCGTGCAACCCATGAACAATCCAGCGGTGTAGTCATTATCCATGACAGCCAAATGAATTCTTCGATGCTGACATACCTGGAAAAAGCTTTTGCTTCTAGGGGTTTGTGTAGGGTAATGATGTCACGTGAATTTATTCACACACCAGGGCATTGTCGAAATGTAAAACTAATTATTGCTGGTGCATATGACCCAAGCCATGAAGAATTACTTGCTAGTAAGCAAGCAATATTCGTCAACGAATATGGGATGGTCCCAAAGGGACATATCAGCGATGGTTGTTTTCGTGACATGGTTGTTGTTGATCCGGCCTTCTTTTTTCCTGTTCTTGAAAGGTATGTATGTGCAAGTGAAGATACATTATCTGAAGTAATTGATTACGCAGCTCAGCTAGCGAATCATTACAATTTAGGTCAATACGGCCTGTCTCATTCTTTACAATCAGCTCGTAACACTTTGTATGACATGATTGTTGATCCAGAGTGCATGGTTTTTATGACGGCCTCTGGTGCTATGACAATTGCTCAAATGGGGCTTTTGTTCTGCGACATGATCGAAGAACGCATGATTCAGTCTCTTACGACGACTGGTGCCATGATTGCCCATGGGCTTGCCGAAAACATCGGCCTCAAGCATTACAAGCACGACCCAAGCATGTCAGATGATGAGTTGGCCGAAGCCCTAATCAACCGTGTAACCGATACGTGGGAGCCTGAAAGCAACCTTAATCATGTGGAGGACATCTTGAGGAGGGTTTTGGCTTCAATCAAGGACAGAACCGTTCTGACCCCGAGTGTTTTGTATAAATATGTAGGCGCATATTTAATAAAACATCATCCTAATTGGAGGGGTATAGTAAGTTCTGCATATAAACATAGAGTTCCTATCTTTAACCCAGCCTTCGTTGATTCAGAAGTTGGAAACGATCTTTTCGTTCATAATGAAAGACGAAAACGTGGAATGGATATCAATGGTAACAATACAGGTAGGGTACGACCCAAGCTCATCATGGACCTGGAACGAGACACATGGAAAAGGCTTAGCCTTAAGATGAAGTCAAAGCAGCTTGGAATATTTTCAATTGGTGGTGGTGTTCCCCGTAATAACGATCAAAATGATGCACCACTCATTGAGATATTAAATGGAAGGGTGGGGTTAGAGTTACCGGTTCCAACATTCAATTATGGCGTACGAATTGCGCCGGACCCTATGTATTACGGCCATCTTTCAGGGTGTACGTACAGTGAAGGCAAGAGTTGGCGCAAAATGGATCCACATGGGCAGTTCGCTGAAGTTCAGGCAGATGCCACCATTGTATGGCCATTCATTCTTCGCTCAATTATGGAAAAACTTCGGCTTACTTAACTGCTCACAAGAGCAGTTTTTTTGTGACGTAGCTGACCCTAATTTCGCTGAATAATTTTTGATTATTCATTTGCGGATTGGAGGATGCTGGGAACGCAGTGAGCAGTGTAACGTTACAAGCCCAAGACATTGAAAATAAAGGCTTTTAGCACTATACTTTGTGGCACAATGTCTTTCTTATCTAATATAATTGGTGACGAGGGGACACGTACTATTGCGCGACTACAAAAGCGAGTTGCGGACATTAACGCACTCGAGAGTGAATACGAGGCCAAATCAGACGAAGATATAAAAAAGGAAATACAAGAATATCGTGATAATGAAAAGATGTCTTCAGAATATCTCGATGAGATTTTACCAAATGTTTTTGCAATGGTTCGAGAGGCCTCAAAGAGGACAAGTGGCAAACGACATTTTGATGTACAGCTTTTGGGTGGAATGGTTTTGCATGAAGGCAAGATTACAGAAATGCGTACTGGTGAGGGTAAGACGCTAACCGCAACACTTCCAACAGCTCTTAACGCGCTTCTTGGTAAGGGTGCGCACGTTGTTACTGTGAATGATTATCTAGCTCGTCGTGATGCTGTTTGGATGGGAGAGATTTATGATTTTCTTGGACTATCTGTTGCGTGTATTAATCATGATTCTTCTTTTTTGTATGACCCAACAGTAAAACAAGATTCTAAAGAAGACGAAAAACGAGACGAAATAGGGAGCTTTCATGTGGTTAACGAATTTTTACGTCCCTGCTCTAGGGTAGAGGCATATGCGGCGGACATAACATATGGTACTAACAATGAGTATGGATTTGATTGGTTACGTGACAATCTAGTCTTACAAAAAGAGGAGCTTCGTCAGCGTGAATATTCATTTGCAATTGTGGACGAGGTAGACTCTATTTTGATTGATGAGGCACGAACCCCCCTTATTATTTCCGCACCCGATGATGATGCAGCAGACCTGTACAAGACATTTTCTGGTATTGCGCCAAAGCTTACAAAGGACACTGATTATGTGCTTGATGAAAAACATAGATCTGTTTTGGTGAATGATGAGGGGATATCAAAAGTAGAGAAGCTTTTAGGTGTAGACGATATTTATAGTGAAAATGGTATTCGTTATGTTCGTCACCTAGAGCAGGCACTTAAGGCGCAAGCTCTTTTTCAAAAGGATAGACATTACGTCGTTAAGGGTGACGAGATTGTTATAGTAGACGAGTTTACGGGACGTCTTATGCCAGGGCGAAGATGGTCAGAAGGACTTCATCAAGCGGTTGAGGCAAAAGAAGGTGTGACTATCCAAAAAGAATCGCGCACGCTTGCTACCATTACATTTCAGAACTATTTCAAACTCTACGACAAACTCTCAGGAATGACGGGTACTGCCAAAACTTCTGAGGAGGAATTTCTCAAAGTGTATAATCTTGAGGTAGCTGTAGTCCCAACCAATATGGAGATGATTCGACTTGATCAGTCGGATAAGGTATTTCAAACAGAGAACGGAAAGTTTATTGCAGTAGCTCGTGAAGTAAAGGCGCGCCACGACAAAGGTCAGCCGATTCTTCTTGGGACTTCATCTATAGAAAAAAATGAGGTTCTTTCTAATTATCTCAAAAAAGAGGGAGTTCCACACAATGTTTTGAACGCCAAAAACCATGAGCGAGAAGCGGAGATTCTAGCACAGGCGGGTTCACCCGGGGCGGTTACGGTCGCGACCAACATTGCAGGACGTGGTGTCGATATTATTCTTGGTGGAAACCCACCAACAGACGAAAGCTCCAAAAAAGTTCGTGAGTTAGGAGGTCTCTTAGTTATTGGTACCGAGCGTCATGAAGCACGTCGTATTGACAATCAGTTACGTGGACGTTCTGGACGACAGGGGGATCCTGGAGAGAGTCAGTTCTATCTATCACTTGAGGATGATCTTTTGCGTATTTTTGCACCCGATAAAATTAAGAATTTGATGGGAAGACTTGGTATACCAGAGGACGAACCAATTGAAGCACGACTCGTATCGCGTTCTATTGGGCAAGCTCAGGAGAAGATTGAGGGTTTACACTTTGATTCACGAAAACACTTGCTCGACTATGACAACGTTATGTCTAAGCAGCGAGTGTCAGTATATCGAATGAGAAGAGATATGTTAGAGGCTACAGATGAGGAGCAAGATGAGCTTGTGCGTGACATACTTGGTGAATTTTCGAAGGCTGTTATGGATGCACATGATGATGAAACTGAAGCACGCAAAATAATTGCATCTCTACTAAGTAAAGAAGATAAAGAATTAATACCTCCAGAAAATATGGATATGCCAGAAGCATTTGCCTTGGTTCTTGCAGATGAATATCAGATGCGACTTAACAAAGACAAGGAGGGCTTTATGCGTAATACCAGGACTTTGTTTATGCAGATAGTTGATACCTTGTGGCGTGATCACTTGGAGGTGATGGAATATACGCGTTCATCCGTTGGTCTTAGAGCGTACGGTCAGCGAGACCCACTGGTAGAATATAAGAACGAAGCTGTACGACTATTCAGAGATTTTAACTCAGCTCTTGTTAATTTGTTTGTACAAAATCTATTTAAGATAGGAACTCAACAGGCGATGCCAACACGCGCTCCACGTATGATGACGAACGAATCAAAGATTGTCGCTGAAAAGATTTTAAAAAAAGCCGACGGTTCAAAAGTTGGACGCAATGACCCATGCCCATGTGGTTCAGGACTCAAATATAAAAAATGTGGACTTATTGATGCCAAGGAACATAAGAAGCAATAAAATAGATACATATTATCCCTAGGTTTAATCCTAGGATTAAACCTAGGGATACGTTACAGTGGTCATATGGCACGAAGAACATTAAAACAAAGGGGAGTGCGCAATATACAAAAGTCTAAGGGTTCATATTACATTACGATACCCGTGGAACTCATACGCGAGTTCAAATGGCGCGAGCGTCAAAAGGTGGTAGTAAAAAAACTCGGTAAAAACCGTATTGTTATTGCAGATTGGAAAAAGTAAAAAAATGATCCGAAAGGATCATTTTTTTGTTTGCGCCTCTTTTTGGATTTTCTTCCAGTGACCTTTTAATTCTTTCTTGAGGCTTGCCACTTCTTTGCCACTTGCTGATTTTATCTTGGTATATTTTTTTACCACATCATCAACAATTTTCATATACTGGTCCTTGTCGATATTTTTTACACCCTCGATTTTACTCAACACCTCTCCTTTTGCTTTTAAAAGCCACCCTCTTATTTGTTTTTTTCTTTTAGGATCTGAGCCATACGTATAGAGAACTCCAGCGATAGCTGCAAGAGCAAGACCCGAATACGCAAGTTTGTGTGATTTATGTTTCTTGGTCATCATTTTTCTTTGTCTTTGTTTTTCGCACGACCTTTGGTGTCATATTTTTAAATATATGTTTGATCATATTTTTATTCGCACGCATAGATGCTCGAAATCCCGCGATATCTTCACGAGCTTGGTGTATCTCTGTTTGGATTTCATCAATAATGAGGTTTGTTTTTTGAAATATACGAATGAGATGATAGAGAACAATAGCCGTCAGAATGCTAAGCAATGCGACAGCAATGCTCGTGATAAAGAAGAAAATATCTGCTTTTATGATGTCACTCATGGACGTAATAGTAACATATATAATGCGTTCTTCATATCTTGGGCTCGTTTTGTACCGCAGTGAATTTTTGATACTATAAAAATATGAAATTATTTATACATCTTCTTGTAAGTACTCTTGCGGTCGTGATAGCGGAATATCTTATTCCAGGGGTCACTATCGATAGTTATTTTGTTGCCCTCATTGTTGCAGTAGTCCTTGGTATTCTAAATGCAGTTCTTCGCCCTCTTCTTATATTGCTCACACTTCCTATAAATATATTTACTCTTGGGCTCTTCACATTTGTCATCAATGCTTTTCTTGTTATGTTAGCAGCCTCGGTGGTCCCAGGGTTTGAGGTCAGCTCATTTTGGATTGCACTCATATTTAGCGTTGTCTTACTTGTTATTAATGGATTTATGAATGCTATTGCTAAAAAGGAACGCAATAAAGAATAGGACTCCAAACACATTGACACGGGCTTAGATTTTCTGCTATGCCTAAGGGTAGAGTCCTGTTCTTTCACAGTTGGGAGGTGACTTCATGTCAGACCCCGTATTGGAACCAAAATCATTGGATGAACTCCAAGCATGGATTACTGATGATCGCGCAGCTGAAGCGAAAAAAGAACCCAAATGGAGTGGCACTTTTCTCGAATATCTTGATCAAAGGCTAAGGGGTCATCCAGAGCTTGGTCAGCACGCTCATGCGACTTTGTATGAGGGTGTAATCAAGCCCGGTGGTTCAAGAGATATCTTGACTTCAACCGACCCTCGCATTCAACGGCTCTACAAGGATAGACCAAAGACACTGGTCTATGGAGCGTTCGAAGACGAGTTCTTTGGGATTGAGCCGACTATCGCCAAGATTGCGAGATACTTCCATAGTGCCGCTCTCAAGGGTGAGGAGTCTCGCCAAGTTCTATACATGATGGGCCCAGTTGGTTCGGGCAAGAGCTCGATTGCTGAGGCTCTTAAGAAGAAACTCGAAGGCTTGTCTCTGTTTGCACTCGAAGGATGCAGTATGTTCCAAGATCCATTACTTCTCGTTCCAAGACATCTAAGAGGGGCTTTTGAAAAAATGTATAGCGTCAGGATCGAGGGAGATCTTTGTCCTCAGTGCCGGAAGCGTCTCAAGGAAGAATTCAATAAGCAATACGAAGAATTTCCAGTCGTAGAGCTCTCGTTTTCGAGGCGTGGACGTATTGGTATCGGGGTTGTACCTCCAGTTGATTCCAACAATCAGGACTCCTCGGTGCTGATAGGTAGTATCGATATCTCCAAGCTCGATGTGTACGGCGAAGATGACCCAGAGGCGTTACAGCTCAACGGGGCACTCAATGTCGGAAACAGAGGCATGGTGGAATTCATTGAGGTCTTCAAAAACGAAACCGAATATCTGCATGCGATGATCACAGCGACACAGGAGAAAGTCATTCCGGCGCCAGGTCGGCATGGCATGATTCATGTCGATACCGTTATTGTCGCTCACTCCAATGAGGCTGAATGGCAAAAATTTAGGGCAGACCACACGAACGAAGCGGTTCTTGACCGAATTGTTGTGGTCAAGGTTCCATATAACTTGAGACTCTCCGAAGAGGTAAAGATCTACGAAAAGATCATCAGAGAGTCAGATTTCAAACCCCATATTGCTCCTCACACCTTGGAAGTTGCTTCGATGTTCGCGGTTCTGTCGCGTCTCGAGCAGACTGAAAAAGCCGATCCTCTTACCAAGCTCAAGCTTTACAACGGCGATGAAGTTGTAGAGAAGGGTACGGTAAAAAAGGTAGATGTGCGCGAGCTCCAGGACGACCACCCAAGAGAGGGCATGACTGGAATCTCAACGCGTTTCACTATGAAGGCAATCGATAACGCTCTTTCAGATTCTGAAGAAGAACATCCTTGCGTTAATCCAATCAGCGTGCGCGAAGCCTTGACCCAAGGGGTCAAGGAAGCAGACATTGCTGATGATGAGCGTAAGCGACTACTTCAACTTTTGCAGGATGTCATTCACAAAGAGTATCTCGAGGTTCTCGAAAAGGAGATTACGAAGGCTTTTGTGTATGCCTATGCGGAACAAGCCGAGCAGCTCTTTCAAAATTATTTGGATCATGCTGAGGCCTTTGTTAATCAAACAAAGGTCAAGGACAAAAATACGAAAGAAGAGCTGATGCCCGACGAGGCATTCCTCAAGTCTATCGAGGAGCAAATTGCTGTAGTAGGCTCTGGTGCCGATGGCTTTAGACAGTCAGTTGTTTCGTTTCTCTTTGCGGCACAACGCAGACAAGAGAAACTGACTTACACGGCATACGGCCCGCTCAAAGAAGCAATCGAGAAGAAGCTCATGCATTCCGTCCGCGATATTAGCCGCATCGTAACCAAGGCTCGTACCAGAGATGACGAGCAGACCAAGAAGTACGATGCGATGGTCGAACAGATGATGCAGCATGGATACTGCGAACACTGTGTAGACGTGGTGCTGAAGTATGCAGCAAACAACCTCTGGAAGGACTAAAAAGGTCACGAGACCATAGCCAACGCGCTGTGGTCTTTTTTCTTGTTCTGGCTTGACATGTGTGCTACGAATATGGTGGACTCGCATTCGTTGACAATGGAGGTTATTCAAATGGAACAATCTATTTTTCGTAATCCAACGCATACGAACGCTGGCAGAAGTGATCGAACAGCTGGTGATCGCAGGCGTCATCGCGAAAAAGTAAGAGAAGCGATTCACGGTAATATTGCCGATATCATTTCAGATGAGTCTATTATCGGCCAAAGAGGCGATAAGATTGTCAGAGTTCCGTTGCGTGGTGTCAGAGAATATCGATTTATTCGTGGGAAACCCGGCAGCGGTGTCTCTCAAGGTGACGGCGATGTTGGTGAGGGTCAAGTAGTAGGCAAGGTCAAGAAGCCAGGCGAGGGAGGAGATGGCGATAAGGCCGGAACTCAGCCAGGTGAGGATTACTACGAAACCGACGTAACCCTTGATGAGCTTTTGGATATAGTTTTTGAAGATCTTGAACTGCCGGATATGGACAAGAAAAAACTCAGGATGGTTGAGACCAAGACTGCTCCCAAACGTCTTGGGTATCGACGAAGTGGTCCCGAGACTCATCGCGACATGAGACGTACAGCCATCGAAAGACTTCGTAGATTTGGTGCGCGAAAACGCGCTCTTCCTAAACTAGAAGAAATAGTCATGAAAAAGACTCTCGATATCTTGCATTCACAGGCGGATATTGAGAACCAACGACGTGCGGCTTACAAAGCCCGCGAAGCTGGAGATCGTGCTCAGGTGACTGAACACTTTCGGCTTGCTCACTTGGCTGTTCTGGAGACGCGTCGCTTACGCGTGGCCGCCGCTCCTTTGCGTACCCGTCTTGCAAAGCTGTATGAGGTCATGCCTCTGTCAGAAGTTGGGCCAAAGTATCGTGAATATATTCGGAAAAATCCCAAAGACGGTGGTCGTTTTCCTTTTGAGAATGACGACCTTAGATACAAGAAACATGTGACGAGACCCAAGATGGAATCCAATGCGGTAGTAATCTGTATCATGGATACGTCAGGCTCAATGGATACGATGAAAAAATATTTTGCTCGAATGTTCTTCTTCTTGCTTTACAGCTTCATCCAGAGGCGGTACTCGCAAGTAGAGGTCGTGTTTGTGGCTCACACCACAGAGAGCAAAGAAGTAACCGAACAAGAGTTCTTCTTTAAAGGTGAATCTGGTGGAACATATATTTCTTCTGGGTATCAAAGAGCTCTCGACATCATTGAGGACCGATACCATCCAGATCTATGGAATATATATGCATTTCATTGTTCTGATGGTGATAACTTCGACAATGATAATAAAAAAGCAGTTGGAACTGCAAATGCTCTACTCGATATCTGTAATTTGTTTGGCTATGTAGAGATTAAGCCCAAGGGGTCTCGTTATTTCGAGGGCTCTATGATCAAAACTTTCGAAAAACTTCTTGGTAAGCGTAGAAATTTTCATGCGCTATCGATTGAATCTAAAGATGAGGTCTGGCCACAGCTTTCATCAATTCTGAAGGAAGACGAAAGGAGACACTCATGACCGATATGATGAATGTACTCATTGGCACAGAGAATTACACCATGCGCGATCTCCAAGGGTGGGATGAGCGTATAAGAGAGCTTGCCGATGGGTTTGGCCTCGATTGCTTTAGACAGGACTTCGAGATTTGTGACCACGATCATATGATTGGATTCATGGCGTATAGTGGGATGCCATCTCACTATCCGCACTGGTCATATGGAAAAGCATATGAGAAGCAAAAGACACTCTATGATCATGGCGTGTCTGGGCTTCCATACGAAATGGTAATCAATTCTGATCCCGCTCTTGCATACCTAATGAAGAACAACACACTTCTTTTACAGGTGTTAACGATGGCGCATGTGTATGGTCATAATGATTTCTTTAAGCGGAACTTAACGTTTCGCCACTCAGAGCCACAACAGACGATTGGCAGGTTTAAATCTGCAGCCGGGCGCATACGAGGGTATAAGGAGCTTCATGGAGAACTCGAAGTAGAGAGTTTTCTTGATGCTGCGCACTCGCTTTCTCACAATCGTAATCCGTATCTAGATCGTAAGCGCTTATCGCGTGAAGATCAGATGGCAAGAGTTCGTGATCGTTTCTACGATGCCCACAAAGATCAATATCCTAATCTACACGCAGTAGCAAGGGTAGATCCTGAGGCCCTAAAAGAAAGTTTACGCAAGCATCCTCTTGAGCCAGACCCAGACATTCTCTTGTTCATTGCCGAGGAGAATCCTCTCCTCACAGATTGGCAACGAGACATTCTTTATATCGTGGATCAGGAGGCTAGGTATTTCATGCCTCAGATTCGAACTAAGATTATGAACGAGGGTTGGGCAAGCTACTGGCATAATCGTATTTTGCGAGCGCTGGATTTGCCACCCGCAATGTGGCTTGAGTTCTCCCAAAGACATAGTGGTGTTTTGAGACCACACCCAGGCGGTCTAAATCCTTATCATGTTGGCTACTCATTGTGGGAGGCGATACACGTTTACTACGATGGGATGATTGATGAAAGTCGTCTCAATCCTGATACATTCGAACCTCAGCTTTTCATTAGTTTGAAAAAAGATTTTGAGGAGTGTGATTTAGTACCACCAGATGCCGGCAAGGCTACTGGGGACGAGAAAATCTTCGCTGTACGCGAAGAAGGGGATGACCGCACATTCATTGAAAGATTTTTGTCTAGGCGAATGGTTCAGGAACTTGGTCTTTTCCGATACGATGAAAAGGACGAGGGAGACCATTACGACCTCATCGTAACTGATACCGGTAACGATGATGGTTGGAAAAATGTCCGCGACGAGCTTGCCAGAAGTACTGGCATAGGGGCTCAGCCAGTCATCAGGGTTGTTGAAGCTGGGTTCAAGGGTAATGTTCTTGTTCTCGAGCATGAGGATGATGGTTATCCATTAGAGCTCGAATACGCAAAAGAGACTGTGAAGCATCTGCGCACTCTGTGGATGCGTCCGGTGATTGTCAATACAATCATCGATGGCGAACCCAAGCAGGTAGCCCAATATAAAGTAGATGAAGAAGTGAGGGTAAGAGACCAGTCAAAATAGATAGTTCATTACAAAAGCTCCCCACAGAGGGAGCTCTTTTTATACTATTAATAGTTGTCACATCCAATGAGGTCCCCCGTTTAACACTATAGGGTTGCTTTATGCACACCTCACTGGAGTGTGTGTGAGCACGAGAGTGATACTATAAGGGTAAACTTATTATTAGGGCTAATATGTATATATGAAAAAGCTATTTGCAGTATCTGTCATGACAGGACTTCTTGTATCGTCTTTTGCTTTGGCGCAGAACGAAGATACAAGCCCAAGTGACACAGTTCGAGAATTGAACCAAGAGGCTCAAAAGGAAAGAAGTGATTTCCAGATGGAGCGCAATAAGGAGAACAAGGATCGAATTATGAAGGCACAGGAGACTCGAACGAAGACACGAATTGAGATTCGTGATAAAAAGATTGATTTGAGACAGATGGTGCGTACTAAGCAGCAGGAGATTAAGGACAGCCCTACCAAAGAGGGTAGGATGGAACTTCGTTCAAACATTAATGATAAGCGAACGGAGTTTAGGACAAGTGCACATGACTTGCGAAAGACACGTAACGAAGAAATACAGACACGAAGAGAGGCATCAAAAGATACAATTGCAGCCAAAAGAGAGGAATTAAAAACTAAGCTCGAAGGCATTAGAGACCAAAGAAAAAAGGCTGGTGTTGAGCGAATTGCAGACAATCTTGTTAAGCTTAACAACCGAATGGTAGAGCTATTTAATAAAACAGCTGACCGACTCGAAGATGTTCTTCTCAAGATAGAGTCACGAGCAGACAAGGCGGAGGCGGCAGGAAATGACGTAGTTGATGCGAGAAGCGCCATTACGCGTGCCGAGGAACTTCTTGCAACCGCACAAGATTTGATTGTTACTCAAGCGGATAAGACATATGATATAGATGTTGATACAGAAGAAAATCTACGTGAGAAGGTGGGTGAAGCGCGTTCAGCACTGAAATCTGATCTCAGGGCAATTCGTGGCGCACTTGGAGATGTACGATTGGCGCTTAAGAATGCTGTAGAGTCTCTCAAATTGATTCCAAAGGTTGATGACACCGATTTTGAAGATAACTCTGACGATAGTGACGATTCAGATGGCAATGATAGTTCAGAATAATTATTGTTAATAAAAGAATATTATGGACCCAATGCAAAATATTCCCTCCTCACAAGTTCCACCAAAGGAACAATCACCAACGGTTGGTACTCCTCGTAACGAAATGGATGGTGGCCAAGAGGGTGGCCATGACCACAAATCAGTAGTTATAATCCTTGGCATTGCTGTAGTACTTGTTCTTGCGGCAGTTGGATTTTGGATGTACCAGAATGGTTCGAATGTAGTTAACCCAGAAGATGGTATAGAAGCCAGACAGGATGAGCCAGCTCCTAGTGTAGATATAGTGGGAGACGCATCAGAAGATGATACAACCTCAGTACTTGATGGCGAACTTGATTCAACAGATCTTGGAGACCTTGATAAAGAGTTTGAAGATATAGAGAATGAATTAAATCAGCTCTAAATAGGTAAAACACCAAAGCCTCAATTAAAGAGTACCTCCCAGGTACTCTTTAATTGTTTTACCAGTTTCATTTTTGAGTGCGTTTTCTATAGCCTGTGGGTTTAGTGAAAACAAAAATCTATCAAACACAGAATCATCCTTACTTACTCCGAATATCATACCTCGTATGTTAGATGTATATGGATCTACAAGAATACCCCCAGAGGAGCCCTCCTGAGCGCTGATTGTTGATTTACTTCTCACGATATATGAATCATCAAAATCCACAGTAGTTAGTGAAAAGAGTAGGTTAAGATTTTTTAGTGCGGATCCACTATTAAGCTCTGCCGCATAACTTAATGTCAAAACATTGTTGTTTGAGTCTAGTATTTTGTCAGTTGTTATGTCCCAGTACTCAAAGGATTGTTTATCTTCAGTTATTATTTTCCATATAGAAAAGTCAAAAGGTGCTTGAGAGTTAGTTGTCGTAGCTAGTTTGTAGTTATCAGGTACAAACAAAAGTTCGGCACTAGCAAAATCACGAGCGGGGGAACCACGTCGCAGGGTACATTTGGAACCGATGTTCAATCCTTCAGTTAGATGAGCAACAGAAAGTATATGTCCCTCGGGACTTACAATTGCTCCGGTTGCGATTGCAAAGCTATTCTTCTTAACTGGGCAGACCAAGTTTACGATACTCAAGAGGGCCTTATCGTAAATTATACTTTGTGCAATTGGTTCTAAAATTTCAGCTATATCTTGTGTCTCCAGGATTACATGTTCTTCATTTTTTGGTTCTTCTTTAATAACAACCAGAGACTCAACATGCGCCGGGCTATCTTCCTCTAAGGTAGGCTTTTCATCTTCAGTTTTTACTTCTGGCTCAAAAATAATTTCTTCTTCGATTTCACGAATAAGAACACTCACCCTTGTTTCTGGCAAGGGAATTATGAGTATAAGCCCAAGGATAATAAGAAATAAAATAAAGAGGAGTTGCTTCATGTGTTGTTCTTAGTGTACTCTTATGGTGTTAAATGAAAAGTAGCCACATAAAAATCTTTATAGTATTTTTTGTACTGACCATTGGAGCGTATTTTATTTTTAATAGAGAAGAAGATATAGTCGTTGATGAGGGGAGTGGTTTGCAACTTATAATAATAGGAGACAAAGAACTTTTTGTTGAGATTGCTACTAGTCCTGAGGAGCGAGCACTCGGTTTAATGCATCGAACCGAGCTCAAAGAAAACCACGGAATGCTTTTTATCTTCCAAGAAGAGCCAACTACATTGCAATTTTGGAATAAAAATACTTTGATACCACTTGATATTATTTGGGCGCTTGATAATAAAGTAATTGGTACGAGTTCACTCCCAGCGATAAGCGATGAGATAACTTTTGTCCAGTCACCAAGCGTTGCAAATAAAGTAATTGAAGTAAACACTGGCTGGACAAAAACAAATGATATTAAAATTAATGACGGTATAACATATTAGCCATGGCTCTATACTTAGTAGCAACTCCCATAGGAAATCTAAGCGATATAACGTTGCGCGCAATTGAAATATTACGCTATGTTGATGTTGTGGTAAGTGAGGACACAAGACACACAAAAAAACTTTTGACTCATTTAGAAATCCAAAAACCATCTCTTTCTTTCCATGAACATTCAACGAGAGGGGAGTTAAATAAAGTTTTAAATCTTTTGCGTGAAGAAAAAAATGTGGCATACACAGTAGACGCGGGGACGCCAGGTGTTGCTGATCCCGGAGGATTTTTGGTACGAGAGGTGACGCGTGAGTTGCCCGAAGTAGATATCATTCCAATTCCAGGCCCGTCAGCTTTGGCCGCCGCCATTTCCATAGCGGGACTTACTCGTGACGAGTTTTTATTCCTTGGATTTCCGCCAACCAAAAAGGGTAGAAAGACCTTTTTTGAGGGAGTGTTAAATGCAAAATACTCGGTTATTCTCTACGAATCACCACATCGTATTTTAAAGACGCTTTCCGACCTTTGTGATATAGGATTATCAATGTTTGATGGGGTACTTATCAAAGAAATTAGTAAGGTTTATGAAAAAACATTAAGAATGACCATTGTTGAAATGAGGGATTTTTTGGAAAAAGAGAAAAGAATAAAAGGCGAATTTGTCTTAGTTATCAACAAAGATTCTAAATCTGTCAAACACCTAGCGTAAAGGTCTTTCTATAATAGAAAGTAATGAGCCGCTGTGTGTTGGGGTTGTTGAAGACCCGATATTCAGACTCGTTTTGTAAAAAACAAGTCAGATTTTATCGTGTATTATAAATTAATTAATTATTTTATGAATCTTTCTCTTCCAAAGAAGGTGACAGGAATTGTCATTGCATTTTTTCTTGTCGTTCCATCTTTTGCTAGCGCGCTAACCATTAATGATTTGCGGGCACAAGTAGACGAACTAAAAACTCAAGTTGATGAGCTCTTGGTCCGCATTGACGAAGTTCAGTTTACTCAATCGTCAACCAACCAGTCTGTAACCCCAGAAGAGCTTGTTGAGCTTTTTATCGGAGCTGGGATCATTGAAGGCGACAAGGCTGAAAGTGCGCGTATTTTGCTCCAGGTGCAATCAAGTAAAACTGCTTCAGTCGAAACAGTCAGCTTTACTACTTCAACAGTGGTAAGAGCTCCGTCCAATCTAACTGTGAGCAGAACGAGTCAGGGTCTCTATGGAGATGCAAATTTAATCTCGTGGCAGAATAATGCAAACTACGTGACTGTTGAGGGGACCGTGACACATCGGACTTCACCTTCATCTCCTGGCATAAGCGGAGGATTCGACGTTTTGGGTTCTCGACAGAGTTATATCCATGATGGTTCTACAGCGCCTGGGACGTATACATACAAAGTACGAGGTACTGGTTTGCCTGGCGGTCCAGTTTCTGACTGGTCTGACACAGTAACAATTACCGTTGGTAACGACGTGGTTGTACCACCACCATCAAACGTAGTGTCATGTAACACAAGTCATCCAAGTGGTGGCGCAGGATCCGACAATCTAACAACGTCCGCTACTCAGGGTTCATACAAGGTGTATGCATATGGAGTACAAAATGCTGCTAAGGTATTGTTTCCAACCTGGTCAGATGTAGAGGTTTATGGACGCAAGCAAGACGACATCGTTTGGTATGAGGGTGTCAAAGTGCCTGGATCAAATGGTACTTGGACTGCATCTATCAATCTAGCTCGACACAGGCAAGGCAACCCAGATACAGGTCCTATACGAGTTCACGTATGGATGTATGGTAGCGATGGAACGCCCGTCTTTTGCGACAATGCAGACTTTACTCGAGTTAATCCATCTGTCGAAGCGGGCGTTGGAGCTGGTCTACTAAATGGTGTTAGTGATGTATTCAATTTTATTTTTGAAACATTTCCAGTGGATAATCCGATAACTAATCCACCGGCGGTTAAATTTGCACAGCGAGTCATGCTTCCTGGTGAGGCTGTATCAGCGGGTGTCATTGGTAGTATTAGATATGCTGTTCGTGACATCAGTCTCATGATGCAGGGGCTATAGGACTTACCTAAAAATTTCTAGTCTGCTACAACATTCAGATTTTGGCTGCAAAAAGTTTATTCCTCATTAAAATACCCTCTGGGTATTCCTGCTTCGTCTTTCACTTTTTTCGCTCGAAATCTGAACGTTTCGCTACAACTATAAATTTATAGCTAAGTCCACGCTTGACGGTTTGCGAGGTTGTGATATACTCAACTCGTAAGCCGTAGACGACAGGCGAAGCAGTGTAAGCCCTGTCTAGGTCCCTTTCCCGCTAAAGCGGTGAGAAAATACGGCTACACTAGCCGTATTTTCTTTTTAAGCACATGGCAATATCACGAAACAAAAAGGAAGAGATTGTAAAAAATCTCAAAGATAGGATTGCGAAATCAAAATCGCTTGTTTTTGCACGTTTCCATGGTCTAGGTGTAGATAAGGCTCAGACTTTACGAAAAGGATTTCGTGATGGTGACGCTGAATACATGGTGGCCAAGAAAACTCTTATCAATATTGCTTTGAAGGAATCAGGACGTGAGATTCCAGAAAAGCTAGATGGTGAGGTAGCACTAGCTACTGGATACGGAGATGAACTCTTGGTATTCAAAACTGCATCAGATTTTGCCAAGAAGGAAAAAGAAGCCTTTGAAATTCTTGGAGGATTCTTTGAGGGTGAGTATGTTGACGCAGGTAAAGCAAAACAACTCGGCGCAATCCCTGGTAGAGATGGTCTCTACGGACAACTGGTAGGCGTACTTGCAGGTAACATTCGTAAATTTATGTACACGGTAAATGAAATTAGCAACAAAAAAGGTCAGGCGTAATCTTAATTAATTTATTATCATGACAGACGAAACAAAAAAAGAAGAGGAAAAAAAAGAGGAACCAAAGGCAGAAGAGCCTAAGGTTGAAGCTCCTGCAAAGGATGTTAATCCAAAGCTCGCAAAGCTTATTGAGGAAGTAGAGAAACTTACTGTTCTCGAGCTCAATGACTTGGTTAAGGCAATGGAAGTTAAGTTTGGTGTTTCTGCATCTATGCCAGTTGCTGCCGCAGGTGGTGCTGGTGCTGAAGAGGAAGATGCCGGTTCCGCTACCAAAGACATCGAAATCAAGACAGCTGGTGATCAGAAAATACAGGTTATCAAGGTTCTCCGTGAGGCACTCGGTGTAGGACTCAAGGAGGCTAAGGACTTGGTAGATGCAGCTCCTAAGGTTATCAAGGAGGGTGTTGCCAAGGAAGAAGCAGAGGAACTGAAGGCAAAACTCGAAGGAGCAGGTGCTACTGTCGAGCTAAAATAAGCCACATTCTCTCAATAGACTTTATCAACAAAAAATCCCCAACAAGGGGATTTTTTGTTGTTGACTAGCTACTCACTGAGCGCTAGTGTGTGCGCATGGTAGATGTAGAAAACATCCTAGAAAAGCTATTTGGAGACTCTGCACGAGCAAGACTTTTGAGTATATTTGTCGCAAACCCACAAGAAGTTTTTGAAACAAAAGATCTTTCAACTAGGGTGGGTATGCAAGCAGCATCTTTCCGCAGTGAATTAAAATCTCTAGAGGATATTGGTTTTATTCGTCGAGCGTTCAAGTATATTCCAATTGAGGATACAAAAGGCAAGATAAAAAAAGAAAAGGCAGAGGGCTATATGTTAGCCAAAGATTTTCCGTACTTAAAAGAAGTAACACAGCTTTTTTCGTCTCATACTCCACTTGTAAGAGAGCGACTCTTGGTTGGAATAAAGGGGAGCGGAAAAGTAAATCTGTTGGTTATTGCTGGCGCTCTCATTGGGAATACACGCGATCAGGTTGATATGTTTATTGTTGGCGACGCATTCAAAAAGCAAAAAATTGAAGCACTTCTTAAACGTGTTGAGTACGAAATAGGACAGGAAATCGTGTACGCCCTTATGTCTACAAAAGAGTTTAACTATCGATTTGGACTTTTTGATCGCTTCTTAAAGAATTTATTTGATAATCCACACGAGGTTCTTGTTGATAAAATTGGTGTCCCTGAGACTAAAAATAGTGCTGTTTCTCAGATGAGAAATATGAAGTCTTCCGGCTCAGATTTGGAATCTGAATATGGTCCGAGTAGCGAGAGTGTTTGGGATCACATAGGACTTGAGTCAGAGAAAAAGGAACCAGAACCACTATCAAAAGAAGATTAAAAAGACCGCCCCAAAGACATTGCTGAATAATATGCTTTCCTGGTGAATTTTTATTATTTTGAGCGAAGTGAAGATAAAATTTTCAAGTTATATACAGCGTATATGGTGAGAATATTTTATCTCGCTACAGCCCAAATAATAGGAATTGTAGCGGAAATGATATTGTTCAGTGATGTCCCGGAGGGTGGTTTTATAGTTTGGCTAAAATAACTTGTAGGAGGTCTCCAGATTCGCAAAAAGCTCTTCTTATTGGTGTTATCTGGTGTATTTATAAGGAGTCCCTTTAGCTCCCACGGGAGAAAGCTCTCTACAAAATAGTCCTAACTAAATATTCCATACTTTATGGTTATAGCTAGCATTAGTACCATATTATCCACAGTACTATGACTCTTGTTTAAGTAGGTGATATAATGAAGACTAAAGGTCACAAACTTTAATGTTTATTATTTGTTCATAGGCTAAATTTCATACGTATGAATCCAGTAGACTCAGGTATCAACGCATTTCAAACAGCGCTGGAGATGTTAGCAACGGGTGTGGCTACATTTGTACCACGTTTGGTTGTTGCTCTCTTCGCGTTTATTGTTTTGTGGATTGTTGCCATTATGCTTGGACGCCTTGTCGAGCAGATAGTGCGCAGTCTCAAGATTGATGCACTTCTCGAAGGTCTTGGCACGCAGGAAGTTCTTTCTCGTGCAGGATATCACCTAAACACCGGTTCCTTTGTTGGTGGTTTGGTAAGATGGTTCTTTATCATCTTAGCTTTGCTCGTCGCAGTAGACATTCTTGAGCTAACTCGGGTTGCCGAGTTCCTCTCTGACGTTGTTCTCAACTACATCCCTAATGTTGCAGTTGCAGCTATCATCGTTATTGCAGGTGCTTTGCTTGCCGATATGGCTCAGAAGGTTTCTCGTGGTTCTGCACAGGCTGCAAACATGCCTGCCGCAAATCTCATTGGCGCCATTTCAAAATGGGCAATTTGGATCTTTGCTTTAGCAGCTGCTCTCTTCCAGTTGGGAGTTATCGGCTTGTTAATACCACTTCAGACAGTGCTCGTCGCATTTCTTGCGATGTTAGCACTTGCGGGTGGTCTTGCTTTTGGTCTCGGTGGTCGAGACGTAGCAGCAGAGTATCTAGACAAACTCAAGAAAGACATGAAGGGTTAGACCTCATGTCGGTGACCAAGGCCACTATTTTTGTGGTTCTTAAGCCCTCTTTTGCCATGTGCATAAGGGGGTTTTTGATTTGTTGACTTTTAGGATCCCTGGACGTATAATCATACTTACGAAATGAGACGAACCATACAAGTAAATACTCACAAAAAGCGGCGTTAAAAGCTCCATTTTGGTGCTTTGCTAGACCCCGCGATCGGCGGGGGTTTTCTTTTCTGGACGAATGACCTTTGACAAAATAGAGCGTGTTATAAAATCCCATTTCGGCCTACGAAATGTTATTTGTGGCTACGATACTTCGCTTCGGACTCAAAATATCTTGTGGATATTCTTCGTCCTCCAGCTTGCATCTCGCAACAAAAATATCACTTCTCGGCTCGAAAGCAGATTTTAAACAAGCTCTTCATGAACTGTAATTAAAGAATCAGAATTTATTGTTAAAATAATAAATTCAAAATATACAGTATCTGATAAACAATGGGACTGTTCACAAACCCCATTTCTACTAAAACTTTCAAATTTTGGCTGCGACTTGTTAAAAATTTCTCAATGATACTTCTAGTATTAATTTCGAAATTTATGACTTCGCCCCGCTCAAAATTTGAAAATTTTACTTACGAAAGCGAGTTTGTAACAATCCCAAAATATATCCCAATATATTTAGGTTTTTTCAGATGCAGTGTGCATTTTCTAATGGAAAACAATTAAGAGCTTATGGTGGATGCCTAGGTTTCAAAAGGCGATGAAGGATGTGGCTTGGCTGCATTAAGCGTCGGGTAGGTGCCGAGCAACCTATGATCCGACGATATCCGAATGGGGAAACCCGTTGCGATGAATAATTGCATCAGCTGACATAGCAATGTGCCAGTAGCGTACCCAGGGAAGTGAAACATCTCAGTACCTGGAGGAAAAGAAAAAAACGAAATACTTTTATCACCCGCGTCGTTCCATCGATGTTGGTGATGAACGTATTTCATATTCCCCGAGTAGCGGCGAGCGAAAAGGGAACAGCCCAAACCATCCAACTTGAACAGTTTGATTCGTCAAAATGTTCATAGGGTGGGGTTGTAAGAGCCATCTTATTATCTTCGGATAATGTGAGTTATAAAAACGATACTTTAGCGGAACGCGGCTGGAAAGCCCGACCAAAGAAGGTGATAGTCCTGTATGCGAAAAAGTAACGTTCTCATTGATGGTTTCTTGAGTACTTCTACACACGATAAGGTAGGAGGAATCCAGCCGAACTATACGGCTAAGGCTAAATACTTTTGAAAACCGATAGTGAACAAGTACCGTGAGGGAAAGGTGAAAAGCAGCCCGTAGAGGGCGATGAAATAGTCTCTGAAACCATAAGCTTACAAAGAATCGGAGCCCCCTCGATCTTCGGATTGAGTGTGGGTGACGGTGTGCCTATTGAAGCATGAGCCAACGAGTTATTGTACATTACGTAATCTAAGTTCCCTCAGGGAACGGAGGTGTAGCGAAAGCGAGTCTGAATAGGGCGTTTATCAATCTTTATGGTTGAACGTAGTCTGCAATAGACCCGAAGCTGGGTGAGCTTGCCATGAGCAGGGTGAACTTCGACGAAAGTCGAAGGGAGGCCCGAACCGATACGCCGTGCAAAACGTTCGGATGACTTGTGGTAAGGAGTGAAAAGCTAATCGAACTCAGTAATAGCTGGTTCTCTCCGAAATAGCTTTAGGGCTAGCGGATATTGCAAACCTGCAGGTAGAGCACTGGAAGGGTTGTACAGGGAGAAATCTCGACACCCCTATCAAACTCCGAATGGCAGGTGTTAAAGAATATCTAGTCAGACCACGGGGGCTAAGCTCCGTCGGTCAAAAGGGAAACAGCCCAAATCACAATCTAAGGTCCCAAAATCTTCGTTCAGTGCAAAGAAGGAGGTGAAGTTTTACAGACAGCGAGGAGGTTGGCTTAGAAGCAGCCATCCTTTAAAAAGTGCGTAACAGCTTACTCGTCAAAAGACTTCGCGCCGAAAATAATCGGGGCTTAAACGAAGTACCGAAGGTGTGGATATGTAGGTTTCATTGAATAGTTCAGAGGTTTTATGGGGCCGTAGCTCAGATGGTAGAGCCCCTGCGTTCCACGCAGGGAGGTCGGAGATTCGATCGCTCCCGGCTCCATGAAGAGAGTAGAAAGTTTGGGCGGAGTAGCTCAGCTGGTAGAGCATCTGCTTAATCCCAAGAGAATTACGGGGGCAAGCAGAAGGTCGCTGGTTCAAGTCCAGCCTCCGCTTTTATAAACTTTCAAAAGTTGGGTGAGGAATTCCTCACTCACGACCCCTAATGTCGAGCGAGCTCGCTCGACTATTCAATGAAGCCTACATATGGTAGGAGAGCATTCCATCTGCTGTGAAGCCGGACCCGTGAGGGCTGGTGGAGCGCATGGAAGAGAGAATGTTGGCACAAGTAACCGCAATACGGGTGAGAGCCCCGTACGCCGAAAGAGCAAGGTTTCCTTGGCAATGGTGATCATCCAAGGGTTAGTCGGTCCTAAGGTAATGGCGAAAGCTGAAATCGATGGACATACGGTTAATATTCCGTAACTCGGTCATAGATCGATGGAGGGACGGAGGCTAGTATGTGGAGCGTATTATTGGATTTACGTTCATTGCGTAAGGAGGGTGCCCAGGCAAATCCGGGCCCTGTCTTAGATGACAAACTCCAAGCGTCGTGAAAATTTCTTCCCTCGGGTTGAGAAATTCTACAAAGCAGCCTTCCAAGAAAAACTTCTAAGAATATGTATGATCGAACCGTACCGCAAACCGACACAGGTGCTCGGGTCGAGAAGACCAAGGCGAACAGGTGAGACCTCCTTAAGGAACTCGGCAAAAAAGCGGCCGTAACTTCGGGATAAGGCCTGCCCCTCCCAGCAATGGTGTGGGGGCCGCAGCGAAAGTATTTCTGGCGACTGTTTATCAAAAACACAGCTCTCTGCGAACTCGTAAGAGGATGTATAGAGGGTGACTCCTGACCAATGCGAGAAGGTTAAATACTGTTGGTGGTTGGACTTCGGTCTTTCTGCTGCACGGTATAAGCCCTCGTCAATGTCGGCGATAACTATAATCGTCCTAAGGTAGCGCAATTCCTTGTCGGGTAAGTTCCGACGCGCACGAAAGGAGTAACGACTGGAAAACTGTCTCGAGGAGGTACCTGGTGAAAATGCGATACCGGTGAAGATGCCGGTTAACTGCAGCTAGACGAAAAGACCCCGGAAGCTTTACTGCAGCTTGTCATTGGGCTTAGGTTTTTATTGCGTAGAATAGTGAGGAGACTTTGAAGTGTCCCTTTTGGGGGACATGGAGTCGTCAGTGAAATACTCATCTCTAAAAAATTAAGTTCTAACCCCTAGAGCAAAACTCTAGAGGGACAGTGGCTGGTGGGCAGTTTTAGTGGGGCGCTATCCTTAACAACACAATGCCGTTACATTGTGGGGGTTAGTAAAATTCAGCTATATGCTGGAACATCCGTGTATCTCATGTGTACGAGTATTTTGTACCGTAAAAATCACAGAGTGGTATTTCGACAATGTGTCGAAATCGACGGACAATCAGCAGGCAATCTTCGTGTAAAACGAAGCGAGCCCTCAACGACTATACGCTGAATCAGGTATGAGCTTATAACAGAAATATATTTCGCCCAAATAAATATATTTCGAAGATACTTGAATGAGATAGTCTGCTCTCTTTGGCGACAAAGAGTGCTCATAAGTAGTGAGCAAATCTATATGAATACAAAAGAAATACATGAGTTAAAAAAGACGCTTAGTCTTACACCACGACAACAATCAATTATTATTGGCCTGTTGTTAGGTGATGGACATATGGAATCAGTGAACGATAGGGTTTTTAGACTCAAGGTCGAACACTCTATCAAGCAGAAGGATTACGTAGATTGGTTGTGGCGCGAACTCAAGAATTGGACGCATTCACCACCAAAAAAACGAATAAGAACGTCCTTAGGAAAAAAACTTATCGCGTACGGTTTTACAACGTATACAAGCGGAAAGCTTAGATTCTATAGACAACAATTCTATAAGGATGGAAAAAAAGTTATTCCTCGCCTTATACATAAGTTTCTTGATCCTTTAGCTCTTGCAATATGGTTTATGGATGATGGATCAAAAAAGTCATCAAAACATAAATCATACGTTATTCATTCTCTTGGATATACAAAGAAAGAATTACAAATTCTGACAGGTGTCTTAGATGATAAATTTAAGATAAAAGCAGGGTTACACAAGCAACGCAACAATTCATTTCGGATTTACATATATAGTGAGTCTGCACATGAATTTAGAAAGCTTATAGAGCCATATGTTCACAAAACAATGCAATATAAGTTTTAGAATAGATTAACAAAATGCCTAAAAAGTAACGGAGGAGTTTACAAAGGTTGGCTAAGTGCGGATGGAAATCGCACGTGTCGTGTAATGGCAAAAGCCAGCTTAACTGCGAGACGGACATGTCGAGCAGATGCGAAAGCAGAACATAGTGATCCGATCGTGGGCATTAGACGCCGCGAAAGCTCAACGGATAAAAGTTACTCCGGGGATAACAGGCTGGTACCGCCCAAGAGTCCATATCGACGGCGGTGTTCGGCACCTCGATGTCGGCTCGTCCTATCCTGGGGGTGAAGAAGCTCCCAAGGGTTTGGCTGTTCGCCAATTAAAAGGGTACGTGAGCTGGGTTCAGACCGTTCAGTTGCTGATGCAACTGTCGGCACCTGAACCATTCTGAATCCCAATGGTTGTTTACATACAACCACCAATGACATCAATATATGTCTTTTCGTTTAAAACAAATCAAGTTGATAGAAAACCAACCAAAACAAATATCACGGCGGTCTCCCGATCTTATTGCATAGGGTCGGGAAGAAAAAGTTAACTGATATCGGTGAAACCCGACCAAGTAATTACTTGAGGGCGATACCGAGGGAAGCTCACTTGAGCACCCGTAGAGACTACACGTTAACCCCTAAATCATTACGTGTGTAATGATCGGGAAGATATAGTCCATTCCACGACGTAATTCGTGAAGAGAAGCGTGAGACAGGTTGGTCTCCTATCTGCTGCAGTCGTTGATTCTTGAAGGGAGTTCTCCCTAGTACGAGAGGACCGGGAGGAACATACCTCTGGTGTACCAGTTGTCGTGCCAACGGCATCGCTGGGTAGCTATGTATGGACGGGATAACCGCTGAAAGCATCTAAGCGGGAAGCCCACCCTAAGATAAGGAATCGTTTGAGGACCCTAGGAGACTACTAGGTTGATAGGCTCTACGTGTAAGCGCAGCAATGCGTTCAGCTGGGGAGTACTAATAGTCCGAGTTTTCCATTAGAAAATGTACACAATGTATATATAATTTAAGAACAGTTCTTCGAAATTGAGAGGAGAAGACATGGGGGCATGAATGCTTGCCAGCCGAGGACACCTCCAGCGGAGGTGGATTTAGCATGGGTCGATCACGTATAAAACGTATCACCCGCCGCACATCTTTCGGCATGGACCGGGACGAACTCGGTCATTTAGGAGTCGAGTGTGGCTCCACCCCCAGCAGTACAAGACGAGGTATGGCGGAGCGCATTACGTTTGCCCTGATGGTGATCCCCCAAGAGTCGGCTTGCGCAAGCGACCTGACCATGGGCAGTGTTGCCACACGCGAATAGCTTCGCCGTACCCCGACCATCTTGAGGTGGTGGCTCTGGAACCAGCTAGAGTGAGCGCTTGCAGCGAGTAGCGATAGGGCGTGGCTCGAACCCACGTACCGCCGGCTGGATACCGGTATAAGTGGCTACGTCTGAGCAAAGACCTGGAAGTAATTCTAAGCGCCCTCGCCACCTCAAGCACTTGTAAACAACTTGGGGTGTCCGACCCCAGGCTGGGAGCCCCAGCGATTGAGTGAACCATACGTGGTCTCTCGCTGGGGTTCCCAGAACCGTTTTCTCTATTGCCAAGTCAGTGTACTTGGCTTCTCCTCTCAGTTTCGAATTTAAATAAAAAATAAAATACCTGAGAAGGTTTATTGAGATTTATGAGCTGGTGGTGTCATCGCCGCGGAACTACCTCTTTCCATTCCGAACAGAGTCGTAAAACGTGGTTGAGCCGATGATACTCTTTTATGGGGACAGTAGGTAGCCGCCAGCTCATAGCTCTCAAACTTCTCAGGTATTTTATTTTATTCTGTCTCGTGAGTGCAGGAAGAGTCATAAATCACGCGATATGCTGGGAGCATATCGCGCACGAGCGTTTCGAGCGATAGCGAGAAATCATAGTCGTGAGTGAACAACTGAGCCGATGATACTCTTTTATGGGCCGCCAGCTCAAAGTGCTTTTTTATTTTTTTATATATGTGCATACTAGTCATATGGAAGGAATACCAAATTTTGAAGCACAAGAAGAGGAAAAAGAGCCAATTAATTGGCAGGAGCGTTTTGATGAACAATTAGGTGAAGAACAGAAAAGAGTTACTGACATTGAGTCTCGGATAGATGACATGCAAAAACCGGACTCAGAAGCATCACAATCAGATAAAAATTATTACAATAGGACCAAAAGAGAACTTGAAGCAGAAAAAAAAGAAGTCCAGAAAGAGGTGGATGAATGGAAAGAATGGGCAAAACATATTGCAGATTGTCGTACTGAGTTAGAAGGGGTGAGTACACTCGAAGAGGTTGATTCTATTGTACGAAAGTATTCTGTTGATGTTGGTAAAAATGGAAAGGATGATTTGGGTGAGTTTATGTTTTCACTGGATGAAGAAGGGTATCGCAAGGGTAGTGGCGGCACCCTGACAGATGGTCTTTTAGATAAAATACATAGCGACGGAGAATTAGAGCGGAACGATCCAGTACTTATGCGAGTCGTTAACGGGCTCAAGTTAAAAAGCAGGTAGGTTAAAAAATGGCTCAAAATAAGGCTTTTTAGGCTTGACAACAAGCTTTATTTGATGTATAATAGGAACGAATTTGAAAGAACAACTACGAGGTGTGAGACCTCGTCCAACTTCCTTAAGGAGGGAGACCACGATGCAGGAGTATTTTCTGATTCGGGATGTCATCCTGATGATCGTGCTCGCCAAGATGACGTTTGATGTAGGCAAGAGACCCTACACCCCAACCGAGCTCGCGAAGGCTGTAGGCCTTCTCGTGCTTATCGGCGAGGGAGTGATTCTCTCTCTCGCCAACTGAAGAAAGGGGCAAAGAGTGTTCGAGGCTGATATTCCGACCTTCAACTACTGGATCTTGGTACCACACAAGGATGTGACCAAGCGGGTTGTCTCCGTGAAGAAAAGGAGACGTCTTCGTGTGGGTGATCGGATTCAGTTCCGGCGCCACAAGTACCAGATTCGATTGATCTCAAATCGGGGCCAGCTCAAGTTTCAAGAAACCGATCCTTGGTGACCACGTTCTTCAACTTCAACACGGCGGACCCAACGCGGTCCGCCCTTCCCCCGAGAGCTTGTATCCTTGGCGAAAGCCTGGGCCTAGTACTGGCATGATTTATTTCGTACCAGTACTGATACGTACAAGCTCTCAGGGGAGGTAATTCCAAAACAGAAGTTCTTTACAAGGTGTGTATATGCTTCATTCCACTAAAACTAGTTTAATAACGTGCAGGCAAAGGGCCTGTATAGATGAGGAGGTGTGAGGTGGATGTTTCGAATCGAATGCAGTATTTCTGGGTCTTCGTTTTGCTTTACGTTTTGTTCGCGACCAACATTCCATATGTGGTCGTGAGCAATGTGGATGCGGCGGTCCGAATTATCTGGGCCGCGTTCATGATTCAATGGCGTGACCCCATTCTCGAGCCGTTCTGGTTCGGGCTCATCATGTCGGTCATCTGGTCGGCCTATCTGGTTCTTCTGTTCGCGCTCACGCTCGGCAGAAGAATCCCAGAAGAACAGGAGGAAGAAGAATGCATCATAGAATTAGACGAATCAAGCGTCGTGCGCCCGGACTCATCGAGTTCGTGGTAGCTACCACTGGTGCCATCATCGTGATGGCGTTCGGTGGATGAAGCTTTCTTAGACAACAGAAACACGGGGCGCAGAACATTGCGCCCCGATTCCCCCGAGAGCTCTAATTTTGTTCTTTCAAATTAACTTGTAGAGCTCTCAGGGGAGTAAAAAAACCGCCAAAGGCGGTTTTTTTGTTTTCCTGCTACAATACAAAGATGAAAATGTGGATGTTCGAACGCCAAGCTTCAGGAATTATAGTGATAATTGTCATTTTCTTGATCATAGTTGGCGGTTCATATTGGTATTTTGCACCACGTCCTTCTTGTTTTGATGGAATTCGTAATGGAGACGAGGCGGGGACTGACTGTGGTGGAAGTTGTCAAAATCAGTGTTTGTCTAATCTAAGAGACCCAGTTGTTTTGTGGAGTAGATTCTTTGGGGTACGGAGTGGTGTCTATGATGGTGGCGCCATGATTGAAAACCTAAATATAGAAGCTGGAGCTCGCGAAGTCACATATACATTTAGGTTGTATGACAGTGACAATGTTCTTCTTTCCAAGAAGGACGGCTCGACGTTTATACTTCCCGGACAGCAAACATTTGTATATGAATCAAATCTTATAACGGGGCCCAACAGACCTTCACGAATAGACTTCGAAGTAAACTCTTTGACGTGGGAGCGATTTCCAGAGGAGGATCACGACCTAGAGGTAGAGATAATAAATCAACGATTTGAATTTGATGAGAATCCAGCTGTTCGTGCTACGTTTGCTAACCGCTCGCTTTTTGAGGAGTCACAGATTGAAGCCTATGTTTTACTTGAGGATGATCGCGGAACGGTATATGCCGCATCATCTTCTCAAATCAATAATTTTGAAGGACGTACAGAACGTGATGTGTTGTTTACGTGGCCAACTGCTTCATTTAGAACGCCGGGTAACGTAAAGGTTTTCTTCCGTAGGGGGTTGCCATAAGGTTAAGAGTAGAAGATACAAAAACACTATGATAGTATGCCAACATGATGTTTTGGCGTCGTTTTGACTGGTTTTTGCTTATTCCTATAGTACCAATAATGGTGCTCGGTCTTCTTACGATGAAGTCCCTAGGTGGGGATGATTATTTTTTTAATCGACAGCTTTTGTGGATTGGTGTTGGGATTTTGGCTATGTTTGGCGCTGCTGCAATCGACTGGCGTGGACTCAAGTCTAGCTCATTTATTTTGGCCATGTATGGAATAGGTGTTTTGGTGTTGATTGGTCTAGCAATTTTTGGATTTGCGACACGTGGTGCACAGAGTTGGTTGTATGTTGGGTCTGCAGGTATCGAACCAGTAGAGCTCATCAAGTTTTCACTTATACTATTGCTCGCAAAATATTTCTCTGGACGATATGTTGAGATTGCCTTATGGCGTCATTTGGCTATATCGTTTTTTTATGTAGCAATTCCACTCACACTTGTGTTTTTGCAACCAGACTTTGGCTCAGCTATGCTTCTCTTTTTTATTTGGGGAGCAATGGTGCTTTTTGCGGGACTCAATGCGAGACAGATAATTGTGTTGGCTGTCATAGGTGGCGTTATTGCGTCGGTGGGATGGTTTGCATTGTTGCAGCCGTATCAAAAAGAGAGAATTTTAGCGTTTTTAAACCCAGAACGAGACCCACACAGGTCTGGATATCATGCTATCCAGGCAATGATTGCTGTTGGTTCGGGCGGCGTCTGGGGTAAGGGGGTTGGATATGGCACACAATCACGCCTTCAGTTCTTACCCGAACCCGAGACTGACTTCATGTTTGCAGCTTTCGCCGAGGAGTGGGGGTTGGTTGGTGTGCTCTTTTTGTTCCTATCTTTCGGAGTGCTCTTTTGGCGGATTTTTGTAATAAGCATGAAAGCCCCGGACAACTTTTCCAAGCTATTTGGGCTTGGAGTCTCGTTCCTTTTGGTTGGTCAGATAGCTATCCACGTGGGTATGAATTTGGGTCTTTTGCC
>JAQBTR010000005.1 GCA_027624915.1 bacterium | reverse complement strand
CCGTCCACCCGGAGTTTGTTTTCGTTTAAGAAAACCGTGTGTTCGTGCTCGTTTTCGTTTTTTTGGCTGATAGGTTACTGACATATATTCCTAGTATAGCGCCCGGAGGCCTAATTTACTGTACACAAGAAGTGAACAGGTTATAAACAATTAGAACATATTAGCCTTAATTTTTCAATCTTGGAAAATCGTTACCAAGTCCGTATAGTGTATTTATGAACCATAACGAATTGTGGCAATCAGTTTTAGGAGAGATTGAATTTGAGGTATCCCGTGCCAACTTTGCCACTTGGTTTAAACATACGGCCATCCAAGACGTACAGGAGGGTACGGTGATAATCTCTGTACCCAACGCATTTGCTAAAGAGTGGTTAGAAAAAAAGTTTCATAAACAAATCCTTCGTTCATTACGTACAAACTCACCCTTAATTCGTAATGCTTCTTATCTTGTTGTCGCTGGAGATACTCCAGCCCCTGTAATAAAGAAGCGGGAGCCACAACTAGAGACAGCTGATGAACAACTTGAGTTTAAGGAGTTCTCTATTGATAGGGAAACAAACCTTAATCCTAAATATACTTTTGATACTTTTATTGTTGGAACTTTTAATGAGTTTGCACATGCGGCAGCGCTATCTATAACTAAAAACCTTGGTTCACTATATAATCCATTTTTTGTATATGGTGGTGTTGGTCTAGGTAAGACACATCTTTTGCATGCTATTGGCAATCAAGTTAAAAAAGACAACCCGGGATATAAGATTCTATATATAACTTCTGAAAAGTTTGTTAATGAGCTTATTTCTGTATTACAAAACCGAGAACCATTACAATTTTTTAAAGAAAAATATCGAAGCATAGATCTCTTTATAATTGACGATGTTCAATTTATAGCTGGTAAGGCAAAAAGCGAAGAAGAATTTTTTCACACATTTAATTCTCTTCACGAAAGAGGTAAACAAATCGTATTTTCTTCAGACAAACCACCTGGAGCTATATCAAAACTGGAAGAGCGTTTACGTTCAAGGTTTGAGGCTGGTTTAACGGCCGATATTAGTGAGCCTGAGTTTGAAGCGCGTTTAGCTATTCTTAAATTAAAAGCTGCTACTAAAGATTTTGAGCCTCCAATTGAGGTTTTAGAGTATATAGCATCCATTATCCAAAAAAATATAAGAGAGCTTGAAGGAGCTCTTAATCTTATTCTTGCCAAATCAAAGTTAAAAGGTAAATTATTAGGGCTTGAGGAGGCTAAAATTGCACTAGAACAACTTAATGCTCGTGCGAAGAAGATAGTTACAACAGCTCAAATAATCAAGGCTGTATCAGAGTTTTATGATCTTGGGGGTGAAGGACTTTATGAAAGATCTCGGCGACGTGAGGTGGTAAAACCACGACAAATTACAATGTATCTTTTACGTGAAGATTATCATGGCTCATATCCATTTATTGGACAAAAACTTGGTGGGAGAGATCATACAACAGCACTTCATGCTTATGAAAAAATTGCGCGTGAATTAAAAACAGATGTAAAACTTGTGGAAGAACTGAAGTTAATCCGTGCAAAGATTTATGAAAGCTAAAAAAAAATATTTTTCTTCTTTTTTATCCAACAGTTTCACCCAAGCTTTTCCACACATACTTAAGTTTGAAATCTCCTAAAAATCATTAGCCAATAAAACAAACTAGAGTTATCCATTTTATCCCTCTTACAACTATAACTACTAATAATATATATATAAAAACTATTTATTACTTATGAGGTGCACCGTTCTTACAGACAATCTAAAAAAAGCATTATCTCTTTCTGAAAGAAATACCGGAAAAGATTTAACTTTACCAATACTTGGTTCTCTTTTAATTACCGCTGAAAATGGTTTATTAAAAATAATAGCAACCAACTTAGAAATAGGAATAGAGATTTCTCTTAGAGCTAATATATCTAGTCCAGGTAAGGTTGTTATACCAGCAAAAACACTTACTTCTTTTATATCTACCCTTCCTAAAGATGAAAAAATTTCACTTGAAGTAGAAAAAAATGACCTTTATGTAGGGACAGAATCTGGACGTACTTTATTTAAAGGATATCCTCAAGATGATTTTCCTCCATTTCCTGTAATGAAGGGGTCTTATAAAATATCTTTCAACAAAAAAGATATTTTACGTGTTTTTTCTAAGAGTCTTATATCTATTTCAAAAAATTCAATTAAACCAGAGCTTGCAAGTATTTATATTTCATTAGAAAAAGAAAATGTACGTATAGCCTCAACTGATAGTTTTAGACTCTCAGAGGAAATTATAAAACCCGTGTCTTTGTCTTCTAAGGGAGGAGAGGAAAATTTTCTTTTACCCTTAAGAACTACTGAAGAAATTATTAAACTTTTAGATTTTGGAGAAAAAGAAGAAATACTCTTTGATGTAGGAAAAGGAGAAATAACAGTTATATATGATGATATAAGACTTTATTCGCGCCTCACAGAAGGATCTTTTCCTAATTACGGACAAATAATTCCTAAAAAATTTGAAACAAAAATAACTATTTCAAAAACAGATTTTATAGGACATATACGTAGAGCAAGTTTATTTACTAATAAACTACAAGGGATCTCTTTTTCTTTTAATTCAGATAAAAAAACATGTTCTATTGAGAGTAATAATATATCAGTTGGTGAATATAAGGCTGATATTCCAATAGATATAGATGGAGAGGGTCTTTCTATTGTTTTTAATTATCACTATTTTTTGGATGGACTTGAATCTTTTACAGATGAAAAAATTATGTTTGGTTTTAATGGAGAATCTCAACCCCTTCTCGTTCGTCCATTAAAAAATGAGAAATCACTTTATGTTGTTATGCCAATGAAAGGTGTTATATGAGTCTTATAAAGATTCAATCTTTACTTACAGCTGCCTTTGAAAGGATAGACAAGACAAACACCGTTAAAAACACAAAAGAATCCAATACTCTATATTCTGTTGTTTTCTCGTGTTTGCCAAAAAATATAAAAAATTTCACCGTTTCTTATAAAGAAGGTGTACTTATTATTCATTCCCAATCAAGCTCTGTTAAACAACAAATAATTCTTTCACAAGAAAGAATAAAACAAAGAGCGAAAGATTTAAATCCTTCGCTTTCTATTTCTCGTATAATTTTTAAAAACTAATTAATAGAAAACCCAAGAACACCTTCGTTTTTGTTACCAAGTACGTCATATACACGAAGTGTTAATAAGTGATCACCAAGAGTAAGGTGTAACGAATCTTGGTTTATTTGTAGTTGAGAGATGCTTTGTCGTTCTGACCTAACAAAGTTACCATCAATAAAGACATCTACTTGAGAAACAGAAAACTTTGAAATTATTTGAGGATAAAATATTAATTTTTCATCTTTTCTAAATGATATTTTTTCTCCTGTATGAGTGAATATTACTACAGGCCAATTTTCAGGGTTATGAGAAATATCAATTTCAAAAAACCCTTCAGGAATCTCCTCATCTTTAAGGTTTTGTTCTTTTGCCCACTTGCGTACAGGTTCTTCCCAACGCCCAAATTGAATATCATTCATTGGTTCTTTAGGAAAATCACCATCAGGATCATCTTTGTCTACCCAGTAAAGAATTGAATGAATAGATTGAATAATTTTTTCCTCCTGTTGATTTAGTGGTGTATATTCTGTAGCTATTTTTCCTGATAACTTATCAACCATAAAACTTTGAGAGCCTTTCCATTCACCACGAAGAACTGGTTTTTTAGGGTTTGGAAAGTCTGGTGTTGTAAATTTTGCATTTCCACCACCATCTAACTTAGCTAATGCTATATCCATAAATTCGCGCCATAATGGCGTGATAATAAATCCAGCCACCTTCTTTTTCATTGACGAGTTGTCGTTGTTTCCAGCCCAGGCTCCAACAACAAGATTTGGATTATATCCAATAGTCCATGCATCACGAAAATCATTTGTAGTACCAGTTTTTGCAGCAACGTCATGATTATCAAAATATAAAGGGGAGCGTGCACCAAAAGCTGGTGTACGAGCTTTATTATCAGAAAGAATGTCTGTTACAAGGTTTGATATATTCTCATCAAGAACTCGCCTTGAAGAAATACGCTCTTGTTCTAGAATTTTTCCAGAACTATCTCTAACCTCGATTATTGGGTGATAATCTGTTCTTATTCCCTTATTTGCAAAAACACTATAAGCAGATGTAAGCTCTAAAAGTTTTACTTCACCACCACCGAGAACAAGAGATAATCCATACCGAGAAGGATCAACAAGTGTACTAATTCCAAAATCTCGAGCCGTTTCTATTGCCTCTCGAACCCCACTTAAGTAAAGGGTCTTTACAGCAGGTACATTTATAGATTGAGCCAACGCATTCCTAAGTGTTATAGGGCCTCTAAAGACCTCATCATAGTTTTGTGGGGTATAATCCTCACCGTAGGCTGCAAACTGTGTTTCTAGGTCAAAAACAACAGTCTCAGGCGTATATCCTTGTTTAAACGCTGTTGCATAAACCAATGGCTTAAACGAAGACCCTGGCTGACGTAAACCAAGTGAGACATTAAAGTTTCCATTATTTTCAATATCAAAATAGTCTTTAGAACCAACCATAGTAATAATCCGACCTGTTTTTGGATCTATTGCTATGAGACTCGCGTTTGTTGCATTAAACCTCTCTGTATTTTCTTCTACTTTTCTTGCTACAATTTCCTCGGCCTTTTCCTGAAGTTCTATATCGAGAGTTGTTATTACGGTAAGTCCGCCACGCTCAACAAACTCTTCCCCATATTTTTCAATTAACTCCTCTCTAACATAAATTACAAAATGAGGAGCACGGATTCCCAATCGGCTCTGTGGTAAAAACTCTACAAGTTCATTTTTTGCGCTTTCATACTCATCTTCTGTTATATACTGAATTTCTTTCATCCGTGTTAGCACTAAGTTTTTTCTAGACTCGAGTTCATTACTACGGCTCCCATAAGGTGAAAAATATGTAGGGGCTTTTGGAAGGGCTGCTAGGTAGGCAGACTCAGCTAAACTTAATTTGGAAGCAGATTTCCCAAAATAATTTTGGGAAGCTGCTTCAATACCATAAGCATTAGAACCATAAGGAATTTCATTTAGATAAAGAGTTAGAATTTCATCTTTTGTAAGTGCCGTCTCTAGTTTAAATGCAATAACTACTTCTTTTATTTTTCTCGTTATCGTTCGCTCAGGCGTAAGTAATGTGTTTTTTACGAGTTGTTGAGTTATTGTTGAGCCTCCACTTCCAATTGATTTTCCTTGAAGGGTGTTTAGAAAAATAACACGGAAAAGAGACAAAAGTCGAATTCCATGATGAGTATAAAAAGAGTTATCTTCTATTGCTATAGTCGCATTTCTCGCGTTACGAGAGATCTCTTCCAAAGGAATAGTTGTTCTTTTTTGATCCCCATGTATTTCCCAAAGCAACGTTTCTCCAGTACTATCAAAAATTTTAGTTGATTCTGGTACTACACGACTTTCAAAATCGTCTACACTAGGAATTTCTACTATAAGAAACAGGAGCCAAAATATAAATACAGAGGCCACAAAACCGCCCCCAAAAAAAAGAGTTAAAAAGAACTTTCTACTATATTTTTTTCTTTTAGACACGTTTTAAAAAGTACCACATAAAAGCTATTTTGGCTAGGTTTTTTAAAAATCAAAAAACACCGTTTTAGCGGTGTTTTTTGATTAATTACATACCCTCTTCGCTAAATGTGTCATCATCATCGAACTCAACATCCTGTTCATTTTCTTTATCTTCTCCATAAAGACCATCGTCTTCTTCGTCAACGAGCTCTTCTTGTTCCAAATCCCAAGTGTTTTTTACAAAGTCCATTGTGTCAACTATTACCCTTTAAATGGTGACCTTTTTTGTCCTATTCTCTTTATGTCGCTAATAAGAAGAACATACACCCACTATGAATACTCTCGCAATAAAATAAATGTGGATAACTCAACTCCTTATCATAAGTGAGAGCGCGAGAGCGTCTAAAGCATCATCCTGAGTTATATCTTCTTTTATTTTTAATATGTTTTTTACCATCCACGCAACCTGTTTCTTATCAGCCTTTCCGTTTCCTGTTATAGCCATTTTTACCTCTAAAGGTGTGAACTCTTCTATAGGAAGACCCTCTTTGTGTATTGTATATAAGATAACACCACGAGCCTCGGCAACAGTAAGGGCTGTTTTTTTGTTTGTAGAAAAGAAAAGTTTTTCGACACTCGCCTTATCTGGTTTTTCTCGAATGATAACCTGTTTTAATTTGTCAGCAACTAAAGTTAGTCGTTCATAGTGTGACAATTTTTTAGAAGTTTTTATGCAACCACAATTTATATATGTTGCATCATTTCCATGAGAAACCGTTATTCCCCATCCGACACGTTCAATACCAGGATCGATTCCTAATACCCTCATTCTTCTTTGTTGTTTGTATAAATATCCTGTACGTCATCGTGGTCATCAATAGTATTCATAAGTTTTAAAAGAGAGTCGTTGTCTGATTTAGAAAGAGCAACGAGGCTATATTCTTGAGGAAACCACTCTCCATCTTTTTTTTCAAAAGCCCAGAGAACACTACCGGGGCTTGCGAGTTTAGAGTTGTTTTGAGATAAAAGATGTTTTAATTCATTTGATGTACGGTTATTATTATCTGTAATTCCTGTAATAATAAGAGCGACACCCCCGGGCCCATAAGCTTCGTACACACACTCTTGTAGTATTGTGTCTCCATCACCACCAGCGCCCCTTGAAACTGCTCTATCTATATTCTCTTGAGGCATACTAACTTCTTTTGCTTTTTGAATAGCCGTACGTAATGTTGGGTTCATTTCTGGATCGCCACCCTTCTCTCGTGCGGCGACAGTAATAGCCTTACCTAGTTTTGAAAACAACTTTCCTCTTTTTACATCAGTCACTGCCTTTTTGTGTTTTATTGTAGACCACTTTGAATGTCCTGACATAGATAGTTTTATGATTAGAATAACTGGCCATCATTAACGGATAGGCCTAAGTGTTCATAAGCTTTGTTTGTGGCTATGCGACCTCTTGGTGTGCGTTCGATAAATCCTAGACGTAAAAGATATGGTTCGTGTATTTCTTCAATAGTGCTTACTTCCTCTGATGCAGCTGCCGCAAGAGTTCCGAGTCCAACAGGACCACCATTAAATTTATTTACTAATATATCCAAAATTCTTCTATCCTCTGCCTCTAAACCAAGTTCGTCTATATCAAGAAGATCTAAAGCCATCTTTGCTATACGTTGAGAAATAATACCATCTCCTCTAACTATTGCAACGTCACGACAGCGTTTTAGTAGATGATTTGCCATGCGTGGCGTAAACCTACTTCTTTTGGCTATTTCCATAAGAGCTGAATCCTCCGCTGTCACTCCAAGCAACATTGCCGAACGAGCTAAGATTTTTTGTATATTTTCTTCGGTATAATATTCTAATCTGTATATTCCTCCAGAAAAACGAGAACGAAGAGGGGAAGACAAAAGGGCTATACGAGTTGTTGCTGCAACCAGTGAAAATTTTGGGAGCTCTATTTGGATAGTGCGTGCCGCAGGACCTTTTCCTATAATAATATCTAGGCTCCGCGCCTCCATTGCTGGATATAAAATCTCTTCAACCAGCTTATTTAGTCGATGCACCTCATCAATAAACAAAATATCATTGTCTTGTAGGTTTGTGAGAATGGATGCTAAATCACCAACTTTTTCTATTGCAGGCCCAGAGGTAATTTTCATTTGTGCCCCCATTTCTGAGCGTATAAGGTGTGCGAGAGTTGTCTTTCCAAGACCAGGAGGACCATAAAAAAGAAGGTGTTCCAAAGGTTCTTTCCTTTTTTTTGCAGCCTCAATAAGAATCTGTAGATTTTCCTTTATAGATTGCTGACCCACGTAATCATCCCATTGATTTGGTCGTAATGTACTATCTAGGGCAAATTCCTCTTGTTTTTTTTTGGGTATTGACATCTTAGTAATTTTACGCTACAATATGTCCGCTTGTTTGATATATCTATAATTGTTCTCTCTAGGAGTCTCTAGGCAAGTGAGGTTTACCTTATCTGGGCCTTCTTTTAGTCATTGGGCAACCTGGTCCCTTTCCTTTCAGGAAGGATATATGGGTACTATGACATATTTTGTCTTGTATGCCAGTGATATCTTTTTTGAAAGGAGGGGGTCGCTCGGTTGTTCCTCGAAGGGGCTCTCAGCCCGTGGTACCCATGCCCGGGCACATTGCCTGGAGACTTTTAGAGAGAACTTTTGTTTAAAAAAACACTCCCCTATTAGCGGGGTGTTTTTTTAAATTCCCACAGTTCTTTTAAGTTCAGAGAATGTTGTTAGGCCAAGGAGAAGCTTTAAGATACCATCCTGAAGCATACTTGCCATACCCTTCCTAACCGCCGCCTCTCTGACAGCCGCCTCAGAAGGATTTTTTAAAATTAATTGCTCAATCTCATCATCAATCAAGAAGGCCTCAAACACACCAATACGCCCCTTGTATCCTGTGTAGTTACATTTATCACATGCGTTTGATCCAAAAGTTTTTATATTTGTTAAGTCTGGTTTTTTATAGGTCTTTGGTAGAGCCTCTACCGCTTTTATAATGATTTGCTCCTCCTCCTCCGTTACTCTTGTTTCCTGACGACAGTGAGCACAAAGCTTGCGCACAAGTCGTTGTGCAATAGCTACGTTGATTGCTGGCGCTATAATATTTGGCTGTACACCAAGGTCAACCAAACGAGGTATTGTTCCTGGGGCGTTGTTTGTGTGTAATGTAGAGAATACCAAGTGTCCTGTTAGTGATGCATGCATAGCAATTTCCGCAGTCTCTTTGTTTCTAATCTCACCAACTAAGATGATATCAGGGTCCTGACGAACAATCGCAGAAAGACCAGTTTCAAATGTGTATTCTGCCGAATGACTCACCTGAGTTTGTGTAATTCCTTGTAGGTGATACTCGATAGGGTCTTCAATTGTGATTATTTTTATTTCTGAGCTACGAAGCTTTTTCAAAAAAGCATACAGTGTAGTTGTTTTACCAGAGCCGGTAGGGCCTGTCGTTATTACCATTCCGTTAGGACGATGAATTTCTTTTTCAATCATTTCACGGACAGGTTTTAACATACCAAGTTCGTCAAAAGTTGTTGAGATTGCATTAGGGTGCAACAAACGCATAACAATAGATTCGCCGTATGGTCCTGGCAATGTAGAAACACGGATTTCAATGTCTACATCGTTATTGCGAATTGTAAACCTTCCATCTTGCGCCCGTTTATGTATATTGAGTTTTAAACCAGATGTAAGCTTGATGCGCGATAAGAGTATTCTATGGGCTTCGTGTGTTAAGTCTAAGATATTGTGCAGAATTCCATCGAGCCTTAATCGAAATTTAGCAAGAGTCTCTTCTGGTTCGATATGAATATCAGAAGCTTCGAGTTCATATGCGCCAGCCAATACTAAGTCTAAAAGGTCCGTTGCCCTTCTAGAGGCACCCTGTGCGATTTTTGTAGACAGTTCTTTTTGAAAATCTTTAGAATTTTTTAATTTATTTCGAAAATCACGAACATCGTCTTTGTAGATATCTATAATATCTCCAGTTTGTATGCTTTCTTTTGCTATTTCTTTATATCGCACCCATGCTCGTTCAAGGCTTTGAATTGAAGCTAGGAAAAGTTGAGGCTCATAACCTTCTCTATGGAGTTCTTCAATAATTTCTCTTACGGATGCAATGTTTGGATTTTTTACAGCAACCTGTAGTTTTCGTCCAGTTGCCTGTACAATAGCCACGCCAGCGGCTCGAGACTTTTCTTCGGGAATTTTTTTTAGGGCGTCAAGATCAATTGAAACTCGTGTAAGATCAAGGTATGGGATTTTATAACGCTTAGACAAAATACGAGCAAGGTCTTCTTCCTCCCTTGATCGTATATTAGCTAATTTTTCTTCTCGTTTTTCTTTATCAAATTCTGCCACACCCTTATGTTACCCTAGAGAGCTAGTCGCAGCAATTTACGTACAGTTGTTTCTGCTTCTATGAAGTTTGCGAATTCTGGGAGCTCTACATGTTGGGTTTTAATTACAATGTCAAATTCATCAGCCATGTTTTCTAGTAATTGTTCGTTTGTAGACCATACAATCCCATGAGTACCTTTTTGGTCTTCATGTTGCCAGAAAATAGCTAAGGTTGGTGGGTGAGAAGCTATTTCTACATATGACTGTATTACAAGAAGTATTTCTCGCATACTTGTACCGGTTTTAGAAAAATCTTCTCGAGTGATAAATGACCAAAGAATATCGTTTTCAAAATCCTCTCGAGACCTAACCATAAATCTACCAAGAAGCGCTGCTTGTGCGGGAGCTAGCTTAGATCGCACAGGCGCATCATATACATAATCTCCAGGTGTTTCTGCGGTGAGCGCTGGCGCAGTATTCTTGTCTTCTATCCAGAGATGGCGTGCAACACCCTTATGAGGAAGTGGCTCGAGCGCCACCTCTGCTTCTTCTTGAGAGCTAAATCCAATCGTTACAAAAAGGTCGCTTGGTGGTAGATGGGCAGCACAAGAAATAGCTTTCTGATCGAACTTTTGTCTATGAGATAGGTAGATGATAAGACTTGTTCCATTTTTTTCATAACGAAGCTCCTCAACGGGCGTAACTTTTGTATCAATGGTTATTGCGAATTCTTTTTTACGAGATTCGGTGTTAAAAATTTGTTGCCAAGACTCTTCTTTGTCTGATGGTGCCAACACATGTATTTTATCTTCAGCAATTTTTTGTAGTTGAAGAGCCGCCAAATAGTCTTTATCAGAGGCGTGGTCTGGCAAAACAATAATTGCCGAGGAGGATTCTTTAATTGCATTTTTTAACTCTTCCATAATATACATTCGTAACACGCGGGTTTCACTATGGTCTAGGGGATAATGAGTGGATTAAATAAAGGATTGACAAATAGCATATTTACCTGTATAATTCCTTTTAGAATAAATACCGAAAAGGAGAACACTCATGAAGACGGCAATCTACACAATTCTCATCTTGGTGGGCGTTCTCATCGCCTTACCAACGGCCGCATACTCACAGATTAGAACATTTGATTTTGGGTACGGGACAGTTACTCGCGGCCCCAACGTTACCATCATCAGACGCGACCCGGTGCGTATGTACCCCTATCCCTATAGCGGCTACGGCGGTTATGGTGGCTGGCAGGGATATAATCAGCCCCAGGTTCTCGTACAACCTCGCGCAAGGGTTCGTGGTCCCTACCAACTTACTCATCGCAAACGTGGTCCACTTGGCAAGATATTCAAGACCATAATCGGCAAACCCCTGGAATTTGTAGGGGATGCCGTTGGTGGTACCTTGGATGGTATTGGGCAAGGCTTCGAAGCTTTTGGCGGCATTGAAGAGTCCTACGGTCCTGTTGTTGATCTAGAAACTGGTGAACGGTGGTGTAACGAAGACGACGTTGAATGCAGGGGTATGCGCGGCGAGGAGCGCGGCACTTACGAACATGAGGTTGAAACGGCCGAGGCCGCAGAAGAAGATGGGTATCAACGAGCTCGTAGATCTGGCGTGGTTCAGTTCAGGAGGCCACCCGATACCTTTGAATGAGAAGAAACACACCCAACGGCTCCGCTATAATCCATAATGGATGAGGCGGGGCCATTTTATTTTTATGCTAGTCTAGACGTAATGATGAATAAGTCTTATATATCAAAAAGCACCAAGGATACAAGAAAATTAGCCAGATTGCTTGGTGAAGAACTTCGAGTCTATAGTGGAAAAAGAAAGAGTTCATTTGTTATTGCTCTTTCTGGTGAGCTAGGATCTGGAAAAACATTCTTTGCTACACACCTAGCTCGTGGCCTCGGGACTAAATCTAAGATACAGTCACCAACTTTTGTTATTGCAAAACGTTATACTATTACACGTTCAGTTTTCAAAAATCTGTGGCACATAGATTTATATAGAATTAAAAAACAATCAGAACTAAAATCCTTGAGTTTTAAAGATATTATAGCTGAGCCAAATAATATTGTTGTTATAGAGTGGGCGGAGCGCGTTTCAAAACTTTTACCAAAAGACACTCTTTGGATTACCTTTTTTCACTCTTCTCCTACAGCAAGAAACATAACTTTTAGCTCATGACAAAAAAGAAAAACAAACTTGTTATTATTGATGCTCACGCATTTATACATCGTGCGTATCACGCGCTCCCTTCTTTTACATCGTCCTCTGGCGAGCCGATGGGGGCGGTTTATGGAACTGCATCTATTTTATTAAAACTTATTCGTGATTTAGGTCCGACACATATTGCAGCAGCCTTTGATCGCGCAGAACCAACTTTTAGGCACAAGGCATATAAGGAATATAAGGCAACGAGAGAAAAGACAAAAGATGACTTGATTCCACAGTTTGCAAAAGTAAAAGAGATTTTTAAAGCATTTAATATACCAATGTTTGAAGTGGCCGGATTTGAGGCCGATGATATTATTGGGACAATCGTTGAAAAATTAAAAAAAGAAAAAGATATTGAGTTAATTATTGCATCAGGCGACATGGATACGATGCAATTAGTAAGCGGAAAGAGAGTAAGGGTCTATACCCTCCGAAAAGGAATAGATGATACGATTTTGTACGATGAGGACAAGGTTGTTGAGCGGTATTCGTTTAAGCCGAACTTTGTAATTGATTTTAAGGGTCTTAAGGGTGACCCATCAGATAACATTATCGGAGTAAGGGGCATCGGCGACAAAACCGCAACTAGCCTTATAAATAACTATGGAACCGTAGAGGATATTTATAAAAAAATAAAAAAAGAGAAAAAACACCCAAAATGGCTTACCGAAAGGATTAAAAATCTTTTATTAGAAAATGAAGAAGAAGCCTTATTTTCAAAGGAGTTGGCGACTATTAGATTGGATGCCCCAGTAGAGCTAAAGCTAAAAGATATTGAATTTAAGGGGATTCCATATGAGAGTGCCGTTGCTACTTTTCGCGAGTTTCATTTTCCTAGTTTAATAAATAGACTTGAGGCCCCACAGGGTTTTGAGGAATTAAAGCCAGCAACAAACATAAAGAAAGGGGAGATAAAAGAACTAGAGAAGGTAATAAAAAAAACAGAAACAATCGTTTTATATAAAGAGGAAGAGAAGGTGGTTGTTGGGGTAAAAGATAAATTATTTTCTTTTGAGTCTTTTGAGGGTCTTGAGGAGTTACTGTCTCTGCACGGGCGAATCATAACCGACGATGCAAAATCTTTATTTCATACATTGGGGTTTTTGTTTTCTGTTGAGTTTGATCTTAGGGTCGCGGAGTGGGTTATTGATTCTGAGAAACGAGCGTTTGATCTTGGGTTGCTTCTTGAAGATAGAGCTAAAACAACAAAGAATATTCTTGAGCTTGTTGATGATTTAAAGAAGAAGCTTATAAAACACAAGTTAGAAAAAACATACTATGAGTTTGAGCTACCACTCATACCCGTCTTGTACAAAATGGAGAGAGATGGGGTTTTGGTGGACGAGAAACATTTAGGTGTATTAGAAAAAGAGGTTTCAAAAGAAATAAAAAAACTTGAAAAAATAATTTTAGACCATGCTGGCGAAAAGTTTGATATAAATTCTCCGAAACAACTTTCTCATATTTTGTTTGAGGTTCTGGGACTTCCAACAAAAGGCATTAAAAAAACATCAACAAAAAGCATCTCTACGAAATTTTCCGAATTATTAAAACTACAAGACCTTCATCCTATAATAGAGCCACTCATAGAGTACCGCGAGGTAAGTAAATTGTACTCCACATACATTAAGGCACTACCAGAATTAATAGCCAATGACGGTAGAGTCCACACAACATTCAACCAGATTGGAGCTGCCACTGGGCGTTTTTCATCAACAAACCCCAATCTCCAAAATATACCAAATCGTAGCGAGAGAGGCCGCGAAGTACGGAGTGTTTTTATCGCGCGTCCAGGATATGAACTTGTAGCACTCGATTATTCTCAAATCGAACTTCGAATTGCAGCAGCCCTTTCAAAAGATAAGAAAATGTTAGAGACTTTTAAAAATAACGAAGACATTCATCAACGAACCGCATCTGAAGTATTTCACGTAGCACTCGATAAAGTAACGCCAGATATTCGTTTCAAGGCCAAGTCCATAAACTTTGGTATTTTGTATGGCATGGGTGCTCGCGCTCTTGCGGCAAGCATTAAGGTTTCAGCAGGGGAGGCACAAGAGTATCTTGATTTATACTTTGAAAAGTTTCCAGCTATAAGAGATTTTAGAGAAAAGATAATAGAAGATGGGAGAGAAAGAGGGTATGTTGAAACAATCTTTGGACGGAAACGTTTTTTGCCAAATCTGAAGGCATCTTTTGATTTTGTAAGGAAAGAAGCGGAACGAATGGCGGTTAATGCTCCATTTCAAGGGACCAACGCAGACATAATCAAGAGAGCGATGATTAGGATTGATAATGAGGTGGACAAATCAGACAATTTTTATATGTTGTTGCAGGTACACGATGAGCTAGTTTTTGAGATGAAGAAAGACAAAATAAAGATTATAATCCCTAAAATAAAGAAAATTATGGAAGATGTGCCCGAACTTGATATACCAATAGTTGTGGATGTAAAGATTGGTCATAACTGGGGCGATATGAAAGAATGGAAATAATATGATTGATGACAAGACTCCGGACATTCCTATAGCCTCAATGTTAAAGCGAAGCGAAGCTAAGATTCTTATAGTAGAAGATGATAAATTTTTGCGTAATATATTAGTTGGTCGTTTTAAACAAGAGGGATATACGGTGCTTGAAGCCGAAGATGGGGAGATAGGTATGTCGCTCACAGAAAAAGAGAAACCCCACTTAGTTCTCCTTGATATAACCCTCCCAGGTAAAATGAACGGATTTGATTATCTTTCGGAAGTTCGAGCGAAGCCTAAGATTGCAGAGACTCTCGTTATGGTTCTTTCTAATCAGAGTTCTCCAGAATTTATGGAGCGAGCAGACTCACTTGGAGCGAAAGATTATTTAGTAAAGGCAAATAATACGCCACAAGAGATTGTTGATCGTGTGCGCAAATTGCTCGAAAAACACTCACTCAAACGATGATTCTTGGATCATAATTTTATATTTCATTTTTATTACGATGCACTCATTTTGGCTACGAACAACGAACCTCTCATCAACGCATACTCCGTATATTGTTTCCTCTCGCTTCGTTGTTCTCGTACAAAATAGAATACATCTCATAACAAAAGCAAATTCAAAAACATGATCTATTTGTTATTCGGAGAAGACAGACAGGCATCTTCCCGCAACTTACAAAAATTTATTGATAGATTTGAAAGTGAAGTGCCGTTTGCATGGCACCAGATTCGTTGTGATAACGAGAACGGATTTGACACACTTCTTGAGTCTATTGGTGGAGATACACTTTTTGGTAAAAAATCATATCTTATAATTAAAAATCTCTCAAAAGCAGACAGTGGAGCAGAGGAAATACTAAAAGATTTTATAAAAGGATGGGAAGGGGACGATTCTATTATTGTTTTTTATGAAGAGGGTATACCAAAGAAGGGTAAGCTTTTTGATGCGATTAAAAAGAGGGCAAAACAAGTTCAGGAGTTTAATTATATCTCAATAGTTAAGTTAAGAGATTATATTGAGAGCGAGGCCGTTCGCACAAAGACAAAAATATCTGCCGAGGTAAAAGAACACTTAACGAGACTCTATCAAGATAGTCCAGAAAAATTTACTGGCGAGTTTGAAAAAATTTTACTTGGGGGGGAGGCAAATAGGATAGTCACCAACATGCAGGATAAAGAGCTTTTTTTACTTGGAGACTATTGGGGAAGAGGTGAGCGCGAGAAGGCATTTTTTCATTTCGAGAAACTAATGATGGCAGGATTTAAACCTGACGGGGTGTTGCGTACTCTATTGTGGCATGTACGCAATATATGTTCAGCCGAGGTTGGGAATATAAAAGGAATGAGTTCCTTTGTTTTGTCTAAGGCCAGTAATCAAGCGAGAAACTTTTCTCATGAAGAACTAGAGAGAGCTCAAGAAGCTCTTGTTATGTGGTCTGATCCAAGAAAAAAAGAAGACCTGGAGACAGGGCTTCTTTATTTTCTTCTAGCTCACTAGGCGCTTACTTAAGTCGTTTAGAAAGCCGTGATTTTGTGCGACTTGCTGTGTTTTTTGTAATAATGTTCCGCCTTGCAGATTTGTCGAGCTCTTTCTGTACCTTTGGAAGGAGTTTTAGGGCCTCATCCTTATTGCCAGCCTTCAGTGCCTTTTCGATTGCCTTTAGGGGTCCAGTCATGGCACGCTTTCGGCGGATATTTAAAAGACGTCGCCTCTGCGACTGTCGTAAAGCTTTTGTTGCGGCTTTTGTATTAGGCATGGACTCTACAGTAATGGTTTTTACACCATAAGTCAATTCCTAAAGAGATTTGAGTATGTCGCGGAGTTCTGCTGCCCGTTCGAAGTCGAGACGGGAGGCGGCTTCAAGCATTTCATCCTCGATTTCGCGTCTCTGTTCAATTTTTGACCTCTTTTCCTTAGAGAGCTCCCTCAACACATTTTCCTTCTTTAATTTTTTCATGCCAGCAAACAAAGACGGCTTGATATCTTTATGTATTGCTGTTGGAGTTATTTTATTTTTCTTATTATACAACTCTTGGTACTTTCTCCGCCGAGAGGTCTCGTCTATTGTCTTTTTCATAGATTCGGTAATTTTGTCAGCATAAAAGATAACATGGCCTTCTGGGTTTCTACTTGCGCGACCAGCTGTTTGTATGAGAGTTGTTTCGTTTCTTAAGAACCCCTCTTTGTCTGCGTCTAAAATACAGATGAGAGACACCTCTGGCAGGTCCAAACCCTCACGTAATAGATTGATACCAACAATAGCATCAACAGTACCATCTCTTAGGCTACGCAATATGTCATGTCGTTCTATTGTTTTAACTTCAGAATGAAGCCAGGCGACTTTTAACCCTCGATCAGATAGGTACTCGGCTATATCCTCAGCCATGCGTTTTGTAAGAGCAATAACAAGAGTCCTCTCATTTTTCTTAGCACGCTTCACAATCTCCTTCTCAACGTCTTTCACTTGATGTTCAGCTCCTCTGACCTCTATTGTTGGATCAAGAAGTCCAGTTGGTCTAATAAGTTGTTCGGCTATATTGCCACGTGCTCGTTCATATAGCCCTGGGGTTGCTGAAACAAATATGGCGTCCCCAATATTTTTTTCAAATTCTTCAAATGTAAGAGGACGGTTATCAAGCGCAGATGGTAATCGAAATCCATGTTCTACAAGAGTTTCTTTGCGCGCCCGGTCTCCGGCGAACATGCCCCTAATTTGAGGAAGTGTAATATGTGACTCATCAACAAATGTAAGAAAGTTGTCGGGTAGATATTCGAGAAGTGTAGCAGGTGGTTCGCCAGCGGCACGACCAGTTAAATGTCTTGAGTAATTTTCTATTCCTTGGGTGTACCCGGTTTCTCGAAGCATTTTTATATCATATCGTGCTCGGCGCAAAAGGCGTTCAGCCTCAAACTCTTTACCGCTCTTTTTGAGTTCCAAGACACGATCCTTAAGTTCTTTTTCTATATTTTTTGTAGCAGTTTCTAAGGTATCGAGTGGTGTCACAAAATGCTTTGCTGGAAATATTTTATAGTTTTTTACTCGCGAAAAATTAATATCTGGACTGTTAAGGCTCTCTTGGATTTCTTCTATTTCGCCCCCAAAAAAGATAATTCGCACCACGCGCTCTCCAGAAGGAAGAACTACAGTAATGGCCTCTCCAGTTCGCCCCCAAGTTCCCGGTGTTCGCTCAATGTCGTTACGAATGTATTGCATGTCAGCGAGTGAGCTAGTAAATTCTTTAACGTCCATCCTTTTTCCTTCTTCTAGGTTAAGAGAAAAATCTAGATATGTTTCTGGCTCTCCAATTCCATAAATCGCCGAAACAGAAGCAACAATAATAAGGTCTTTGCGTGTGAGGGCTGCTTGTGTTGTTGCGTGGCGAAGCTCGTCTATAAAAGAGTTTATCTTTGCGTCTTTTTCTATATAGGTATCTGTGTTTGGAATGTAGGCCTCTGGCTGATAGTAGTCATAATATGAAACAAAGTAGTGTACTGAGTTTTGAGGAAAAAAATCACGAAATTCTTCATACAGCTGTGCGGCGAGTGTTTTGTTGTGAGATAAAACAAGCGCAGGACGATTAGTCGCAGCTATTACTTGTGCCATTGAGAAGGTTTTACCAGACCCCGTAACCCCTAAAAGTGTTTGAGAACGTTTGCCCTCACGCAGCCCATCGGTTAATGTTTTGATAGCGCGTGGCTGGTCTCCCGATGGCTCGAATTGAGAAACAAGTTTAAAAGACATATTATATAAGTGCGAGTATGATAGCACACATAGAAGGTACAGTACTCTTTCGTGGCTCACGCTTTGCCTTGATCGACGTTGGGGGTGTTGGATATAAATTATTCACATCGCTAGAAACTCTAAAGTCTATTCCTAAAAAAGGGGATAAGGCTTCTCTTTTTACGCACCTGCATGTACGCGAAACAGCGCTCGAACTTTATGGGTTCAACTCCATGGCAGAATTGGAGCTTTTTGAAATGCTTATTACTATTTCTGGTATTGGCCCAAGATCGGCACTGGGTGTTCTATCTGTAGCACCTCTCGATACATTAAAACATGCCATTGCATCGGGAGAGGTCGCCTACCTAACTAAAATATCTGGGATAGGCAAAAAGATTGCCGAAAAGATTGTTATGGAACTTAGAGACAAGCTTGGGGGAATGGAGAGCGTGTCTGTATCAAGCGAAGATGCCGATGCAATCGACGCCCTTGTTTCTCTTGGGTACTCTCTTTCAGAGTCGCGTGAAATTCTCCACAAGATTCCAAACACCATAGGGGGTGCTGATGAGAGGGTTCGGGAGGCGCTCAAGTTGTTAGGGAGACACTCATGAAAAAATTAATTCCAAAGCCTTTACTGCATGTATATCATTTTTTGTTTGCGCTTTTTGCAGCTCTTTTGTACCGTTTTCCCTCAAGAGAACTAATCGTTATAGGTGTTACTGGAACCAATGGAAAGACAACGGTTGTTGATCTCACACATCAAGTTTTTGTTGAGGCGGGATATAAAGTAGCATCGGCATCATCCATTAGGTTTATTATAGGAGACAAGAAGTGGAAAAATGAATTAAAAATGACTATGCCAGGACGTTTTTTTGTTCAACGTTTTTTACGAGATGCTATTCGCGCGAAGTGCGATGTTGTAATTTTGGAGGTTACGTCCGAAGGTATTATGCAATCCCGTCACCGTTTTATTCAATTTGATACAGCAGCATTTACGAATATTACAAAAGAGCATATAGAAGCTCATGGCGGTTTTGAAAGATATAGAAGAGCCAAGGCCCGTTTGTTTAAGGCAGTTGCCAAATCTAAGAAGAAGGGAAGGACAATGATTCTCAATGGAGATGATGAAGAGTCAACTACTCACTTCCTTCAGTACCAAAGGTCAGAAGCCTGGATTTATGGCCTCGACTGTCATAGATGGAAAGAGTTCGGGAAAACAATCGAACCAGGTCACTATTCGTTTGACGAGAGAGGTGTTTCTTTTGTTTATAACAATATAGAGATGCGCCTAAAGCTTCTAGGAAAATTTAATCTGTATAATGCACTCTGTGCTTTTACTATTGCTTTATCGCGAGGTATACACCCAGAACGGATTCGTGATGCATTTGAGAAGATTACAGGAGTTCCTGGGCGTATAGAATATGTATTGAAGCCACCATTTTCAGTATTTTCGGTGGTGGTAGATTATGCTCATACACCGGATGCGCTTTTAAATGTATATGAAGCGGTTAAAGGCTCAAAAGGGAAAATGATTTGTGTTTTGGGTTCTGCTGGTGGTGGGCGTGACATATGGAAGCGTCCGGAAATGGGACAAATAGCAGACGAGTGGTGTGATCAGATTTTTTTAACTACTGAAGACCCTTATGACGAAGACCCAGAGAAGATTATTGGAGACATAAAGAGTGGTATAATAAAAAAGAAGCCAACAATAATTTTGGATCGCAAAGAAGCCGTAACCAGAGCAGTTCAGTCTGCTCGCGCAGATGATGTTGTTGTTGTAACGGGGAAGGGTTCAGAGTCTTTAATGATGGGACCAAGGGGCAAGAAGATTGCTTGGGACGACAGACAGGTTGTCCGCGATGCGGTTAGGAATTAATTTTAACTACAAACCGATACAGCAAAAACGTTTAAGTGTCACACAATTATCAATTAATCGTTTAAAATAACGCCATGGAAGAAGTAAAAAATATCCATCAAAAGGGTTTTCTAAGAGTGCTTATTGCACTTGTCTTAGTAATGGTTGTTGTATTTTTAGGTGCACGAACATTAAGAGAAGTTCGCGAATCACGAGCTATTGTTCCCGAGAATACAATTAGTATTTCAGGTGAGGGTTCTGTTTTTGCAAAGCCTGATGTAGGAGAGATAACAATTACTATCTTTAAAGAGGCCCAAGATCCAGAAGTCGTTACACGCCTTGCGTCTGTTGCATCTGATGATGTAGTCAATTTTCTTAATGATAAGGGCATTAAAGAAGAAGATATAAAAACAATAGGTTATTCGCTCAGCCCACGATATGATTATACTAGAAGTAATGGACAGGTTCTGAAGGGGTGGCAGGTACGACAAAGTCTTCGCGTTAAAATTCGTCACTTAGATGACTCCGGAGATATTATTGCGGGAGCCACAGAAAACGGCGCACATGAGATTAGTAGTCTTTCATTTACAATTGACGAGCCAGATACGCTTGAAAGAGAGGCGCGAGAGGAGGCAATTAAGGACGCACGAGAAAAAGCAGAGGCACTAGCAAGCGATCTTGGCGTTAGACTTGGTCGTATAGTAGGCTTTTCAGAAGGAGGCAGAGGAGGTATATATTATGCAGAAAAATCATATGCGACCCTCGATTCTGTAGGCGGCAACGCAATCCCTTCTCCATCAATACCCGTAGGAGAGAATGAGATTACATCAAACGTAACTATAATTTTTGAACTCAAATAATGGAGATCGCGCAAAAATTATATTAATTTCGCCATGAAAGCAAATTTTCGCACGAACTCTACAGTTGCGATTATACATAACGTTCGGAGCCTGCATAATGTAGGCTCCGTTTTGCGTACCGCTGACGGCGCAGGTATTATCAAGGTGTATTTAACTGGCTATACTCCATCTCCTGTTGATGAGCTTGGGAGGACAAGAAGAGAGATTTTAAAAACAGCACTCGGTGCCGAAGAGTATGTAGAGTGGAGTAAAAAGACTGATATAGGAAAACTTATCAAATCTTTAAAAAAAGATGGATATAAAATAATTGCTATAGAAAAAACAAAAACATCAAAGCCTTATAACAAATTTAAGTCGAAAGCTAAAATAGCTTTCATTATGGGAAATGAGGTTAAAGGTTTGTCGCCTTCACTCATAAAAAAAGCAGATGATATTGTAGAGATACCAATGAGAGGCAAAAAAGAATCACTTAATGTTTCTGTAGCTTTTGGTGTTATAGCCTACTATCTTACTGGTAAGAGTAAGACTTTATAAGAACACCAGAAGAATTCTTTAAATAAATTGTGTCGCGAGAATCTGACCAAAGTTGGTCAGGGCGTTTCAGATAAACCCACCACTCGTCTTTATAAAAATCATCATCTGTTTTGTGGTTGTCTATACATCCAGCATAACTAATATTTTCTATTACATAGTTACGACACCTGTCATCCAGAATAGTAGGGAGCGGAGATGGAATCTTGCACGAAGGTAGACGTTTTACGTAGTTAAAACATTCGTCAGAAAATCCGTCTTGCCCAGGTTCGTTTTTTGGGCTTGGACAACTATGAGGAACAAATGGCGTATATGTCTTTGTTTGATTAAAATATCCAGAACATTTGTTGACTCTAAAGTTTTCTCCACGAGGACTACGGCCGGTAATAACATGAACACGTCCCCCCGGTGGGACAATGAGTCTATCGTTATCAAGAGAAGAGCTCGATCGGCCAGGTAAATTAGAAACTCTACCTAACACAAAGCCACTACCACGAGTATTTTCTACTTTCCAATCTGTGAGGTCGATAGACTCCTTGGCACGCGAAGAATATTGAATTGTTATATACTCTCTATCAACGTCGCTTAACTTCGCATTCTTTCGATTGATTGTAATGTTTTTTTCTAGGATGTCCTCCTCGGTTTTAGTTTGTTGTTGGGAACTTGGGGGAGGTGTTTTTCGAAAACTTGAGAGAAAGGTCTTTTTTTCTACAACCACCCCAAATTCGGCATTTGAGTTTGGCGCCTGTGCAACGGGCCCACCACTTACCCCAAGGTCTCCTACTGTGATAAAGGCAACAATAATAAGCGCCACAACCAGAATTACAACAAAAATCGCATTGGGATTCATATAACAACTGTACCACTATCTTGATTGTTGGAAAAATTAATGTACCAGCGGTTAATTTCATGGTACAAAAAGATATCCATGAATACACTCGTAATTGACATAGAGACAGAAAAAGAACTCAGAGAGGTTGGAGGAAAACAAAATATGCACATGTTAGGGGTGACGGTCGTCGGTGTATATAATTATGCTGACGATTCTTTTTATGTATATGAAAAAGAAGAATTTCCAAAACTTGAAGAATTGATGACAAATTCACAACTTGCTATTGGTTTTAACAGTAAACACTTTGATTTTCCGGTACTGCAGCCACATGTTGAGCAGGATCTAGATACTCTCACACACCTAGACCTCATGGAGGAGGTTGAGAAGTCTCTTGGGTTCCGTGTCTCTCTTAACAATTTGTGTGGAGCAACTCTTGGGACACAAAAAAGTGGAATAGGGCTAGAGGCGATCGATTGGTGGCGTCGCGGACTTAAAGACAAAGTTAAGAACTACTGTATACAGGATGTTAGACTAACCCGTGATTTGTATGAGTTTGGAAAAAAGAATGGCTTTGTATTGGCAGATACGAGAGATAGGGGGCGCGTGCGAGTTATGGTTAATTGGAAGGTTACGGCACCATCTCTAAAGAAAATTCTTGAGGATGCATTTAATAAGCGCTTAGCAGTAGAGCTCGAATATACGGATAAAGATAAAACAAAACAAAAAGAGACAGTTGATATACAGACTCTTAACAGGGATACGCTTGAGGGCTACTGTCATGGACGACAAAAGCACGCCTTGTTTCAGTTGGCTAGAGTTGCTAACGTAGTTGTTACTGATGAATCGTATCAACTACAAAACGACGTCCAGCAGAGCCTTATCTGATGATAAAATTTTTAGAACAGAAGCCGGGACAGAGCTTTCGCTTTTTTCTGTTGTCTCAGAGATAAAAAAATATGTAGCAAAATATCCAAATGCTAAATACGAGGTGGTTATAGGCAGTGATTCGCACGCTGTGCTTAAGGGGACAACAAATTTTGTAACAGCAGTTGTGGTTAGACGAATAGGGAATGGTGGTATTCATTTTTGGACAAAACACCGTGAGCGAACGTTTAATTTTAAAGAGCGTATTTGGCGTGAAGCAATGTTGTCTGTAACATTAGCACAAGAGTTTCGAAGTTTAATTAAGGACGAACTTGGGGAAGAAATGTTTTGGGGAGACAAAATAGAATTTAAGTGTATTCATCTTGATGTGGGAGAGGGCGGGCAAACAAAAACCCTTTTAGATGGAATTTGTGGAATGGTAAAAGGATTTGGATTTTCTCCCGTTATTAAGCCATATTCATATGGGGCATTTGTTGTCGCTGACAAGCACACCTAATCCCCCATACTAAATAATGGCATTAGAAATTTTTGTTGTGCCGTGCCTATTGTCACCGTTGGGGGCTTCTCTACTAAACGTAGTTAGTTTTCATATAACCCTAGTTTCTTCGTGTAACAATGCAATTATTAGTATGGGGATTGACATATAAAGATTTTACGCTATACTAGTTTCAGATAGAACATAGTCACGGAGGTGACACATGACCATAGCAGAGCGAATTACTGGCCTCATTACTTCTAGTGGTGCAGGTACGCTTGTTTCAACCCTTTTGCCTCGGAGAGGCTTGCTCACACCCGCCGAAATAAAAGAGTTCGAAACAATTTTTCGCTTTCCAATAACGGATGCAAACCAAGATACTGTTCGCAGGCGTCTTGGGGTTCTTCGTAATTTTAGAGATCGCTTGGGTAGCACCAAAGACCTACGTCGCCGCTTTACGTCCAAACTTGCCCGTGCTCAATTTTTAGCAATAAAGCTTGGTTATTCTGATTCAATACCTCCTCGCCAATATAAGAGAGTTCGCTAATTGACCCTTCTCGTTCGCGCCTAGTTTTTGTACTGGGCGCTTTTATTTTCTTCTAAAATATGTACAATATATAAACTTGATGTGTTATCGATTGTCTCGTGGGCGGTTAGCTGTTTGGCTAGAGTTGAAAAGACATAACATGTCTTTTCAACGATTACATCCAAAAAATCAGTACTTTGTGGGCGATTAGCTCTCCCACATACAGACAGATTTAAAGTCTTAGTGGGCGATTAGCTCAGTTGGCTAGAGCGCTTCGTTTACACCGAAGATGTCGCAGGTTCGAGTCCTGCATCGCCCACTAAGACTTTAAGCAATAGAATGTGGGGGGGGTTGGCTGGAGTTAAAAAGACATGTTATGTCTTTTTAACGATTACACCGAAGATGTCGCAGGTTCGAGTCCTGCATCGCCCACAAAGTACTGATTAAGAAGATGTCGCAGGTTCGAGACCCTCTAATTAAGTAAACTGCTTTACTTAATTAGAGGGTCTCGAAGGCCGCAGCGTTGTGCGAGTTTGTTCGACCGAAAGGAGAACAAGGTGAGCACCGCGAGGCGGGGCTGAGAAAATTTTTCGTTAGAAAAATTATTTGTGACCGAGTCCTGCGTTATATTCATGGGACAATTGAAATGCCGCGGTAGCTCAGTGGTAGAGCAGACGCCTGAAGAGCGTCGTGTCGTCAGTTCAATTCTGACTCGCGGCACCAATTTAGCTCAAAAAATCCTAGGTTTAAACCTAGGATTTTTTGATTTGCTAAATTAAGTATACTAGGAGCACCACAAGAGTATTTCCATTTTTACATTTCCTTCGGTCATCAAAAATTAGGTCGTTTGTATGCCGATAGGCAAGTTTAGTGAGAAGTGATACCAATTCCGCTGAAAACTCGTTGAGTTTTCATTCGCGGATTCGCAAATGCTGGGGATTTGTCCTGTTGCACACAGAACTTAGTGAGCAGTGCACAAACAAATAAAAAATATCCAGCACGTGCTGGATATTTTTTATTAATCGTGCTTTACTCGTAGTCTTTCCGTTCTATTCTTATCAAGTTGAGGTAGTGTAATTGTTAAAAGTCCATTTTTTAATGTTGCATTTGATCCATCTACATCAACTTCGTGAGGGAGAAGTATCGAGCGAGAAAATGATCCCCAATAAAGTTCTTGATAGTAGTAGTCATCTCCACTTGTTTCTCGTGCTTGTTCTCGTTTTCCACGAATGGTTACCATGTCGCGGGTTATTTGTACATCCAAATCATCTGGTCGTACGCCAGCAACTGTTGATTGAATAATTATATTGCCTTCTTTTTGAAATACATCTACCGTGAGCTGACCTTCCTCTTCGGTTAGCCATGCTTCATCCTCGCGCCCCTCCTGTTTTACTGGTGTTACTTTGCGTATTTGGCGAACTTTAGATTTGGTTGCGGTTGCCATCGCAAGGTGTGCTTGAGGTGGCTCGTTTGTAACCGGCCCCTCCTCCTCCGTTGTATCTTCTTCGTAATACTCATCAGCCGGAACGGATCCGGTTAATTTCTCAAAAAATGATCGTGAATCTCTAGGCATGTTATCTTATTATCTTATGCTTAACTCTCTCAAATGAGAAGAGAATAATAATTCCGACGATACCTAGGAGAACCAGTACAGGTTCTATTCGCGTTATCCCTGCATCATTCGTTGATAGTATTATAGAAATGTTAAAGCCCGCGTGCAACACCGTTGCCCACAGGAGACCGAAAGCAAGGGCTGTTTCGCGGCGAAAACGGGTCCTAAAATATGACCCAGCAATGAAATACCCCAAAAGACCAGATGCGAGAGCATGTAAGAGGGTTGGGCCCAAGAAGCGAAGTCCTGTTGTCGTAAATCCATGCAGAAGTGCGGAAGAAAAGGGATTTAAAAGGTAAAAGACATTTTCAACTGCAGCAAAACCAAGCGCTGTCGTAATAAGATAGACCATTGCATCTACCGGTTCATCATAATCTTTCCGCCAAAAGACAAGCGCATATGCAAAAAAGTATTTAACGTATTCCTCTACGAATGCAAATCCAGTTATGAGTATAAGCGAAGTACTAGAGAAAACTCCGTTACCAGCTCCCGTAGCAAAGTGCTCGACGATTTTTAACCAGAAGAACTCTAAAATAAGAGCTGCTGGGATTGCCGCCATTCCTCCGATGAATGCGAGCGCGAGAAATCTATTAGGTTCGGGGTGCTCATCTTCTTTGAGCCAAAACCACAACCACAAAAGAGCCGGGACAAATCCTCCTACTATTGTAAGTACGAGCGTATCCATTACATATAAAAAGTTAATCTAGACCTCCTCTACAATGAGAAGTGTTTTCTTTTGTAGGGGGACAAGGCTCCAAATATATTCCGTTATAAAAGGAATAAATGGATGAAGTTGTTTGAGACAACCAGCAAATACATATATGAGTGTTTGTCTTGTTTCATCTGAATCGTCCTTTTTGGCCCCCTCTAAGAATATATCGCAAAAATGGTGCCAATAAAAATCATATAGTTCATGGAGGGCTGCACCAAATTCCAATTTTTCTAACATATTATTAACTGTCCCCGTTGTTTCGTCATATTCAGCAATGATTTTCTTAGTATGGTCGAGCGTTACTTTTGGACGTTCGAGGGTATATTCTCCATCCCCAAGCTGTCCATAAATGAACCTCCAAGAATTCCATAATTTGTTGAGAAACTTTTTGCCAGTACGAAAACCTCCAAGAGACCATTGAATGTCCTGCGTCGACATAACTTGCCATACAAGACCAAATCGGGTTGCATCAATTCCAACCTCATCAATTAACTTCATTGGGTCTACTACATTACCCTTTGATTTAGACATTTTTTTCCCTTGGCTATCAAGAATCGTTGGGTGAGTGTATATGACTTTAAATGGAGGTTCTCCCATGAATTCGATACCAGAAAAAATCATACGAAAAATCCAAAGAAAGAAAATCTCACGTGCACTAGATATGAGTGCCGTAGGATAAAATGTTTCTAGGTCTTCTGTCTTATCTGGCCATCCAAGCGTCACAAAAGTCCAAAGACCAGAAGAGAACCATGTATCAAGAACATCCTCGGTCTGTTTCCAAGTTTTTTTACACTTTTTGCATGGCGTGTCTGGTTTTGTGTGGCTAATGTGCCATTCTGGCTCCGTGCAAGCACAGTGCCAAGCCGGGATTCTGTGTCCCCACCAAAGTTGTCGAGAAATATTCCAATCACGAATATTGTCTATCCAATCAAGCATGACTTTCTTTCGTGTAGGTGGGATAAATTCTATTTTGTCTTTTTTGATTGCTTTTGTCGCAGCTCCCGCAAGCTCTTTCATGGATACATACCATTGGTTAGACAGTAGCGGCTCAATAATGGCTCCACATCGTTCACAATGAGATACAGAGTGATCGTACTCTTCTGTTTTTATCAAAAGTCCTAGCTCGTCCAAGTCCTTAACTATCTGTTCACGGGCCTCATTTACTTTTAGTCCTTGGTATCTGGCCCCAGCATTTTCATTCATCTTTCCAAACTCGTCTATGATTTTAGTAACAGGAACCTCAGGATGTCTCTCGTAGATCTCGAAGTCAGCCATGCTGTGAGCAGGGGTTACCTTAATTACTCCAGTACCAAACCCTGGGTCTGCCTCCTCGTCGGGGATAACAATTAGATTTATTTTTGCTTTTTTGGGCGGTTGATTACGTGGTATTGTGTTGTCTACAGATTCAATTTCGATCTCTTTGTTGTGATATTCTTTGTATCGTTCGTCGTCCGGGTGTACGGCGAGTGCCGTGTCACCAAGTTTTGTCTCTGGTCGTACGGTACCAATAGTTAATGGTCCGTATTTTATTTCATAAAAATTACCTTTTTCTTCTTTGTATTCAACCTCAAGGTCAGAAATAGTTGTCTGACAACGCGTACACCAATTAACTACGCGCTTCCCACGATATATGTATCCCTTCTTGTGATAGTGAATAAAAACTTCTTCAACAGCCTTTTGGTATCCTTCATCCATGGTGAATCGCTTTCGTGACCAGTCCACCGAAAGACCAAGACGTTTTAGTTCTTGATCTATATCAGAACCGTATTGGTCCATCCAATCCCACACTCGTTCTACAAATTTTTCTCGGCCAATGGCTGTTCTAGACTTTCCCTCTTTCTTTAATTCTTTTTCAACAACATGTTGCCCGGCAATTCCGGCATGGTCCTTCCCAGGGAGGAATAGAGGTTTAAATCCTTGCATTCGTTTTAAGCGAACCAAAACATCAGACATTGTGTTTTCCATTGCATGCCCAACGTGTATATGACCCGTAACATTTGGCGGCGCCATCATGAGTGAAAATGGTTTTCTTTTGTCTGAGTTTGGAAGTGCATCAGGATTAAAAAAACCTGAGTTTTCCCAGATTCGATAGATCTCCTCCTCGTGCTCTTTTGGCTCGTAAGCCTTCGGTAAATCTTCGAACTTCACAAGCTGAGTGTAGCATTTGCGACTAGTTTCTTCCAGTCGGTAAAATCATCATCGAGTACATGAAAATAAGCAGATGCACCTATCATGGCCGCATTATCTCCAGTTAATTCTGCCTCTGGCAAGAAAAGCTTTGTCGTAATATCCTCCTTGATTGCCGCTGTCAATCTTTTTCTCAAAAGCTCGTTGGCCGCAACACCACCTCCAAGGATACATGTCTTGGCACCGTATTCTCTGACTGCCTTAATTGTTTTTGATATAAGCACGTCTACGACAGCATCCTCAAAGGACGCTGCAATATCGTTTTTACTATACAGTTCTTTTTTCTCATTAAGGTCTCTGAGCGTATACAAGACCGCTGTCTTGAGTCCCGAAAAACTGAAGTTATAGTTTTTGTGGTTAATCATTGGTCGTGGAAATGAGTATGTGTATCGGTTACCGGTTTTACCAAGTTTTGAAATCATAGGTCCACCTGGATATCCAAGATCAAGCATACGCGCCACCTTATCGAATGCTTCACCAGCGGCGTCATCTACTGTATCTCCAATAATTTTGTAATCCCCAAAGTTTTTTACAAGTGCGAGTTGCGTATGACCCCCAGATACTAATAATGCAATTGCAGGAAACTCATATTCCTTTTGTGATTTTGATAGGAGGGGAGTAACTAGATGTCCTTCCATATGGTTTGCAGCTACAACCGGCTTTTTCCATTTTTGCGCGAGATCCTGTGCAAACGTAATACCCGTCCAAAGTGCTGGCTCAAGTCCTGGCCCTACGGTTACCGCGATAACATCAATTTCATTTTCCGGTGTCAACACGGACGCTTCCCCAAGGGCAGTTTTAAGAACCATTGGTAAATTTTTTATATGCTCACGTTTGGCTAAGTTTGGTACGACACCACCATATTGCTCGTGAAGTTTTACCTGCGAGGAGACAATATTTGAACGAAGTTTATATTTTGGTTTTGATTTTGTGCCACTACAATCAATAACCGCAACGGAAGTCTCGTCACAGCTTGTTTCAATCGCAAGAATTGTTGTTGATTTTGTAGTCATTTGTGTGCGCCCTAGAAGTTTAGGATAGGTTTGCAACTATAGGTCTCGTCTATCGACTCGAGTGCAAACCGCATGAAGTGCTCCCAGCACTTCATGAACCTCTGACTTCATCGGTGGAGACATTAAAAAGATCTGGGAGATCTTTTTAACTCTACCATTTATTTAATAAAACCTGGGTGGTGGGCGTAGGGGGGCTCGAACCTCCGACCTCTGCAATGTCAATGCAACGCTCTAACCAGCTGAGCTATACGCCCGAGTGAGGTAACTAGGATTTTACCACGTTTCTATTATATTTGAAGCTTGTAATTTTGTATCTCCTACATACTATAGAGATATGCAACACGATGATGTCATAGAAAAAGCGCATGAACTTCTTGATGGAAGTGAGCTTCACAAGGATGACGTTACCTTGTGGAAGGAGCGTTTTGGTTTTATGGCGCCAGAAGCCATGGTTCTTTTTGTGGGCGTCATAGGAAATGATCCAGGACTGCTTGTTGAAGTAACAGAAAACATGAAGCTAAAGATTGCAGCAGTAGATAATGGTGGGACAGAAGAGATTATTGAGGCCGAACGAAAGGAATTATTTGCTTACCTAGAAGAATAGATATGAATATGGAAAGCATGAACACATCAGGTCCAGAAAACGAAGAAGAAATAAAAACCCCAGAATTTTCTCCAGAAGAAGAAGAGATTATTCGCGAGATTACCGAAGAACCACTTCCTGAATTGGAAGAGGGTCTTAGAACTGACTTCGCAAGAGGGGAGGGTGATATGTTGCGTGAACTTACAAAAAGAGCGGGCGAAGATCCAGATGAGCCAGGTGCTTTAGAAAAATTAGCTCATAGTTACCCAGGCTTAGCAAAAGGATTGCGTGTTTTTATGCTTGGCACAATTTTTGCGGGAGGTATGGGGTCAATGATGAAACCAGAAGATGCCGCCGCTCAACGAATGAGGTTTACGAGGCCAGCCGCCACACTTTCAGTTCCTGCAGCACAGGAGGCTGCAATACTACGCATGGAACAGGCAGGTCGTATTCAGGTCGAATCAGCAGCCCGTAGCGAAACCGCAAGACTTGAATCACGCGCAAGAGCTAGAGAGGCGCGGGTTGAAGCATATCGATATCAGCGAGACGTGGCGCCGATATATAGAGTTATGGCGCGTAACAATCAAATTGATGCTGAAATAGCTCGAGAACAAGCTAACAATGCATATATGCGAGAAGTAGATCCCAAATTTCGAGCAGTTGATGATGCAGTCAACACCGTATATGGAGGAATGGATAAAGTCTTATCTTTCATCTTTCCACTACCGAGCGATGAGAAGGGTGAGTAGGTAGAGAAAGATGAAGTATTGAGCCTCATTGTATTGCACTGCAATACAATGAGGGGGTGCGATAATTAAAGAGGCGCACGTTTACAACTTAACAAGGAGATCGAGATGAAACTGCGCATTATCTATCTGTGCGGCATATTGGTCGCAATTTTTATAATCTCTTGCGGTAGTAGTGGTAGTTCTGGAGACGTAAAGAATACGCCCCCACCTACGCCGCCAGAAAATCCAGAATGTGATACAAGTTTTGACAGTACATTTGATGCAATTCAAGAAGTCGTTTTCGAACAACAAGGCTGCACCGCTGACGCATGTCACGGTACGGCAATGTCTGGAGACCTTGACCTAAGGCGAGGCAACAGCCATGACGATTTGTTTGATGTACCATCCAAAGGATCTCTATCGAATTCGCCCGCGCCCGCAAGACGGATTTCATACCCTCGCCATACAGCGCGCCTTCGGCGCGCCCAGATTTTGCGCTTACTTCCGACCAAGTTTCTGAATGTGACCCCAAGGGGAATCGAACCCCTATTTCCAGGATGAAAACCTGACGTCCTAACCGTTAGACGATGGGGCCATTTGGCCACACTCTCCATATTAGTGTGGGAGTGATAATAGCACGAATTAACCTTCCTGAAAACCCTTTTATACCTTATTATATGAGCATGATGGGATTTTTCACTAGTCACAAACGCGCTGTACTAATTGTAGCAGTTATTCTTTTGATTATTGGGACTTACATGTTGTTTAGAAGCCCAGAAGAATCAACGAATGAATTTCTTGACATTGAGCTTACAGATATAGTTCAGGAGATTAGCGTTACTGGCCGCGTGCAAGCAACTGAAAGCGTTAATCTTGCGTTTGAAAAGTCAGGGCGTATCGCTTCAATCTCTGCAGATGTTGGAGATACCGTGGGACGCGGTGCAGTTTTGGTTCAGCAAAACAATGCAGACCTGCGTGCAGACCTGGCAGAGGCACAAGCAAACTTGAAAGCAGAAAATGCACGATTGTCAGAGCTACAACGAGGAACGCGACCAGAAGAAGTAGAAATTGCTCGCGTCAAAGTTGCTAATCAGGAGCAGGTTCTTGTGGACGCAAAACTAAATGCGATAGATAAAATGAGAGATGCATTTACGCGCTCGGACGATGGAATAAGAAAAAATATTGATTCTATGTTTACAGGACCGAGAAGTGATAATCCTCAATTAGTATTCTCACCAGGCGTTCAGGGTGAGATCAATATCGAAACTGCCAGGTTCCTATTAGAGTTACTTTTAGAAAGATGGGAAGACAACCTCCTTGTTTTAAATTCTTCTAGCGATATGAATGTGTATTTTGAAGAAGCAAAGTCAGTTATGGGTACCGTACGTGATCTACTCGATCTAATTGCATCTGCGATTAATGGAACTGTTGGTGGTATAAGTACAGCAACACAATCTACCTATCAGACAGATACGTCTACTGCGCGCACCTCAGTAAATACTGGCATTATTAATATGTCGGCTGCAGAAGAAAAGTTTCGCCAAGCGAGTTCAAGCTTGTCACTAGCAAAAGAAGAGTTAATTCTTGCTAAAGCAGGAACAACAGCCGAAGAGATATTGAGACAAGAAGCAAATGTAGAAAGCGCGCAAGCACGAGTCGATGGCATTGGAGCAGAAATCGCCAAAACAATCATACGAACACCAATTAGTGGAATTGTTACAAGACAGGATGCCACAGTAGGTGAGATTGTTGCGGCTAACATAAATCTCGTATCAGTTATTGGTACGAGTGGATTTGAAATGGAGGCTAATGTTCCAGAGTCTGATATTTCTAACCTTAAGTTAGAAGATTCTGCACGAGTGACGTTAGATGCGTACACGAGTGATGATATTTTTATGGCTCATATATCAAAAATTGATCCTGCAGAAACCGTAATTGAAGGAGTGGCAACATATAAAGTAACTCTTGTATTCGATGAGAGGGATGAAAGAATTCGTTCTGGCATGACGGCAAATATCGACATCCGAGCTGATGAGAAAAAGGGTGTGATTGCAATTCCAGCTCGTGCGGTTGTCTCAAAAGATGGAAAGAAATTTGTACGAGTTGTTAGTGGAGACTCTCATGAAGAGGTTGTGGTGACAACCGGCCTTCGCGGATCTGAAGGAACAATAGAAATTACATCTGGCCTTTCGGTGGGCGACAAGATAATAGTGTTTGTACGAGAATGACCGAGAAACTTTTAGATCTTTCGGGTGTTAAAAAAACATACTATACAGACGAGATAGAAACCCCGGTTCTCCATGGCATCTCTTTTTATATTAATAAAGGAGAGTTTGTAGCAATCATGGGCCCGTCTGGTTCAGGCAAATCTACACTTCTTCATATTCTTGGTTTTTTGGATCGACAAACAGGAGGAACATATTCATTTGATGGCAAAACAATTGAGGACCTAACTGACGATCAGGTAGCTGGCGTGCGTAACAGCAAGATGGGGTTTGTTTTTCAATCATTTAATCTTTTGCCACGTCATACGGTGCTTGAAAACGTAAAACTTCCACTTATGTATTCTAGTGTTCCAGAAAGTGAGTGGGAAAAACGAGCAATGGATGCAATTAAACTTGTTCAGCTTGATCATCGTGCCAATTTTGAAACAACAAAGCTATCAGGTGGAGAAAAACAACGTGTCGCTATTGCGCGAGCCCTAGTAAACAAACCAACAATAATATTTGCGGATGAGCCAACAGGTAACCTCGATTCGGATTCGGGACGAATTATTATGGATACGCTCCAGGAATTAAACGAGGTTCATGGCCATACGGTTATTTTGGTTACGCACGAAACATATACAGCAGATTACGCAAGCAGGATTATTCGATTGCGCGATGGGCGAGTGGAAACAGATTCCAAGGTTTCGAGGCGTCACAAGCGCGGCGATAAGTTTATTAAATAAGACGATTATGCGGACGACTCACCTAGTACAGTCGGCATATCGTAGCCTCGCACTCCATCGGTCGCGAACTATTCTTACAATTCTTGGTATTGTTGTTGGAATCATGGCGATTATGATTGTTATGTCCGTAGGTCAGGCTGCCGAAAATCTCATTCTTAATCAGGTTGAAGGACTTGGTGCGCGAACGATAGCAATCGCACCTGGACGAGAACCAACAGGACCCGCAGACCCCGCAATAATAGAGACACTGTATGGTGACTCGCTTAAAGAGCGACAGTTTCATGCGTTAAAAAATAAAGCAAACGTTCCTCATCTGACAGAGGTAATGCCTGTTGTATTTGCAATTGAAACTATCTCATACGAAGGAGAGACCTTTGCACCAATGATTATTGGAGCAACAGAGCTCATAAGTTTCCTTTTTGATGTATTTACGGATCAGGGAAGATTTTTTACAACGGACGAAGTGACTGGATATGCACCAGTGGTGGTTATTGGAAAAGATGTTCGCGAAGAACTTTTTCCACACGATGACCCGATAGGAAAAAAGATAAAGGTCAAAGGAAACAATCTCCGTGTTATTGGGACGCTCCCTGCGAAGGGGCAGGTACTTTTCTTTAACTTTGATAAAGCAATTATTACCCCGTATACGTATGCTCAACGTAATATTTTTGGCATCAAGCATTTTAATCGTTTTATTACACAAGTAGACGATCCGGTAAATATTGATGCAACTGTTTTGGACATAGAACGAACCCTTAGAGAGACACATGGCATTACTGATCCTGATAACGATAATTTTTTTGTTGGAACTCAGGATGAGTTAACTTCAACAGTGAGCACCGTTACAGGTGTTCTTACCTCTTTCTTGGTATTGGTTGCTGCAATCTCTCTTTTGGTAGGTGGCATTGGAATTATGAATATTATGTTGGTTGCGGTGGCCGAACGAACAAAGGAAATAGGCCTTCGCAAAGCTCTTGGTGCTACTCGCAAAAATATTTTGTTTCAGTTTTTGATTGAAGCCTTGGTAATTACGCTCGTAGGAGGTGTTATTGGTGTTTTGGCAGGAGCCATACTTTCATATGGGATATCTCTATTGCTTTCTAATATTATGGATGCCCAGTGGGATTTTGCCTTTCCTGTCTCGGGCGCGATTTTGGGTATTTTTGTATCTGCACTAGTTGGTATTGTCTTTGGTCTTTATCCGGCTAATCGCGCTTCAAAAAAGAGTCCACTTGAAGCCTTGCGTTACGACTAATATGAATTTTAAAAATATTTTAAAAAGCGCATTAAAGAGTCTCCTACGACACAAGTCTCGTTCGCTCTTAACTATTCTTGGGATTGTTATAGGAATTATGTCTATTACAATTATTGTTTCAGCTGGCAATAGCGCGACTCACCTTATTACGGGGGAGCTACAGTCCCTCGGTTCAGATATTATTTGGATTGAACCGGGACGAGAGCCCGAGGGCCCTACGGAGTTCGCACAGACCGCTCTTACCAACACAATCAAAGAAAGAGACATACGAGCCCTTCAGAAAAAATCCAACGTACCAGGAGCTTTAGAAGTAGTTCCGGCAGTCTCTATTCCAGGCTCTATATCGTATAGGGGAGAGACTTACCGTCCGCTAATGATGGGATTTTCAGCGGAGTTTATGTCTACAGTTTTTGATCTTGAGCCTAAAGAAGGATTTTTATTTGGTGAAGCGGCAATCGCCGACAAAGAACGTGTTGCAGTTCTTGGCGCGAGTGTTGCTGAAGAATTATTTGGCTCTGATAGTGCTGTTGGTAAAATCGTTAAGATAAAAGATCAAAACTTCAGAGTGACTGGTGTTCTTGCTGAGGGTGGTCAAGTACTGTTCTTTGATATTGGAGAACTTGTCATTGTTCCGTACTCAACGGCACAGACATATTTAACAGGAACGGATCATTATAACGAAGTTTGGGTGCGCGTCGCGGATGTTGCTAACACCGACAGTACCGTAGAAGATATTAAGGCGACGATACGCGAGCTTCATGGTATCTCCGACCCCGATAAAGATGATTTTCATGTTTTGACGCAAGCAAATCTTTTAGATCAAACAAGTGGGATTATCGATATTATGACCAATGCGGTGGCGGCGATTGCCGCAATCGCGTTACTTGTTGGTGGTGTGGGCATCATGAATATAATGCTTGTATCAGTAACAGAACGAACGCGCGAGATCGGACTTCGCAAAGCACTTGGTGCTACAACAAAGGACATTATGCGTCAATTTTTGACGGAGGCAGTTTTACTTACATCAGCCGGAGGCATACTCGGTGTTGCATCAGGAGCTCTTATAGTATTTTTGTTGTCTCTTGCGATAACTGCATTCGCAGGGTTTGCATGGAGTTTTCAGTTTTCGATTCCTGCAGCGACACTCGGAGTTTTAATCTCATCACTTGTAGGACTTGTTTTCGGGCTGTATCCTGCACGTAAGGCGAGCGAGAGAAGTCCTATAGAAGCCCTCAGATACGAATAAGATTTTCACTGCGTTACATATATATGCCTGATCACGATTATAAAGTTAAACATATCGCAATCATTCCTGACGGTAACCGCCGTTGGGCTAAGGCACGTGGGAATTCACCCTGGGCGGGGCATCGTGCCGGCCATAAGGCGTTCGAAGACATCCTAAAAAAATCGGTAGATATGAATGTCTACTGTCTTTCGTTTTGGGGCATGAGCATCGATAATATTCGCAAACGAGAAAAGCGTGAGATAGCAGAACTTTTTAATATTTTTCGTCGAATGATGCAAAAGGCTCTAGGTAGTGACCATCTCAAAGAAAATGATGTACGTGTCCGAGTAATGGGTGAGTGGCGCGAGATGCTGCCAGAACCTCTGGTCAATCTTTTTCACAAGGTGATTGGAGACACTCGTTCACGTACAAAGCATGTGCTCAATCTTTTGATTTGCTATGACGGCAAGAGTGAGATGAGGTACGCATTTAAAGAGGCGAGTGCAGCTGGGTCTGCCGATCCGAAAGAGTATTTGTATACAAAAGATTTACCCCCAGTAGATTTGGTAATTAGAACCGGTGGTGACCCACACCTATCTGCAGGATTTATGATGTGGGACGTAGCGGATGCACAGCTTCATTTTTCAGATAAAATGTGGCCGGATTTTACGCCTGAGGACTTTGAAGCCGCAGTTAATGAGTTTCAAGGACGTGAGCGTAGACTTGGGTCGTAATCCACGCTGACCCATTTTTAATAGAGTGTTACAATATATTCAATGAATAGCATCGTTGGATATATTACATGGCAGTACTCTGTAGGGATTCCAGCTCTTTTTAACGCTTGGTTTAACATACATTGGTTCTTGTTTAGGATGTTTTCTATTCCGACCCTGTTAGGTAATTTTTTCTCACCTCTTTATCGGATAAAAGAGACACGTAGGCGAGGGTTTGATATTCAGGACTTTTTTGAGGTTATAGCAGTGAATTCTCTTATGCGTATTGTTGGTATGGTTGTACGTACTGTTTTTGTGTTTATTGGTGTTATGGCTCAGGTTGTTGGGTTTGTGATTGGTGGACTCTTTGTTGTGTTGGTTTTGTTTGCCCCTATTCTAGCCCCGTTGGCATTTTTATTTGGGTTTGTATATGCAATAAGCTGATATGACATATAATCTTTTAAATTCTCAACCAACAGCAATCAAGGCCTTTAGCTTAGATTCCTGGATTTCTTGGCGAGTACGCCGTACATATGCATTTTTTGTTACGGTCTTTTTTAGTATTTTACTTCTTCTTTCTCTTGCAGTCATGTTTGCTTCCGCTTTTCTTCCTGAAGATTTTTTAGTTACCATCTCAAAGTTTGAAACAATTCTCTATGGTGCCACCCTGGTCTTGTTTGGTTTGTGGCTTGATATAGTTGCTATTGAATTTTATTACCGTTCAAACCTCAATCATGTTCGACTTTTTCAAAAGAATGACACAACATACTATGCGAGCATAGAATCTCTTCGTATGGTGTCTTACACAAAGACGCCACTTATCGGTACTATACAACTCTCAAGGTTTGCAGATTTATTTTCAAAAACAAATTTTGGAAAAGTTTTTTTTCTGAGACTTGGGCTATCAAGCAGAGATGCTATGGCCTGGGTTAATGGAGCGCGCGATGAAGACGTACTACCATCCGATATTTTATTTAAAACCGCCCTCAACAACGTTGATAGGAGGGCCGCTATAACAATTCGTGTTGGCGATATGTTGGTTGCCTTACTAACTCACGACAAAGCTCTTAGAGATTTTTTGTTTAAAAACAAAATTAAAGATGAGGATGCAATAGAGGCCGCATTTTGGGTGGAGCATGCCTTTAACGAAGAGGGAAGAAGAAGTGTTTGGTGGTCAAAAGATATGCTGCTTCGTTTTCCGAGCTTAATAAGAGACCTTGGGTACGGATATACATTTACTTTAGATACATATTCTAACGAGGTAATATCGTCACGATCACTCTTAGAGCGCGAAGCAAGAACCCAAGAAATAAAATCAGTTCAAGATATTTTGGCACGGTCATACGAAGCAAACGTTCTTTTGGTTGGAGATGAAGGATCTGGCAGGCACACCATTGTTGAAGGATTGGCCGAGAGCATACATGTTGGACGCTCTGCGCCAGAGCTTTGGGATAAGCGTGTCATTATTTTGGATGAGGCGGGTCTTGTAGCATCAACAAAGGACATCGGCAATTACGAGGAGGTTATTTTAAAGATATTTTTAGATTCAATTAAGGCAGGAAACATTATTCTTGTTATAAATAACTTACCAGCTCTTATTGAGTCTGCTCATGAGCTTGGCGTTGATATATTAAATGTTATAGAACCGTTTTTATCACGCGCAGATTTACAGGTGATAGCATTAGCGACAAGAAGTACGTATCACAAACATCTTGAGTCAAACGAAAAGGTAGCAAGACTATTTGAAAAGTTTGAAGTAGAGGAGCCCAAGCCCGCCCGTACTATTCGTATGCTTGAAGATGTCCTTATAACTCTTGAAGCGACGACTGGTCATATATTTACGTATCAAGCACTAAGACGAGCGGAGGAGCTTGCAAGACGTTTTATTACGGAGGGCGCAATGCCAAAGAAGGCCATAGACTTGCTTGATGGTGCGGGAGCAGTGGCAGGAAAATCGCCGACACTTATTACAGCAAAGGATATAGATGCTGTCGTTAACAAAAGAACAAAAATACCTACACTAGACGCGGAAGGGGAGGAAAAAGAGAAACTATTAAATCTTGAGAAGATTTTGCACCAGCGTATTGTTGGCCAAGAGCATGCAATAAGTGCCGTATCAAACGCATTGCGCAGAGCACGCTCGGGACTAAGAGAAGGAGATAGACCACTTGGCACATTTTTGTTTCTTGGCCCCACTGGTGTTGGAAAGACGGAAACTGCAAAAACACTTGCTGAGGTTTATTTTGGTGATGTTGAATCAATGATTCGTTTTGATATGTCCGAATATCAGGGAGACGAAGGTATACAAAAACTCATAGGGTCGGCGGAGCATGAAGAGCCAGGAATACTAGCCTCTCGCTTGCGCGAAAGACCGTTTAGTCTTCTTTTGTTTGATGAGTTTGAAAAAGCTTCATCTGAGGTTGTTAATCTTTTTTTACAAATTTTGGATGAGGGTAGATTTACTGATGCAGGCGGACGTGAAGTATCGGCAAGAGAAAGCATGATAATAATGACTTCAAATGCAGGCTCTAATGCCATTTGGGACATGTTAAAAGCGAATAAGACCACAGAACAAATTCAGTCAGAAACTATTGAGGCGGTGCGGGCCGAGGGAAGTTTTCCGCCAGAACTTTTGAATCGGTTTGATTCCATGATTGTGTATCATCCACTTACCAAAGAAGAACTTACAAAAGTAGCATTAATATTGCTCAGTGAGTTGGGTGAGAGATTAAAAGAAAAAGATATTAATTTTGAACCAACAGAAGATCTAGCAGCTCGTGTGGTAGAGATTGGGTATGACAAGACATTTGGTGCACGCCCAATGCGCCGCGCAATTCAGGATCATGTAGAACAGGTAATCGCCAAAAAAATTCTTTCAGGCGAACTCAAGCGAGGAGATACATTTATATTTGATCCGAAAGAAATTACTCAACTATAAAAAATTATTATGGATTGTCTATTTTGCAAAATAATAGCAGAGGAGATTTTACCAGTAAAAGTATATGAGGATGATATTGTTCTTGCGTTTTTGGATGCTCAACCTCGTTCGCCTGGGCACACAATGGTGATACCAAAAAAACATGTAGAAAACTTATCAGAATTACCAAAAGAAGATGTCGGTCCATTTTTTGAAGCGGTTCAATTGGTAACCAACAAAGTTAAAAAAGCTCTCGTGCCAGATGGTTTTACGCTCGGGATGAATTACGGACGAGTATCAGGGCAAGAAGTAGACCATATGCACTTTCATATTATGCCACGCTGGAAGGGAGATGGAGGAAGTTCATTACAGTCTGTTGTTTCTAACAAACCAACCGAAGAATTAGAGGTGATTGCTGAGAAGATAAAGTCTGTAACGTAGCTGACCACAATTCCGCTGAACAATTATAGATTGTTCATTTGCGGATTGTAGGATACTGGGAGCGAAGCGAGCAGTATAACGTTACACCGAGGGCTCGCAATTTTGCGAGTTTTTCGCTATTATGTAGAGGCTATGCGAGCACCGAAAATCATATTTGAAGACTCGGAAATACTCGTCATCAATAAACCGGCCGGCGTTGTGGTGCATCCTGACGACCATCACAAGAAGGGTACGGTAGTTAACTGGTTGCTAGAAAATTATCCTGACATTAAGGGGGTAGGCGAAGACTCCGAGCGCCCTGGTATCGTGCATCGTCTCGATAAGGATACGTCGGGCGTTTTGTTAATTACAAAAACCGGAAATGCATTTCGTCATTTTAAAGAATTATTTAAAGAGCGAAAGATTAGAAAAATATATTTGGCACTTGTAGTCGGTTCTGTTCGAGACGATTCAGGGATAATAGATGAACCACTCGCACGTTCAACCAAAAATTTTGAAAAGCGTGTTGTGGGAGGTGAACAGGGAAAGTCACGAGATGCCGTAACCGAGTACAAGGTAAGAGAACGATTTGGCAATAAATTTACGCTTCTCGAGGTATCTCCAAAGACAGGGAGAACACATCAAATACGCTCACATTTAGCTCACATTGGCTATCCTATTGTTTGTGACGAGCTTTATGCAGGCAAGCGCAATGTATGCCCAACCACACTAAAAAGGCAGTTTTTACATGCCTTTCGGCTTGATTTTGCACTTCCATCAGGCGAACACATGACCTTGGAGGCTCCACTGCCACAAGATCTCGAAAAGACCTTAAAACATTGTCAATCGCAGTAGATTATGATATAAAGGGGTTCATGAAACCATCCGAGGTAGATATGCGACCTGGAGACACGGTTCGCGTAACCACACGAATTAAAGAAGGTGAAAAGTCTCGACTCCAGACATTCGAGGGTCTTATTCTTGCTCAAAAACATGGTAAGGGTATCTCAGGAACATTCACCGTTCGTAAGATGTCTATGGGTGTTGGTGTTGAACGAGTGTTTCCTCTTCATTCACCAGTAATCGAAAAAATTGAAGTAGTACGACGTGCATCTCGTTTGCGTCGTGCAAAATTGTATTATCTCCGTCACAAGGCAGCTCGCGACATGCGCAAGAAGATGCGTCAGGTTCAGTTTGCAGTTCAAAAGGCAACTCCGGCGGTTGGAAATGAAGCTGATTCAAGCGAAGATAAGGTAGACGTGTCCGAAAAAACTTTACAAGAAGTTTCGTCGGAAGAAAAAGCTGAGGCTGTTAAAGCTGAGGCAACTAAAAAATAAATGCGCGGGTGGCGAAACTGGTAGACGCGCACGCTTGAGGGGCGTGTGGGAGTAATCCCGTAGGAGTTCAAGTCTCCTCTCGCGCACAAATAAAAACGTCTGGCTTTTCGCCAGCCATTTTTATTTGTAAGCGAGAGCAAGCAAACTGCTTTGCTTGCGTGGGGACTTGAAGGCCGGACGATATGCCGTAGGCATGAGGAGGCGGGGTAGCGGCCTTGCGTAGCAAGAGCTGTGACCAAGTCTCCTCTCGCGCACAATCAAAAAAGCTGGTGTTTTACACCACGCTTTTTTTGACTGTTTATAACGATAGAAGACTTGAAGTCGCGCACAATCAAAAAATCACAGACTTAGGTTTGTGATTTTTTGACTCATCGCTAAGCAACATGGCGTTCTAGTTAACGTTCCTGTGTGCGACCCTTGCTATCAAAAAGGATGGCGTCCCAAAGGATTTATATCATGACAAGCTGGCTCACAGGCCAGCCTTTTTATTTGTCACAAGATATGTGTATAATCGTTGTACTTATGTCACTTAATGACTCTTCATTGATAGCTTTAGTACAAAAGGCAAAAGGCGGTGATAGTGCCGCATTTGACGATCTGTATCGGCAGTTTATGACGCCGATTTTTCGCTTTGTATTTATACGTGTTCGTAACCGAGCAGATGCCGAAGATCTTACACAAACCGTGTTTGTAAAAGCGTGGAATGCGCTTCCGCGATTTGATGATAGGGAAGAACGCTTTTTAGCATGGCTCTATACCATTGCACGCAACAGTATTATTGATCATTGGAAAAAGAAAAAGGATTTGATACCTGATGACCCTGACGTGTTTTTTGCCACACGTGAAGCACCTGACAGAACAGAGCGGCTCGCCGAACAAAATGAAGCCTCTCGTTTGGTGTACGGTGCGCTTACGAGTCTGGGGGATGACCAACGCGAAATTATGACTTTAAAATTTATTGATGGGCTTACCAATAAAGAAATTGCTAAAATGACAGGCAAGTCAGAACCGGCAATAAGACAAGTGCAAAGTCGGGCACTTAAGTCTTTGCGAGCCGAATTTAAAAATAATAATCTCATATGAACAAAAACGAACTAACAGAAGATATTTTGGATAAGGTACTGATGTTGCATGATCAGGGCACTTCGGTATCTGATATTTTAAGCATGTTCCCAGAGTATTCGGGTGAGCTTAAAGAAATTTTTGCAACCGCACATCTCTTGGGTGAGACCGCAAAACAAATAGAACCGTCATTGAAGCTTTCAGGCTCCATAGTCACAAAGCTTAATGGCAAGCGTTCAATCAAAGAGGGTTCTTTTGTCTTTCCGTGGCGCGTTGTATTGCCGGTTGGGGCTATGGCATTGCTTCTTGTTACTGTAACTCTTGGCCAGTTTCGCTCAAGTACAGTAGTAAATGAGGATCAAACTGTTGCTTTTATTGATAACCAAGACGACCTTACAAAGAAAAGTCGAGGTACGGCCGCACCAGAAGATACCGCGGCACCCGCAATAAGTTTGGTGAACATTAAGCTAACGGTGGCAGAGATAGACCAAGAAGAACAAGACATAGATTTTGGCGGTACCATGGACGATTTCTTTTTAGACGAATTTAGTACGGCCGAGATTGATACGGCTCTAGCCGAATTTTAATCATGAACACATTACACAAAAAAATTATTATAGGGGGTCTTGCAGTTGCCATAGGTGTCGCAACCTTTGCGCCTGCCGCTGTTGCAGAATCTCATAGGCGTGTACCAGCTCGCGCCGGTGTATTAAAAGTGCGTGAGGCATTTCAAAAAAAGATGGATAAGAGCAATCTCCAAGAGGCTCGTACTAGGTTTCAAGAGGCGCGTGAGCGACTAGGTGACAATAATAATTTTGAACGACAAAAGCAGTTTTTACTTCGTGCCATAGACTCACTTATTAAACATGCAGAGCTTTTAAAAGAGCGGGTCACAAATCTCCCAGTAATAGATGATGAGCTCGAAGCACGCATTATTGCCGAAATTGATCGTGATATTGCCAAGCTCACTGAGCTTCAAGAAAAAACCAACAGCGCAACTACAATTGAAGAGTTGGCACGCATCAAGGAAGAGCTCGCATCGCATAGAAAAAATGCATACAACACCAAGGTTCGTGGTCTCGTGTTACTTGCACACATCGGTGTCTATGAGCATCGAGTCATTACAACCATTGAGGCTCGTGCTGATAGAATCGAGCAATATCTAACCGACCTCTCAGAGAATGGAAAAGACGTGACAGAATTAAAACGTCTTCTATCGAGCGCAAGAGAAAAAATAACAACTGCAAAAAATATTCTGAGTGACGTAAAGGAGATTATTCAGAACAATGAAACAGACCTCGATTTTCTTAAGCGGATACAATCTAAGCTCAAGGAAGTAAAGATGCTTATTAAGGATGTCTATCAGATTTTTCGTGAGATTGTCACACAAGTCAAAGCTATTCGTTAATACTGATGGGTTCATATAAAAAGACCGTTCACGGACGGTCTTTTTGTTTGACAAAGGTGGTGGCAAAGAGCATTATGGTGGAGGTTTAACTAAAAGAAAGGTGTTACATGCCCTGGGATAGAAGACATATAGTATCAGCTGGGGACTTCACACACCGTGACTTGATTGAGATCTTTGAAAAGACAGCATATATAAAAGGAGCTATGAAGAGTCCTCTTGGAAAACGTCAGCTTGGAGAGGTTCTAAAACACGATGATTCAAGTCCGTATCGTGTGAAGTTACATTTTGATGAACCCTCCACCAGGACGCACGATTCGTTTTTGGAGGCGGTAGATTTCCTTGGTGGTAAATGGCGAAGCAATACGCATGCAGAAAAAACTTCTTCGCGCGCCAAAGGTGAGAGCTATGAAGATACAATTTTGATGGCGCTTAGATACGATTACGATATATGTATCTTGCGTCATGAGGGGAGTGAGCCAAACGTAATGCGTCGTGCTGTTGAGACCGTTGAAGCGTACGGATACAAAACATCTATCATCAGTGCGGGTGAGGGTAATATTGAGCACCCAACACAAATGCTCTTGGACCTCTACACTATCTGGGAACGGCGACGAAAGGTATTTGAGTCAGGTGGTCTAGTGTGGGCGTTTGTGGGAGATCTACCTCACTCACGTACTATCAAGTCTGATATTCTTGCGCTCCGTCACTTTGGTGGTAGGGTCTATGTCGTATCATTCCCTGATTATAATCTTCCGCAAGACATTCTTGATGCCGTCCGCCTTGATCTTGAGGTAATCAAAGTTGATAACTGGCAGGAAATCGCTGGCGAAGTTGATGTTTGGTATTTTACGAGACTTCAAAAAGAACGACGCAAGAAAAAACCAGACCTAAAGTTCGAAAAGGAATACGTAACAAGATATGGAGCGACATTAGAATTTAGAAAGGCAATCAAATCTGACACTCTCATAACTCATCCTCTTCCACGAGGTCTCGAAATACCCGGAAGATTTCCACCACTCGAAGATGATCGAATTATCATTGACGACCAGGTCTATAACGGTTGGATGACAAGAATGGCTTTCCTGTCATTGATAGCAAAGGCCAGGTCAAAGTAGTCCGCTAGCACGCGGGCTTTTTTAATGGCAGTATATTGATACAAGGAGGTTTTTGGTATATAATCCCTTAACATATGGTGGGTGTAGCTTAGCGGTAAAGCGTCTCTCTGTGGCAGAGAAGATCGCGGGTTCGAATCCCGTCACTCACCCTGGTAAAAAGTAACAATCACTTTTAAGATGGGGGTATGTTAAGTTTCTTGTGGAAATATATTGGAACACCAAGGCAGATAATGTTGGCAATGGCTGTGACGTTTATTATTGTTATTGGTGCAGGCTTTATTTTAGCTAATACACAAAAAGTCTTTAGACACGGACACGAGGGTCCAGAATTTATAAACAAAAAACGAACTACAGACTTGCGAAACCTACAGATATCCTTGGAAATTTATCACGAGGAAAATGGAAACTATCCAATCACCACGGATTGCTCAGACGTTGGTGTTCTTGGAGGCTTAGCAGTTGGTTTTGATGACCCACTATCAGATAGTGGGTGGTCTCAATATGAATACTCTTCTGATAGTAATGGGGGCTCTTACGTATTAAAAGCGAGCTTACAGAAACTAGATTCTGATTACTACTATGGAACGCACGTAGGGCAAGATTTAGATGGCTTACAATTGGGCTGTCAGTGCGATGACCCTAATTACTGTGTTAGTAATAAAGTTCCAGTTGATTTGGGTCCGAAATAGTGAACTAGGGGTGGGGTATCTATACAAAACAGGTTCGAACGTCCTCGAGTTGCCGACCCCAATAGGTTTTGATATAACTTTCTGATACTATTTAAAGTATGAGCAAGTATAGAATGATTTTTGTTCACTTGGCGATATTTGCCGTTACTTTATATGTTCATTATTTCGCCCTACCAGATGGAGTTGAATGGAGGAGTGGAATATCTCCAATAGTTTTTGGACCAGCACTCAGTTTCTATAGTTTTTATCTCGTATATGCTGTAGTGTCGTGGCTCTCAAAACATCGCGATAACCACATTTAGGACTTTGTATTTGTAGAGGAAAGCAGGATTATAATGCCACCACACCTGCCTGCCGGTAGGCAGGCTTGCGACCCAGAGATCATGTTTTTCAAAACGGCTCATGCATGAGCCGTTTTGAATTGAGCTTATTTTTTAGAATTTAATTTTTCGATTGCTTCCGCCAAAAACTGGGAATATAAATTAAGCCCTACGCGGCCGGCCGCCATTTTGAGTCCGAACGGTTAATGAGAGTTCCGGGCACACCCCAATCTTTTAGTAGGAGTTCAATTCTCCATCCAGAGGTAAGTTCTCCGAAATGAACTGCTATATGCTCAAGCGTTTCCATACGGATAATGGATATTTTTTGTTTGGTGTTTATCATCTTAATGTTTGGATAATCGTAATTTTGGTATTGCAGATACTTTATATCTGCGATATGCTTATGTTAAGCAATGTTAGGTAAAAAATCAACGGCTTATGAAAGAAAACAATCTTTTGGACAAAATAAATAAACTATCACTACCAGCAGTGATTTTAATAGCCAGCATTATTTTGGGGGGCTTTTTCTATGCCAGCCAAGTAAATAAACAGCGTTTTATTGAGAGACAGCAACAGATTAAAACAGAGACGGAATTAGCAAAAGAGCTTAAAGAGCAACAAGCCAAAGAGGAAGCCGAGCTGGCATTAAATACTTGTAGAGCCAACGCACAGGAAAAATACCACAAAAGGTGGCATAACGAGTGTAAGGCACAGGGCGAGCTAACGAATAAGTGTATAGATATTAAAGAATTGAGTTATGACGAATACCTTACAAAATACGAACTAACAGACGAGGAGTATAAGAAGCAAAGAAGCATAACCGACCCCAGCAAAATTGCGGGGCTTTTAGACTATTTTGAAAGGCAAGACAACGAGTGTTCTTGCCGTTTAGCAATAGACCCCTATGTAAACTTATTTAATAAGGGGTTAGCGGACGATAAAGCCGAATGTTTAAGGAGATACCCGCAAAAGTAGCTTATGAATAACAAGAAAAGCCAAAAAATGCCAGAACTTCTGACGCTCCAAGAAGCGTGTGATATTTTGAAATGCCATCCAAACACCTTGCGGCAGTGGGACAATAAAGGCATACTCGTTGCTGTTCGTTTTGGCGAAAGAAAAGACAGGCGTTATCGCAAAGAAGATATTTTGAAAATGCTAAAGAAAGAGTAATTATGAAACAAAAAACAAAATGAACGACCCACTAAAAGAGTTAATAGATTTTTATAAAAAAAACGGATATATACTTGTAGCAGGAATTTTTACTAAAGAGGAATGCGAAAAAATACAGTTAATAGCAGAACCATACTTTGGGGATGGCAACATCTACCACAACATCGATAGGGAACAACCATACTTTAGACAGATGATGTGTGATAGACGAATTGTAGACACGATTGAAATGTTGCAAGGGAAAGAGGTAGATGGATTGATGACGCAATATGCGTATAAACGTCCTGGGAACACATTTGCTAATCAAGCATGGAATCCTCATCAAGATAATGCATATCCTCAAGCTAAAGATGGAGCATTTATAACCGCACACATTTTCTTGGAAAATACAGATAAAGAAAATGGAGGACTCTACTTATACCCTGAATCTCAGAACTGCGGATTGCTACCCTTTGAATCTGTATACGATAATGAATTACGCCCTGGCAACAAAACGGAAATGCCTGCAATAAAAAGCATTGATATTGAAGTAAAACAAGGAACATTACTTATTATGCACGGAAACATGATACACGGTTCGTATGCTAATAATTCAGACCGTGCACGACCAAGTTTTCATGCAACCTACATTAGTAAGGG
>JAQBTR010000004.1 GCA_027624915.1 bacterium | reverse complement strand
CCATGAGTTACAGGCACCCAAAGAAGTAAAAAAACTTCCAGTAACGCGACCTCAAAAAGAGATACCATTACCCGCAAAGCCCGCTACGCAAGAAGTTAGCTCCGAGGAGAATCTTATTGAGAGTGTTATAAAAGACGAACCAGAAAAACCAAAGAAGGAGTCACAGGTACCTCCATTTACAGCAAAGGGGGATGGGGAAAATAACATTATCAAACGTACTCTAGGCATTAGTGGATTACTTTTGGCGATTTCGGGTATTCTTGGTGCTGGCGCATGGGTGTATGTATCTGTAGTAGAACCTTCGCTTGCTGTTTCGAGCGCATTCAAAAAAATAACAAATACCAAGTCCTTTGCCTATGATGTGGATGTCAGTATGAGTTTGTATGACGATCCAAGGGCTGTCACACAAAAAATAGAGCCATTTGTTCCGCAGCTTGCGAGTCTTTTTTTGAGAACTCTACCACTTGTGGGCACGGAGCCGGTAAGTAGTATTCGTATACATCTAGAGGGCGAGCTCGACTACTCTAGAGCAAAAGACCCTGTGTATAGGATGGAAATGTCTTTTGGAACAGAGGACTTTTTTAATTCTGATGTAGCGTTTGAATCGCGATACAAAAATGGAACAAACTATTTTCAGCTGACTAATCTCCCATACTATGGAGCTTCTTTTGGGCCATTTGGTAATGGAGCGTTCGAAGAGTCATGGATAGTATTTCGTGACGAAACAGTATCTAAAGATGTGGATACGTATGTAGACCGGCTCAGCGCAGTTGATAGTTCATTTGATGCGTATCGTGTTGGTGGTCGTCCTCTAGCACAGGTTCTCCCGCTTGAGGGAGTCCAGAGCACGGTAAGTTTTTCTTTCATTGATTGGAGTAACGAAATCGTTAAAGAATATACTAATGGGTCGCTCCAGTATCATATAACGGGGAGACTCATGGAGGAGGCACTAGAGACATTTGGATTTGAAGGACCACTTGCTTCCCCGGTGAGATTTGATGTTTGGGTGGGTGCTGATTCGCGAGAAGTAGAGAACGTTTCTGTAAGCTTTGAAAATGGTGACACGACGTTTCTTTTAATAGCGGCACTGTCTAATATCAATGAATCTGTAGATGTTGAAACTCCACTCAAGACTCGAGAGTTGGGAGAAGCGTTGGAAGATGCATATGATTATATACTTGAGGATTTACAAGCTTCTAACCCAAAAGCTCGTGACATAACTCGGGTAAGAGACCTAAAGGCAATACAAGAGGGTTTGCGACTGTATCGTGAGAGACTAGAGAAATATCCAAATACATTGCCAGAGCTCGTACCAGAATATATGGTGATTGTTCTTTTGGATCCAAAAACACAAAAACGATATCCATACAAGCGTAATGGAGATTCATATATTTTGTCAGCAAAACTTGAAGATCGTTTATCTGAGCTTTTGAAATACGATGCAGATCCGGGTGATTATTACTATGACGTTAGTCCCGATCAATAATTTGTTTCCTACTGCGATGAATTTATCTTGGCTACAAACAACTCATCACTCATCGGCGTATACTCCGTATACTACCTCTTCGTGCTTCATTGTTTTCGCTCAAGATAAAACCATCTCGCAACGAAATCAAATTATTTCTCAGGACTCCTCAATAATATGAATATTCCTCGCGTTGGCGTATTAATGGGTGGACCATCGAGTGAGCATGACGTGTCACTTATGTCTGGCATGAATGTACTTCGTGCACTAAAAGGACGAGTTGAAGCATATCCAATTTTTATAACGAAAGCAGGGAGCTGGCTCTTCGGAGATGAACAAAGACTCATTATGCCTGGGGATGCATGCCACAAGGTGGACGTAATGTTTAATGCACTGCATGGCGAATATGGAGAGGATGGAAAAATACAGCGTATTCTAGAGCACAATCAAATGCCGTTTACGGGTTCTGGCGCGCTTGCATCCGCTATGGCTATGAATAAGGAAATGTCACAAAAAGTACTTGAGGGCGTTGGTATTAAGATGCCAAAAAGTCTCGTTCTTGCTCGTGACGTAGCAGAACCCAGACTTGCATTAGCGCATTCGGCACCACCATGGATTATAAAACCACGCTCCAGAGGCTCATCTCTGGGGGTTACAAAGGCCTCAAATCGTGAACACCTGCCCGGTGCGTTTGAGAGTGCATTGGAGACCGATTCGCATCTCATTATTCAGGAGTTTATTCCTGGTCGCGAAGTCACGTGTGGCGTCATTGAAGGGCTAGATGGTAGGATAATATCAGCACTAACTCCCATAGAAATAGTCCCACCAGAAAGTGCAGATTTTTTTGACTACAAAGTTAAGTATAATGGCAAGACAACCGAGGTTTGCCCCGCACCATTTTATGGAGCCATGCTTGCCAAGATTCAGGAAACAGCACTCAAGGCGCACGAGGCGCTTGGGTTGCGACACTACTCACGAACTGACATGATAATTAAGCCATCCAGCATAACACGTAGAGCTCCAGAACTTTATGTTCTTGAAGTAAATACATTACCTGGGTTAACACGCGAGTCGTTGTTCCCAAAGGCGGCACAACATAGAGGTTTAGAATTTCCAGATTTGGTAATGCATCTTATAAGGTTAGCAAAATAATAAAAACTAGGATCATCATATGAATGAACAACCACAGCAATTAGTAGATGCACACGCAGGACCAAAAGATGTTTTTACACACCTCCTTGGTGTCATTGGGCTGTATACCGTTGTGTTTAGTTTTGGCGCGATAATCTTTACAATGATTAGCGTGTATGTTCCCGATGTACTTGAACAAAGATATTCATGGCAAACACCAGCAGATGTATTGCGCTGGCCACTGGCTATATTAGTAATTGTATTTCCAATTTTTTTATTACTTCAGCGGTACCTCGGACGAGATTTAACGGCGCACTCATTTAAGCGGGATATGAAAAGTCGCAAATGGCTTTTATATCTTACACTTTTTGCCACACTTATTGTGCTAATTGGTGATCTTGTAGCTGTTGTTTTTGGTTTTTTGAATGGAGATCTGACGACATCGTTTTTGCTTAAGGCTATCGCCATTCTTGTAATCGGCGGTTCAGTAACACTCTACTATGGCTGGAATCTTAAAAAAGAGACTCCTGCGTGGCAAGATGCTCGTATGAAAGTATTTGAGAGTACGGTTGTTTTAATTGTCAGCCTAACCCTTATATGGGGATTCTGGATGGTAGGTCTCCCTCAATCACAACGAGAACGACGATTTGACCAGCAACGAGTAAATGATTTATCAAATATTCAAGATCAAATTGTTCGATACTGGCAACAAAAAGGAGAGGTTCCAGAATCTCTTAACAATCTTGTAGATGATATTCGAGGAATTGAGTTACCAGTAGATCCCGTCACACAAGAACCATACATATATAGAGTACTCGGTGAAAATTCATTTGAATTATGTGCTGAATTTAAAATATCAACTATAAATGATCAATTGCCAAGAATTGCTCAAACGAACTATGGTGTTCAGACAAATTGGGATCACAACGCAGGAGGTGTTTGTTTCAAACGGGCCATTGATCCCGACTACTATCCAGTACAAAAACTAGTCGAACCCTTCTAAAATATTTTTTCGGTCTCTTTCTTGAGTTCAATATTTTCTCCAAATCATGCAAATAAAAACATCCACCAGAAAGGTGGATATTTTTATTTGTGGACCTGCGGGAACCGGTCAGGAGTCATTCATTGTATAGTCGCCACGCTCCTTACAATGATACGCTCACGACCCTGGCTCGGCGACAAACACTCAGCAAAGCTTCGTCTTGTATACCGCCTCCGCCTTTCGATTCTCCGCAAATCCTACAAAAATATAATCATCAAAAGCAGTGCTTTCGGTTTCTTATTTTTGTGGACCTGCGGAGAATCGAACTCCGAGCTACCCCGTGCAAGGGGGTCGTTTTACCACTAAACTACAGGCCCGTAAGTAAAGACTATAACAGGTTTTCTTATTATAGACAAGCCTTTATAATAAATCTATGAACTATTTAGCAGATTTTTTTGATATTTTTGGACTCGCAACTTTTAGCCTTCTTTTTATTACTGCTATATGGAGCCTTAAAGCGTTTCGCATGACTATAGGTTGTATGGAGGGAGTACAGCGCGGTACACTATAGATAATATTATTATCGAATCGATGAAATAAGATTTATGAACCAAGATCCATACCGAGCACAAATCGGTCAGAGTAATGTTTTGCAGCCAGATACTGGTAATGAAGGTCAGAAAACATCTTTACCTCCACCAGTGTCACTACCTCCTGTTGTACCTCCGCCAGTAGTGCCACCACCAGTAACACCATCTCCTGCAGCACCTCCACCAATAGCGCCACCACTCGGTGTTCCTAGTTCACAACAGTCAACAACACACTCAAACTCAAGTGGTAATAAAAGCAAGATACTTTTAGTAATAGTTTTGCTACTATTGGCAACAAGTGCTGCCGCAGGTTATGGATATTTTTATACCGACTATCTAAAGAGTCCAGAAAGTCTTGTAACAGAAGCTTTAATTAATTTGTCCAAGGTGGATTCGATGGAATATCAAGGGACTGTAAATGTTGAGTTTGAATATAATCCTGGTGACGAAGAGACCTCTAGCGATTCATTAGGTCTCGAATCTCTCTATGGCCCAGGAACATTTTCAATAAACATGGATGGTTCATACGATAGACACGACCAAGAAAATATTGCCTACACTATGAATGGTAAGGTAGATGCAAAAATGGGTAGTGATGATTTTCAATTTGCAACCTCAGGCGGAGTGTCACTCATAGGAATGGGAGAGATGGTGTATATGCAATTAGATTTACCAAGTATCTTTGATATTTTTGGATTTGACAGCATCGAGGATAGTTGGATTCGTCTGGATATTACTGACCTTGAGGGAGGAGAAGCTCTCGGTATAACACCAAACGATATTCCAAGTTTCAATATTGATGCCATAGAGCTTGTCCAGAAATACAATCTTATTAAGTCAGTGAATCGTCTTGGTAGTGATGCCGTTGGTTCCAGAGGAGCATTTCACTACTCCATTGAGCTTGATAAGGATGCTTTAAAGGGTTTATATAAAGAACTCATGGAACTTGTGTACGAGGAGAGCGCTCTTCTTGAACAGGACCCAGACGCCATTTTACTACAAGAGAAAATTATTGATGCAATACACATTAATTCCATGGAAATATGGATAGATAAGTCAAAGGTGTTACCATTGCGAGTCTCTACAGATATAAGTGTAGACTTAAATTTCAAAGATCTGTATGGAGACGATCCAGACGCGCTTAGCCCGACTGAGGGTGGGATTAAATATACTATTCGATCTGATGTCACCTACACCAGTTTTAATAAAGAGCTCAATATACAAGCACCAGAGGAATCAAAAACATTTGATGAATTTTTTGACTCAGCACGTCAGGATTCTTCGACAGTATTTGGGAGTGCGAGTGAGAAAGGCCGGGACGCTCAGCGCGCTGGTGATATTGCTAGGGTTCGCCTAGCTCTTGAACTTTATTACGACAGTAACGGCTCCTTCCCGCTACATAGCGGCAGCTCTTCATCTGTGAGATGGTCAAATTTGGCAGGCGAGTTAACACCTACGTTTATAGACGTACTTCCTGAAGACCCGGGGGACAATCAATATGATTATGTATCACGAGATGGGAAAGGTTATGTAGTTCGAGCATATATGGAAGACAAGGGCAACCCCTCTTTAGAATTTGATGATGATGGTATTATCTTTGGCTTGCAGTGTGCTGATGATGTTGGCGCATTCTGTTACAGTTCTGATTAAATAAATTTTTATGGAAAACGTTACAGTTAGCGACATAATGACAAAGGAAGTAATCACGGTGCAAGAAGACACTCCTATCAGTGAGGCCGCTATACTTCTTGCAGAACATGGTATTGATGGTATGCCAGTTTTGGATAGTTCTGGCGCGCTTGTTGGGATTCTTACCGAATATGATTTGATTGGTAAGGGTTCGGCAATTCACCTGCCAACATTTCAACAAATCCTGGGACAGTTAAAAACATCACACGGGTCCTCGAAGGATTTTCAGAAAGATGTAAAAGAAATCGCTAATTTGAAATCGGTCGATGTTATGAACCCCGACCCACTCACACTCATGCCAAATGCAAGTTATGAGGAGACGGTTTCGGCATTTAGGGACCACCACCGCGTAAATCCAATTCCTGTTATAGATGAAGACAAAAAAGTTGTAGGTGTTGTGAGTAGGTTTGATGTCCTCAAGCCAATAAGACTGCTGGGTGTATAATTAAAAATATCATTTCAGCTCAAGATTCTATGATTTTGCTGCAGTTTGTCAAAAAATACTCACCAATACCTCTGGCATTAAGTTCATATTTTTTGACTCCGCTTCGCAAAAATCATAAAATCGTCGCTTCGAAAGCAAATTTTCATTTATACACCAGTTTATTATTTTAAATGCACATACTTTTTGATATTGGAGGGTCACACATGCGTGTTGCAGGAAGTAAAGACTGTCATACGTTTTCGGCGGATCCTATTATTCTGAGTACTCCAGAGCGTTATGACGAAGGAGTGACACTCCTTACAGGAACTGCAAAACAGATCGCAATTGGTGAAAAGATAGAGACAATAACTGGTGGAGTTCCAGGACCCCTTGATCCAAATCATGATGGCTTAGTTAATGCACCCAATCTTCCTGACTGGGTTGGCAGACAATTAAAGCATGATATTTCAGAAAAGCTTGACGCGCCAGTACGTTTAGAAAATGATGCTGTTGTTGTCGGTGTTGGTGAGGCTGTTCGAGGCGCAGGTAGAGGTTGCCGTATAGTTGCATATATAACAATAAGTACTGGAGTTGGTGGTGCTCGCATTGTAGACGGAAGGCCTGATCACGCATATCTGGGCTTTGAGGCTGGTCACCAAATTGTTGATCTAATAAATGGTGAGCCAAGAACAATTGAGTCACTTATTTCAGGAACGGTGCTCAAAGAAAAATATGGATTGAGAGCATCAGAAATTGATGACCCAAAGTTATGGGATGAGATTTGTAATCATCTTGCGTCTGCCCTTAATAACATTGTTGTTCTCTGGTCTCCAGAATGTATTGTATTGGGTGGTGGAATGGCACCACATGTTCCAATGGATTTAGTTAAAGATAAGCTAAATAAATTAGTAAAGATTTTTCCTAAAACACCCGAGCTTAAGCTAGCTGAACTCGGTGACATAGGAGGACTCTACGGGGCTCTTGAGTTGATTCAGTGTACCGAGGAGGGTTGAATCAATCCAATTTTTAGTGTATAGTGCGTCTAGAAAATAATGGAGGTTTTTAGCTATGCAGCTTCTCCCAAATGAGAACCTTCGCGCTTGGATTGACATGTATGCGAGATCAGCTATTGCCCCTCCACACGTCTTCGGACTCGAGAGGGGAGATGTTCGAGAACAGACCGGTAATGGCTTGCGCAAATGCGCCCTCTTTGTTTCAAGTGTTTTGATTCCCATTGTCTTGGAACCGAGGCCTCGTGGCAAGGACGTCCGAGCATGCCAGACCCTGCATCTCACCGTAGATGGCCTTGAGAGAGATCTTTGTAATTGGAGCGGATGGGTAGAAAAAAATCCTGATATGCCATACACATTTGGCGATGTTGTTATATATGTAAGGTCGCGTTCAATCGGACCCAATGCTACAAGACATGTTGGAATCGTATACGATACACAAAACTATCCAACGTCACAGCTGGTAACGGTAGCTAGTACCAACCCAGAAAAACGAGGAATGGTTGAGCTCCATCGTATTGATGAGCTTCCGTATACAACAGAGTATCGTGCAGTAGAACGTACACTGCGTCATCCGTTTATTGCTGGCGTTTCATTAGATACCGAATTAGGACAAACAAAAAATATGGTTGCGTAGCACCCCCACAAGGGTGCTCTTTTTTGTACACTCGTATTGGTTGACTAATGCTTCTTATATAAAGATAATACATCGTATGAAAGCATTAATAGGGGTAATAATATTAGTAGTGGTTGTAGGAGGTATCTATTTTCTTACAACGAGTTCGCCTGAGGCGCCAGACGCCATGGAGAACAAAGATGATGCCATAATGGATGATGATGCAATGAATGACGACGGTGCCATGATGGAAGATGACGATGCCATGATGGAGGGGGGTGAAAAGAAAGTTTTTGACGTAACGGGACGCAACTTCGCTTTTTCAATGAGCGAGATCAAGGTCAAGAAGGGCGATACAGTTGTTATTAATTTCTCGAGTACTTCTGGATTTCATGACTGGAGTATTGATGAATTTGGTGTAGCAACAAAACAAGTTGCTGTTGATGATGGCACAACATCTATAGAATTTGTTGCCGACAAAACAGGTACGTTTGAGTATTACTGTAGTGTTGGTGCGCATCGTGCTCAGGGTATGATTGGTAATTTGGTCGTCGAATAAACAAATTTTGAGTTAAGAAAATCCCTCGCGAAAGCGAGGGATTTTTATTTGGAAATAGGTCTAAAATCGGTATAATGAGGGAATGCTGGACATAAAATTTATCCGTGAAAATCCGACCCTTGTACGAGATGCTGCTCGCAAAAAGCATCTTGTTTTTGATGTAGACAAGCTTGTTGAGCTAGATAAGATAAGACGTGAGGCGATGACTGAGGTTGAGGCAATGCGCGCTCAGCTTAATGCCACGTCTGCTGAAATCGCTAAAATTGAAGACGAAGAATCAAAAAAGAAATCTATAGAAGAAGTAGGTTCACTTAAGTCAGACCTCAAGAATCGTGAAGAAAAGCTCGTAAAACTGAATGAGGAATTTGAAGTACTTATGTATGCGGTCCCGAACATTCCTGACCCATCAGTTCCTGATGGCAAGACTGATGCTGATAATGTTGAGGTGCGAAAAGTGGGTGACATACCAGCTATCACTAATCCCAAAGACCACATAACTTTGCTCAAGGACTTGGATTTGGCAGATTTTGAAAGAGGGACAAAGGTAGCTGGATTTAGAGGATACTTTTTAAAAAATGAGGCAGTGATTCTTTCTATGGCTCTGTGGCAGTTTGCAATGTCAGAGCTTCGGGCAAAAGGATTTACAGCATTAACGACGCCGTCACTTGCAACAGATGCAAACTTTTTAGGAACGGGATATTTTCCACAAGGTAAAGAAGACGTTTTTCATACTCAGGATGATTTGAGCCTTGTTGGTACTTCAGAGGTATCCACTATGGGTATGCTTCGTGATGAGATACTAAAAGAAGAAGAGTTTCCAAAAAAATATGCGGCTTTCTCCGCGTGTTATAGACGTGAGATTGGCACACACGGCAAAGATACAAAAGGACTCTATCGTGTACACGAATTTTGGAAGGTAGAACAGGTAGTCTTATGTAGGGCTGATCACGTGGAGTCAGTTCGTTTACATGAAGAAATAACGGCTAATGCTGAAGAGCTATTACAAAAATTAGGTCTTCACTACCGAGTTGTATTAAATTGTGGCGGGGACTTAGGACAAGGACAGGTTAAAAAATATGATATAGAAACCTGGGTTCCTTCACAGCAAAAATATGGAGAGACGCACTCAGCATCATACTTTCATGATTTTCAAACAAGACGATTAGGTATTAGGTATAAAGATAGTGAGGGCAAGATGAGATTTGCCCATTCTCTCAACAATACAGCAATTGCATCCCCACGTATTCTCATTAACATTCTTGAACAATACCAAACACAAGATGGTTATATAAAAGTACCAGAAGTTCTTCAGAAATATACTGGATTTAATACTATACCAAGTAAAACTTCTTGAGATGCGTAAAAAGAGTTTTCGAGCATCAAGCAAGCGTCACAAAAAGCGAAGGGTCGCTAAGTCTTTATACGTGATGCTTCCAATTCTTTTGGTTGTTGGTAGTTTATTTGGATTTTTAATATACTCTCCATATTTTCGTATTGAGACCATATCTATTGAGGGGACAGATAGATTAGAAGAAGATGATGTGCGCTCATTTTTGGAGCGTACGCTTACTGAGAAAGCGTTATATGTTATACCACAAGATATCATGTGGATGAGTAAGTATGGGCTCGCGAGCATCATCAAGTCTCACTCGCCTGTAATAAAAGATGTCCATATTACACGAAGTTGGCCGCACGAGCTTGCGGTAGAGGTTGTAGAATATTCTGGATGGGGAGTTTTGTGTCAGGGACTACCAGAGGATTGTTATTGGATTGATAGGGCTGGTGTTGCCTTTCAATCGGCTCCAGATTTTGCGGGCACCATCGTTCCTAAAATTACTGACGAGCGGGATCGTGAGATTACTCTGGGTGAAAAACAAATGTCTCAACGCATGATGAGACTTATTACATTCTTTAACGAACGAGCGCAAGAGAATGATTACCTACAGAGTTTGCAGTTTGCGATTGATGCTAGGGATGCAACACTTCACGCTGAGACACGTGCTGGTTGGGAAATTCGACTCTTAGAGGATACAGATCCAGAAGAGGCATATAAAAATATGCAACTCACCCTCGACAACGAAATAAAAGAAAAAGCCGATGAGCTAGACTACATCGACCTTCGCTTCGGTAACCGTATTTTTTATCGGTTCATAGAATACGATAGGTAGACAAAAAACGCCCAGAACCATTTTTATACGATCTTTGCCGTGAAGGTGGTTAAATAAACCGCTCAATCGGAAGTATAAAATAGTTCTGGGTGATTTTTTGTTGGGATGGGGAGCCGTGGTGGTTACCTGGAGCGCTCAATCAAAAGTGACCACAACCGCGGATTGTAGGATGCTGGGAGCTCAAGCGAGAAGTGCAAAAGTTACTTTCTATTTTTTTGTGGGTGTGGAGAGCATGACAGTCAAGAATAAAAAGCATGTCAATTGTTTTATGGGTTCTGAGGCTCTTTTGGCACGGTCTTTGATGTAAGTCAAAGCAAAAGAGCTGAAGCCTCGGAGCCCAGCGCTGGCTGGGCGAGAATGATATAAAACCTTTGACATGCTTTTTATGTGTCAGTCTCTCCTATGGTATGCGGTATATGAAGATTGAAGTTCCGCCTCGGTCGATTGGTTCTAAGGGTTTGAGCCATTCGTAGCTATTTTGTGGTTCTTGTTCTGGGAAGCCGGCGACTGGTGTTGCCCAGAGACCCATGAGTTCGTTTACAGATATAGCAAAGAGTGAGCCGGATGGTGGTGGTCCAAAGCTCGAATAGTGTGCCTTAAACTTGTCGCCTAGGTAATATTGTTGTGCACCACTATTTTGTGAACTACCACCGAAGTAGTGAAGGTATACAGTGTCTTCTTCTGGGTAGTCCATTTCTAGTTTATTTGCAAGTCTTTTTAGGTCTTGACCCCAATCATAGTTAGAATCAGTCGCAATTTTGTACCCATTGAGCGTTCCACCAGCAAGTTCGTTATAGTATGAAAGATAAAACGGAAAGGCGAGAAGAACACTACCAGATATCCAAAGCATGATGAGCGCAAGAATCATAATTTTTGGAGCAGGTGCTACAAAGTTTTTATACAGAGATTTTATTGTTTGCATCAGGTTTCCATAAGAGGCTTCACCTCCAGAAATCCATATAATAATTTCGCGCGCGACGAGAATATAGACAAAAGGAAAAATCGGCAAAAGATGTCGTATTCCTATGTTGAGGGGGTTAAAGATGGTCAAAATCCAGTAAAATCCAACAAAGAATAAAGTCGCCGTGAGCGCAAAGTTATTACGAATCCAATCTCTAGCGTTACCACGCTCTTTCTTGCGTTTGATGCGCAAGAAAGCGAGCACAAGAGCCATGAGCGTCAGGATATGAAATCCAAGGGTTTCTTTGAGTAGGTATACTATTGGGAAGTAGTGCGGCCATCCATCGGCAGAAACCTCGCCCCAGAAGTATGCACTGTTACCACCAGCTGTTCGCTGTGTGACCATCATGACGCCCATTAAGTAATGACCAAGTGGGCGGGTGAAATCATTTTTGATGAGCCACAAATCAAGATCAACAAATGGTTTTACCTTAAAGGTACTGATGAGAGTTTTCGCGTCACTGAGTTGTTTTTCTTGAGGGTAGTTCCAGACATGTGGGATATAGATAAGCCATACAAGTAAGGCTCCAATAATAAAGATCAAGAGAACCTGTCCTGCAAGCTTCCCAAAATTCTTTATATCCATTCGGTTTGAATAGGCCCAAAGGATTGCAAGCACGATAGAAATAGGGCCCAATAAGAAAAGTGAAAACTTAAGGCTTTGCGCTATACCAAATGCGAGCCCAGCTACAATTAAATGTTTTTTTGAGCGCGTTTCAAGAAAATCAACAAATGTTGATATACCAATCAAAAATCCAAGGGCTGCCGCAATATCAGTTGTGACAAAACGGGAGTGTGCAATAACGGTAGGAGAGAATGCATAGAAGAACGCACCAAGTAATGCAACACGTTTACCAAAGTGCCTTCGTGCCCAGAAGAAAAAGAGAAATCCTACTAAAACACTCATGAGCATAATGGGTAGACGAGAGAGACGTATTATTTTCTGTGGATCGTTACCGTATTCAAAAATTAATCCACCCCCAGCATCCCATTGGCCATTTACTTTGTTTTGCCATGCGTCGGTATCCGTTCGGAAGTTAAGATTTTGTGTAAGTAATGGTAGAGCCGCTAAATCTTTGAAGAGTGGTGGATGTTCTGGATTGAGTCGCATATCAAATTCTGTAATATACGAATATCCAGCGCCGATATGTGCGGTTTCATCAAATATAACCGAATCATCGTAGGACGAGAAAAACGCGAGAACAAACATAACGAAGAAGAGGAATCCCGCTAATATTGTTGTTATTTTTTTCATGTGTTTACCTAGGCCTTGCGACAAGTATACCTTCTGTTTTTTGGAGATTCATAGAAGGAAAGAATTCCTTAAGATGATTCATTGATTGTATCGTGTTTTTTGGTGGGATGACTATACAATCTTCTTGGCAATCAATATTTGGTACATCCAAAGGAGTTATATAGTGTATGTTCTTATGACCTTCAGCATGTGGTAGATACGTATCTGTGACAAATAGTATTGGCTGTATGCTCATTGGGCGTCCAGTGCGGTCTACGGTATCGTCAAGATCAAGTAGCACATACTTTGGGAGCTCTTCTGGGAGTTCATTTAGAAATAGAGCGATACGATGCTCTTCACGGTTGAACGCTAGTTTTACTTCTGGTCTGATAGACCATCTTTGGAAGTAGAGGTCGAAATTCCAAAGGAATATAGCAAATAAAATAGCAAGACCAAGAATAGGCAATGCTTTTTGAATGCGCAAAATGATGGAAGAAGCTTCCGTGTGAGCTGTTTTCATTCGTTTGAGCCAATCGGCAAATAGTTTCCAAGCATGTTGGAGCCCAACACCCGCAATAATCATGATAGGAGGTAGCATAATAATTGCGCGTAGCGAATGAGGAACACCCTCGGATGAAAAGGCTACCGGCAAAAGCATCACAAAAAACCAAATAAATAACATCCAGTATTTTCTTCTTACAGCTTCAATAACACCAATTGTAAAGAATACGGCTACCGGCCACCAAAGAGCTGGAAATCCTGCATAGTTATGTCTCCAGTTAAAGTCTCCAACAAAATATAATGATTGAATTGTTTTACCAGAATTTATTAAGAACGCACCAATCGGATTATCGCTGTTCATTATAGAAATTTGTGATGTACGTCCAAGAAAGTCCCCGGGATTTTGTAAGAAGTAGTAGGCGAGTGGGAGTCCTGCAATAAATGTAAATAAAAGAAAAATGGCAGGGATACACAGTACACAGTGTTTTGATTTTTTGGCTAGTTTGATAAATGACCAAATAATAGGAATTAACAAGAGTGGCGCGATTCGGTAAGCGATATAGGAATGAAAACCAAGACCAAACAAAACACCACCAAGAGCGCTTATGATAATAATCTTTGAGTGTTTTGTTTCATCGCTAGCTCTATTCCATCCGTAATAAAGAGCGGCAAGACCCGCCGATAGGAAGAACGGCGCCATAATTGCACGAAAACCAACACGCGAAAAAAGAATATGCCAAAAGCTCGTTGCCATAAAGAATGATGAGGCAAGTGCTATCCATTCATTTTTTGTATATTCGCGAGCAAACCACCACAAGGCCCATATGGATAGTATTCCAAAGAGTGCGCTGACAAGACGGAGCGCAAATGCAGTATGACCAAAGAATCTTAGTGAAAGGGCCTGGAGATTAATATAGAGCCCCTCACGGCCATTATTTTCACGATAAAACACCTTATAGTTACCCGTATCAAGGGCTTCGGATGCATTATTTCCATTCATTGCTTCATCAGAAAAGAGTCCGGGTGGGATTGAGGCTGGAGTAGGTGGGCTTTGGGCTAGGTTTTCTGGACTATAGCCAAGTTGCCAGAGACGCAAAAATCCTGCAACAACCAGGATAATGACAAGAAGAATATATTGTGGTTTTTCCGACATAACGATACCCAGTTATTATACTATATTAGAGAACATTCTGTTATAATGGCTGTGTATGACGGAAATACCAAATTTTAATTCTCCAGAAGAGGAGATCAATTACCTCGAACAGAAAATTCTCGAGAAGAGAAAAGAGGTTGCAGGGCAAAGTTCAAAAGAAGTTGTGTCCGAATCAATAAAAGAACACACAGAAAATATCAAGTCAAGTGTACCACCACCACAAGTACCTCCAACGAAACCAGATGATGACGAAATCGACAAAGATGTTGCTGTTTTAGTACAGACTGCATTTGCACATGGAATTGTAGAGGCTACAAAACAGGTTAGAAATACACACAATCCGTATTTGATTGATGCATTTCATGATGCACTTGTCGATAAATTTCTCGACGACATGAAGAATCGTGGTGTGTTAGAGGTAGAGTCAAATGGCTGATATTTTACTAACAGTATTTTTTGGTGTCGCAGGTCTTACGATTGGGGCTACTATTCTTTTTTATGTATTGGTTGTTATGCCAAAACGTAAGTTTGAATTATCTGGAGCACTCGATACGGTATTGTATCGTGTGTTGTTACCAAAAAATGAACACACAGAATCAGGGGAGGCAAAACAAAAAGAGCCAAAAGAAATTATGGCAGCCATGGAGCAGTTTTATTCTTCACTCGAACCTCTTAGAACAACACCGTGGCATGATATGCGGTTTGGCGCGTCTACAATTACGTTTGAGGTAGCATTGCCGCATGTTGGCGAAGAAGTAGTGTTCTATGCTTCTATGCCGAGGCGTTTCTCTAGCTATTTTGCAAATCAACTAAACTCCTTTATGCCTTCTGCCAAGGTTGAAGAAACGAATGACTACAATATTTTTCATCCAACAGGTACGACAGGCGGCTCAATTCTCAAGCTCAAGAAGAATAATCTACTAAGTCTTAAGACATATAATGAACTCAGCAAAGACCCTCTTGAGGCAATTACTGGCGCCTTTGCCAAATTGAAACACACAGGAGATGGTGCGAGCATACAGTTTGTTATGCGTCCAGCACGAAGCGCTCGCAATGTTGAGGGTAAGCGCGTTGGGCAAGACTTGCGTCGTGGCAAGTCTCTCAAAGAAGCACTTGGCGGAACCAAGCAAGAACTAAAACAACTTGCCAAGTCTCCTAAAAAAGCATCAGACAACCCAGAACCAAACAAGCCATTTGATGAAAACCTCGTACACCAAATTGAAGGTAAGGCTTCATATAATCCATTTGATGTAAACATTCGTATACTTGTCTCAGCAGAAACACCAGAAGAAACAGGTACTATACTACAAGGTCTTGAGTCGGCTTTTAGCCAATTTGATAATCCAGAAGGCAATCAGTTTGGTTTTATACGAGTTGGTGGAAAGGCGCTTGAGGAGCTTGTATATAATTTTTCATTCAGACTTTTCAAAAATAGTAATTCTCTCTATACATCTGCGCAAGAGTTGGCTACGTTATTTCATTTTCCATACTCTGGGTTTGCGCAAACCAATGTTCAATATCTCAAGAGTCGTGAGGCGCCAGCTCCAGTTGAGCTTGCGGGTCAGGGTCTCAAAATTGGTGAGAGCACATTTCGTGGCACTCAAAAAAATGTATATATAACAGAGGATGATCGCCGCCGTCATATGTATGTCATAGGTCAGACGGGAACGGGTAAATCTACTCTCCTCAAAGAAATGGCACGCCAAGACATACAAGCGGGACGCGGTGTCTGCTTTATTGATCCACATGGACAAGATGTAGAGGATCTTTTGGCAACAGTACCAAAAGAACGATTTGACGATGTAATTTACTTCAATCCGGCTGATGTTGAGCGACCTATGGGGCTTAATTTTTTGGAGTATGATATGCGTTACCCAGAACAAAAAACAACAATCGTAAATGAGCTTCTCGATATATTTAATAAGCTATACAACATGTCGGTTGCTGGTGGGCCAATGTTTGAGCAGTATTTCCGAAATGCGACCATGCTTGTTATGCAGGACCCACAATCTGGCAATACGCTTTTGGAGGTACAGCGGGTTTTGGTGGACGAAGAATTTCGTAAGTACAAACTCTCTCGTTCAAGTAATGTTGTAGTCAATACCTTTTGGGAAAAGATAGCAACCAAGGCTGGAGGTGAGGCAAGTTTACAAAATATGGTTCCATATATCACATCCAAGTTCGATACATTCTTGTCCAACGACATTATGCGACCGATTATTGCGCAAGAACATTCAACTATTCGATTTCGTGAGGTGATGGATCAGGGCAAAATTCTTTTAATAAATCTATCCAAGGGGCGCTTGGGCGAGCTTAATGCTGCTCTTTTGGGGCATATAATTGTAGGCAAGATATTAATAGGAGCGCTTTCACGAGCAGATATAGCAGAAGCCGCCAGACGCGACTTCTATTGCTATATAGATGAGTTTCAAAATGTCACGACCAAATCAATATCAACTATCTTGTCAGAAGCTCGTAAGTATAGGCTCAATCTTGTGATTGCACATCAGTTTTTGGGTCAGCTTGATGATGATATCAGAAAGGCGGTCTTTGGTAACGTAGGCACAATGATTGCATTCCGGGTAGGATCTGAGGACGGTGAATTTATGGAGAAGCAGTTTGAGCCTGTATTTCATGCTCAAGATCTTATGAACATTAACAATCGCAATGCATATGTTAAGCTATTAATAAACGGGCAAACATCAAAAGCATTTAATATCATTATCCCTAAGCCAGAAGATGGTAACAAAGCCCAAAGGGAAGAAATTATAGAGGGTTCACGTAAGAAATATGGTAGCAATAGAGCAGAGGTAGAAGCAGATATTACGAAACGATATAAACATGGTTAAAAAAGATTATATCTATGCTGCAATAATCGGTTTGGTAACCGCATTTTTTGCGTCTTTGTTGGTGACATATGGCGATATATCTCGTGAGTTTGGGGGCTTTGTTATACCTCTTTGGTCTTTGTTTGTTGTATTACCAATTGGTGAGTATGTTGCATATGTCATTGCCTCTCGTCTCTTCTCACATATTATTGCGTTAAAACAAATGGGACGCTTTGCAATCGTTGGGTTGATGAACTTTACGGTGGATGCAGGTATTCTTACGTATTTGACGTCAACAAATGCTTCGTATGATGGCGCAACGCTTTTGTTATTTAATGTTATTTCCGTTTCAATCGCTATTGTAAATAGTTATTTTTGGCAGCGCGGTTGGACATTCAAAGAAACTGATGCTCCTTCGCGAAAAGAATTTTTGATTTTTGTTGCCGTCACCATAATGGGTATTGTAATAAACACGGCTATCTTGTTTTTGATGATTGAATATGCTCCACGTGATAGTTTTAACCAGCAACAATTCGTGGTTGTAGCTAAGGTAGCGGCAACTCTAGTGTCTCTCTTCTGGAACTTTTTTGGATACAAACTCATAGTTTTTAAGGATAACACCCCACAGACAAATCCCTAGTCTACTGCAAGTCTCAAATTTTAGCTACAAAAAGCTCACTCCTCGTCAAAATATCCGCTGGATATTACCTCCTCATCCTTCACTTTTTTCGCAAGAAATTTGTGCCTTTCGTTACGACTAAATATTCGTCTGTGGGGTGAACGCACGTACAACAAAAAACTTAATATTACCTCTTCACTCATTCTCACCGTCTTTAGGACGGTTGTGAGGTTGAAGCTTATAGCTTCAAAAACCGTTCAGACGTGTGTTTAGTTTTTTGGTTTGAGGTAGCAGGAGAAACTTGCTAGAGTACCTCTATGGAAAAGGAGGGCCACGTCGTTTTGTATCGTAAGTATCGACCCACCACGTTTGGTGAGGTTATTGGTCAGGACCATGTGGTAACTGTTCTTCGTAATGCACTCAAACTTGATCGTGTTGCACACGCATATGTATTTTCGGGAACGCGTGGTACCGGCAAGACAACGCTCGCGCGTTTGCTCGCCAAGGCATACAACTGTGAGAACCTTAGCAAAGACGGTGAGCCAGACAACAAATGTGATTCGTGTATCAATTTCGCAAGCGGTAAAGCTCTCGACTTGATTGAAATTGATGCGGCCAGTAATCGTGGTATTGATGACATTCGTGACCTACGTGAGTCTGTGCGGTTTAGTCCAATGCATGCCAAGCGTAAGGTGTATATCATAGATGAGGTGCATATGCTTACAAAAGAAGCATTTAACGCACTTTTGAAAACATTAGAGGAACCACCGGCGCACGCTATGTTTATCTTGGCGACAACTGAGCTTGAGCGTGTACCAGACACTATACTTTCTCGCACACAATCATTTGAGTTTCGTCGTATAGCACAAGACAAGATTCGAGAGCGTATTCGCGAAATTCTCAAAAAAGAAAAGTACAAACTCGACGAAGACGGTACGTCACTCGTAACATTTTTGGCAGATGGCTCGATGCGAGATGCCGAAAGTATGCTCGGTCAGCTCATGGATGCATACCCAGAAGGCGCTGACAAGGATGCTCTTGAGAACTTGTTTGGCTTACCAAAACTCTCCTCAGTCCACGAACTCTTACACGCGGCCCTCGCCAAAGACCCAAAGACCATCGTTGAGTTACTTGCAAGCATACTTGAGCGGGGATTAGATCCCAAGATGTTGTCGCGACTTTTGGTACACGAATCACGAACTCTATTTTTGACACTTCTTAGTCCCAAGGTGTTTGATGATCTCAAGAAAGACATTTCAGAGGATCATGCCAAGTTCTTCGAAGATCATAAAGATACACCACGTAAGGATGCCGAGTTGCTCCTCGTAAAACTCCTCGAATCACATAATAAAGGCTTCCGTGGAGCATTCCAAGAACTCCCAGTTGAATTGGCACTACTCGACGTATCAGTCCGTGACTAGTGCTTGATAATCATAAAAACCATGGTAATATATGGGTATAACATATATTCATGGTTTTATCCAAGTCTAGAGAAAAACAAAAAGCTATACGTTTGCGTGAACATGGTCTTTCCTATAGAGAAATATTGAAAGAAGTTCCAGTTGCGAAATCCACCCTATCTTTATGGTTGCGTGATGTTGGCTTGTCAAAACTACAAAAACAACGAATAACTCAGAAAAGAATTGATGCCGCTTTGCGTGGGGCAAAGAAGAAAAAGGAAATACGACTTCAACGAACGCAAGATGTTAAATTGAGCGCACGAAAAGAGGTCTCTCGATTTATAAAGGATCCACTCTGGTTGTCTGGAGTCATGCTGTACTGGGCAGAAGGTTCTAAACAAAAAGATTGGTTACCAAGCCAGGGTGTTGAGTTTATAAATATGGATTCAAGGACTATATTGCTTTTTATCGAATGGTCTCAAAAATATTTTGATTCACCTCGTTTTGTTTACCGGATGCACATTCACGAACGAGCAAATATATTAAAGTCTCAAACATATTGGTGTCGTTTACTAAAGATAAAAAAAGAAGATCTCAAGTTAACATTAAAAACACATAACCCAAAAACATCGAGAAGTAATAACCAGGAAGAATATCATGGAGCTATGAAGGTGGTTATTCAACGCAGTACGGACCTAAATCGTAGAATTGATGGGTGGGTAGAAGGTGTGATAGAGTACTTAAGTTAGAGATATTGCCGGATCGTCTAATGGTAGGACTGCGGCTTTTGGTGCCGCCTATCTAGGTTCGAATCCTAGTCCGGCAACATAAATAAAATAACTCGCCAAGGGGGTGGGTTATTTTATTTTTGTTTGCTAATATATAGGGGATTCGAACCTAAGAAGGGGGTCGGGGAAACATTTGTTTCCCCGTGGAGGAAATAGCGAAGCGTTTGAGAACCGTGGGTTCTCAAGGAGGAGTTTACGACGACGGGTTCTAGCACCACAAGAGCATTTCTTGTTTCCAATTACTCACCGTGTTCGTAGGGAAACAATGTCACGAAGCGGAATCCTAGTCCGGCAACATGAAGGCAACAATATATCACAATCCAAGATGTAGTAAGAGTAGAGCTACTTTTGATTTGTTGCGCGAACATAATGTTGATGTGGAGGTTATAGAGTATCTACAAAATCCTCCAACCGAAGTCCAGTTGAGAGAACTACTCGGTAAGTTAGAAATGGAGGCGATCGATCTCGTTCGTAAGGGCGAGTCGGTATACAAGGAGTTGTATTCTGACAAAGAGATGACAGAGAAGGAGCTTATAGAAATGATGGTAGAAAACCCGATACTCATTGAGCGTCCCATTGTTGTGTTCGGCCAAAAGGCAGTCATCGGCCGCCCACCAGAAAACGTATTAGAATTTTTGAAATAAATCGTGATATGATTTATGTATGGATGAAGTAGTATTAAAAAAGTTTGAGGAACAGGACGAGAAGCTGAGTGCAATATATGTGTCGGTAGAGAAGACACGCAAGTACTTTCTCATTGTTACATGGGTTACTATTGCTCTTGTTGTATTACCAGCAATTGGTTTGGTATTCGCAATACCTGCATTTCTTAGTACCTATGCAGGCTCGCTTGATGGTCTTTTGTAGATTGTTCGTCAGATAAGATTATGAAAAAAGGAAAAAAGCGATGTTGGCCATTGAATGATAGCGATACACTTATGGCACAGTATCACGATAAGGAGTGGGGTGTGCCGTTACACGATGACAGACGTTTATTTGAGGTTCTTACGTTAGATGGCGCTCAGGCAGGTCTTTCATGGAGAACGATTTTGAATAAACGTGAAAATTATCGAAAAGCCTTCGATAATTTTGATGTTAAGAAGGTTTCAAAGTATAACGCAAAAAAAGCAGAGACTTTATTAAAGAACGAGGGCATTGTACGAAATAGACTTAAGATTGCCTCGGCAGTAAAAAACGCAAAGGTGTTTATAGATATACAAAAAGAGTTTGGTTCTTTCGATACATACATTTGGGGTTTTTCTGGAGGTAAGACAGTACAAAACAAGTGGAAGTATATATCTCAGGTTCCTGCCTCAACCGAACTATCAGATGCTATAAGCCGAGACCTTAAAAAGAGAGGAATGAGCTTCGTTGGTTCGACAATTATCTATGCAATCTTGCAAACAATAGGAATGGTAAACGATCATGAAGTAGCATGTTTTAGGCATAAGGAGGTATAATAGAATCATTACAAAGCCAAAATAGCTTTATGGCAAAATCACAAGACAGAAGAAAAGAAAAAAAGAAGCCCAAGAAAGACAAGAAATAAAAAAGGTCGCCCTTCGGGACGACACCAGGGCTTTTTTGTTGGTAGTTGAGCACCACAAGAGTATTTCTTGTTTTATCTGCTCGCAATGCTTCGCAGGAAAACAAAGTCACGAGCCACCGCTCGCGCGTTTAAATTAATTAATCTAACCCTAGCGGGATTAGATTAACACGCCAATAGAAAGCGGGTCTCAGAAGCGGTAGAATAAAGCAATGAAACGGCTTCTAATTTTGATTGCGGTGTTACTCGCTATTGTTGGTGCGTTCTTTTTGTTTGGGGACGACCTTAATTCCAACAAAAATGTAAAAAACTATCCGTCCTCCGGAATAGACATAATTGCCTTTGGAGATAGCTTGGTTGAGGGTGTCGGATCAACCCCTGGCAACGATTTTGTTTCCGTCTTATCACGCAAGCTTGATATGCCAATCCTAAACTTAGGAGTGGCGGGGGATACTACAGCTTCTGGTCTTTTGAGGTTCGATAAGGCGTTGGATAGCGATCCAAAACTAGTACTCATTCTTTTGGGTGGGAACGACTATCTTCGGAAGGTTTCTAAAGAACAAACATTTTCTAATCTAAGGATGATGATAGAGTCTACTCAACAAAAGGGATCCATTGTGATTCTCCTGGGTGTTCGTGGAGGACTTCTTAAAGATAATTACAAAGATGACTACAAGGAGCTCGCAAAAGAGTACGATACGGCCTATATTCCAAACGTACTCGATGGTCTTATAGGAACACCTGATTTGATGTATGATAGTATTCACCCAAACGACAAAGGGTATGAGATAATCGCCGATAGAATCTACCCGGTCCTCGTAGGCCTAATAAACTAAAAATAATTGAACTCCAACGAAACAAAATATGATCTCATAGTTATAGGTGGTGGGGCATCTGGTCTTATGGCTGCAGGCAGAGCTGCCGAACTTGGTGCACGCGTGTTACTTCTTGAGAAGAATAGAAAGTTAGGAGAAAAGCTTAAGATATCAGGAGGTGGACGTTGTAACATAACAAACGCCGAAGAAGACGAGCACGTGCTACTTAGTGCGTATAGCAAATCAAACAAGTTTTTGTACTCTTTGTTTGCAAAGTTTGGTATAAAAGATACCTTTGAATTTTTTGATTCGCGCGGACTTCCACTTGTTGTGCAAGCACGCAAGCGAGCATTTCCAAAAACTGAAAAAGCTTTTGATGTATTAAAGACTCTCGAAAAGTATGTGAAAAAAGGTAATGTTGAGGTTAAGATTAATTCTCCCGTGACGGGTATCGATACGATTAAAAATGATATAAGGAGCGTGTCGTGTGGCAAAAACAAATATTATGCCACTAACTATCTTGTCTCAACTGGTGGTCTCTCTCATCCAGAAACGGGTTCGACAGGGGACGGATTTTTATGGCTCAAAAAACTCGGTCATACAATAAGAAAACCGAGCCCAACCATTGTTCCGCTTGCTGTGGAAGACGTGTGGTCCAAAAAACTGGCTGGAGTCTCACTTTCGTTCATGCGAATCACATTTTTTGTTGATAGCAAGAAAGCATTTTCTGAAAAAGGAAAGATTCTGTTTACACACTTTGGTTTGTCCGGCCCACTTATTTTGAATCTCGCACACAAGGTAGCAGACCTACTACACAGTGGCGCGGTAACCGCCAAGATTGATGCATATCCCGACACAGACTTAGGAGTGCTTGATCGTAGAATTACGGCAGTCTTTGATAAGAACAAAAACAAGAATTTAAAAACAGTTTTGAAAGAAGTCGTACCTGAAGGTATGGCAAAAGGTATTTTGATACTTTTGGCAGGACACGTTGATACGAGTAAGCCCGTTCATTCAGTAAGTCGTGAGGAGCGAAAATTTTTGACGCACTCTCTCAAGGCATTGCCACTTACTATCAATGGACTCATGGGTTTTGATAGAGCAGTCGTTGCTGACGGTGGCGTACCACTTGATGAAATAGACACAAAAACAATGCGCTCAAAGAAAGTTTCTAACCTATATATAACAGGAGACCTCCTACATATTAGTAGACCATCGGGTGGATTCTCACTCCAGCTTTGTTGGTCATCTGGATACGTTGCGGGTTCTAGCGTTGCCGAGGGCCTTGGGGGATTGAATTAACAGGGAATTTGTGGTATATTGGGATCACTTTCAAACTCCATTTCTACCAAAATCCCTAAATTTTGGCTCTAGCTTGATAAAAATTTTTTACCAATACCTACGGCATTAAGTTCAAAATTTTTATCTTCGCTCCGCTCAAAATTTGGGAATTTTAATAACGAAAGCAAGTTTGAAAGCAATCCCGGGGAACATTAAGAGCGCCCTGCGCCCTTTTTTAATTAAAGAATCATAGAATTATGGCAAGCAAAGAAGTAATAGTTAGATTCGAGGATGTTATCTTCGAGTACAAAGCCCACAAGCCAATCCTTGAGGGGGTTACTTTTTCTGTACGCCGCGGTGCAAAAATCGCACTTATGGGCCAGAATGGTTCTGGTAAGAGTACGCTCTTTGGACTCATTACAAAAGAAAAGAAACCAGAGGACGGTGATATCAATTTGTCACCCAAACTTTCTATTGCTATTGGTCGCCAGGTAATCCCACGTGGTGAGCTTGAACATACGGTGCGTGAATTTTTTGAAGGTCAGTTTGATGAGAAGGTATATGATATTGATCCCAAGATAGACGACGTGCTTGAGGCGGTTAACCTGCATGCGCCAAAAACAAAAAAGATAAAAGATTTTTCTGGTGGTCAGCAAGCGCGATTGCTTTTGGCAGCAGCCCTCATCCAAAATCCAGATTTACTCTTGCTTGACGAGCCAACCAACAACCTGGACAAGGCTGGTATTGACCACTTAACTAAGTTTTTGATTGATTACAAAAAGACGGTTGTTGTTATCTCCCATGACGCAGACTTTCTAAATGCATTTACCGAGGGTGTATTGTACTTGGATGTTCATACACGAAAGATGGAGCAATACACTGGTAACTACAAAGACGTGGTACGCGAGATTATGGTGCGAGTAGAAAAGGAGCGACGTAAAAATGCTCAGTACGAAAAGCACATTCAAGAAAAAAAGGACAAAGCCAACTTCTTTGCAAACAAAGGAGGTCAGATGCGTGTCTTGGCAAAGCGTATGCGTGAGAGTGCAGCAGAAGCCGAAGAATCTAAGATAGACGTCCGACGTGAGGATAAGACTATTCGCAAGTTTACGATTGATGTAAAAGAGCGTCACGTAGGCCCACTTATTACTATCGACTCACTTTCGATAATGCAGGACCACAAGGTAGTTAAACGCGAGGCACACGTATCAATGCTCAAAAATCGCCGCCTACTCTTAACTGGACCAAACGGAATCGGCAAGAGTACTCTTCTTGAGAACTTGGCGCATGGCAAAGAAAAGGGTGCCAAAATTTCTGAAGGAGTGCAGGTTGGTTACTACCGACAGGACTTTTCTACGCTCGATTTTGATAAGACGGTATATGAGATACTTGAGTCAGTTATGCCAAAGAAAGACGAAGAGCATATGCGTAGTGTGGCCGCTGGTTTTTTAATTTCAGGTGACGTTATGTATAGCAAGGTTGGTAACTTATCCGAAGGACAAAAAGGACTTGTTGCATTTGCCCAACTCGTTTTGCAGAAGCCGAATCTTTTGATATTGGATGAACCAACCAATCACATTAACTTCCGTCATTTGCCTATCATTGCAAAGGCATTAGACGCGTATGAGGGGACTATGATACTTGTTTCCCACGTTCCAGATTTTGTTAAAAAAATCCGCATCGATGAGACACTTGATTTAGAAAAATTGCGACCACTGAAATAATCTCTAGTTTTGAGCTATAATAATGGTATGGAACACGCGACACTTACATGTCCACATTGTCAGCACGAACAAAAAATAGCAGGGGGCCTTCAAGAATTATTAAATGAAAAGCATCTTCAAAGACAAAGACGGTAACACGATGATTACTCAAACACCCAACGCTCCACTTATTGTTTGGTTTGTAAGTAGTGTGCTTTTGTATATTCCAATACATGACAAGCTGACATCTGTCTTATCGCTTGTCGCCTTCGGTTCAATTTTTACATGGGCATGGCTCGAACTCACTTCTGGCGTCAATACATTTCGCCGAATCCTCGGCGCCTCGGTCCTCTTGGTGGTAGTGATTTCACGAGCATATTAAAAAACAGCCCCGCCTAGGCGGGGCTGTTTTTTGTTTGATTATTTTTGTACGAAGGTGAGTGCTTTGCCGCGTTTGTCGGCGCGACCAGTACGACCGATGCGGTGTACATAGTCCTCAAAGGTTTGAGGTAGGTCATAGTTGATTACGTGACTCACGTCATCAACATGGATACCTCGAGCCGCAACATCAGTTGCAACGAGTACTCGTACTGTTCCATTTTTGAATGCTGCCAAGGCTCGCTGTCGCTGACCGTGGCTTTTGTTACCATGGATAGCTTCTGTTGGGATACCGTGCGATCCAAGTTCTCGTGCTAGTTTCTGTACGCTATGCTTCATAGAACCAAAGATAAGAACACGAGATAGAGAGGGATCACTAAACAGTTTCATGAGGGTTTCAAATTTTGAAGAATGCTCAAACATAACAACGTCTTGCTCAATACTATTAGTTACATCCTTTTTCTTAACGGAGATAGTTACCGGGCTACGAAGAAAGTCATTAACAAGTCGTTTAGCATCAGCAGGCATTGTAGCTGAGAAAAATAGCGTACTTCTTTGCTGTGGAAGGGCTGCCAAGATAAGTTTTATATCATTGATAAATCCCATATCGAGCATACGATCTGCTTCGTCCAGTACAACATTTTTGATATCTGCTGGTACTAGATTTTTGCGGGTCATCAAGTCAATTATTCGTCCTGGTGTACCAATTATAAAGTGATTCTTGCGACGAAGATACTTGATTTGCTGGTTAATGTTTGCACCTCCAACACATACAACAGAGTTAAGATGCATGCCTGCTGCAATCTTCTTAAACTCGCTTTCGATTTGGATTGCGAGTTCACGGGTTGGTGCCAAGATGAGCGTTTGCTGGTTATGTCCTTTGAGAGTTCTTTCAATGAGTGGAAGCAAGAAAGCGGCTGTCTTACCAGTTCCGGTTTCTGCCAAACCAACAACATCTTTACTGGCCATAATTTCAGGAATGATCTGATCTTGAATGGGGGATGGAACTTTGAGTCCCATTCTTTCAAGAGCTATGTTAAGACTTTTGTTCAATCCAAAAGCTTCAAAGTTTTTGTGCTTTGGTACACAAACTTCTTGAGTCACCTCAACTGGGTTTTGGTTGATAAATTGTGATGGATTAAACGTTGGGATTTTGCGTCCTTGACGACCTCCAGATGGACGGCTTAAACGTGAGGAACCTTTCTGGTGTGGTCTCTGTGGGCGCGAAGAGCTACCGCCTTTATAGTTAGAGTTGCCAAACGTACCACCGCTGCGACCTGATTTAAATGAAGGACGCGAAGTAGCGTGACGTTTTGTGCCACTAGAAGATTGTCGCTGGGAATTACCCCGGCTTTGTCGGTTGTCTTTTTTGTACATATATTTAGTTAGATGAAACGCTTTACGTGTTTCGGGCGGTGCAGGAAGTAATAATTAACGCGATTGCAGTGCAATCTGCCGAGCCAGTGAGCCCTACACGAGTATCAAAAGCTTGACCTGAATATAACATGATTTAATATGAAAGTCAATATGCGAGTTTACTGGTATGCCTAGGTGGTTATTCAGGGTTTGCTATTTTGTGGAAGTGTGGTACTCTATTGGCATAGCATAGGTGGATTATTTACTCGTTAGTCTATATTAAAGAGATATGAATAAAAAAGTAATTTTGGCGACTTCTCTTGCACTACTTTTTGTAGCGGGGGCGGTAAGCGCTAGTCACTCATGGGGCAAGTATCATTGGAATCTCTCAACGGCAGATACTATAGCAAACCCATTAAAACTCGGTGACAATGTTACGACAGCAGAGTGGGACTTGAGTCTTCTGGTAGCATCAACTGATTGGAACCAGTCAGTTCTCAAGAATGACGTTGTCGTAGGTAATAGCAATGCAAACTGTGACCCAACAAGTGGACGGGTTGAGGTTTGTAATGCATCGTATGGAAATAATGGATGGCTCGGTATTGCCTCAATTTGGGCAACACGAGGTAAGAGTAATCACATCACGCAGGGCGTTGTAAAGCTTAACGATACATACTTTGACACACCAGAATACGATAGTCAGGCATGGCGTGACCTAGTTACATGTCAGGAGATTGGTCACACATTTGGTCTTGACCATCAAGACGAGAACTTCAATAATGCAAATTTGGGTACATGTATGGATTATACAAACGACCCAGATGGCACAATCCTTGGCCAGCTTGATAACCGCAAGTTAAACCAGCACGACCTTGATGAGATGGAAGCAATATATGCTCACCTTAACTCTACAGATGGTGGAGGCGGTGGTGGCGGTGGAAACGGAAAGGGCAAGCCAAAAAAGAATGATGTTGGTGCTAGTATCAACCACAATAATCCCTCATCTTGGGGACGTGCTGTAAGCCAAGACGCACAAGGCAAGAACTCGGTATATGTACGCGACTTAGGAAATGGACAAGTTGTTGTAACACACGTTACTTGGATTCAGTAATCCAAAACTAGACTATACAAAAATCGCCCTAGGGCGATTTTTGTTTTGTATAAAAAAAGAGCCAGGACATTGCCTGGCTCTCGGAGAGAAGTTGAGGATTCTCCGATATCCTTTTTGGGCTAGGACTGTTGTTGGCGACCGGCTTTGCGGTACTCCATACGACGAAGGTCGAAGAAGTCGCCGACACCCACTTTCACCGTTACCTGCTCGTGATCGGTATCGATGAGACGTGCCTCATTCGGTGTGATCCTGCGGTCCGACCTCATCCGGTTACCGACGTAGAGCGGCAGTTCGAAGCGCTCGGCCAAATCGATGGCGGTGCCGTAGCTCACGTGATGTGTGAGTCCTTCACCGCGACCGATAACGAATGACTCGGTGATGCCATGCTCGCCGACTGCCTGAAGAGTTTTCCACCTATCCACTGTGATGAAGGTGCCATTGAGACACTCGACGATCACGATGTAGGGTTCGACCCCTTGCTCCACGTAGACGATGGCAATGAGCTGGTTCTCGAAGTAGCCGTTTACCCTCTCGATGTCGTCGCCGGACTCAGCCATGATGTCCCCAAGGCTTCCATAGCGGAATTCGACCCGGGTGATCTCTCGACTCGGGTGGATCTTGCCGAGGTCCCGCAGATAGTAGACGACGTCTTGTGGCAGATGAGGGAAGTTCGTTTCGAGGTACTTTCCGCGTTCCGCTTCCGACATGTCAGCCATGTCGTCGACGGCATAGGAGACGTGTTGCAGGGCTCGTGAGACCGGAGGTACGCCGCGAACGACGTCGACGGGGGGTTCTTCCGTCCAGTCCTGGTAGGCAAATAGGCCTACCGCAATCATCAGTAGGAGGCCGAAGCCTCCAACTCTCCAAATCAAGGTTCGTCGGTTCATTAAGTCATCTCCTCTATATGTTCTTGTTCCAGCCTGCCAATTTGGCGAGGTCTTACGGAAGTTCTGTCGAGCATCATATCATGAAAATTATTAATTGTCAAGCTTTCCAGTGGCAAAATACTGCTTTATTTCTTTGCGATCAAAGCCATCGGGTTGTTATTTTGAGCGCTCAATCAGAAACAAAAATTAATGCACTCTTTGATATTACAGAAACCTTACTTTGTTTGTGATCTTCGCCACGATGAGGTTGCGTTGTGCGGTCAATCGGAAACAAAAAAGTAAGATTTCTGTAATACTCTCTGTGTAACGTAGCATGCTACGTTACACAGTTTTACTTGCTACGTTACATGTAACGTAGCACAATGTATGTATGGAAAAACATGTGAGAAAAGTCATTCGCGTGGGTAAAAGGAGTCTTACGATAAATATCCCAGCAGAGATTGTTAAAGAGCTTAAAATTCGCGAACGGCAAAAACTTGTGCTCACGAGGCGTGGTAAAAAGATAATTGTAGAGGATTGGAAGCCTAAAAAACATAAAAGAGATAAAAAATAATCTATGTTTATTAAAACAAAACTCACCTTTCTTATAGTTACGTTTATCCTAGGGGTATATGTTGGGTACACTGTAGGTCAACGCGGTATTTCTTCGTACTGGCAAAAACCACCCAAGGTTACTGATTTTGCAAGTTGTGCTAAAGCAGGATATTCAGTTGCAGAAAGTTACCCGCGTACGTGCCGTGATGGAAGTGGCGAGACATATACAGAGTCTATCGGCAACACAATCGAAAAAAGTGATCTCATTATGATTGATATGCCACACTCAAATGACGTAATCAAAAGTCCACTTACTATAACTGGTAAGGCACGTGGACTGTGGTTTTTTGAGGCAAGTTTCCCCGTTGTGTTGACTGACTGGGACGGCAAAATAATCGCGCAGCATTATGGGACAGCACAGGGGGAATGGATGACAGAAAGTTTTGTTCCTTATGAATCGGTAATTGCATTTGAATCTCCATACAAGGATGGCGACCCAGATTTTATGCGTAGAGGGACACTGATTTTGCAAAGAGATAATCCTTCCGGCCTACCAGAGAATGATGATGCGCTTGAGATTCCAGTGAGGTTTGAATAACTATAGTCCTCAGCGCTTATAATTAAGACAAAAAGCGCATAGTAAAATAACCTCCCAGGCGGAGGTTAGATGGTTTTTTCCAGAAGAACTTCAGAATGTGTACATGGGGCGGGGGCTTCATCTGGTAGGATAATAAAGACTTCAAGAAAGTCGCCACTATTTTTAAATGCATCTGAACGTATAATGCTAAATGTCATTGCCGGAAAATCTGTTCGATTTTCATCTTTTAAGTCATTTTCCACAACATATCTACCCCTCCATTGATACATGGTTTCTCTCGGAAGGTGTCGAACAGTGAGGTATCTACAGTCTGGCTTAAATTCACTGTTTCGAATACTGTTTTGATATTGAACAAATGTCTCGCCAGCTTTTATTGAAGCTTCTTCGTGCTTGGCAATAAATGTAGCGCCATACAAGGTCTTGCACACGAGTGCCGCTTCATGTCGTTCGATTCCAAAAATGACGGGTCCCAAATGTGTTGCGCGTGCGACATGTGGAACGCATAGCATGAGTGTAGCTGCTAAAAGCAATCTTCGCATGTGATGCTCCTTATCTTTATGATTATGCTTGCACGGAATGCATCACGTGGTCAATTGCGATCGAAGTGGCGGGATTCGTGATACTCATCGTAGTTAGCGAGTAATTCCTCACCGGTTTTTATGTGACGTTTGGCGAGAAATATTTCGCCGCGGTCACGAGTTATCATATTGGCTTTTTTGGAGTCGTGGTTTAAGTAATAGCATTTGGGGAGCGCATCAATGCCATAGTCGGGGACGAAGTACACGCCGTCTTGTAACGCGCAAAAGTCACGAACTATCATTTTGGCAGAATTTGGTGCTTTATATTTTTCAAACTCGTCTTCGGGAATTTCAAGTACGTCACCGAACGGATCACAGTTTTTGAACGGGTCAGTTCCTTTTGGTATGGGGCGAATAGCAACCAGACCAACACCATTTTTGGTAACGGCAATTCGGCAGTAAACATCTTTGAGTGACTCTAGAAATTGTTTTTTGTTCATTTTCATATGAATGAGCGTAGTATAGCAGAGCACTTCGTCTTGTGACCATATTTTTAACGACTGAAAGGAGGAGGTGAATTTTCTGAAAGAAAAGAGAGGCTGCCCTGGGGTAGTATACGACATTGTTGTCCTACGAACGATAGTGAGTAGCTGACAACAAGAAGTGCCCCTGTGGTAAAAATGGAAATACTCTTGTGGTGATAATCCCGGCGCTCGGACGATGTGTAAGCAAGCTTTCACTCGCTCCTCACTTGAAATTATAACAAAAAAGTCGCGAACATTGTCGCGGCTAGTCTTTGTGATTTTGGTCCACAATACCTTGAGTCATGAGGAAATCTGGGAGGCTATCTTTGTCGAGGGAGGTAGCATCTCGTGTCATATGTACTTCCATGTAACCGATGATATGTCCCTGTTGATTATAAAGCGGAATTGGTTTTGTGTAGTAGGGTGTGGTGTAGCAATCTCCATTCTTTAGTTGTTGTGTGATCTCGTATGGAGCGCTTACTCTTCGTTTATACTCATCTTTTATATCTTCAAACACACCAGCAATACCACATCCATAGGAAAGCGTTTCAGCTGATGCCCAGATGAGAGCTTCAACGGTACGGGCATAGAGCCAATATCGTAGTTCATTGGCTGGTTCCCACTCACCAGACTCAACTTTGATTTGTGGAACTTTCTGTATGAATCTGGTTATCGCGTAGTTGAGTTCGCCCAAATACGCGCCATCATATCCATACTGTTCTCCAGCTTCGTAGATTCCTCGTGCAAGAATCATGTATGGGGATTGTTTTACTTCACACCCAGAACCACCACGAACAAAGTGTAATAAATTGCTTGCAACTGTTGTAAATGCTTGTTTGTATCCTTGTAGTAGTTTTGTGTTGTCGGTAGATTTGCTTGCTGCAGTGTGAGCTGCACCATCAATAAGAATATCTAGACCTGTACGGTCTATGCTTTGTACGTATGGCATAAGATCACCTCTAACTATGTATTAGCAAATTGATGTTATAAACTCAAGCAGTAAAAAAATACCCGAAACGTTGTTTCGGGCTAGTTACCTTTTTTGCTTGGGTCATCTCCCCACATAGTGTGGTCGAATCCGACGGGGAGTCCTTCGGGGGGCTTGGAGGCACCAAGCGAGGGCTGATTTATATGATGATCGCCTTGATGAATAACCGCAAACGCAGGCATTCCTGGTGGAGGGCCAACACATTCAAAGAAGTTTTTTACCGTGTCTTCATCTGGATCAAAATCATCATCACCTTGATTGAAGTGATCCATTGTTTCATCCGGCTGACATACTACAAGCCTACCGTTAGTGCGCACGGCCAACGGAAAATCACACTGGGGGAATTCATGAAAGACAGACGCCCAAAAACTACTTACGATAGCTTCGACAAAGGTAGCTTTTTTTGAAAGTTCAGCTTGGAAGCGTTCACATTCCTCAGTGGCATGTGCCTGCATATCAGTGTGATACTCAAAAAATCTGCGCATCGTTTCTTTTGATTCATCGACATATTTGTGCGCGAATGCGCGCAATCTCAAAGTGTCTTCAGGTAGATTGCCGATGAAGACGTCGCTTTTTCTTGGCTCTGTATCATATGCGGTTAAATTTTCAGGAGACAGTTTTGAGCACTGAATATCAAGCCAGTCCAGCCATGCAATACTCATGCGAGCACCTCTCTTGTGACACTAACAAATTCACAGAATAAAAAAAGACCTGAGTTTGTAAGTTAGAGCGTGGTATACTTCTTTAATGCGTATAGTTTCCTGGAACGTAAATGGTCTTCGTGCGATACATAAGCGTGACCAGTTATTGCCGTTTATAAAAAAATATAAACCGGATGTTATCTGTCTTCAAGAAACTAAGTCAGAAGAAGAACAGCTTCCAGAAGAATTAAGAGAGCTCGATGATTACGAAGTTGTGTTCTCATCATCACAATTACGCAAAGGATATAGTGGTACGGCGTTATATTCGAGAATTCCTGCAGAGGACATGGGTGAGGGTATGGGCATTAAAAAATTTGATGAAGAGGGAAGAATTGTCTGGGCCGATTACGGCGAGATAGTTGTATTTGGTGTGTACTTTCCAAATGGCGGACAAGGCCCACACCGAATCAAGTATAAGCTTGAGTTTTATGAAGTGTTTTTGAAACATACAGAAAAATTGCGCAAGAAAGGAAAGAAGATTATTTTTTGCGGGGATGTGAATACTGCCCATCATGAAATTGACTTAGCACGTCCAAAAGAAAATGTTGAGAACACAGGCTTCTTGCCAATAGAACGAGCATGGCTCGACAAGGTAGAGAAAAAAGGATACGTGGATGTGTTTCGTAGTCTTAACCCCAAGAAGGTTGATATGTACACCTATTGGGATATGAAGACGCGTGCCAGAGACCGCAATGTTGGTTGGCGTATTGATTACTTCTTTGTGAGCCCAGATTTGATGAAAGATGTTAAAGATATGAAGATTTTAACAAATGAAATGGGTTCAGATCATTGTCCACTCATGTTAGACTTAAAATAAGTATGGAGGAAGAAATCAATCAAATTCTAGAAGATACAGCCGAAGCTCACCATGAGGCTTTCAAAAAGCAAAACGGTGAAGACCCAGAGTGGCCTAGTTGGTATGCACAGTATTTACTTATTAAAACTCGGTTTCCTGATTTGGTGAGTATCGTACCAGACGAAGAAGAATTAGCAAATGTTTTAAAAGAGCTCGATCAAGATGAACACAAGGGGTACTGGCAGTCACACTATACAAAAGAACTTTTGAAGAGGTATCGCTCGTAGGGTGCAAGAATTAAATGAAGATACATAAAATAGGACATTCGTGTTTGGTGATTGAGTCTGGGGGCGCCAAGATTATGGTTGATCCCGGGCGTTTTACAAGTGGGCAGTTTGGAGTTGGTGGGTTGGATGCTATTTTGATTACAAACAATGGGCCTGATCACTTTGATGAGGAGACCATTAAGGATGTTTTGAATAAAAATGAAGGTGTGCGAGTTATAACCAATAATGAAGTTGCGCGAGAACTATCAAATATTTTTGTCGATGCAGAGATTCTTTCTGACGGCGCGCGCGTTAAAATCAAAAATCTTGAGATTGAAGCAGAAGACCACGCCCACGAGACTCTCTATGAGGGAGTTTTTACACCTCATAATACTGGGTACCACATAGGAGAGGCTCTCTATATACCGGGGGGTTCTTTGGAACAAACAAGACGACCTGTTCGTACGCTAGCCTTGCCTATTGGTGCTCCATGGCAGAATGTATCAAGTACTCTGGCCTATATAAAAACAGTACGACCGATGAAAGTTTTTCCAATACACGACGGGCTTGTTAATACCCATGTATGGCATGATATTGCGACTAACGTACTTTCAAAAATGGGTGTTACATATATACCGCTTAAGGAAGGCGAGGATCTTGATATTTAGTCCACAGGGTACTTGCGAAGGGAGGTAAATGAGGATAACAAGAAGGTAACGGAAAGTCGTTCAGGCTCGTTAGTAAGAGAATGAGCCCGCGTAATATGAAAGAGTTTATCTTCATTTTTAGGGGAGGCAAACTTGATGAAGTCTACCCAATTGAGGCTCAAAAAATTGCATACCGAAGGCGATGGGGCGTTTGGATTCGGCATCTTATTGATGGCGGATTTTTTACATCAGGTCTCCCTATTAGTGAGGCCACCGGTATGTTTGATGAAACACAAGATGATATTGAACCAGAGGATCAGCTCGATTTTATAAAAAATACAAAGGGATATATTTTTGTGGTAGCTCCCTCAATGAGTGAGGCGCGAGAGATCGCGCTTGGATGTCCGATCCATGAGGTCGGTGGAGAGGTTGTTATTAGGGAAACATAGAGTTACTTTTTGGTGCGATCTAAGCCAGTAAGTATTAATCTGAAGCGCTCAATCAGAAGAACAAAAACAGTCCTAGGTTTCCTTATGAGATGTTGATGTTTTTTTTAAAAAAATTCCCGTCTCGCTAAAAGCGCGGACGGGTTTTTATTTTGCTGAGAGTTCAACGATTTCAGCTCTATAGAGTCGCAGGGCGAAACGCTTGCGCATTTCTCTGCGTTGGTATGGCGTGAGTTTTTCCCACCAAAGTTCAAAGTGTAGTTTGATATGCTCACAACGAGCCTCGTCGTACATAACCTCAAGGTCTTGAGTGATGGGTTCCTGTTCGGGTGGGATTTCTTCGAGTGAAATGTCATCATGATAGAAGGTTCCGTCCCCTCTGTTTTTAGCAGACATTACGCACCTCACTTATTTCGTTGAGGCTTTGCCTTAGAAAATCTCGTGGAGCATTCACACGACCAGCAGTCGTCGAACACATCGCGATTATGAGTAGCACACACACGATAAGTCCCAGATAGCAAAGGTTGCGCATGAGAAAGGATTTAGATGGTCCGTTATTACTGGCCTTCATTTTCTCCCCCTGGATCTGATGAACTCCTATTTAAATCATACTCTTGCGCAAAAAGTAATGCAATAATGGCAGACATGACACAAAGTAAAATACTCATTATAGAAGATGAGAAGGATATTGCCAAAGCATTTACTTAGCATCTACGACGTCAGGATTTTGATGTACGTTCGGCGGCAGATGGACTCGAAGGGCTAGACCAGGTGGAAGAGTTTCAGCCTGATCTTATTTTGCTTGATATTGTGATGCCAAAACTTAATGGGCTTGAAGTATTTAAGGAGCTTAAGAGAGGCGAGAAAACGAAGAATATCTCTACAATGATATTGACGAATCTAGCTGATGGAGATCCCGCCCAAAAAGCAAAGGAGGCTGGGGTCACAGATTATCTCATAAAAAGTGACACGTCTTTGGAGCAGCTAACAGACATGATAAAAGAAAGGCTTCCTGACAAGTAATATGTAGCTAGCACTGAAGCTTTGTGTAGAAGTATAATATGGTAGTGAGCCGTATTTTTTTATATAATAGAAGGACACTACTATGTTGCTCACAAATGAAAAATTAAAGGAGGCTCTTGTGGGGCCCGGGATTGTTGATGAGGGGGCTTTTGATATTGCAGTGGTTGAATCAGAGTCATCTGGCAAGCCACTTGAGAAGCTTTTGGTAGAGAAAGACTTAATCAAAGATGAGCAGCTGGGTTGGGTCTATGCCAACGCGCTTGGATATAAGTATGTTGATTTAGCGAATGAGAGGGTGGACGATATTTTGTTTAATCAGGTGCCTGAGATTGTCGCACGCTCGCGTGGCGTAATCGCACTGAATCGAACAGTTGACGGTATTAGAGTGGGAATGAGAGATCCAGAGGATTTAGAAACTATCCATCTTTTGGAGAAGCGTCTGGGTGACATCATCATTCCATACTACATAACAGAACAAGGTCTTCATGAAGCTTTGCGCAGGTATCGATCAAACTTAAAAGAAGAATTTGATAAAAAACTTAGAAAAATAGTTGATCCTACAATATCCAAGGATGAAAAGGATGATATGATGGTTGCTCTTGTCGATGAGCTTTTACAGTTTGGATATGAGAATCATTCGTCAGACATACATATCGAACCACGGCGAGATAATTTTTTGATACGATTTCGTATTGATGGAGTTATGCATGACATGATAGAGGCGGACAAAAAAGTAGAAAAATCAATTTTAACACGGCTGAAAATAATGTCTGGTATGCGTACCGATGAGCATCGCGCGGCACAAGATGGAAAGTTGCGCGTTTCGTTTGGGGATGAAACTATAGATGTTCGTGTATCTATTGTTCCGGTAACTGAGGGGGAGAATATTGTTATGCGAATTTTGTCGGCAGAAAATAGACAATTTGGTTTGGCTGACCTTGGACTTGGAGAAAAGGATTTAGAGAAAGTGAATAGGGCAATTAAAAATCCCCATGGGATGATTTTGGTTACCGGACCTACTGGCTCTGGAAAGACAACAACTGTGTATGCTGTATTAAAAATATTGAATAGACGAGAGGTTCATATATCTACTATTGAAGACCCGGTCGAATATGACATTGAGGGTATTAGTCAAATTCAGGTTGATAACAAAACCAATTTAACTTTTGCTAAGGGACTCCGTGCGATTGTGAGACAAGACCCCGATATTATTATGGTAGGTGAGATTCGCGATGAAGAAACGGCCGGTATTGCCGTTAATTCAGCCATGACCGGTCACCTAGTATTATCTACCCTTCATGCCAATGATGCCGCTACTACACTTCCACGACTTTTGGATATGGGGGTTGAGCCATTTTTGGTGGCAAGTACAGTAAATGTTATTATTGCTCAACGTTTGGTCCGCAAGGTGTGTGAGTCATGTCGAGCATCACACGAGTTTACGGAGGATGAAAAACATTTAATAGAAAGAGATGAGTCGCTCAAAGAACTTTTTGTAAAAAGTGGACATACAGACCTCGCTAAAGTACGAGTATATAAGGGTTCTGGATGTAAGGTGTGTGGTCATACGGGGTATACTGGACGCATTGGAGTTTTTGAAGTTCTTGAGATGAAAGAAAATATAAAGGATTTGGTTGTTAAACATTCCTCAAGCGTTGATATTATGCATGCGGCTCGCGAAGGTGGTATGCGCACAATGCTTGAAGATGGAATTTCTAAGGTGTTTCTTGGAGTTACGACACTTGAGGAGGTGTTGAGAGTAACTAAAACATAATATGTGGAATTCCTTTAAGAAAGAAAAAAAACATACAGAGGATCACGGAGTCAACGAACACTCTATCACGGAGGTGACTTCTATAATTTCACATCAACTTAAGACTCCGCTTTCTGGGATTAAGTCATCTTTGGAAGTAATTTTATCAGGAGATTTGGGAAAACTCACAAAAGATCAAAATGAATATCTCACGCTTGCTCTCGATAGCACAAACAAAACAATTCGTTTGGTTAGAGATCTTCTGGATGCAACGCGTATTGAAGAGGGCCGGTTGTCACTTAATTCGAAATCCGCGGATGTTGCAGCCATCATAAAAGATTCTGTAAAAGGGTTGGTGCCACTGGCACTTGCTAAAAACACAAGTATTGATATGGATATTCCTGATGGGTTGCCGCTAGCCATAATTGACCCCATAAAGATTCAGGAAGTTGTGAACAATATATTGTTTAATGCAATTAAGTATTCGAAGGGCAAGGGAGAGATAAAAACCAAACTTTCCAAAGATAAAGCATGTTTAATATTTGAATGTAAGGATTCGGGCATAGGAATCTCAAAGGAGGACGAAAGCAAAATTTTTAGTAAGTTTTATCGTAGCCCGCGCGTGAGTGAACTAGCACCAGATGGTTCGGGGCTAGGACTCTTTATTGCAAAGGCAATCATTGAAAAGCATGGTGGAAAAATTTGGTTTGAGAGTGAAGAGGGTCACGGGACTACGTTTTACTTCACTCTTCCTATAAAATAAAGTTATGACAGAAAAGAAGTATAAAATTTTACTCATTGAAGACGATAAGTTTTTGATAAAGCTCTATAGCGAGAAGTTAGCTCGTGAGGGCTTTGATGTTTTGATGGCGATTACTGGAGAGGAAGGACTTAAGCGAGTAGAAACTGACAGCCCCGATCTTGTGCTTTTGGATGTTATTTTGCCGCATAAAAATGGATTTGACGTGTTGAGTGAGCTTAAATTAAATCCGAAGACCAAAAAAATCCCAGTTGTTATGCTTACCAACCTTGGGCAAGAAAATGATATCAAAAATGCGCTTGACTTAGGGGCGCTTGACTATTTGATTAAGACAGAAATATCAATTAATGCGATACCAGAAAAGGTTCGTCACTACTTAGCTCTGCAAAAGAAATAAGTATGGCGACGCAAAACAAAGAAGTTAAAAAAAGTGCATTACAAGGTGAGATTACCATTGGAGGGGTCTCACTTGTTCAAAAGGCGATCTTTGCAAAAAATCTGTCGGTTATGCTTAAGGCAGGCCTTCAGATTACTGAAGCACTTGAAATAACGCGTGAGTCAGCAACTGGTAAACTTAAAAAAGTTTTAGGGCATGTATTACGAGCCGTTGAGTCAGGCAATACCCTCTCAGATGCATTTAAGGAGCACCCTAAGGCGTTTTCAGGCCTCTTTGTAAATGCCGTTTATGCTGGAGAGAAGTCGGGAACACTCGTTGAAAATTTAGAAAATGTTGCAACTCAGCTTCAAAAGGAGAAAGATTTACTCAGCAAAGTACGGAGTGCAATGCTCTACCCTATTATTGTTCTCATTGCATCATTTTTTTTGGCACTTGGTCTTTCGTTTGTTATCCTTCCACAGATAACTCCTCTCTTTGAGGGGCTTGATGTTGACTTACCTTTTACCACGCGAGCTATTATTTCCTTTTCAAACTTTATACAAGCGAATGGCGGAAAACTGATTTTGGGGATTATAGGTGGACTCACTCTTTTTTTGTGGACTATTCGTCAAAAGTTTTCTCATCCAGTTACCCACTGGTTGCTTATTCATACGCCAATTGTGAAGACGGTGGTACGGAGTGCTAATGTTGCTCGATTTTCGGGTACCTTAGGGATGCTTATAAAAAGTGGTGTACGAGTGGACGAGGCACTAGAAATTACACACGATGCTATGGGTAATTATTACTACAAACGTGCGATTGCACATGTGAGTAAGGGTGTGGCGCGTGGTGGAAGATTAGCCGAAAACATAGATGCATATCGTGATTTGTTTCCACTCCTGGTTGCCCGAATGATTAAGGTTGGAGAGGAGTCTGGCCAGTTTGAAGAAACGTTTTTGTACTTGGCTGAATTTTATGAGGCCGAGGTTGATACCGCAACTAAGGCACTTTCAACCGCTATTGAGCCAATCTTGTTGATTGGCATAGGACTTATTGTAGGTTTTCTAGCGCTTTCGATCATAACACCAATTTATGAAATTACAGGCAACATCAAACGCTAGGAGCAGGGCTAACCGTAGTTGCCTGATGCACACTCATACTCATGGATCTGGATTCACTACTGTTGAGCTCCTTGTTGTGATTGCACTTCTAATGATTATGGGGGCTGCAACATTGCCAATCTATGGCAATTTTCAGGTTCGGTCTCAAATAAATGAAGGTCGCAATCAGGTCATACAGGCGTTGCGTCTTGCGCGTGAGCGGTCAGTTAATAGATTGGGCAATTCGCCCCACGGAGTTTATTTGGATTTACAGGCCGAGGGACTGGACCAATACATTTTATATAAAGGCACGTCCTTTGCACTGAGTGATGTAGACGATAGACTCACCATGAAGCTTGATAAGCCTCTCTCATTTATAGTTAATTTGTCTGGTACTGGAGATGCGCGTGACATTAATTTTACACGTGGTACCGGCATCCCAAACAAAACAGGAACAATTATCATTGCCGATTCTGCAGATGAACGACGTGTTATCAACATAAACAGTCGAGGTGCGATTGAGGAGAATAGATTGTGATTCAGGAACAGCGAGGTCAGAGTGTGTTAGAGGTTATTGTAGCCCTCGCCATTTTTGCGTTGGTTGCAGCAGCTCTTGTTTCTATGACTGCGGGCGGTTCCATTGCTCTTGTTGAGGGTGGCGACCAGACTTTGGCCGAAGCGCTTGCACAAGAAGCGATTGAGGCTATTCGGAATATAAGGGATGGCGCGTGGAATGAGCTTATCTATACACAAAGTGCGGTTGAGGTATCTGGTAGTCAGTGGATTTTTACAGGCGAGAGCACAACTGATACGGTTGGAAAGTTTTCTCGTTCGGTAAGTTTTGCGGCAGTTTGTCGTGACGGTAGTGATAATATTACGACGTGTCCTGGAACGTACATAGATGTCCACACACAACTCGTTACAGTTTTGGTTAGTTGGACTATTCGTCCAGGTGTTCAAACGTCTGTTACTCGTGAGGCATACATTACAAACTGGGATTCGAGTGATTGGACGCAAACATCGTGGACTGGTGGTTCTGGGACATCAATTTGTGCTGACCAAAATAATTGTACTGCGTATGATTCTGGCTCAAACATTGACGGCTCTACAACTGCAGGACAGGTCGTATTAGCTCTTGCGCCATCTGGTGGATGGATAAACTCTGGTGGCACACTGGTTACTCACACGTCAGACACAGATTGGACGGGCGGCACCCATTTAAGTACGGAAGTAAGCGGAAGTGGAAGCTCAGCAAGCATAAAGCTTACAGAGACGACAGCATGGACGGAGCATGCAAATAGCGATTTGGTTGGTCAAAACTTAAATTCAATAACGGCTGTTTCTGCAAATGATATTTGGGCAGCTGCTGATAATGGTAAATTTTTGCACTACAATGGAACAGCGTGGAGTGAAGATAGTGATGCAGGTAGTATGAATTTTATGGGAATAGATGCGGTGTCTGCCAGTGATGTCTGGTCTGTTGGAAGTAGCGGAAAAATATATCATTATAATGGTTCTTCGTGGAGTGAAGATACAGATACTGGTGGCGAAAATTGGCAAGCGGTTAAAGCAATAAGCGCTTCAGATGTATGGGCGGTTGGCAACGGTGGAGACTTGGCACACTATAATGGGTCTGGTTGGACAGAATCGTCTGCTCCACAAAACCAAAATTTGTATTCTATTGATGCTTTGTCTAGTTCGGCTGTGTGGACAGGGGGTAAAAATGGATACTTTCACTACTATAATGGATCAAGTTGGAGTCAGCAGGCAGATACTGGCGATGAGAGCTGGCGTGACATAGAAGTTGTTTCAGCATCAGATGTGTGGGCAGTTGGGGACAGTGGTGCGCTTGCTCACTACAATGGGACTTCATGGTCGGAGCCGTCTTCTCCAACGGGCGAACATATATATGGTATTGATGAGGTCACTTCTTCTAACTTATGGGCTGCTGGGAACACAGGAACAATTTTACAATATAATGGTTCGTGGGCGGAATATACAGATACGGGGGGTGAGATATTTAATGATACAGTGATGACTTCAGCAAGTTCGGGTTGGGCGGTTGGTAATGGTGGAGAAATCTGGGTGTATGGTTCTGCATATTCGGCATCGGGTACATTTGAGTCACCAATAATTGATGCGGGAAGCAGTGTAACCTGGAATCAAGCAAGCTGGACGGAGGTATTACCTGTGGGCTCCGATGTTACTATTGCGACACGAACGGGGAACACAGCAACTCCAGATGGTAGTTGGGATGGATGGAGTTCAGAACTTACAACAGAAACCGGTTCAACAATTACATCTTCTACAGGGCGATATTTACAGTATCGTATAACATTAACAAGACCTACAGATCCTGCCGCAACACCACAACTTGATGACATAACTATTATGTATGGAGCTCCTACTGCAGAAAATATTAAGGCCGTAGATTACGTTTCACCATCAAGCGTGTGGGCAACAGGAGATAATGGTGTGATATTGGAATATAATGGTACGTCTTGGTCTTCGGTCACATCACCCGTAGGAGGTAATCTCTACAGTATTTTTATGAGGACTGGTACGGACGGTTGGATTGGGGGTGATTCGGGAAAAATTTTGCATTATGATGGTGTTAGTTGGACAGAAAACATTGATACCGGAAATGAAGACTGGAATGATATAGAGGCGATATCAGCAACCGATGTCTGGGCTGTTGGAAATGGTGGGGACTTGGCGCATTATGACGGCTCATGGACAGAATCAAGTGCATCAACCGGCCAAAACATAAATGGGATTCATGCGGTTTCAGCTAGCGACATCTGGGCAGTCGCCAATAATGGAGAAATAGACCACTATAACGGTTCGAGTTGGAGTACTGATTCTGATCAGGGAGGAGATCATTTGAATGATATATATATGGTGTCAGCATCAGACGGGTGGATTGCCGGAGAAAATGGAAAAATTTATCGGTATGATGGGTTATCTTGGAGTGAACACACAGACACCGGAAACGAAGATTGGAACGATATTTATATGGCGAGTGCGAGTCTTGGATGGATAGTCGCCGACGGAGGGACAATTTATAGATGGAATGGAACAAGCTGGTCTGATGATAGTTCACCCACATCTGACCATTTGTATGGCGTTGTTGCCGGATCATCTTCGGATGCATGGAGCGCTGGTGAAAACGGAAGATTTATTCACTTCACTTCATCGGGTGCTTATAAGACATCTGGCAATTTTGTGTCGTCCGCTTTTGATACAAACGGAACGGCATACGGTGCTATTGAATGGGATCAGACTGTTCCTGCGTGTAGTCCATCCTGTTCGATTCAAGTCCAAATACAGACCGCTCCTGATAGTGGTGGGTCACCGGGTACGTGGTCGGCCAACTGGTCTGGACCTGATGGTGAAGATGGGGACGACACGGATTACTTTACAACTAATACTGGTCAACTCATGCATAGTGATCACAATGGTGACCCGTGGATTCGGTATCGGGCAGAGTTTGCAGGAGATGGGACCGATACCCCGGTGCTTACTGAAATACGCCTTAACTACAAATAATTCTGAAAGAATCATGAATTACGAATTAAGAATCAAAGATATGAAAAGCAGTGCTGGGTTTACGCTTGTTGAGATGCTTATTTACCTCGCAATTATTGGTACCATTTCTGCTGGATTTATCAGATATAGTGTTTCAATTACTGATTCACAGGGAAAGACGTATGTTGCACAGGAAGTTCAGGCAAACGTTCGGACAGCATTCAATGTTATGAGTGCACATATTAAGGCGGCTAATGGAATTAATACAGGAGCTTCAACATTTGGTAGCGATCCCGGAGTGCTTTCGCTTTCGATGGACGATTCGAGTAAGAGTCCAACAATAATCAATCTAACGGCTGATGATGGAGTATTGCAGGTAAAGGAGGGTTCGAGTACGGCCGTGCCAATCACAAGTGATGAGGTACAAATTACCAACTTAGTTTTTACAAATCTTAGTCAGTCAGGAGAGCGAGCTCATGTGAGGATCCAGATGACTATTGCTATCAATAATGATGGTGTAGAGTCGCGCATTTATACATATTCGAAAACATTACAAACAAGCGTGAGTACGAGAGAATAAAATGAGTGATTTCAGACAACAATCAGCGCATTCGAACCAAAGTGGAATTATCGCCATTGTAACGGTTCTTATTATCAGTGCGGCAGCCCTGGTTATAGCCTTCTCCATTTCACTATTGAGTATAGGTGAGCTCCAACTTGGTTTCGCCTCTCAACAGGGGGGAGAGGCTCATTCTGTGGCGGATGGGTGTATGGAGGAGGCTATGCGCAGATTACGACTAGATACTGGCTATGCGAGTACACATCTCACGACAGCCCGAGGTTCGTGTATAATAACTATAGTGCCTAGCGGTAGTAATAGAACTCTTACGGTAACCGCTAGTACAAGTAATAATTTTAACAAGAAGATAGAGATGAGTGTTACGTTGTCATCTGATACGCGTTCCACCATAACTGTTAATTCATGGACTGAAAAAGACGACTGATGTTATTTTCTAGTAAGCGTTCTGTAGGTATTGATATCGCTGACCATACGGTCGAGCTTGTTGTGCTTGAGCGTTCTGGTGCGCGTATGCGCGTTGCGGGACTGGGACGTGTAGCTCTTTTGCCAGGTACTGTTGTTCATGGACGAATCAAAGACAAGGTTAAGCTCTCAACTGCTTTTAAAAAGCTTTTTGCAGAAGTAAAACCAAGAGCGACAACGCCAACCCACGCTGTCGTTGGTCTTCCTGATAGCCAGATATACACGAGCCATATAGATTTGCCTGAACATGAGACTCACGATAGAGATAGTCTCGTGGCAGTTGAGGCTGAAAAAAATATACCACTTCATACAGATGAACAAGTTATGTCGTATCGAGTTCTTGCGAGCGGCAAAGACAAAACAGAGGTGCTTATTACGGCAACCCCGTTAGACGTCATCACCGAGTGGAATGATTTTTTTGTTTCCCTCAAAATAAAAGTTGATGTATTTGATGTGGAAGCGCTCGCTACGTATCGAGGTCTTTTTGCTCGTCCACCCAAGAGTCCGATTTGTGTTGTAGATATCGGAGCGCTCATCACAGGCGTATCAATTTTTGATTCGTTTGGGTTACGTTACTCTAATTCAGTTGATGTAGCTGGAGACCTGCTTACTGATGAAGTAGCCAAGGCAATCAAGAAGGGTGAGAGAGAGGCAGAGGTAGATAAAAAGAATATTGGTTTGACAGCTCCCGGCGAGCCCATTTCATCGGCAATTATTAAGGGACTTACCCCAGTTCTAAAAGAGTTACAATCTGCAATCAAGTTTTTTGAAAAAGAGTCTGGCGAGAGCGTTAGAGAGATGATTCTTGTTGGGGGCTCAAGCGGTCTTAAGGGGCTTGCAGAATATTTTAATGCTAATCTTGGTATTGCAGTTCGTGTTGGTAAGCAAGCCGTGATAAAAAATGATGTACCGCTTCAGTACATTGAATCCGTTGGTTTGGCTCTACGCGGATTGGATGCTAGATGGCAAGAGCGTGACCCGGGATTACTACCATCAATGAGACTAGAAACATATAAGACAAAAGAGAGGGGTGGGAATCCATTATCAGTGATTATGGGTATGATGCACACTTCCAAGATGAATCCTGGGCGTCCAAAACCTGTAATTGAACCAATGGCTGATGGTGAGGGTCGTGCTAAGTTAAGCAAAGAAAAGATAGTTCTCGGTTTGTTACTTATCGTCCTTATAATTCTTGGCGCTGGTGGTTACTGGTATCGCATTGTCAGGATTAGTGAGACATCTGACGGACAGATTGCTCCAGCTCCTTTTGTAGAGGAAGAGGTTGTGGAGGAGGAGCAAGACCCGAATACTGAGATAGTCATTGTAGAGGATCCTGTTGATTTGCTGCCTACAGTTACCGTATTAAAGACGGAAACCGGCTGGCTCAGGGTGCGTGGTGGCCCAGGAACATCCTTTAGTGAGGTGGCAAAGATAAACCCAGGTGAGAGTTATCCACTACTAGAGGAGGATGAAGAGGGCGAATGGGTTAAAATACAGATAGACGGAGAGACTGAAGGTTGGGTCTTTTCGATTTATATAAGTAAAGACGCTGACGAATAACAATCGTTCGCAAATAATTATAAAAAAATGGGATTAAAAAAAGGATTTAATAGTAGAGGTTTTACATTGATTGAGCTGTTGATTGTTATCGCAATTCTTGCCATTTTGGCAGCTGTTGCATTCGTCGCACTTGATCCACTTACTCGTTTTCGTGATGCACGTGATTCGACACGATTTTCTGATATTACGGCTATTCTAGGTGCTATAAAGATTCACCAAGTTGATAGTGGTGGTCCATATGCATATGAGATTAGTCACAATGCTTCCACTGCCACCGGTACGCCGTTTATGATAACCGGCTCACAGAATGCGACATCCACTTCCGGTTGTAATTTAAGCTGTGATGTAACTATTGCTTCTGGTAATTGTATAGGACTTGGACAACTCGCTACTCTTGGGTACCTCGGTAAAATTCCAACAAGTACCAACGGAACTGTTAATTGGTCAAGTGAGTCTGACAGCACCGGATACTATCTGGTCTTAAACTCGAACAATTCTGTAACCGTAGGTGCGTGTGAATCAGAAAATACTACAGAGATTAAAATAACAAGATAGGAGTTACTTGAACGAAGAAACAAAAATTCCGGTCTAGATCGGAATTTTTGTTTTATGCTAGTGTATAGGGATGAAACGATTATATCGTAGCAAGACAAACCGTGTATGTTCAGGAGTTATGGGGGGCTTGGGAGATTATTTTGAAGTAGACCCTGTGGTGCTCCGGGTTTTGCTTATATTCTTTATTGTATTTACTGGATTTTTTCCGGGAGTAATCGTTTACATACTTTCGGTTTTTGTTATGCCAGAAGCATATGAGACTATTACTTCTTCAGAAAAAGTAGACAGTAAATAAAAATCCGGGAGCTTAGCTCCCGGGAATGACGTGGTGATACATAGCGTACACATGTATAAGGGTTCCAATGAAGATAAAGACATGAAATATTTCGTGGAACCCGTAGTAGTGAATTGGTACGCCTGGTTTCAGGCTTGGTCTTGAGAAGGGGTTTGGCCATCTGATGGCGTGTATTACTCCACCTATGATGTATGATAGACCTCCTAAAAAGAAAAGTACAAAACCAGCGCGAGGCAGAGACACATAAAGATTATCAATACTTACGACAATCATGCATCCCATCAATATATATAGGAAAGCTGCGTATCTTGGTTTGAAAAGCCATGCTATCGATGACTTACTTCTTGCATATCCAAGGAAAGCTATTTTGGAAATAATTCCTATGAGAGCTACAAGCCAAACAGCTATCAACATAGCAAGGCCGCTTGACGACCATAGCGCGTAGAAACAGATTGGCGTGTATGACCCGGCAATGAGGATGAAGATACCGCAATGGTCGAGAGTTTGCAGACGTCTTTGCAGAACTATATTTTCTTTTAGTCCTTTTCGGATAACAACCTTGCCATCCCTTCGTCTATAGCGTTCTATGTCTCCAAGTGGCATCCCGTGATACAATGCACTCGCCGTATAGAGAAAGAATATACTTACATAAAAGACACACGCTATTATTATGGCGTTAGTATTCGAACCATCCCATGGAACCAAGAAAAAAAGACACCAGAGTCCAAAGAGGGCTCCAATACCATGAGAGATTGAGTTGAACCTCTCTTTTATCACTACTCGCAACAGAAGACCCTCCTTTCAGGCTTATTCTGTTTGAATTATACATAGAAATCTATTTACAATCTATGGACTGCTTTGAAGTCTTTGATAATGGGCTACAATATACAATATGCATTTTAAACGTCACATAAAGAAGCATCTCTGGTGGCAGATAATTGTCCTTGTTTTGGTTATTGTGTTTGCTTTTTGGCTCAGTGACAAAGCTCAGAATGAAACTGTGATCCAGGATTGGGTCAACAGGTTTGGGTATATAGGAATCTTTGTTGTATCTGTCATAAGTGGTTTCAATTTTGCAGTTCCCGTTCCTGCTATTACTTTTTTGCCACTATTTCTCGCATCCAGCCTAAGTTTTCCTATAACACTTTTGGTTATAACGGTCGGCATGACACTGGCTGATTTTATTGCTTATTGGATTGCACGTACGGGGGAGGAATTTATAGAAAATGATACCGTGCGTAGATTGGAGCGTTTTCGTGACAAGTGGTTTTGGTTACCACTTGTTGGACTTGGCCTGTATGCCGCCTTTATTCCATTTCCTAATGAAATTTTAGTAGTACCGTTATCTCTAATGAAATATAGAATTCGCTATCTTTTGGGGCCTCTTCTCATTGGCAACCTCGTATTTAATATCATTACGGGGAATATTGTTTTGCGTTTGTTTGAGTTTTTCTGAAGCTGTATACTGTAAGTGTGAAGTACGACGACTTAAAACTTACATATGATTCTGTCCTGTTGTCTCCATCAGAGGTGAGTGAGACGGCCAAATCTATCAAAGACTATGTTGGCGAGCTGCAAGAGGTGGTGCGTTCCAAGTCTTATGTTGTTTCAGAGTCGTCTATTAATTTGGTTTCAGATCAAAAAATGATATCTGAGGTTGAGGCAGTTGTCCGAGAGAAGAAAACAAGCGAATTAAAGTATGTAATAAATATTGGAATAGGTGGATCTAGCCTCGGAACGTCTGCCGTGTATGAGGCGACAAAAACTGGGTATCCGGGATTACTATCGGCCGATACGGTCAATCCAGTACGAATTAATAGAATACTGCGCGTAATAGAACGAAGCTGTCAAAAACCAGAAGAGTTGCTTGTCACAATAGTAAGTAAATCAGGTAAAACAACTGAGGTTATAACTAATGCGGAAATATTATTAGCAGCGCTCGAAGATAAGTTTGGTGTTGATATTTTGTTGCGGGTAGTTGTTATTTCTAACGAGGGCTCTGGACTATGGAATGCTGCTTTTGATAAAAAAATTACAAAGCTTACCATACCAAAAATGGTGGGTGGGCGA
>JAQBTR010000021.1 GCA_027624915.1 bacterium | reverse complement strand
TGGCTAGGAGGCCAGATTGGCTTCGTCGCCGAAGTTGTCGCCGTTCTCGGCGTGCTCAACCTCGACCTTGGAAGGCCGAGAGCGAGCATTGTGGAGACGCTCGGAGATGCTCTTGAGGAGCGGGCCGAGCGGGGCGGGAATCTTCGAGAAGTTCTGGCCAGGGGCCACGAACTCCTCCATGGACTCACCGAGTTCACGGCACCCAGGAAGGGTACCGGAGACTCGGACCTTGCCCTCGGCATTGCGCTCGAGGGTGAAGCCGACCTTCTTCTCGCGAGGGTTGGGGCTACGGATGTAGCAGGTCCCGACCTCCTCGTCGCAGAGGATTGTCGCGGGGTCTTCGGTGGTGGCCGTGGCCTTGAGGGCCATGACCTCGGCATCGAAGCCAGCCTTGGCTTCCTCTGCCTTGAGTGCCCTCGTCACGAGACCGTGCAGGACCTTCTGGTCTGCAGCGGTATCGCCATAGACATGCAACTCGCTGGTCGGCGTCTCGAGCTGAGACACCATGATGGACGTTCCCGCCTCGATGAGGCGGTTGACCCTCTCAGCACAGTCACCGGACACGCCAGTCACGGTCACGACGCCGAGCTTGACGTCGAACCGGACGTTACCGCGCTTGCGGTAACCCATGCCCCGTCCGTTGCCCTTGTCGTAGGACTCCGGCGGGACGAAGGAAACCTTCACGCCACCGTCGGCGAGAACCGTCGCGAGCGACTCGTCACTCGTGCCGACGCAAAGCGCGTCGACCTCGGCTGATGCCGCGTCCCTCTTGGCGCGTTCGATGCGACTGGACTTCACGCCCAGCTCCCGCATGAACTTATGGGCACCGGGGTAGTTGCTGTACACACGCCAGCCCGACACGAACCTACCATCTTCAAAACGGTTGATGTAGGTACCGCGCCGACCCTTTTTCTCGTCGGCCTCCTGAAACACGCCCAACTTCTCACCGGCGAAGTTGATCACCGCGAGCGCAAACCCGTGGTCAGGGGTCTGGCGAACCAGCTCACCCATGAGGTGCACAGTCAGCCCCTCACGAGCTGACTTGTTGGTTATCCCCTCGAGCTGGTCGATGTACCGACCGAGCCCATCGAAGATCTGCGCCGAAGCGAAGACGCCCTTCTTCTCGTCGACCAGTTGGCCGGCGAGTCGCTCGACGGATTCCGTGATGTTCTGCTCGGACTCGCCGACCGCCTTGGCCCACGCCTCCATGGAGCCGTCGCCGCCGTCTCCGTCGATCATCAACGGCTTCATCGCCGTCGGTGGTGCGAGATTGAGGAGCGTGATACTCCCGACCCCAGCTTCCTTTGCCTTGATGGGGAGATCCTTGAAGTTCTTCGTCGTCGTCTTGTTACCCATTGCGTTATCCTGCCTTTCAGGTTACTTGGCCTCGCCGAAAGCGGAGGCTATTGTTTGAGAAACGATTCACATTGACCTCTAACCTCTAGTACCGACTACTGCGGTCTCGACGGGTTGTTCCCGATTGACCCTTCTTTCTCCTTCCTTTTTCAATAGGGCATGACTTTCGCCAGTGCCTTTTGTCTGTTGCGCATTATAGCAAAATAAAAAGAGCCTGTCAAGTACTTGATTATGTACAAAACAGGCCAAAATTAGTTGATATGGAGGTGCTCTCCTACCCTCGTTTTTATTATAGAGGGACCAGATCTCGCGATAGCGGCATCCATTTCATGTTCATTTCCATGAACAAGAAGGGTTCGCTCTGGTCTTAATTCATCTCTCAGCCAATCCAAGTCATGACCATTCATATGCGCCGAGAGCTCGTATTTTTCAACGGTCGCTCGGAACATGATTGGCTCTTTGTCGAAATCGACCAAGGTACCACGTTTCGCTCGCATCAGGTCAAAGCCTGGCTGGCATGGGTCTTGGTATGACGAAAGTGCGATGAGCGTATCCTCATATCCCATCCATTCGCGTACGAATTGGACAGAGCGACCACCACTCAGGCTACCACTGGGGGCGATTACCACGGATGGTTCGCGAGAACGAAGAATCCTCTTCGCATCATAATTTTTTCTAACAAAGTGATCCCTTACAGATTCGTTGAGTACGCCGTACTCACAGTACACAGCACCCGTCGTGCAAGCAGCACCCATGAGCCATACGGGAAACCTTTCGGTTATTCCATACTTTTCACAAATTGCATACAGCTCTGCAGAGCGTCCAATTGCAAGAGAGGGACAGATAACTCGTCCATCACTCTCGAGATAATTCAGGAAGCTTTCAGCAATACGAGCCTCTTCAGCTTCGCGATCAACCGACTTTATTGCCGAAGCATACGTCGCTTCAGCCACCAGACAATCGATACCATCATTTGGCATGAGCTGAGGAATATCACCCCCACGAACAGTGTGCTGGTCATGGAAACAAGAATCGCCCGTAAAGAACATACTTACAGGGGCCGTGACATGTACACCAACAGCACCGAGGATATGTCCTGCCGGATAGAAAATCATGCGAAACGAGCCGCACGTAATCGCATCGTAAGGACGAATCAAGTGAACAGATTTTTTGAGGTCTTCGATATCCCACGGAGTAAAGAGCGGCTGAGAGCCATCTCTTTCTGCGATCTTGAGGTGATCTTCCCAGTTCCAGCCCGCCAACGCAAGTGTGGGACCGGTCATGTACACCTCCATGCGATCTCCGTACTTGCTCTTCGCAAGAGGCAAAAGCCCAATGTGATCTGCATGTCCGTGAGTTCCGACAACGTAGATTTTTTTGACTCCGGCGAGCGGACTGTCGTCAGGCATGTAGGGCTTTAGCCCATCGTCCATCCATGCCTCAGCATTCAAATCCGGCATGGGAGATATGACGGGATACCGAGTATCTTCGAGCATATCGAGTTTCGCACCGGCACTAGTCACGGCACGAATCGCTTCAATCCTGTCTCTTTGAGAGGGTGAGATGTGATATGCGCCCCAGTCAATAACTAGAGCCTCTTCACCATTGATTATCGCATACGAGCTTCCACCAATAGGAGGCTTCTTATTATTAAGTGTGCCACCAAGGGCAACAAAGAATCTAGATAGATTCATCGGCCTCTCCTTCTGAACACCACTGCAACTATGCAGGGAAACATCTGGGAAGAGTATCCCAGTTTTTTATCAAAAAGTCAAGTATTTGGTTGACTAAATCTATATTCTATGATATTGTCCTTTTCAGAAAGGAACCCAGATGTGACCGCTAACGGAGTCCCAGGTGAACTCAATGAGCCACTCATTTCGGTGTATGTGGACTATGACAATCTAGTCTTACAGGCTCGGCATGCAGACTTTCCAGTCTCATTCGCCAAACTACGACAATACGTTCGAACGCTGGGTAGAGTGTGCGAAGCCATAGTCTTCGTACCCCCACACATCGGTAACAATATTGAGGTAATCACAACCCTTACCCAATCTGGATTTGAGATCGTTTTGTGCCCTTTCCAAAACAAGGATAAGGACGCAGTTGATGCATATATCAAGGCACATCTTCGAAGAAAGGTTCTCTATAGCCTTGTTAAACGATTTGTCATCGTGAGCGAAGATAATGATTTCAGATACGACCCAAATCTCATCACCTTCGCAGAGGATGCAGGACGCGAAATCCTTTTCGTTGGCGCTTTGGAGCTTAAAGAATACGTCGATGGCTATGATGCGGTCGAGCTACCAGATACTCCGGACTTTCATAGGCGATGTAACAAGGCAATGACTGTGCTATTGGAGGGTACGGCCGAAGGACTTACCGTACCAGAAGATCGACTAGTGGCACGCTTCATGAGTAGTGTCTTCAACGCCACAGTCGCAAGACTAGCCGTTGAGGACCGGCCACATTTCAACGCCACAGAACCCACCGCCCTCCATAGGGGGGTGATTTTTTTATAATGTGACAATCCTTTGTATTTGACTCTCTAACCAAGAGGGAGCTAGAGTCTTCTCATGGTGTCTACTATATATAGTGTGAACTTGTCGGATGAAAACTGGCCGCCACTGATATCCGAAATGCCAGATAAGGTGCGCCCAAAAAAACTCTTTATTAAAGGTAAGCTCCCAGATTCAAATTCACTCTATTTGGGTGTGGTTGGCTCACGCACACCAACAGCATATGGTAGAGAAGTTACAGAAAAAATTATAGGAGCTCTCGGAGGGACAAACACAATAATAGTGTCTGGACTTGCCGTGGGCATAGATACTAGAGCCCACAAAGCAGCACTAAAAAACAACTTGCCAACAATTGGAGTGCTTGGCTCTGGACTCGACGAATCCGTTCTATACCCACAAGAAAATATACAATTGGCGAGAGAAATAGCCAAACAAAATGGCGCTCTTCTATCTGAATATAAATCAGATGAAAAAGCAGAACGCTGGACATTTCCTGAAAGAAACCGTATTATTGCCGGCATCGCTCATGCCGTGCTTGTAATAGAGGCCAAGGAACGTTCCGGCGCCCTCATCACAGCAGAATGCGCCGTCGAATATAATCGTGATGTTTTAGCTGTCCCCGGCTCTATATTTAGCGCAAAGTCTGCTGGCGCAAATAATTTAATAAAACGAGGTGCCATACCAATTACATCACCGGGCGACATACGAAAAGTCCTTGGATTTGAGGAAACATCCAACATATCTAAAGGTAATTTTTCAGATAGTGAACAAAATATTTTGGAACTTCTTTCAGAAGAACTCAACTTTGATGATATGATGGAACGTAGCAACTTATCTAGAGAAGTATTACTAACAACATTATCATCGTTAGAACTACAAGGAGCGGTTCGCAAGATTGGATCATCATGGCGCAAAAACTAATATGCCAAGTATAAAAAAAGATAAAACATTAGTAATAGTTGAGTCACCAACAAAGGCAAAAACGATTGCCAAGTTTTTGGGTTCAAAATATATAGTGGAATCAAGCATGGGGCATGTTCGCAATCTTCCAAAATCTAAAATCGGCATAGATATAGAAAATAATTTTAAGCCACTTTATGAGGTGTCATCAAAATCAAAAGATACAGTTAAGGAGTTAAAGAAAGCGGTCAAAGAAAGTTCATCTGTAATCCTTGCGTCTGATGAAGATAGGGAGGGGGAAGCAATTGCTTGGCACCTGATGGAAGCCCTCAAGTTAAACAAAGAAGATACAAAACGAATCGTATTCCACGAAATAACAAAATCGGCCATAGAAGAAGCTCTACAAAATCCAAGAGAGGTAAATTATGACCTTGTAAACGCCCAGCAAGCCAGACGAGTACTGGACAGATTGGTTGGATATGAACTATCTCCATTTTTGTGGAGAAAAATTAGATATGGACTTTCTGCCGGTCGTGTACAAAGTGTTGCAGTACGCCTCATCGTAGAGCGTGAACGTGAAATACAAGCATTTAAAAAAGATGAGTACTGGACTATAGAAACTGATTTTTTGAAGGAAAAAGACCCCAAAGAATTTCACGCAAAATTAGCAAAAGTTAATAGCAAGACTCTTAGTAAACTACAGATTGGCAGTGATACCGCTGCAAAAGATATAGTAGATGAGCTTAAGGGTACATCATACAAAGTAACAGACGTTGTACGTAAAGAAGCGAAGAGACACCCATCTCCTCCATTTACGACCTCTACTCTGCAACAGGAGGCTTCACGAAAACTTGGGATGTCTGCAAAACAAACAATGATGTTTGCGCAAAAGCTTTATGAAACCGGACTCATTACTTATATGAGAACTGACAGCGTAAACATGGCGGACTCTGCATTGAAGCAAGCAAAGCAAGTTCTTTCTGATACATATGGAAAAGAATATACTCTTTCTGAACCTAGACGATTTACTGCAAAGTCTAAAGGAGCTCAAGAAGCCCACGAAGCCATACGACCATCTGACTTTTCAAAAATGCCAGAGACGGCCGATATGGAAACCGCACCAAAAAAGCTTTATGCGCTCATTTGGAAACGCGCCATTGCCACACAAATGCCGGTAGCTATTTTTGATAAAACAGCTGTTGATATCACTTCTGGTAAGTATATGTTTAGAGCCAATGGATCTATTATCAAGTTTGATGGGTTCATAAAAGTCTATTTAGAAGGGACCGACGACCAGCAAGATGAAGACGCTGAGGGTCAGCTTCCGGATCTATCTGTAGGTGACAGCATCATATCAAAAGCGATTATTCCCCTTCAGCACTTTACTGAACCTCCACCAAGATACACGGATGCAACCTTGGTTAAGGCACTAGAGGCAAACGGTATCGGCCGTCCATCTACTTTTGCTCCTACCTTAAGCACAATCCAGGAAAGAGACTATGTGGAGAAAGAAGAAAAGCGATACAAGCCAACAGAGATTGGTACACTTGTAAACGACATGCTCGTTGAACACTTTCCAGAAATTGTAAATATAAACTTCACTTCACACATTGAAGAAGAGCTTGATGAAGTAGCTGATGGTAAGCTCTCATGGACTGCTGTTATAAAAGAATTTTATGTTCCGTTTAAAAAGAATCTCGCCAGCAAGGAAGACCAAGTAGAAAAGGTTATGGAGATATCGGATGTTGAGTGTGAACACTGCCAAAAAATGATGCTCATGAAATATGGAAGAAATGGTAAATTCTTAGCATGCCCAGATCCAGATAGCAAAATAACAAAGCCGATGCCGGAGGAAGAGGAAATGATTAAGTGTCTCACGGAAAAAACGAAGGGTGAAATGTGTCCAATTTGTGGGCTACAGATGAATGTAAGACGAGGTAGGTTTGGATATTTTCTTGGTTGTGCAAATTATCCAAAATGCAAAGGAATAGCAAAAATTGTTACGCGAATTGGATTTGCATGTCCTAATTGTGAAAAGGGAGACATGATAGAAAGAAAATCTCGTGGCCGAGGTGCATTATTCTATGGATGTTCAAATTACCCAGACTGTAACTTTCTAACAGGAAAATTACCTGGAAATGAAGAAGAGTTAAACGAAATGTTAGAAGAATGGAAAAAGAAACCTAAAAAGAAGTAGGTAAGAAAAAAAATAAAATGTGGGATATCCTAAAAAAAGAGCTAAAGAACTACTCAAAGGATGACGTTAAGCTCATCCACCAGGCTTATGATATCGCTGAAAAATCTCATGGGAATCAAAAACGAATGTCTGGTGCGCCATACATTTCACATCCGGTAGAAGTAGCAAAAAAACTAATAGAACTCGAGCTAGACGCCCCTACAATTGCTGCGGGTGTTTTGCACGACGTACTTGAAGACACTGACTATCCGAAGGAGGATTTGGAAAAAAATATGGGCCGTGAGGTAACTTTCTTAGTCGAGGCAATGACGAAGCTTGATCAGGCAAGATATAGAGGATTTGAACGTACGGCAGAAAGTATGCGCAAAATGTTTTTGGCTGTGGCGCAAGATGTTAGAGTTGTTCTCATTAAGCTGGCCGATCGCCTTCATAACATGAAGACCATCAAAGCCCTTAGGCCGGACAAACAAAAACGAATAGCAAAAGAAACACTTGAAATTTATGCACCACTTGCCTATCAACTCAACATGGGTGAGCTCCGTGGTGAACTTGAGGATCTTTGTTTTCCAATTGTGTATCCAGAAGAATCTGAGTGGCTCAAGCGAGAAGTAAAAAAATATATGCCACAGAGGCGTGAGTATCTGGAAAGGATTGCGCCCCATGTTGATGCGGCCCTTAACAATAATCACATTAAAAATTTTCAGATTAGTTTTCGAGCAAAACACAACTACAGCTTGTGGCGTAAATTATTAAAACACGACCTTGACCTTGGACAAATTTTTGACTTAATTGCATTTCGTATTGTTATGAACTCTATCGAGGACTGTTATCAGGCACTTGGTGTTATACATTCCATCTGGAAACCGATTCCTGGACGAATCAAAGACTATGTAGCGATGCCAAAACCAAACGGGTATCGCTCACTGCATACAACCGTTATAGGCGAAGACCTTGTGGTTCTTGAATTCCAGATCAGAACAAAGGAGATGCATGAAGAGGCTGAATTTGGTGTAACAGCTCACTGGGCGTACAAAGAAGGACAAGCTGCTGATCCACAAAAAATTGCATGGATTAAAAAACTTGCAAGCTGGCAGGAACAATTTAATCCGGAAAGTGAAGACGATGATGGGTTTGTTGAGGCACTTAAACTAGATTTCTTTAAAGATCGTATTTTTGTTCTTACACCACAGGGTGAAGTTATTGATTTGCCGGAAGGTGCCACACCAATTGATTTTGCGTATCATATCCACTCGGAAGTAGGAGATAAAATGTCAGGAGCTCGTGTTAATAACAAAATGGTTGCATTCTCGCATGTATTACGTTCTGGAGATCGAGTTGAAATTATCACAAGTAAAAAACAAAAACCGAGTCCAGACTGGCTCTCTATGGCTCAGTCAACCATGGCACGTGGTCATATTCGCGCAGCGCTCAGACGACTTGGCATTGAGCCCTACACTCCAGTACAACCACAAAAACCATCTGGACGAGACATTACCTTTTATATCGTATCCGACAGAAGAGTAGGAATGCTAAAAGATATAACAACGGTTCTTGCAAAAGAAAAAGTAAATATCATTAAGACGGATACAGACAAGGAAGACGTAAACAAACCATTCCTTCTCATCAAGTGTCGCGTACCAAAAAAACTAGACCTAAAAAAACTACTCGTTAGAATCAAACGGGTAAAAGGAGTTAAAGAGATTACTATTAAATAGCGAACGGCTCGTCCTCAGCTGGTGCCAAGCTTTCCGTGAGTTTTTCTTGTTGCTCTTGTATTAGCTTTGAGGTCAAACCACGAAGTTCTTCTTCCGAAAAGAATTCGATTGAAATCTTGCCTTTGCCACCAGAGTTTCTCTGAATTTCAACTCTTGTACCCAAAATATTACCCAGCTTTTCTTCTACCTCACGCGTCTCGGCGCTTGGCAGGTCATCCATCTTACGCGCACGTTCTCGCGCGATTCGACGAGATATTCGCTCCGCCTCTCGCACCGATAAACGATGATCTATGATATCTTGAAATAACTCTTTCTGTTCCTCTGGCCTTTTACTAAGCATAAGTAAAGGACGTGTGTGTCCTTCAGTAATAACACCTGCACGAACAGCCTCTAATATCTCTTCTGGCAATTGAAGTATACGAATAGTATTGGCAATGGACTCGCGCGACTTACCAATTCGTTGGGCAATTTCTTTTTGATCTACACTAAACTCTTCTACGAGTCGTCTATAGGCTACAGCGCGCTCAACTGGATTGAGGTCTTGTCGTTGAACGTTTTCGACAAGAGCGAGCTCAAGACGAACCTTGGCAGGCTCTTCGCGCCTTATTATTACTGGAACCTCTTTGAGTCCAATCAGCTGAGATGCCCGAAAACGCCTTTCGCCCGCAACAATTTCATAATAGACATCAATACCACTTGGTGTCTCCACCTCAAGACGGGTAACAACCATAGGTTGAAGAATCCCATACTGACGTATAGACTCTGCAAGCCCCTTGAGAGCAGCCCCATTAAACTCTGTTCGCGGTTGATATGGATTTGGCTTAATTTTATCAGTTGGTATCCAAAAAACACTTTCCTTTTCCTTCAGAGCGTCTGTCATATAAATAGAATACGAAAAACTTTGAAAAATGGCAATGCAAATGATAGTATAATGAAACTCAGGGATGGCCTCCAAACTGGCTTTCGTAACTAAAATATTTGAATTTTGAGCGAGGCGAAGACAAAAATCTTGAGGTTAATGCTGGAAGTATTGGCGAAAGATTTTTATCAAGACATAGCCAAAATTCGGGAATTTTGGTAGAAATTGCAGTTTGGAGGCCGTCCCCTAAGCCCAGGTGGCGGAATTGGTATACGCGTACGACTCAAAATCGTATGTCGCAAGGCATGAGGGTTCGAGTCCCTCCCTGGGCACCAGAACAGAACTTAACGGTTTTTTTGAAGCAGAAATGCGGGACGCGCGAAGCGCGTCCCAAGGATTCCCGCCGAATTCATATATTGAATTATAGTACAAGATTGTGTGACAATGCAATATCTATTATGCTATGATTATGTTGATAAGTCAGAAACTTGGGGATAACATCAAGAAAATACGCACCCGTAAAGGAATGTCACAAGGCGACATTTGCCGAGCGCTTGATATGGACAGAGGTTATATGAGTGCTATTGAAAATGGCAAGAAAAATATCACCATTCAGCAGTTAGAAAGATTGGCACAAGCGCTTGGAGTTTCGGTTGATAAGTTGTTGAAGTAGTCCACTTTTCGCCTTGCGGGGGGGGTGATAGTGGTAAAATAGAAGCAGTTGTGGAAAACTAAATCTGCAACAAAATTTTTGTAAAATTATGGACTACAATAATGAACCACCGAAAATAGTGTTTGGAGGCGAGCAATTTCAACGACCTCAGTCTTTTCAAACGCCAACACCGAAAATTGTTCAGTGGGTTATTAAATATTCGGGCGGGCTTGTCAAAGACGAAAAGCAGGCAAATTATGTTTTGATTGGGTTTGTGGCGGTGGCTATTATTATTTCGCTGTTTTTGTTTTTTGGCGGTGGTTCCTCATCGTATAATGAAAAAATAATTCCTCCTATGCCTGCCGCAGAGTGGAGATCCTAATTTTCGACCATGATAACCAAATCGAACAATAAAAAAGAACGCGGATTTACACTTATTGAACTTTTAGTGGTTATTGCCATCATTGGTATTTTATCAAGCGTTGTATTGGCGAGTCTCAACACTGCTCGGACAAAAGCAAGAGATGCGAAACGTATCTCGGAAGTCAGGCAGATTCAAACTGCTCTGGCATTATACTACGATACATACGGTCAATATCCTGGTTCGGGGGAGTGTGGAGCCACAACACCTAATAGTAGCTGGTCAAACAGCGTAGAGTGTCTTTCGGGTGGACGTTGGCTGAGGGATAGCACTACTAATCTTTCTGGCTTTATCGCGTCGGACCCGATAGACCCGATCAATCAAAATAATTGGGTACGGGGTGCTTATTATTATTTTTCGCGTGGGCATGGTGGAGATAAGCAATGGTATATGCTTATATATTCTCTAGAAAGTTTTCCCAATTCTTTGATAGAAAATTCTGACGGTGTTACCGCACCAAATGGACAATATTTTCATTATGGAAATGGCTCTGACGGTGTTATTACCGTAGGTGTAGGAAAATAAATTTTGTTAAATTTTTCAAAGAATTTACTGCCAAAAAAAATTTGAAATTGTCCTCTGTTGTGGGAGCAATCCCCTAAGCCCAGGTGGCGG
>JAQBTR010000020.1 GCA_027624915.1 bacterium | reverse complement strand
TTTTTTGAACGGAACTGACCGCCTCCGCTTCGCTCCGGCGGAACGCTCGGGCGCGGCGGAATTCCCCCCTTGAACCCCCCTTCCGCCGCGCCCTCGCGGGAGGCCAAAATTTTTTCGCCGCCAATGAAAGTAAGAAATTCCATAAATTTATTATAACTTGACTTATGGTTATATAATAGCAAACTTTATCATAACTCCAGAACTTACTCTAGAGCAAACTCTAGAGCTGGATAAAGTTGCTAATACCGCCTACATCTATAGAATAAACTCATGGCTGATCTTGAGATCAATGCAAAAATCACTGATGTCTTTAGGCTGACGCCTCCTCAAAAAAATGCGGCCGAACGAATCGGGCTCACAACACTTGAAGATCTTTTTAGACATCTTCCTCTGCGTTACTTGGATGCGGCCATGCTCAAGCCAATTAATGAAGTTACGCATGGTGAAGAAGTTGCTGTTGAGGGAAAGGTAAAAAAAATAGACTCAAAAAAGGCATGGCGAAAAAAGATAACCATGACGGAGGCTACAATCATGGACAACACTGGTGAACTTCGTGCTACATGGTTCCATCAACCGTATATATCTAAAATGCTAGCGCCAGACGACTTTGTCAGACTGGAGGGTAAGGCCGCTGAGAAAAATGGCAAAATTTATATATCCAATCCCGCTTTTGAAAAAATATCACGACCTTCATATCACGGAACTGTATCCCCTACTCTTACTCCCGTGTATCCTGCAACACAGGGGCTTTCTTCGCGATGGATTCAATATCATATTCAAAAAACATTTGGTGGGTTCAAAGAGCAAGATATAGAGGACACAATCCCTCAAGACATACTTGATAGATATCATCTGCCATCATTGTGGCAGTCGCTTCGTGCAATACACTTTCCAAAAAACCAAGGCGAAGTTGAGGGCGCTAGAAAGCGTCTAGCGTTTGATGAGATTTTTTTTATACAGCTCTCTCGCATGCAAGAGCGTATGCGTCTTGAACAGCAATCATCTTTGAGTATTCCTTATGATAAAAAATCCTTAGAGTCGTTTTTAAACCAGCTCCCCTTTGATCTAACTGAAACTCAAAATCGAGTCCTCGATATCATCCTTGAAGACGTAAGCCGTAAAACTCCCATGGCGAGACTCCTTGAAGGGGATGTAGGCTCTGGAAAAACCGTTATTGCAGCGGCTACCGCATACTTATCAACGACAGCAGGCTTTCAGACAACCTATATGGCGCCTACCGCTATCTTGGCGCGCCAGCACTTTGATGGCTTTTGCAAAGCGATTGGCGGGCATTTTACGAAGATTGGTCTCTTAACGTCATCTGAGGCCAGAGTCTTCCCCTCAAAGGCGTATACGGGTCAGTCAGCTCATATATCAAAATCACAAATGCAGAAGTGGCTAGAGTCAGGAGAAATAAAAATCCTCATAGGAACACACTCGCTTTTAAACGAAAAGATTAAGTTCAAAAATCTTGCTTTCATTGTTGTTGATGAACAGCATCGCTTTGGTATTAAACAACGTCAAAAATTGGCGCGCTCTAAATCACAAGATCATGAGTTCGTCCCACACTTCCTATCAATGACCGCAACACCAATACCTCGCACGCTGGCACTCACTGTATTTGGCGACTTAGACTTGGCTGTCCTCGATGAACTCCCACCAGGCCGCTCACCTATTATTAGCGAGGTGTTAGTTAAACCAAAAACTCGCTCGTGGGATCATATACGAAATGAATTAAAAAAAGGAAGACAAGCGTTCATAATTTGTCCTCGAATTGATGAGGGTGGCCCCGACGCTCTGGTCGGGGCAGGTGACGAAAAAAAATCTGTCAAAAAAGAGTACGAAAATATGTCGAAGCATATCTTTCCTGAATTTACCTCTGGCATGCTTCATGGCAAGATGAAACCAAAAGAAAAAGAAAACGCTCTCAAAGATTTTCGCGACAAAAAAATAGACATACTTATTGCAACTTCTGTTGTTGAAGTTGGAATAGATATACCCAATGCAACAGTAATGGTTGTTGAGGGAGCAGACCGATTTGGACTCGCACAACTCCACCAGTTACGCGGGAGAATTGGCCGTGGTGAACACCAATCATATTTTTATGCGGTGTCTGACTCAACTACTCAAAAAACAGTTACTCGGCTCAAGTCACTCGTAAAAGCCAAGAGCGGGTTTGAGCTTGCCGAATACGATCTGCAACAACGTGGTCCTGGTGAACTTACAGGAAAAAACCAATGGGGGCTTTCAGACGTTGGCATGGAAGCTCTCAAGAATATAAAAATGGTGGAGGCGGCACGAACAGAGGCACGCCGAATACTAGAGGACAGTCCCGAATTAAAAGAATATCCTAGCTTAAAAACTAGGATGGATGAACTCAACAAATCTTCTTTCTATCACTTTGAATAAAAAAAGCCTGAGGTGCTAGATCTCAGGTACTTTACTTAACCTCACCATGGAAATGCAATACCATCGATTCGGTTATTCTCGTCAACCCAAACAGTAACGTTACCGTACTGCCTGAAAACTTCGTAATGATCGGCGATCATTACGAAGTCGTAGTGAAAATCTAGAAAATCTTCGATACGATCTCCGATGCCGAACCCCGTCCATGTCTTTCCTCGCCACCCATGGGTGACATAAATATATTCTAAGGCTCGATCTGTTGCTCCCCCCGTATCACTCCACACAAGAAGAACTCCATTGTTTACAGCTTTAAGCCTCAACGAGACTTCATTCCACACGTTTACATAAGAGCTAATTTCCCATCCAGGACAATTCTCTCCAACATGCCTACCTTCGTTGATGTTAGATGCACTAAAAGACCATAGAAAGAAGTAGTCATCGTATGAGTGCCACGTAATAGTGCCGAAATCTGAATCCGGACACTCCGGAGGAGGCGGATGTTCATAATCGAGAGGATTGACACTAATTACCTCCTCCTCAACGGGAGGTGGTTCGGGTGCGATCGGTGTTGGCGAAGATTCTTTATTACTTGATTGACTGCCATCGCCGCCGCCACAGCTAAGAACTGTCGCAACAAACAGAGCCAATAAAACACTCTGCAAAAGAACGAATCTATTTTTGATCATTCTGTCATACCCCTTATCTTAGAGACGGGATGTCTACAGGACATACTAAATAAATTCTCTATCTTGTCAACATGGGTGATTGAGTAAAATGAAAGCGCTTAACCGCTCGGACTTCTATCACTTTGAATAAAAACAGAAAGCTACTTTTTTGCTTCTGATTGAGCGGTTGATATAATAACGGACTGGCTAAAATCGCAAATAAAATAATTTTCTGTTTTTAGGATTTCACCCTATCTTTTGGAGTGAGCCAGAAACCCAATCTAAATCTACCTCCAAGCATCAAACGAGTTTGGGCTTCAATTCCTGGGATGGCGCCAAAGATAATCATTGTAAGAGGCATGAGTATCCACTGTAATATGAGTGGCATTTTTCTTTGTGAGCGATAGTCCCCCTTGGTCTTCTTAAGCATCTGTTGCGCGATTACGGCAGACGTCACAATACCAATCATTGCGAGCGTCATGATAAGGCGTGTGATGAGTGGCAAGTTGTATGAAATAACATGCTTAGTAAATTCTCGCCCACCAAGTACGAGCGGTAACCAACCAAGCATAAAAATTAAAAGTGCGTTTGTCGCCCATGACCAAAACCCTTCGAGTGCGTTAAATGTATAGTAAAGTTTTTTACGAAGTGAGACGTGTTTGTTTTTTACAAAGTGAAAAAGCATGTATGGAACATTCTCAACGCCCCACCCCCAACGTCGCTGTTGTTTGTAGATATTTTTTGCGGTCTGCCAAAAACCTGATGCTAAGTTGGCATCCAATGATACAGGATATGAAAGTGGAATAGTGCGCCAATCCCCATTAAAATAAAAGTAGTGATTCCAAAAAATTCGTGAATCTTCTGATACGATATTTTTTTGCCAGAAGTTAGCCTCCACAAGTCCTACAAGACCCATAGAATGAGATGAAAAAGTTGTGAGACGCTCTGGACGCTCTTGTTGCATCATCTGCCAAAATGTACCGGAGGACGCAACAACACGTGATACGGAGCCTGCCTCCCACACATTGTTGTGATAGAGAGGTACCGGCTGAAAACTCGAACGATGTGGCTTTTCGGCTGTCAAAAAGTTCCACGTAAGACAGCTAAAGTACTGGTCATACATACGCGTATCTTCATCAAAAGATGAAACGATAACATCTTCAAACGGAATTTCCTTAGCTTTAATTTTTGATAGCACCTCTTTGAGCGCATATGTCTCGTTACTTCCCTTGCCACGTAGTTCTCCTCCGACTCCATCTGGATGATATGTGAATAAAAGCTCACCAAAAATATCTTTGTACTTTTCGGCTATCTTCTCGCCAAGTACATGTGAGCCCATGACTCGTTCTTCTTGTGCGACTACAAGGATCATGCGTTCTTTGGGCCACTTACATGCAATGATCGAATCAATAGTGTCGGTAACCACATCTTCGGCACCTGATGCTGTCGGTATGATGACCAGTTGCCAAACACGATTCCACTTAAGTAGCTCCAGTCGCGCCATCCAATCAATCTCAAGATTGTGCTGCATACGACGCCAGCTTGCCTTCATATGAAATGAAAGAAAGACAGTTTTAACGAGCCAGTAGAGATCAAATGTGATTATAAAAATAGCAATCCAAATAGGCTTTTTCCATGAAAGCAAAAACATCAAAATAAGAGTGCCCCATGCAAGTGCACCCGGTAACATTTCAAACAGACGATAGAGTACGTAGTCCCAACCACTCAAATCTCCCGCCTGTCCTACGTGTAGGTACTTTTTTGACTCTCCTTTCATAACATGATTTCAAGTAGTCCCAGTATACTTATTTTTGCTTTTTTTTCAAAGCCAAAACCGAACATGACGAAATCAAAACTTTCGTGTAGAATACCTACCTAAGGGCGCGTAGCTCAATGGTTAGAGCGCTGAGCTTATACCTCAGTGGTTCCTGGTTCGAGTCCAGGCGCGCCCACCAAAATCAACAAAAAATCCGCGAAAGCGGATTTTTTGTTGATTCTTACGCCGCTCCAACCATTCGCGCAAACTCATCTCGCTCTATGGTCTCGTTCTCTATAAGACGTTCTGCGATTTCTTCGAGCTTGTCACGTTTTGATTTTATAACTTTTTTAGCTGTCTCGTATGCTCTTTGCATGAAGTTTGAAACCTCACGATCAATCATGGATGCAGTCTCTTCTGAGTAATTACGTTCGTGTCCAATCTCCTTACCCAAGAATATGTGCTCACTTTGATCACCAAATGCCACGGGCCCAACCTTCTTTGACATGCCATATCGCTGTACAAGAGCTCGTGCAATTGCAGTCGCCTTTCGTATATCATCGGCAGCTCCCGTCGTAAGTTCACCAAACACAACTTCTTCGGCAGCATACCCACCAAGAGAAACTGCGAGTTCATCTACGAAATGTGAACGAGTATATAGGTGTCGGTCCTCTGTAGGCAATTTCATTGTGTATCCAAGGGCACGTCCTCGAGAAATAACAGAAACTTTATGTACTGGATCAGCATTTGGGAGGGAGGCTGCAACGAGTGCGTGGCCAGCCTCATGGAATGCTGAAATACGCTTTTCATTTTTACTAATAACAAAGCCCTTTCGTGCTGGGCCAAGTATAACCTTATCAATTGAGTCCAAAATTGCCTCTTCGCTAATTTCTTTCTTGTTTTCGCGGGCTGCCAAAATCGCACCCTCGTTAATTAAGTTTTCGAGGTCAGCACCAGAAAATCCAGGCGTTCGCTCAGCAACTCGTCTTAAACGGACATTCTTGCCAAGCGGTTTTTTTGTGGAATGAACTGTCAAAATTGCCTCTCGCTGTTTAATATCAGGTAGGTCGAGAACTACGCGCCTGTCAAATCGTCCCGGACGTAATAGTGCTGGGTCCAAAATATCTGGTCGGTTTGTAGCACCAATGACAATTACCTGGTCATGAGTTTCAAAACCATCCATCTCTACCAAAATCTGGTTCAATGTCTGCTCACGCTCATCGTGTCCACCACCCATGCCGGCACCACGGTGTCGCCCAATGGCATCAATCTCGTCAATAAATATTATTGATGGTGATGCTTTTTTGGCTATCTTAAACAAATCTCGAACACGGCTTGCTCCAACTCCTACAAACATTTCTACAAATTCTGAAGCAGACATCTGAAAGAATGGTACGCCAGCCTCACCCGCAACAGCGCGCGCCAGGAGTGTTTTGCCAGTACCCGGAGAGCCCATCAACAGAACTCCGCGTGGAATACGAGCGCCAATATCTAAGAATTTCTTTGGGTATTTCAAGAAATCAACAATTTCTTTTAGTTCTTCCTTGGCTTCGTCGACTCCTGCTACATCCTTGAACGTTGTTTTCTTGCGTGTGCTGTCTGGCTCAACGATGCGTGCGCGTGATTGCCCAAAGCCCATCGCTTGGCCATTAGAACGCTGAACCTGACGGCCCATAAACCAAATAAATCCAAGAATGAAAAGAATGGTTATTAAAGTAGGAAGAGCTGCCTGGAACCAAAATAAAAATCCAGAAGGATTTACCTCCTTGTGACCAAAACTTGCTATATCTTCGCTCGTAAGACCGAAGTTAAGAAGTGTCTCCGTAAGAGAAGTATCCTCTTCTTTTTTTGAAATAAACTTAGAATCATCACTAAGTGTGATTTCTAAGTTGCTACTCTGTACCACAATCTCTTTAACTTCACGTGCTCGTACTTTATCTACGAGTTCCGTAAGAGAAAGTTCTGGCGTTTCCTGTATAGAGCCTACCAATACAGCAAAGCCCCAAGCCAGTAGGAACAGGATTAAAAATGCATATACAATATTTTTTCCAAAAATCTTCATGACGTGATTATATCTAATTTAGTAGCTGTAATCAACCGATGGTTACTTGCCCCACTTCTCTATTGTTTTTGGGTCCTCCAAAACCTTAACGACCCTCTTGTAGAATTGTGACTTTGTTTCGGTAAGTATGTCGCCCTCACCCCTTCTGTATATCTCGAGACCTTCTGTAGCATTGCCCCTGAAGAAAAAGATTGCCTCAATCTCTCTAGACCCAACGGACTTGTAAGCGAGTGCCTTTGTAAAGCCAAAATCTCTCATCTTTTCTTCAAATACAATATTTACATTTGTATATTGAAAACTCCCCAATTCTGTAGTGTCAGTCCTCCACTCATGTCCTTCGAACGGATTTGGCTCGATACCGTGGGTCATTTCAAAATGGGCTCCGGCCTCTACTATTCCAAAACGATGTGTACCAACATTTACTTGCTCTCCCGGTGCCTCAGCATGAGCCAAATCACGTAGACCAGTTCTTTCTAGTGTATCAATGTGCCCTCGTCGTATTTCATCCCCTTCTGGTGCCGTTACTTCGTAATTACCATTTGAATCTAGTACTACAGCATCGCCCTCAAACACAAGGTTAGGCACCTTATTATTGAGTACTGAATTAAAATCTTTTACTGAAAGCTGACGAGCAAGTTCTTGTAGGTGACCCTGATCTTGTGGATCAAATGTAACACCCTCATGTTTTGCCTGCCATCCATCAATAGCTTTTTCTAAAATCTTGTTTGCTTCTGAATCATAGTGTTCAGCTGTTTCTTGTGTCCCATACTCAAGAAGATACTCAGCCACAACCTTACGTGTAACAATGCGGTCTAAGTCTCCTGCCTTTAACTTCTCAATATCAAGACTTTCAAGAAGATGTGCGCGTGCCATGTCATTGCTCTTATACATTTCTTTGAGAGCTTTGATCGGTGAGTCACCTTCTTCTATCTTATACACGACCTCTGCATGAGGACCTTCCTCGGCAATGTGACTTTCAGCAATACTCTCGGCGGCGGCCGCAACATCAGGCGAAACATGTGCTCCAGGTGGTAATTCTCCAGTATCTATAACAGACCGTACAGCTCCACGCGCATCAACAATATCTCCAGATGCGGCTTCAATCCTATCATTAAACTCCCTTGCTCTCTCGAGCAAGTCGCTTGGTGGTGGACCTCCTTCATGTGCCTCATGAGCTTCGATTTCTACATCAATAGCCGCTAAACCAGCACGTAAACGCGACTCCTCTGATTCTGCGGCAACAACATCATGACCAAGGCGCTCTGCAAGCCCAGCTTCTTCACCGCCCATTTCTCTAAGTCTCCTTATTTCTTCTGGCGTAAATGCCGGACTACCACTTTCTCGTAACTGTCTTTCTGTTGGCTCAAAATCGGCGCCCCCCTCATGGCCGCTCACATCATGTTCGCTACTGCTTGTCGATGAGCTCCATTCAAAACTATCTGCTGCCTCTGCGACTCGCCCGAGAAGCGTATAGCCCATGAAAGCCGTCATACCAAAGGCAACAACTTTTGAACCTCTCTCCATGTTTTTCATAATATAAGCACTCGTGTTAATCGTGCCCATATCACTCACCATTGCGTCTACCTCTTTTATAAACTCCTCATGCTTGCTAACGAGTCCTTGAATCTGTTCTTTTGCTTCTTTGCGTCCAATCTCACCATCCTTCTCTCTTTGTTCAATCCTAAATATCTTATCATCAAGAGTTGCGGTCCGCCTGCCATACTCAGCCTTAGCAATTTTGGCTACAAAACCATCAACGCGTCCTTCTTTTTCGGCGTGTGCAAAACGTTTCTGCACATCTTCTGAAACAGTTCTTTTATATTCAAGATCATATGCTTCTTGCACACCCATACCATCATGAGCTACGCGATCGTTAATTGCATGATTAAGACGATGTGCCTCCTCCATGGCACGATCAAGGCCCGATTCAGCTGACATGCGCTCACTTAAACTATCTCTGCTCTCTGTTCTCAGCGCTTCATCTATCTCTGCGACCGCCTCATCTGCCTGTTCTTCTGTAAATTTTCCAGACCTCATCAATTTCTCTTTTGCATCCTCTGGAGAAGATGCATTTCTCACGGCATCCAAAGCCGGCATGGTAATTTCACTGCCAACGCGATGCTTTTCGAGCCAGCCTACTTCCTCCAGATCTACTTCTTTTGCTGCCTTTCCAAAACGTCCTGCAAACATAGCAGTCCCCATCGCCAATCTAAATGGGTTACCCATATTTGCAAAGTTAGCAAATACCGAACCATACCTAAGGACATTACCCATCAAGAGACCAGCATCTCGTACTTTGCTAAGCTTGCGCTCGCTATGTGGGCTCATTCGTTCCTTGTGGGCTTTTGCTGCTTCTTTTTGATAGTGTTCACCAATTCGATGAAAAGCCTTGCTCATGCGCCCCTTTTCAGAAAAAGTGCTGGTTAATATCCAACCCATAGTGCGGCCTCGATATTCTTGAATCATGCGGCCCCAATAAAAGAATCCACGGTTTAGCTTTTCTCTATCCTCTGGGGAAACGGGGGCCTCAGGAGAAGCAGGCGCATCTTCAGGACTCTCTCGTACTGGAAGACCTTCTGGAGGAGCTGGTTCATGATTGCCAGATTCAACAGAATCTTCTTTCTCGCGTTCTTCGATTGACCAAAGAAGAGCCAGGCACCTATCTAAAACCTTATCGTTCTCTCGTCTTGCGTGTGAATACTCTGTAGTATCAATAGCAAAACGAGCTATATCTTCTTTGGAGGCCTTGAATGCAGAACACAAGTCCTCAAACTCTGATACTTCTTCGGGGTTAAGACCCATCTGTTCAAAATCTAAATCATTATTGGAAAGAAATGTTTCAATATGTGGCGCAAATCTATGCATTGCCTCAAGACTCTTTCTTGAGCCAGCACCGCCTTTTTTGCGTGCTCTCTCTTTACGGCGAAAGCTCTCGCGCAACACTCGAATTGCTGATTGTGAATCACGAGTTATTCGCTCACGTCTCTCTTTTGCATCCTCTGGTGAGCCCTCATCTTCAGCTGACTTTGATGGATTAATTTCACCGCGCTCTGGTCCAGATGGAGGTGATTCGGCAGGTCGTTCGTCTAACTCCATCATACGAAACGTATATACCATCCCACTCATAAGGTCACTCCAACGCTTTTCAAGTTCTGGATTTGTTTTTCCATCATTAGCCCTAATCTCCCTCTGAATTGCATCATGCTCAACACCAGCCAATCTTAGTTCCCAAGAACGATCGCTGTTTACCATTCCCTCGGGACCAGCAAAATGTGGATTCCTTAGTGCGGAAATATCTGGCTCACCATTAAAAAACACTCGAACTTGTCGCTGAAACTTACCAACTTCTTTCATGTCCTCTGGCGAACCCTCCCCATGAGTCTGCAGTGCACGTTCTGCATAATTAAATGCTTTGCGTAACTCCAAAAAACCTTCAGCCGTTTGTTCGGCTCGCTTTTGTCCACGATCTTCTTCACGACCCTTGAGGTGTTCATCAATACTTTCGAGGGGACTTTTTGATGGTTCTTCTTCCGCATTATCATTTGACCTTCCAAAGCGAAACCATTTTCTTTGCCGTTCCGTGATTATTGTATGAGCCTCTTCTGGTTTTAATTTAGACCTATCTTTTTCCGAGTATCCAAGGTCGGCCAATTGTTGATGCATTTCTCTCGTAATCATGAAGGGTATACCTTCGTCATCTCCCTTGGCCTTGTCTTCTTTGCTGTCTTCACTACCAACACCCTCAATAAACTGAACGGTTTCTTGAACAAGCGTATTCCATTTTTCTGGATCACCAGCCGCGTCTTTTCTACGATCTAATAGCTTTTTGAATCCTTCGCGTTGTTTTTCAGATAGCTCTTCTATTTTGGATGTATCGAGTGTATCGAAGCCACGATCTTTAAGCGCCACAGCAAAATCTTCCCAAGCTGCTTGAGCTTCTTTGGTCCCATTCTTCTTAGCAATTTCTTCAAACGCACCTAAAAGAGCGTCTAGCGCCTCCCTGGAAAAATCTTTTACTTCATTGGTTTCTTGAGGAACTTCATTCTTTGGAGGAATTTCTCCAGCGCCTCCCTCACCAAAATCCAGTGGTTTTAATCCTTCTGGCATATTTTTATTATACATGAAAGTTTTTAACTACACATATAAATAAAAAACACCCCGGCGGAAAACAACCCGCCGGGGTTTTGGAAGTAGCCTATCGAGGAATGTCGCTGATCCCCCAGAGGCCACTATTGTAGTGCAAACCAATCTTGCACGCTTCGTCCTCCATCTGAAAGAGGAGATTGAGCGCATGAGTTACGACCCCACTCTCATTCGGCGCATGTACCCAAGGATGTGCATAACGCCAACCAGAGTAGGCGTAGTCCCCTAGGCGCTCGTGTAGACCGATTGCTTCCTCATCACTGTCCGACGAAAAGACGATGACGATGTAGAACATCGACGGCTTCTGACTCGGCTCGATGTGGTAATTCACGGTTGTGAACCCGCTCTCACCCAACTCATCGAGCATGGGGCGGATACTGATACCGGTCTTCAGGCCACTTCGACCAAAAACAGGAGTACCAGATCCCCCCTCCGAGCGAAACTTCTTGAAGTCAACGCCGAGACGCTCTGCCTCAGCTTTGTTTTTCTCATCCTGTGCTTCAAAGTCGCGAGGTACATATGGAATGCCAGCGTTCTGAATGAGATCGTTAGCCTCTCGCTCCGGTATTTGAAGCCGGAGCAAAATCTTATCGGGTTGACTAGGCACCCCTATCCGATGTCCAGAATGCATCTCACAATGGCTCTGTGAGAGGTTGAGAAGAACGTCGCAGCGGACACCCATCGCATTTTGAGCTTCGCACATATGCTGAAAGTCGCTCATAAATCCTCCTTTCGTGAGGATGCTTTTTTAGTGACAAAGTTCTTTTTTAGTTCATCAGGAGTATATCATATTATTGCTGATACGTCAATACACCACAGGTATAGGAAAGCCCCGACAGGTTCGTCGGGGCTCGGTAGATATGGACGTCTACCGCGTCTTAGTT
>JAQBTR010000019.1 GCA_027624915.1 bacterium | reverse complement strand
TTATTTTGATTTGGCGGAGGGGGAGGGATTCGAACCCTCGAGGCGGTGTAATCCGCCCAACGCTTTTCGAGAGCGTCCCATTCAACCACTCTGGCACCCCTCCATTGGATTGCACTAAGATAGTACACCATATATAATAGAAAAAACATATATATGAAACAGGTCACCTTTATAAAAAATCTCGTCAAAGATAGAAATATTGCGGCAATTGCCCCAACCTCTAATCGTGCCGTAAAAAAAATCTGTTCAAAAATTAACTTTGACAAAGATATTACTGTCGTCGAGTTCGGACCTGGAGATGGTGTTCTTACAAAGGTTATTCTTGCGCGCATGAGCAAAGACTCAAGGTTTATTGGGATTGAAACAAATAAGGCGTTTGTTGAAGAATTAAACGGACTACAAGACTTAAGACTAACCGTTGTAGAAGATGATGCGCGCAATGTTCTTGCGATACTTGATAGGCTTGGGATCAGTGACGTAGACTATGTAATCTCGAGCATTCCGTTTACATTTTTCTCGCCCCAAGTACGTAGCACACTTGTTAAGCAAACTCACAAAGCACTTAGTCAAAGTGGCGTTTTTATTGTGTATCAGTATTCGGCGCTTATGAAAAAACACCTGGAAAATTCTTTTCCGGCCGTTTATTTAGAGTTTGCACCAGTACAGGTTCCACCCATATTTATCATGAGGGCGCATAAATAATAGAGCTTAAGGGCCTCGCTTTTAGCGGGGCTTTTTGATTTGAAAATAAAAGTGGCTCACATAATAATCCGTTGGGGGATGCCTGAAAATAACGTTTTACAAAAGTTCAAAAAACTGTTATTCTACATAGCATTATGCAGGTGGAGCTTATATTATCTGGTGTTGGGACTGCACTCGCCATTGGAGTAGGGGTGTGGGTGTTTTTCCTTGATAAGAAGTTCCGAAATCTTTTTTTGGGGAAGAAGGAGAAAACCGTTGAGTCGTTGGTATACAACCACGAGGAACGGGTCAGATCTCTTGAGGGGAGAGTCAAAGACTTAGAGACCGCACTTACAACCCTCAATTCTAATTTTTTAAAGGCGGTTCAGAAAGTTGGCATAATACGTTTTAATCCTTTTCAGGATACTGGAGGAGACCAAAGTTTTGCGATAGCACTTCTTGATGGAGTTGATACTGGTTTTGTAATCTCAAGTATCTTTGCTCAAGGACGACCAATGGTTTATGCAAAGCCAATTGTTCGTGGGCAGTCAAAATACACGCTATCAGCTGAAGAAGAGGAGGCAATCCAACGGGCGACAGAGGGCAGGTCAAATGAAAAATAGATATGACAAAAAAAGAAAACAAAACAAGCCGCCATCCGGTGGTAGTAGTATTGGGACATGTTGATCATGGAAAAACAACACTACTTGATACGATTCGAAAAACAAGCGTGGCAGCCGGCGAGTCTGGAGGCATCACGCAGCATTTGAGCGCCTATGAAATTTCTCATAATGACAAAATAATTACTTTTTTTGATACGCCAGGTCACGAAACTTTTGGTGAGATGCGAAAGCGTGGAGCACGAGTAGCGGATGTCGCTATTTTGGTAGTGGCGGCAGATGACGGAGTTAAGCCACAAACCAAAGAGGCACTTGAGGCAATATCGGCTGCAAAAATCCCATATACTATCGCACTTAACAAGATTGATAAAGGAACTTCAGAAGTAGATCGTATAAAATCAGAGCTCGCTGAGGCCGGTTCTCTTGTTGAGGGCTGGGGTGGGAGCGTGCCCATTGTGCCAATTTCTGCAAAAGAAGGTACAGGAGTAGATGAGCTTTTGGATACGGTACTTTTGCTCGCTGAGCTCGAAGAGCTCACGGCGGATAAGTCTAAGCTTGCCGGAGGCGTAGTCATTGAGTCTCATCTAGATAAGCGACGTGGACCGGCCGCTGTCGTTTTAGTACATGACGGAACCCTCAAAAAGGGACAATTCATTTTGGCAGATCATGCATTCGCACCCGTTCGCATTATGGAGACAACGTTGGGTGAGGCTATTAGTGAGGCTGGACCGTCAACACCTGTTGTCATTGTTGGCTTTAATGAAGTTCCCCCAGTTGGCTCTAGATTTTTTACATACAAAACAAAGAAAGAGTTAGAGAAGAATAAGAAAGAAGAGACCAAGAGAGTATTAGAGAGTTCTGAGGCTGAGGTTGGTATAATGCTTAAGGCAGATGCTACAGGGTCACTCGAAGCCCTTGAGACTGAAATAAAAAATGTTGTTCCAGAGGGTCTAGGGGTTCACTTTTTTGATGGGGGGGTTGGTGATATTTCTGAGGCAGATATCAAAAATATATCTTCAGCGAAGAAAGGTATTGTTGTTGGATTTCGTGTAAAAGAGACTTCAACTGTAAAAGAGACAGCAGAGAGATTTGATATTGATGTAAAAACTTTTGATGTTATCTATGAAGCTATCGATTGGCTGCGCGATGAATTTGTTCATCTTCGTCCACGCAAAGTTGTACGCGAGGATGCCGGCAAACTTCTTGTTCTAAAAGTATTTAGTGCTATTAAGTCAGGGCGTGTTATTGGTGGACGTTGTAAGTCAGGTAAGGTACCACAGGATTCAAAATTTGATATTGTTCGTCTTGGCGAAGTTGTAGGAAAGGGTTCTGTTTCTAATGTTCAGCGTAACAAACAAGAAGTTGAAGCGTTAAAAGAGGGGGATGAAGGAGGTCTCTTGGTACAGTCATCAAAAGCAATAGAAGAGCGAGACACGCTAGAGTTTTACTATGAACGAGAGGCGTAGAGAAAGATTTTCTTCACTTATTGAGGAGGAGCTCCCTATGTTTTTTCGTGAGGTCTGTGAGCTACCTAAAAACTCTCTGGTATCAATTCTCTATGTTGAGGTTCCAATGCGTGCTGGCAAAGCCAACGTCTTTGTCAGTGTTTTTCCTGACGAGGCGAGAGATGGGGTTGCCACAGAGCTAAAAATGAGAGAGAATGAGGCAACACACTACATAAGGGGTCGCATAAAATCTAAATATGCACCTGCAATCCACTTCTTTGTCCGTTGAAAAAAATGGCGTGGTAGCCAAGTGGCAAGGCAAAGCTCTGCAAAAGCTTTATACACGGGTTCGATTCCCGTCCACGCCTCCAGCTGGAGGCTGACATATGCCGGGGTGGCGAAATTGGCAGACGCGCTAGCCTTAGGAGCTAGTGGGAGCAATCCCGTGGGAGTTCGAGTCTCCCCTCCGGCACCATACTGTAATGATTCAAAAATCCGTGGGGTACGGTTCAAGGATCTTGAACCACCTTCGGTACCATACACATAGATAACCCGTATTGGTACAAAGAACACTTTGTCTAAAGCTCAATGCGGTAAATACTGCGGTCATCGTATAGTGGCTATTATGCGTCCTTGCCAAGGACGAGACGGGAGTTCGATCCTCCCTGACCGCACAAAAAGAGTGTATTATTAAAACAATGAGAAATAAACTATATACAATTATTTTTGGTTTCCTAGCGGTACCCCTTGCTGTGTATGCTCAAGATCTCGAAGGATTTCTTAACGGGACTGTGGCTGGAATAATTAATTCAGTTATTCAGTTTTTGATTGTTTTAGTGTCGCTTGTTTTTATTGCCGGTGTCATTAAATATATTTTTTCTGCCGGGGACGCAGAGAAAGCAGCGGAAGCTAGACACTTTGTCGTGTTTTCTTTGGTCGGACTCGTTTTAATCTTTGTCTTCTGGGGGCTGGTGAACGTTGTTATAAATAGTTTAGGTTTAGACAATACGCCACCGTCCTTACCAAACTTTTAAACAAGCTTTGCTTGTTTAGAATAGTTATATATTATTCATAGAGTTATAGGCCCGGGTGGCGAAATTGGTATACGCAGGGGACTTAAAATCCCCGGGGAGTAAGATCCCGTGCCGGTTCAAGTCCGGCCCCGGGCACAAAACGGTAAAAGCAAAAACACCTCGCACTTGGCGAGGTGTTTTTGTTTCCATATTTCCTATATGTAAATAGAGCTTATGAGGTTGATGATGCCAAACGCTACAGACATGATTACCAACCCTACAATTCCCCAAACAATGTGTCGTCTTCCCTGTGCTACTTTTTCAGGGTCATCTCCTCCAATTACCCAGGTGTTTATAACACCCCAGATAAAAACCAAAGAGGAGAGAACGACCAAAGTATAGATGAGGGGGTTGAGAACAAATATCTCTATTTTTGTGACGATACCTTCAAGTCCCATAGGAAATTAAATTTAAAATGTTGTTCGTGGCGGCGGGTCGTTAGAAAGACCGAGAGAGTTGATAATTACGTTTACCAATCCCCAGAAGACAAAGATTACTACAAGCCCGATAAGGGCGTAGATTACGAAGCTTCGTGCTTCTGCAGTCTTTTCTGCATCCCCAGCTGCTGTAATATATTTGATTACTCCAAAGATGAAGATCAAAGATGCGACAACAATAAGGAATGCGATGACCGAGTTTATAATCCCAACAATGGTTCCGTTAAGAAACCCCTCGATATCTGATTGAGCATATACTGCTAGCGGTGCCAGCATTAATGCCCATGGAAGTACTTTTTTAAGTTTGTTCATACGTTTTATATTGATAGCTATCAACGTAAATTCTCCGAATAATGTTATCGACCACTGCCCTTCAAGCTCAAAGAGTTAGTGCAAAATTGATTACAATTTGTGCAAGAACCCCAGCCCCCATAACGATCGCCCCACCGAGTAGCACCCAATAGAGCATTGTGCGCGCTTCGGTAAGCTTCTCTTCGTTTCCTTGAGCAAGAACAAATTTTACACCAGTCCAAACGATAAAGAATGTAAGAACCGGGATACCAACTCTGATAACAAAGTTAGCAATTCCTGTAAGTATTGTTGCAAAATTCTCCGAAGTTGTAGGGTCTTCAAAATCGCCAGGGGAAGCCCCATACGAGCTTGCGGCTATGAAAAGAAGGCCTACTCCCAGTATAGCCCAAATGTATTTCTTAGTGAATTGGTTGTGGATATATTTCATCATTTTATAATCCAGAGAAGAACTCTACAAATGCGAGAGATAGTGCCTTTGCACCAATTGCGATAGCGAGTCCAATAAGTGTCCATGTTATGGTGTTTTTCGCATTTGTAATCTTGTCTGGCGCGCCCTGTGCTGTCACAAAGAGAAAGCCAGAGTAGACAATGAAAATTACAGCGACCGGAAAGGCGAGCGTGATTGCAAAATCGATGATTCGTACAACGCATTCAGCGATAGAGTCGCAGCCAAGCTTAAGTATGTCTTTGTAGGAGCTTTGTGCATAAGCGGTTTCGGCCACGGCCAAAAAAGGCAACAAAACGACTATATATTTTTTGTTTTTAAAACTCAACATGAATATGAGTTATTATACCAGAATTAGACGGAACACATGGAACGGCACTGCCACTAGCGGTCTCACATGTAAACCCAGTACCAAAGTTCGCTGGGGCAACACCTGAGGCACTAAGAGCTTGTATCGTTTCATCACTATAGCGTAGATCGACTATGGCGCGCCCCGGCCCGTGTGATACGTGTCCAGCTTCAGTGCCACCGGTAACGGTCACACAGTTGCCAGATGAACAGTTCCCTTGGATCTCTATAAGCTTGTTTGTAGCATTCGGTGGCAGGCCTTCCACGCATGTTTGACCGCCAGGTATGTCCTGATAACGCACATTTACATCTACACAGCCTTTGTTTACGCTTATGCCTGCAGTAGCGAGTATGCCTCGCACAATTGCATCTGAGGTCAGACCACCACCGGTGACACAGTCGGCACAAAAGAGAGGGGAGCCAACCAAGTCATTTTCTGGAGGCTCGCATGTGCCGTTGCCACAAGTAGGGATAAGAGGGTTAACACCTCCACCAACAGGGGGTGGCGGAAATTCCGTCGTGCACGTACCACCACCAGACCTAAGCTCACAGCTAGGTGGTTGATACCACTGCCTTAGAGCTCCTCCAAAGCTAATCTCAAATGCGAGCGTTGATAGTAGCGCCCCTATAATTACATATGCAAAGAATGCTATCGCAAGCCCAATAACAGCATTTACTAAAACTGTTTTTCCTTGCGTAAGCTTGTTTGGATTTCCCTGAGATGTTAGAAGCGTAACCCCACCATAGAGGAACATAAGAGCTCCAATGGGGATTGCCAAAACAAAGAGTAAGAAGTTTATGAAGTTTCGTGCGAGTTCGTACAGATCACAGAGGGTACATGGGCACCCTGTTTGGCATCCTGAAGGGACGAGTCCTTGGGCTATGGCAAATTGAGATATAAGAAGTAGGCATACGGAGACTATAATTATTTTAAAAACTCGCCTCATTGCTACTTATCTCAGGTTTCTAAATTTTAATCCGGCATCTTCAAGAGCTTCGCTAATTGTTTGTTGACCGTTTGTTATAGATTCTATGGCTTCGCCAAGTATCACTTCTGTTTCTTGTGGAAACGATTCTTGCGTTCTCTTTGAGTTCAATGTAATGGATTTTATGAAGTCAGACACGTCCTCTATCTCTAGTAGATCACGGCGTGCTGGTGCTACAGAAAAGCTTTCTATTATACGCGACGCCTGTTCCGGATCACTTAGCCACTTTGCAAAAAGCCATGCCGGTAACTTCTCCTCAGATGTGATAGGGACTGCAATACCAACAATATTGGCTGTATATATAGGCAAACTAGCTTTTTCTATTTGTGGGGTTGGCGCTATACCAAAAGATAAGTGTGGATTCTTTGCCCTTAGTTCTGTTTCATAAGAGAGATTATCAAACATAATACCAAGAGCTCCATTTGCGAAAGCATCACGAGGGGACGGTAGATTATTGTTCCATGTGTAGGTTGGGGAGCCAATGCGTCCAAAGTCTGTATAGAGACGGACAATAGAATTTTCTTCTGAAAAGGGTCTTACTACAAGATTAAATAATGAATTTTCTATATCTTTGCCTTGCTGAACCAATAACAGAGTCATTATGTCTTTGAAGTTTGGTACATTTCGGCTTCGGCCGAAAGATATACCTGCGCGCTCAACAAGCCCACCTTGGCTAACTATTTTTATTGCATTTGATGCGCTTTTTAATTGGGTCCAATCACTCGGTGGAAGCGCTACGTTTGCTCCATTGAAAAGATCTTTATTCCAATACATTACAAGAGGATCAACCCAAAGTGGCATTGCCCAAATAAAATCTTTTCGTGTCCTGCGGTCATCAAGTAAAATATTTTCTATAAATTCAGAGACCGCCAGATCTACAAATACGTTTTGATACTCTAGAGTGGTAAATGATGTTGGAGCTTGTTGGAGTTTGTCACGATTGCCACGGATCCAATCGATATCGGCAATTACCACATCAGGCCCCTCTCCAGTAGCAAGCGCATCAATGACAGTCCTATCAAAAATACGTGGATCCACAGCTCTGTATTCGATTTTTGTTCTTGCTTCACTGGATTGATACTCGCTTAGAATACGAGTAAGTTCTGTAGACCTTGGTATGGTCCCCCACACAACGAGTTTGCCATCGGTAGTTCCTGGACTGGTTGTGTCTGGGTTTGAAGTTCTTGAAAAAACAAAAACACCAACAATGGCGATGATGATGGCAAAAACTATAAGAATGACCTGAATTTTATTCATTTATTTTTTGGCGACAATCCCATAATGATGATTGGATAGTACAAAATCTTTATCTACAGAAAGTCCAAGACCCATCAACCAACCAGTAAGCGTTGCCTTTGGTACGCGATGGCTTTGTGGTGGACCGAGCGTGCTCGATGAATCTGCATCCCACTCAACTACCAATATTCTACCGTTCTTCTTGAGAATTCGAAACGCCTCATTGAGGATTGCTTGTTTGTCTGGTGCTTGGAACAAAATATTTGCCACAATAACAAAATCGACAGACTCACCCGCTAGGTGACTGCCTTCTGGTGCTTCTAGATCCGCACGGATTGTCTTTACGTTATATAAATGATCGTTTTTTGCTGTCTTTCGTAAAAATTCGAGAGGGGGTTCTTGTACATCAAAAGCATAGACGATACCTTCCTCTGAAAGACTTTTGGCGACTGGAATCGCAAAATGTCCAGCTCCACTTCCAAAGTCAGCAACCTTCATTGGCCCATAGATGTTCAATTCTTCAACAACCTGCGCAGGGTTGAGTGTTGTGCTCATGCTACATATTGTAACATGCAAATGCCAGTCTATAGAATTGCAACAGAGCTCAAATTATCTTTGTCCTGGAGCTTCATTATTCGCACGCCCTGGGTTGCACGTCCAAGCTGAGGAATCTGTTTAGTTTGTGAACGAAGGGTCTTTCCCTTATCAGAAATAGCGATAAATTCATCTGTCGCATCATATATAACGCGTGCTGCAACAAGTGCCCCGGTTTTTTCGCTGATATTCATAGCTTTTACGCCAGAGCCACCTCGTGCCTGAATCTTGTATTCACCAACCTTGGTCTTTTTCCCAAATCCACCAGCACTTACGACAAAGACCATAGGATTTTGTTCTTTTGAGGAAACCACCTCACATCCAATGAGTGAGTCTTTGGCAGATATTTTTATTCCGCGTACCCCCTGTGCCTGTCTACCCATCTGGCGTAGCAAGTCTGATTTAAATCGTATAGCCTGACCCTTTTGGGTGAAGAGCATACAATCCTCTCCCTTGGCTACAATTCGTACCCAGGCGAGCTTGTCGCCCTTCTTTAGTTTCATTGCCAAGATTCCTGAACGACGCACTCCAACATATTCACCAAGCTCAGTCTTTTTTATCATTCCATGTTCAGTTGCCATCACTAGAAACTCGTCCTTGTTATCCTTGAGGCTTTTTGGGATAGCACGAACAGAAGTTACTTCTTCACCTGGTCCGAGTGATAGGAAGTTTACGACCGGTTTACCCTTGGAGGTCCGTGAGCTTTCTGGGATTTCGTATGCTTTTGTTTCATACACCTTTCCGAGAGAGGTAAAGAACAAAATTGAGTCATGAGTTCCAACTGACGTAAAGCTTGTGACCACGTCCTCTTCTTTCCATTCGCCACCAACAGTACCCTTGCCTCCTCGTTTTTGCGAACGAAACTCTTGTGGGCGTACACGTTTTAGGTAACCTGCTTGAGTCATCAAAACAACATGTTCTTCTTCAGGAATAATATCCTCAAGATTAATTGTCTTGGTTCCGGACGCTATAACTTTTGTTCGGCGAGCGTCACCGTATTTGTCGCGAATTTCAACAAGTTCAGCTTTGATGAGCTCGTTGATTTTCTTTGGGTCGCCAAGGATTGCCCTGAGTTCTTTAATGAGCTTTTTGAGTTCTGCTAATTCGTCCTCAACTTTCTTTCTTTCAAGTCCAGAGAGTGTTTGAAGCCTCATTTCAAGAATAGCAGTTGCCTGTCTCTCTGACAGTTTGAATTTGGTACAAAGACTTATGTGAGCTTCTTCTTTGTTTTTAGATTTCTTAATTACTTTGATTACCTCATCAATGTGATCAAGCGCTTTTTTGAGCCCTTCGAGTATATGGGCCCGCTCTTCGGCAATACGAAGTTCATATTTTGTTCGTCTTTCAACGACAACAATTCTTGTTTCAACAAATTCTTCTAGGTATGACTTGAGTGACAGGGTTACTGGCTGGATTCCTCCAGAGAGAGCAATCATATTAAAGTGAAAAGTTTTTTCGAGGTCGGTGTGCTTGTAAAGGGAGTTTAGTACTTTTTGTGCGTAGGCATCATTCTTGAGGTCTACAACAACTGAAAGACCCTTTTTATCTGATTGGTCTCGAAGATCTCTAATACCGTCAATTTTTTTGTCGCGAACCATGTCGGCAATTTTTTCGACTAACTCCGCTTTGTTCACCTGGAAGGGGAGAGAAGATATATGAATACTCATCTTTTTGCCGTCCTCTACTATCTCGGCTTCCCCCCGTGCGACAACGCCACCACGTCCAGTGGCATAGGCAGTCCTAATATCCTCCTTGTTATAGATAATCCCGCCAGTTGGAAAGTCAGGACCGGTAACATGTTTCATTAGGCCCGCAAGGTCAATCTTAGGGTCTTCGATGAGCGCTATGGTTGCGCTAACGATTTCTGTAAGGTTGTGTGGTGGAATACTCGTTGCCATACCAACGGCAATACCAAAAGAACCATTGAGTAAAAGCTGTGGTAGTCGTGCGGGGAGTACGGTGGGCTCTTTTCGTGAACCATCATAGTTGGGTGCAAAGTCCACCGTGTCTTTATCAATTTCAGCTAAGAGCTCATCAGAGAGCTGGGTCATCTTGGCTTCGGTATAACGCATGGCAGCTGGTGAGTCGCCATCGATAGAACCAAAGTTACCTTGACCATGAATGAGTGGGTACCGAAGAGAGAAGTCTTGAGCCATACGAGAGAGGGCATCATATACAGACTGGTCACCATGTGGGTGGTACTTACCAAGTACTTCACCTACGATACGAGCAGACTTAACTGTTTTACCTGTATATCTGAAACCAAGCTCTTTCATTACATATAAAATTCGTCGCTGTACTGGCTTGAGCCCATCACGTACATCAGGAAGAGCACGAGAGACAATGACACTCATTGCATAGTCCAAATATGCCTCGCGCATCTCGGAGGTTATGTCTTGGTTGCCAGCATTGTTTACCGGCTTTGGTTCTTCGTCATTGTCTTTCTTTTTAGTTTGAGTCATAAAGTGAACGTCTTATATCTTTTATATTATCACGCGCTGCTTCCCAGATTATACCAAATGGTCCTACGGATGAAGCGCTCTCGCCAAGCTTGCCATCTGGCGCATTTAAAATTCGTAACTGTATCACCCAGAGCGCTATAACAAATCCCATTAAAAGTGTAACTGAAACCGCAAGAACCGCCCTTCGTTTTTTAACCGATGATTGTTGTAACCCATCAAGAGAACCGAAGAAATTCATAGTGTCCTATCGCGTAGGGGAGAGAGTAATAAGTCTCTGACCATCTTGCTGAAGATCCTTTTCCTTAATTGATAACTTGTCTAGTTTCTCTGATTTCTTGCCAAGTTCTTTCACGAGTGTCTCCAATGCATTCTTCTTAGCGTCAGCCGGTTGCATTGGGATGATAATTCGAGGGTCAATTTGGCCAATGATTTTATTGAGGTCTGCCTCTGGGCTTCCAGCGGGCACAAACAAGATGTCTACAACCTCTACGAAATTAGGAAGTAGGTCAAGAACCTCTTTGTTTGTTTTTGAACCCAAATGAAGCATTTTAATCCCTTCGAATTCTATATAAAAAGGGTTCGCATCCTTTCCTTGGATTCCGGTGAACATATTTCCACCAACTTCATATTCTCCTGGGGTTGAGAATATGTGTGGGTCGCCAGTAAGTGATATATTGTTTGATTCCTTTGGATCAGTAAAAAGAGCCACCTTAGCCTCAAAGCGTGGAGGGGTAAGCCCAGAACCCTTACCATAAGGATCTATAGCGATAGCAGTATCGCCTGACTGGAGTTTAAAACAGGTATATCCGTAGTACGAAATGACCATAGAATGAACCTAGTATAGCCCTAAAAGGCATTGCTTGCAAAGGCTTTTCGTTTCTTATATAATGCTCAAATGACAGAAATAAACGCCATTAAAACCCGAGCACAGGATCCCTTCGCTCATTTGGCAGGAGAGTGGAAACTTCCACGTTTTGGCGATGTTGTAGAGGGGACCATTTTGCAAAAACCCGGTTCTACGGTGTTTGTTGACCTTGGCTTTGGAACAGGAATCGTCTACGGACGAGAGTTTCAGGATGGCCGAGACATCTTAAAAACCAAAAACCCTGGTGACAAGCTAACGGCCAAGATCATGGAGGCCGAGAATGAACAGGGATATATAGAGCTTTCTGTAAAGGAAGCTGGACGAGAGAAGTTTTGGAAAGAGGCATCAGAAATTGTTTCTGCCAAAAAGCCTATTAACTTGAAGGCACTCGAGGCTAACCGCGGAGGACTCGTTTTCGAATGGAACGGTACTGTTGGTTTTTTGCCAGTTTCTCAACTATCTCAAAAGCACTACCCACGAATAGATGGTGGGGACAAGACAAAGATTCTCGAAGAACTTAACAAGTTTGTTGGTGAAGAGTTTGAGCTCCATATTATTACGGCAGATCCAAAGGAAGAAAAATTAATTTTCTCAGAAAAAGCAATGGAGCCAGACGAGCTCAAAGAAAAACTTACTAACTACTCGCTCGAGGGCGAGTACGAGGGCGAGGTTTCTGGAGTTGTAGAGTTTGGAGTATTCGTGAAGCTCGAAGAAGGACTCGAAGGACTCGTACACATCTCAGAGCTTGATTGGGCGCTCGTTGAGAATCCAGCAGATCTTTATAGTGTTGGAGACAAGACCAAAGTAAAGATTATTGCAATCGAAGGAGATAAGATTTCTCTTTCAATTAAAGCTTTGAAGCCAGATCCATGGAAGGATGCAAAGCTTGAGAAAGGCGACATTGCTGAAGGCACAGTAATTAAGCTCAATAAGTATGGAGCATTTGTTAGGCTTGATAAGTTTGCAGGACTCTCAGGACTTTCACACATTTCAGAATTTGGTTCACTACAAAAGATGCGTGAGACTATCGAACTTAATAAGTCTTACCCATTCCAAGTAGTAGTATTTCAACCAGAACTTCATAAACTCTCACTCGCATTCTTGGGTGAGGATGGAAAGCCTAAGTCAGAAGAGGAGTTAACCGCAAAGGCTGAAGTAAAACAAGAAATCCCGAAGGCTGATAAACCAAAAGAAGAAAAAACTGAAGAGGTTAAAGAATAAGCAAA
>JAQBTR010000018.1 GCA_027624915.1 bacterium | reverse complement strand
GCTCCTCCGGCTCAGTAACAGAAAAAAGAATAGAATGTATCGCTCAATGGTATGGAGATTTCCGCTTTTTGTTGCGGGGTCAACGTTTGCATATTATGTAGCATATATGACTGCAGAATTTACTGCGCGACCTCTTTTAGTGACAGATATAAAAGAAATATTTCATGTATTGCTTTTTTTGAGTGGGGCTACAGGTGTACTTCTTCTTGCCATTGCTTTTATGGCTTTGTTTGAAAAAATTTCGATGAAACACGCCTTTATGCTTATCGTGTTTGGCGGTGTGTTGGGACTCCCGGCATTTTATGGAAAAGAATTCCATCTCGATACGCTCTTTATTCTTTGGCAAGGAGGTATGGCAGCAGGACTTGGTTTTGTACTGGATAGAAAATCAAAAGAGGTTGTAACGTAACAATGTACGTTACAAGTGTATAAAAGCGAGCCTGCTAGGCTCGCCTTTTTGTTTGATATTTGTTAGTGTCCGAACAGAAGGAGCTTATATATGGCAGTAACAAAGCTCGAGGTCCCTCTTAAAAACGGGCGAGTAGCGACTATCGAAATTGATCCGCTTACAGGAACCGCGGATGTGACTGGAGCTACAATTGTTTTGCATCATATGCCATTTAGAATTGTTGATGAAAAGGTGACTCAGATAGAAGTTGACGATTCGCTTATCTCTGCCTCAGAGTTAAAAGAAGATGGAAGTGGCATTACGGTTACAATAATGAGAGGCAATGGTCCTTGGTGGGAGGAAGATGCGCCACTCATCGCAGCACGTATCATGACAGAGCCCTCAAAAAAAGAAGATGATTTGGAGCCGGGTATTTATGCCGGTGTACAGCTACCCGGAGAAAGGGGTTTTGAGTTGGTAGGCCCCCACTCGCTTGCTACTCACGAAGAAGATGACGAAGAGTAATATGCCTGCATGCGCAGGCTTTTTTTCTTGGATTTTCTATGATAGATTATGTTCATGAGCGACATTAAACGACTAGAAGATTTGGAGTCGAAGGTCCGCGATGTGGCGGACCGTCTTTGACTTGTGTGGTAAGCAAGAGGAGCTTTTGAAGCTCGAGCAAGAAACCCTAACAGGTGGTTTCTGGAACAATCATGAACGTGCGCGTGAGGTTGGCGAAGATATAAAACTACTAAAAGATGAGGTTATGGTTTGGCAAAAACTAACCGAAGACGTTGGCACACTCAAGGAGCTTTTGCAGGTTTCCCCTGAACAAGGTTTTGATGAGGATATAGCAATACTCGAGCGCGATTACAACAAAGCGCAAAAGCAGGCACTTTTGTCGGGGCCATATGATAAGTATGGAGCAGTTTTGTCTTTTTATGCGGGCGCCGGTGGTCAGGACGCGGAGGATTGGAACAGAATTTTATATCGTATGTACGGAAGGTTCGCTGAACGTAGAAAATGGTCCGCGTCAGAAGTACATATACACGAGAACGAGGACGGTGGTATAAAAAATGCGACTATGAAGATAGAGGGTTCCTATGCATATGGGCTTTTAAAAGGAGAGAAGGGTGTGCATCGTCTTGTTCGAATTTCACCATTTTCTGCAAAGAAATTACGCCACACAAGCTTTGCGTATGTCGAGGTCTTGCCAATTTTGCCAAAAACCGCTGATATAGAGCTGAAGGACGATGATTTGGAAATTACGTTCGCACGCTCTTCGGGGCCCGGCGGACAAAATGTAAATAAGCGTTCGACAGCGGTTCGTATTTTACATAAACCAACAGGCATACAGGTTCATGCGAGTGGTGAGCGAGGGCAGGCCTCAAATCGTGACACGGCCCTCTCGATTCTTAAGGCAAAACTCTATACAATGAGAAGTGAGTCAAAAGAAAAAGAGATACAGGGACTCAAAGGAGATATACAAACTAAGATTGAGTGGGGGAGTCAGATACGGTCATATGTGTTACATCCATACCAGATGGTAAAAGACCACCGAACGAATACGGAAGTGCGAGACGTGAAGGGCGTACTTGATGGAGAGCTCGATGCATTTATTGATGGCAATTTAACTATTTAATGATTTACTTCGATAACGTTTCAAAAGTATACAGTTCAGATTCGGTTGCTCTTGATAGTGTAACCTTTGCAGTTGAACCAAAAGAGTTTTTATCTCTTGTGGGTCATTCTGGTGCCGGCAAGTCTACGCTTATAAAACTGCTCCTTGCTGAAGAAAAGCCTTCTTCAGGAAATATATATTTTGAGTCAATTGATGTGCACGAGCTGTCACGAAAGGAGATCCCATACGTTCGTCGTAAGATAGGAACGGTGTTTCAAGACTTTAAATTGTTACCACATAAGACTGCGTACGAAAATGTTTCGTTTGCGCTCGAGGCCGCAGGTCGTGATGATGCAGAAATTGCAGCCGACGTACCGCACGTGCTTGAGCTAGTTGGCTTGGCTGACCGCGCGGACCACTTTCCACACGAACTATCAGGTGGACAGCAACAGCGAGTTGCAATTGCTCGCGCAATTGTAAGCAAGCCAGACGTAATTGTAGCGGACGAGCCAACCGGTAACCTTGACCCGCTTAATACTTGGGAGATTGTAAGACTTCTTGGTAAAATTAATGAACTAGGTACTACTGTGATTTTAGCCACACACGACAAAGAAATTATTGATACTATTGGCAAGCGCGTTATAACGTTTAAAAATGGCCGTGTCGTGAGCGATGATAAAAAAGGAAAGTATAGACTATAAAAATGATATTTATCCACATAAAACGTATAGTTTTGGGATCATTCGTAAGCTTTTGGAGGCATGGAGTGGTTTCATTTACAACAATTATGGTTATGGTGCTCGCTATTTTTATGGTGGGCTCACTTATTTTATTCCAGGTTCTCCTTACATCAACTCTTGATCAGGTAGAACAAAAGGTAGATGTCATTGCATACTTTAAGCTTGATGCACCAGAGGACGACATTTTGCAGATTAGGGAACTCCTACTAAGAACATCTGAAGTAAATAGCGTAGAATATATTTCACGTGACCGTGCACTCGAGATTTTTAAAGATAGAAACAGCGACAATGCTTTGATTGCAAGTGCCCTTGATGAACTTGGTGACAACCCTCTTGGTGCTAGTCTACGGATTCAAGCCCATTCGCCGGGAGACTACCAGTCTGTAGATAGATTTTTGAGAGAAGGAGGCTTTTCATCAATAGACAAAGTAAACTATAGAGATAACGAACTAGTATACGAACGACTCGCCCTTGTTTTGTCTGTTGCACGACAAACTGGCCTCGGCATTGTCGTTGTTCTCGGTGTCATCGCATTTCTTGTTGTCTTCAATACGATTAGGCTCGCAATTTATACCGCCAAAGATGAGATTGGCATCATGCGGCTTGTTGGTGCTGCTAACTGGTATGTACGTGCACCGTTTCTTGTAGAGGGTGCTATGCATGGAGTTTTTGCATCTGTTTTCGCAACGCTCATGTTTTGGCCGCTTACGTTGTGGCTCGGTCCAAAGGCCAAGTCATTTTTCGGAGGGCCGGATTTGTTTATATATTACACCCAACATTTTGGATCATTTTTTGTAACACTACTTTTGGTAGGTGTTATCATCGGAGTTTTTTCTAGCTTTGTTGCAACTCGCAAGTATCTAAAGGTTTAGATAGAGAAAATAAAGAACCAGCCAATACGTTGGTTTTTTTATTGGCAAGTTATCCCGTCAGCTTGCTGCGGGGTAACAGGATAAAATGCGTCGGCGGCGGCCGACTCAACTACCAACAAAAAAGCCCAGGTGTCGCCCCGCCAATGCTCTGCCTGCTTGCAGCGGAGATGGTGGAGAGGGGCGACCTTTTTTATTTCCAAGGAGTAAACCACGCTTTTGTGAGAGAAACATCGGATGGCATCGTTTCCGTTCCTGTTGTTGGGAATTCGTTTTTCTCTGGTTCGTAATACGTCCCAAAAATTATATCTATAACAGGAAAGAACTGCGCGAAGTTTTTATTTTGATGTTGGGGCAGGTTTGAATGGTGAGTGCGATGTAGTTGTGGTCCGGTGAGAGCCGTTTTAAATATGAGTGAGCGAATTTTGATATTGGCATGAGTAAATAAGAGCCAAATTGTAAATACCAGCGGTATTATATGAGCGAGTGATACATCCCAACCAATTATGTACCGAGCGGGAATACTTATTATAAGAATTTGAAAGAGCGGTTCCAACCAATGTGTTCTCATGCTTGTCGTGACGTTAAGTTCTGAATCCGAATGATGGAGTTTATGAACGAGCCACAAGAAAGAGTTAGAGTGTTGAGCTCGATGATACCAATAGTAGATAACATCAAAAAAGAAAAAGTAAGCTAGCAAAAACCACATTTTGTTAATCCCTGAGAAAAATTTTGATGGAGTAACACTTTCTGGTGGGGGGATTACTGCAACAGTAAGTACTCCGGCCACAATAAAAAAAGTCGTAAAAACAGCATTACGTAGCCATCCTTTGATTGTTTGCTGTTTTTGGGCTGGGTAGGGCTGTTCAAGAAGACCAAATACGAAATATAACGAGAAGGCTAGAAGGAGATTATTTAGTAGTTGCAGTAGTAATAAGGCCATCATGAAGCCTACTATAACAGGGTTTTATCTATGATGTTCCGGGACAGGGATTCGAACCCCAGTTTTTGCTTCCAGAGAGCAACGTCCTACCACTAGACGATCCCGGAATATTGCCATTGCTAGCGTGGACAAAGAATAGAATAAAAAGCTAAATCAGTAAAGAATGCGCTTTTTTTGAGCATTTGCTATTTTTATATACCCGCCTTAATATGCGTCTATGGATACTCAAGAAACAGGCTCTCAGGAGTCCAAAAAACAATCAAGCAATATAGCAATTCCGGCATCAATCGTAATTGCAGGGGCATTAATAGCATTTGCAGTCTTTTCTCGTCCAACGGCCCCAAATGATGGTGTGGTTAATCCACCACCAGCACCCGACGGAGGAGTTGTGGCAGGCATTAATCTTAAGCCAGTAGATGGGTCTGATCACGTTCGTGGTAATCCAGACGCCAAGATTAAGATAGTAGAATATTCTGACTTTTCTTGCCCGTTTTGTCAGCGATTTCATGAGACAATGACTCAGGTATTGGACGAATATGGTCAAAGTGGCGATGTAGCATGGGTATATAGGCATTTTCCACTCGAATCTATTCATCCAAATGCGCGGAGACAGGCGATCGCATCTGAGTGTGTCAATAAAATAAGCGGGAATGATAAATTCTGGGAGTTTACAGATGGAGTATTTGCAGGAGATGCACAGAGTGATGCCGCCATGCTTCAGATCGTTAACAGAATTGGAGTAGATGTAGGAGCTTTTCAGACATGTCTAGATAGTGGTGAGTACGAACAACTTATAACGGACAGTATCCAAGAGGCAACAGAGGCAGGAGCTCGTGGGACCCCATATTCACTAGTGGTTAGCGTAGATGGAGGAGACCCACAGCCAATAAATGGTGCACTACCATTTGTATCCGTTCAACAGATCGTCGAGGCAATTCTTAACAGCTAGTAATAATGAAAAAAAGAACTTTCCTTGACCCAGCACCACTTTTTGGAAAAGATATGGATGACAATTTAATTCATGGAAAGTGGTGCTGGGTTGACCGAGGGAAAGTACACTCTCTAATGTAATGGACATGGATAATGGACATCTTGAGCGCTTGACCGAAGCGTTGTATAAGGTAACTGATCGAATGAATGACTCAGACGATTTAAAGTGGCGCCTAAGAAAGGCAGCTCTTGAGTTTGAGGGAATTGCCTCAAGAAATCAGGAACATGTGTCGTATACCGACAAAGAATCCGGTGTTGTTTTGTTGCGAACTGTCAGACGGATGTTAAAGCTTGCTTCATCAAGCTCATATCTTGCACGAGTCAACTTTGAAACCTTGCTTAGAGAGTATGGAGCATTTGATCAGGGGTTACTTGCTGGTGCTGATTCAAAACCAGAATCCTTTGTTGAAAGCAAACAAGACCCTGTCGTCGAGCAAGATAAGAAGCCAGAAGTTGCAGAAGAGCCTAATCAAGAAAAACCAACCGTTACACCAGAGTCACCAAAGACAAAAGTAGAGACCCCAGTGTCACGGGTGGACTCTCCAAACGTTTCTACCAGACAGGAACGAGTTATGCAGTATCTGTTTACAAACAAGAGTGCAGGAGTAGGGGATTTGGCAGTACTATTTAGTGGAGAGGTTAGCGAAAAGACTCTTCAGCGTGATTTGGCTCAACTTATGATACAGGGGAGGGTGCGCGCAGAGGGTGAAAAGCGCTGGCGTAGGTACTACATACTAGAGAACTAATCGGGTTCGTCCGTTATGTCCTTTACAGAGGTAAAAAGGCTTGACTTTTAAGATTTAAAAACCTATACTCGCTCTATCGGTCAAAGTACCAAAAATCCTTATAGGGCTTGATATTCTGTCCTTTTCGTTATCCACAATTATCCTGTTGTAGATGCCCAATTAAGAGTCATATACTAAGAGCAGTGGTAGAATCAGCAATGTTGCTGCAAATGAAATTAAATTAAGAAAATTGTGTGAACTAGGAGCCATAAAGTGGCTTCTTTCAAGCGTGTACCATTTTTTTCTGAAATGTATTCATACAAATAATTGTGAGTACATTTCAGAACGAAAGTAATGACTGAACGACTGCAACTTGATAAGTAAATATACAGAACATTATTTATTTCATTTGTATTTGGAAGCTCTTGTTTTCTTTCTTTTAGTCGAAGAAGAAAAATAACGAGCGATAAAATTATTAAGAGAAAATTATACATGAGTATTAGAAAAGCAACGAGAAAATTTATCTCGGTAGCATTGAGTGCAACAACTGCAGTCTGGCTAACAGGTGCTTTGGCTCTTGTACCAGTTACCGCAAGTGCACAAGCACTTACACTTGGTGACTTGGTAGAATTGCTCATCAGCCTTGATATCATCGCTGGCGACAAAGCAGCAGCAGCAAGACAAGCAGTGGCTAACCTCGGTGGCGGCGGAAGCAGCTCATCAGGGGGTGGCGCATGTACATTTACCCGATCCCTTACAATAGGGTCACAGGGTGCAGATGTATTATGTTTGCAACAGTACTTGAACGGAGCAGGGTTTACCCTCGCATCTTCAGGTGTTGGTTCACCAGGTAATGAGACAGATTACTTCGGTAATTTGACTCGAGGTGGTGTAGCAAACTGGCAGGCAGCAAACGGTGTTTCCCCAGCAGTTGGTTACTTTGGCCCTATTTCACAGGCCAAGTATGACCAGGTAGCAGGCGGAACTCCTCCTCCAGCAGTTCCTCCACCAACAGGAACTCCTCCACCAGCATCAGTTGGTAGCGGTTTGACTGTAAGTGCAGGCTCACAGCCTTCAGACAGTCTCTTTGTACAAGGAACCATCAACGTACCATTCACTCGCGTACGACTTACTGCCTCAACAGACGGTGACGTAACGGTTGATTCAGTAACCGTAGAGCGAACAGGTTTGATGGACGACACAGCATTTTCTGGTGTTGTTCTCTTGGATGAGAACGGACTTCGAATTAACCAAGTATCAAAATCATTGAGTTCGACTCATACAGCGACCATCAATGATAACTTTGTGGTTAAGGCAGGTCAGACTCGCGACATTACAATCGCAGGGGATGCTGCAGCAGACCTCTCAACACGTGTAGGTGAAATTGGTTACCTCGCATTGGTATCAGTAAATACCTCTGCAACAGTAAACGGTTCACTTCCAATAACTGGAGCAGGACACACAGCAAACAGTTCGCTTGGTTCTAAGATCGGAGCAGTAACCCTTACAACGGGTTCTCTTGATCCAGCAGCAGGACGAACAAAAGAAGTTGGTTCAACAGGATATATATTTACCTCAATTAAGGCAACTGTATCTAACGAAGATGTTGTCTGGAAGTCAGCAACATTCAACCAGTCAGGTTCAATGGGTGAGAATGACTTTGAGAATTTGGTTGCAATTGATGATGATGGAAACACTTACCCATTCACAACAAATGATAGTGGTAAGTACTACACTGCAGACTTTGGTTCAGGTATTCTTATCCCAAAGGGTAAGAACGCTGAGATCTCAGTACGTGGTGACATAATTGATGGTTCAGCTCGGACTACAGACTTCGATATCTTCCGATACGAAGACCTCGTATTCCACGGCCAGACCTATGACTATGACATCAAGCCAACAGCACAAAACTCTAACGATTCATCAACGGATGACGATGGAACATTCCAGAGTACAAACCCTGTATGGGATGCCTACGAGGCATACACCAACAACGGAAGCTTGAGCGTTTCTAAGGACAATTCAGTTGCCTCAGGAAACGTAGTAGCTGACGGTGATGGCGTAGAACTTGGAGCATTCGAGTTCGAAGCAAAGGGTGAGCCAATCAGCTTCACTCAGTGGGTACTTACCCTAGCAACAACTGACTCAGACTCAGGTGGCGAGAACGCTCTTATCCAGAACGTTACCGTTTACGATGAGAATGGTTCTGTTGTAGCAGGTCCACAGGACGCTAACTCAGCAGGTAACGCAGTTACCTTCACTGACAACGTCACTGTACCAACAGGTAAGAATATCTTCACTGTTAAGAGTGACCTTAACTCAAATTGGGAAACCAATGACACAATCATTACGTCATTTATTCCTTCTTCAGCTCTTACAAGCGTAACGGGTGACACAACAGGTAATTCAATTACCCCAACACCAGCATCAACAGTTACTGGTCCTACCATGACTGTTAAAGCAGGGTCACTTACTATCTCTCGATCAGGTTCATTTGCATCTACAACTCAGATTACAAACGGTACTGACGTAGAAGTAGGTCGTTACGTCTTGTCAGGAAGTGGATCAGGTGATGATGTAAAAGTTACTGTTGCTAAGTTGGTTAAACGAACCAACGCAGGTGACAAGCTTTCACGACTTCGATTGAAGGACGTAACGGATTCAAACAATCCTATTCTCCTTACATCGGGTTCAAACGAAGCGTCACTTGCAAACAACATCAAAGAGACTTTGACCTTCAACCTTGATAGCGACAAAGAAGTTGTTGTTACAAAGGGTAGTTCAAAGATAATTGGTTTGTTCGCAGACGTCTCGTCAACAGCAACAACTGGCAGTTACTACCAGTTCAACCTTCACGATGGTGGAACGGCAGCTGCTTGGACAGTTAAGACTGTGAATGACGGTAATACCGTAACTGCAACAGCACAAGACCTCGCAGCAGGTGGTGTAACTCTTAAGGCAAACGGTGGTTACACTGTTGCTCTTGATGCATCAGCTCCTAAGGAGACTTGGTACACTGATGGTGCAACGGGTGTTACATTGAACGTTCTTAAGTTCAAGGCAACTTCAGAAGATATCTCTATTACGGATCTTCGATTGCAGCTTGATACAACTGGATCTTCAACAGGTGCAGATATCAAGAACCTTGAGTTGTGGAACGGTTCAACACTTGTCGCTTCAAAGGTTGATCCAGCATTCAACAACGGTGTTGAAGACTTCGATCTGTCAATTGGTGACTTCGTCATTCCTAAGGATGACAGTGATGGTGTAAAACTTACTATTAAGGCGGATCTTGATCCTATCGGTACTAACCGACCTATAGCAGGTCGTCTTGTCGGTGTTGATTGGGACGCTGGAGGCTTTGCAACTAACCAGAAAGGTACAGGTGCAGAATCTGGTGCAACTATTGCAACCGATACTCACTCAGATGTGAATGGTAATGGAATTATGAGCTTCGAAGCTATTCCAATAGTAAGCAAGCTGCCAATTCCACAGACCACACTTACATCGGGGAACGCCGTACTCTACAAGTTCTCTGTAAAAGCAGTGGGTGGAAACGTTGCGGTTCGCAAGTTTACCTTCAAGATTGCTACATCGGGTATAACAGCATTTAACAGTTCGTTGCCTAACTTGACACTTTACACTGATGAAGGTGAACAGTTTGGTGCCGCAACTGGTAGTGCAGCATCTCTCTTGACGTATGACGCTAACTATGACGGTTCTAACCAGCTCGTAGTTCGTATGTATGCAGACACCACAGATCTCACCAACAATTGGCTCGTGATTCCTAATGGTGTTACTCGAGTGTTTGAGCTTTTCGCTGATATCACAACTGATGGAACCAGCGACTCAGTTTCAACCACTTTGGTTGGAGATAACGCACGTAGCCCACGTTTGACCCTCACCGGTTCAGGAGAGCGAACAATGGCAAACGTTAGCCTCATTGATGCTGACACACGTCATTCAGAGCTCGGTATTGGTTGGGCAAATGGTGCTAGCGTAGCATCAAGCTCATCATTTATCTGGTCTGACCTTTCGTCAGAGGCTACAACAACACATAGCGTTGACACAGCAGATTGGATTAACGGATTCAAGGTTAGTGGTCTTCCAACAACTGGACTCACCGCTTCAACCCTATCCAACTAGTTTTTACTAGGCAAAAAAGACCCCCAAGAGGGGTCTTTTTGTTTTTATGTAACAGATTGCAAAATAAGGCGTTTATACTATAATGCGACTAATGAATAAAAATATTCTTATATGGGTTGGCGTGATTATAGCTATTATTGCTCTCATATTTGGAGCTCGTTTTGTCCTAGCTCCACGAAACCAAGGTGTGAGCGATGTATCGGATGAAGCAAAACACGAGCTTAATGAGGAGAACATAGAAAATGATGCTATGGCGTCCGATGAATCTTTTGTTTACCCAAAAGATTGGGATGTTTTAATTGATAATCAGCCAGAGCTTAGAGAGTTGACACGTAAAGATCTATTGAAGAGTTGGGATGATGTTGTTGTTGCTCTTCGTGACAATCCAGAAAATACAGAGGCATGGATGGATCTTGGTACGATAAAAAATACATTTGCTGACTATAATGGAGCGATACAAGTATGGTCTAAGGCAATAGAAGTAGACTCTTTTAGGACACAGGCATATATAAATTTGGGTAATACTTATCTTTTTCAGTTTAAACAGTATGAAAAAGCAGAGAGATTCTATATGGATGCGCTTGAGTCTGATATTAGTGGAAGATTTGGACCAGCGATTTATAGGAGCTTAGCTGATCTCTATAGATATCATTATCCAGGCAAGGGAGATGATGTTGCGAAAATTTTAAAACAAGGGCTTGTAGAGTATAAAGACAATCTTGACATCCTGTCTTATCTAGCGGTTTATTATGATGATTTAGACGATGTTGATAATGCAATCAAGTACTTTGAGTTGCTTGTGGTTGCAGATCCTGACAACAAATCAGTAAAAGCAGATTTGGAAAGACTAAAAAAGGAGAGGGGAGAAATGTAAAATGCGTCGAATAATTTTATACGGCGCATTTTTTGTAACAATTCCGTTTGTATCTAATGCACAAGTAATTATCAATGAGATTGCTTGGATGGGTACATCTAATTCTGCCAATGACGAGTGGATAGAGCTTTTAAATACGTCGGACACACAGATTGATCTAACAGGTTGGATGCTCGAAGCAGTTGATGGGACTCCTTCAATTTCTTTTGATGGACTTACCATTATAGCTAATGGCTTTTTACTTCTTGAGCGTACAGATGACGAGTCTGTGCCAGGAGTTACAGCAGACCTTATTTATACAGGAGCGCTTTCAAACAGCGGTGAACATCTTTCGTTAAAAAATAATGGTAGTGTTGTTGATTCTATAAACGCTACAGATGGATGGCCTGCAGGAGATAATAGTACAAAAGAGACGATGCAGCGAAATGGAAATGACTGGACTACTGCGCTAGCGACACCAAAGGAAGCCAACGGCTTTGGAGGAGCTTCAGAAAGTACAACCGAAGAAACTCAACAAGGGGTGGAGGTGAGTACAGAAAAGATTTATTCAGGTCCAGTGGAGTATCCGACTATCCATGTTTTTGGCGGTGAGGATAGAAATTCAGTTGCTGGCGGAGAGTTAATATTTGAGGCGAGAGCACTTGGATGGAAAGATGAACCCCTGGGCAATGAAAGTGTTCGATATACGTGGAACTTTGGTGATGGGGCGAAAGGCGAGGGAGTGCAAGTCAAACACTCCTTTTCATTTCCTGGTGGATATACCGTTATAGTTACTGCTTCACATAATGATTATTTTGGTTCTGTATCTGACACGCTTAGGGTTACGGTTACAGAAAATCAAACTATTATAAGCACAGTTGATGGTGGCGCAGGTGGTCGTATAGAACTACACAATCCATCGTCCGAGACGATTGAACTGAGCAACTGGATTTTATTTAATGAGAAAGAGTTTCGTTTGCCATTAAATACTTTTATTGGAGCTGGAGCACAAGCCTCGTATGCGGCAGAGGTAACAGGTATAAATATAGCAGAGAAAGAAAAAACCGAACTACGCTATCCGAATAACAGGCTTGCTTATAAGTATGAGGAAGAAACTGTTGAGCCAGAGGTTATTTTGGTGGAAGTAATGCCACTTGTTATAGAAGAAAAAGTTGTTACACCAAAGGAGGTGGACGTAATTGAGCAAGAACCCATGACAAAAGAAGAAGAAATAAAAAAAGAGATTCCTTTGGCAAACATTTCGGAGCCCGTTTTGCTTGCACAGAATAAAGATACCAACCTTCTTTGGTTTCTTGGAAGCCTTGTTGGGGGTGGCATCCTAGGCTTCTTTATTCTTTTGTTTCGACGTAAGATGGGCCTATGGTCATCATCCTGACGCCTACGTATAACGAAAAAGATAATCTGCCTATATGGGCTGAAAAAGTGGCAGCTCTTGGTCTTTCTGATTACAAAATGGTTGTGGTAGATGACAATTCTCCTGACGGGACAGGCAGGATTGCACACGAGCTTGCACATAAGTATCCAATGCGTGTAATTAAGCGACCTAAGAAAGAGGG
>JAQBTR010000017.1 GCA_027624915.1 bacterium | reverse complement strand
ATATCCAAGGTCAGCATAGTTTTGAATATACTCAACAAAAGTTTCGTTGTCTCCAAATCCAAAATTATCTTTTCCATCTAAAATAACAAGACCTGTTGGAAATGGTTCGTGACCAAGCTCATAAATGTGTTGTCTATGAGAGAGATGGGGGACTAGATTTGTGTGTGCAGTGACCGATATATTGTCTGGTATCGCATTTACTATTTTTCTGAAGCTTTCCGTGTGTGGAGTAGTACGAAAAGCTTCTGTTGGGAAAAAGATTGGATTAAGAGGTGAGCGCGCAAGATACCCAAGTAAAACAAAAAATAAATAAGCTATAAGGATATGTTTTTCTTTTTGTGGGTATTTGTTTCGTAATATGCCAATGCCAGTAATGACGCCAATAAAAATTCCAGCAATGAGTGTTGAGTCATATTGATAAAGTCCAGAAAATTGAATTGAGTAAGAGGTTAAAATATTTTCCATAATCCCCGGTACAAGAAGCAACATGCTTCGCCACGATAAGAACGGTAAAAACATGACGGGGAGGAAAAGCCAAAGCAGGTAAAGGATTTTCGGCTTTGTAAAAATGAGTCCCCAAAAAAGTGCAGGCTCTGTAAAGAATGCTTTTATTATTCCTGGTGCCGTTCCACCAAGTTCTTCGTATCTATCGAGTCGCAAAAGACCACCACCATATGCTGGCATGAACACGGCTGCTGCCAAAATAAAGTATATAAGCGCAAGTACGGCTACTGCTAGTCCAATTTTACGTTCTTTGGTTAGTTCAAATTTTTCCTTTGGCCACGTACGAACAAGCATATAGAGACCAAAAAACAAAACAACAAGAATAGAATCTTCGCGTGTTGATGCTGAAAGCACCAAGAAAAATGTCATCCAGCCATAACGTTGTTTCTCAAGGAGGTAAAATGAAGCAAGTAAAAATGGAACCAAAAACGGAACAGAATGGAAATCAAATGTGTTGACCCAATGGAGTGAAGGATAAAGAAGATACGCTCCACTGATTGCTAATGCCCATTTGTGATTTAGTTTTTCTTTTGCGAGCAAATAAAGAGGCCATGCGCCAAGCCCCAGTGCAATTGTCTGTATAATGAGGAGAAAATATGGACTCGGAAAAAGAAAATACCCTGGGACAAGAGCAAGCAACCATGGACTCATATGAACTCCAAAGTGGTGTGGTGCATCTTCTATGTTGTTTTGCATCCATCGGCCATCGAGTGTGTTTGAGAAAGACTGAACGAAGACTCCTAAGTCCCATGTTTGGGTGAGGAAGTTATAGTGCCGAAAACTAGTAAAAAGCCCAAAAATAATGATGTATAGGGCTATCATGAGCCACACAGTACGAGGGATTTGAGATATTTGCGTTCTCATATAGTTCATTGTACTTCAGGATGCCAGAAAATAGGAAATCGTTTTTGGTGCGATCTAAGCCACTTTGTGGTGTATGAACGTGCTCAATCGGAAGCCCAAAAACGATTTCCTATTTCTCTTCCTGATGGGGGAAAACAAGAATCTGTTCTACCATTTGATTCTGTAAAAACCACGCTATCTTTTTTGTGCTTCCGACGTATGACTCTGGCCAACAACAAGTTGGCAAAGGTCGCACATAAAAAGATAGCGTGGTTTTTGTAAAGCAAGAAAGCTGTACTGTAAGTACACGAAATTTGCTACCATACAAATATGTCAAAATCGACTAAGTTAATCCTGATTGTAATTTTACTGCTTTCGGCTGTATTGCGTCTTTCTTGGCTTAGTTTGGGGGACCCGACTACAGATGAGGTGCTTATAGCATTTCGTGCCATGGAAATGTATGACTTTGATGAGGGCGGGGACCAGCCCACACCTCTAGAATGGTTTGATGAAAAGAGTACCATACGACATCCGAATAGTACTGTCACAGAATTTGGATTTCCATGGTGGACCTATTGGTCGTTCCACGACCACCCACCACTAGCCTTTTTGTTCCAGTATTTTTCAATGAATATTTTTGGTGATACCAATTTTGGCTTTCGCTTGCCGAGCGCCCTCTTGGGTATTATCGGAGTCTTTCTTATGTATTTGATAGGAAAGGAACTCTATTCTAATGAATCCGGAATCTTTGCAGCACTTTTTCTGGCCGTAACTCTTAATCATGTTTATATTTCTCGTATTGGTATGCAGGAGGCATATTCCATATTCTTTATTATACTTACGTTTTACTTGTTCATTCGTGGGCTCAAAAATGACAAATATTTTATTTGGATGGGTGTAGCACTGGGGTTGGCGCTACTTGCTAAATATACGACATTTATTATTGGTGTAGTTATGGATCTTTATATTCTTATTTGGCGACGAGATTTGATTAAGAATAAAAATATATGGATTGGCGTTGCTCTCATGGCTTTGATATTTAGTCCTGTAATTCTCTATAATATTGGTTTGTATCAGGCAGTTGGTCATTTTGATTTTCAGGTGTCACACGTCTTCGGGCAGGAAACCCCACTATGGCAAATTCAGCCCGGTAAGGAGATTGGTACTCTTGGTGAACGAATTGAAAGGTTTGTGCCAACCCTGTTTAAGATAAATTCATACGTGTTTATCATTCTGTTTTTGTTGTCACTTATTTTCTTTGTGTTTAGACTTTTCTCAAGACCAAAGGAGGTCTGGAAAAAGCATTCACTACTTATAATAGCCTTAACTCTCTTCTCTCTATTTATTGTTATAGTCATTGGCCCGTCATATCGTTTCGTGTCTATGCTGACTCCGTTTCTGGTACTGTCTGTAGCGGTATTTTTGGCTCATATCTGGCGAAGATATGGCACGAGCTACAAGACGAGCTTTTTAGTGGTCCTCGGTCTCGTTGTTCTTTTTGAGATCGGTTACACAGTTAATAGCCAGGTTCGATATGTATCAGGGAAGGAGACATCTCCCTGGACTCATAGTCAGGCGCTTCGTTGGGAGAAATATAATGGTGGGTATAACGAACTAGGAGGATACCTTGCCAAGGAGTTAGAGGGAAGACGACCATTACATGTAATTGAAATGGCGTATGCCTTTCTGGATGATTTACATGAGGAGACAGCCAAGAAACAAATCAAAGAAGGCTTAGAGCCGTATTCTGCAGTTGTTATTTATGATAAAAATATTGACCACTTAGCACAGCTTTGGGTTTTGGATAGACTCAACATTTACCATGCTTGGCCAGTTATGGACACAAAGCAATATGTGGATTTTGCCGTTGCAAACAATATAGATGATTTAATAAATACTGGTTTTGATAACTACTATTTTATTCGTCCGACGGGCGCCGTATATCAGCGTCTACCAGAGTCTCAAACCAATACAGGTGCCGTATTTGAAGAGCTGTTATTGGAGGCTGGGTTTGTACCAAAAGAGATTCTCAATCCAAGGGGAGAGGTAGCATTTCGAATCTATAAGTTTTAATTATTTTTCAGATAGGTAGACTTTTTGAGTCATTTCTACCATTCCATATATAGCAAAGTCTCGCGCTACTTTTTCTCGCGCTTGTCTTCCTAGGTTTGTACGTTCCTGAGGATCTCGTATGAGGTGTACTACTGCATTGATGATTTCTTCTGGAGATGCTGGACGAATAAGAAGTCCTGTTTTTAAATTCTCTACGATCTCAGGATTTCCTCCTACTCTAGTTGTAACAATCGGGCATTCAGCAAGAGATGCTTCAAGAAGTGTGTATGCAAAACCTTCTTTGAGTGATGGAAGTACAAATACATCAAAAGCTTTGAGATAGGTAAATGCCTCGGGCAGGTAGTTTATAAGATAGATGTTTTTTTCTAGGCCGTGCCTTGTTATTTGTTTCTTTAAAAACTCTCGTTCTTCACCCCATCCAATTATCATAAAGAGTGTGTCTGGCTCAACTTGCAAAAGGTGTTGAGCAGCCTCAATGAGATAGAAGAGTCCTTTATTTTTTGTGTACTCAGCAATTGTGCCAATTATGCGCTTGTTGTTAGGTGCTATATCTTCTTTTGCAAAGAGGCGATTACGAGCCTCGGCTCTCTCTAGAAACACATGTTTTTTTGGATCGATACCATTATGCACCAAGACGAGTTTTTTAGCTGGTGCAATTTCTTTTTGCATACCAATTTCATAATCAAATTGAGAAACACAAATTACTTTATCTTGGAACCAAAGACCGACTTTAGTAAATCGTTCAAACATCTTACGTTGCCATTTTGGTCTATCTTCTAAAAATGGCCATCCGTGTGTGCTCGATATAATTTTTGGTACACGAAGAAGTTTGCCGGCGATTCCACCAAGCACCGCTGCTTTTGAACTGTTGAGATGTAAGATATCTGGTCGAACCTTTCGTATAAGCCCCATCATTAAAAAGAGAGAAACAAGATCTTTGAACGGATTGAGATTTCGTTCGAGGTCATTAATCTCATAGAAAGGGATGTTGCGCTTACGTATCTTTTCACCGAGTGGTCCTTTTCCACCTGCCGCCACAGACATATCAAAAAAGTCCTTTGGTAGATAGTCAACAAGGTCAACAATATAACGTTGAGCCCCACCAAGGACCGATTTCGTTGATATAAAAAGCACCCTTTTTTTATTATCTATCATATCTTGTTATGGTCTCTTGCTTATCTTATAATAAAGTATTCATGAATCCCGAGCAAACGCCTCGCGTGGTTATATTCACAACTGCATATCTACCGTTTATAGGGGGTGCAGAAGTAGCAATTGATCAATTGACGAAACGCATCCCCGCTATGCGTTTTTTAATTATAACGTCGCGAATGTCTAAAAACGTTCCGTCACGTGAGCAAAAGGACAATATAGAAGTTCGTCGTGTTGGTTTTGGCTACACTTTTGATAAGTGGCTTTTACCTCTCCTTGGTTTTATTGAGGGGAGACGAGCATTAAAATTGGGAGGGCCATCTCTTTTGTGGGGCGTTATGATTTCACAAGGAACTCTTGCAGGATATTTTTTAAAGAAGGTATATCCTAGCACTCGTCTTGTCATAACACTTCAGGAGGGGGATTCTGAAGAATATTTGAATACGGCGAGAAGCGGGCTTATTAAATATTTTTGGAGAAAAGTTTTGGGGACATGTGACGGCGTGAGTGCCATAAGTAAGTATCTTGCACAACGTGCCGTGCAGGAAGGATATTCTGGGCAAGTTTCTATAATTCCAAATGGTGCGGACGAATCATATATAACAGATATGCCAGATGAAGGTTCAATACGCGCTCTTCGTGATAAGTTAGGATTGATAGACGATAGGATTATATTGTCCGTATCTCGCCTGGTTGAAAAAAATGGACTAGACATACTCATTAGGGCCATGCAAAAGGTAAAGGATGTTAAGCTCGTGATTGTTGGCGATGGTCCTTTGAGACGAGATCTTGGGATTCTTGCAAATGAACTCCACGTTGATGATCGGGTCATTTTTGCAGGAAATGTCTCACATAGAGGCCTGCTTCGTTATTATCAGACAAGCGAGCTTTTTGTTCGTTCTTCACGCTCTGAGGGGCTCGGAAGCGTGTTTATTGAGGCTATGGCAGCAGGTATTCCTATTATGGCAACCAGAGTTGGAGGGATTGTAGATATAGTAAATAGTGAGGTTGGTGTACTTATTGAGCCCGGAGATGAAGAGATTCTGGCTGCAAATTTGAATGCTCTTTTAAACGATAAGCAAAGACTTGCGAACATGGGGGCCTCAGGGCGGATGTTTGTTAAGAAGGGTTACCTATGGGGTGATTTAGCTTTGAGATACGAACAGTTTTTCAGAGAACACTTATCATGAAATTACTTATTGCAACAGGAATGTATCCGCCAGAGATTGGAGGACCTGCTACATTTACGAGTACGGTCGCTCCTGAATTTATTTTACGTGGACATGAAGTTCGCGTAATTACATATGGAAAAAAACAGAAGGATTCTCGTGGTGTTATTTTTATCTCAAGAGAGTTGCCTAGGGGGTTGCGCCATATAGTATATTTTTTAAAAATGTTGCCACTATCTTTTTGGGCAGACAACATCCTTGTATTAGATCCCGTTAGTGTTGGTTTGCCGACACTATTCGCATCAAAAATATTAAGAAAAAAGTATGTAGTACGAATAGTGGGGGATTATGCATGGGAGCAAGGAGTCCAGCGCTTTGAAGTAAAGGAATTGCTAGATGATTTTTTAAAAAAGAAATATGGATTTTTTGTTGAAAGGTTACGAGGGGTGCAGACACGCGTGGCGCGTGGAGCAAAGCACATACTTGTTCCAAGTGAGTATCTTAAGGGTGTCGTAGAGGCTTGGGGTGTAAAACCTGTAAGTATTGTTGTTGTACCAAATAGTGTTCATGTCGAACATAATATATCTAGAGATCAGGCAAGAATAGATTTGGGTATTTCTGGGACACTTCTTGTGTCTGCTGGTAGATTAGTGCCATGGAAGGGTTTTTCTATGCTCATATCTCTATTACCGGAACTCAGCAAGAACAATGACCTAAAGCTCGTTATTATAGGAGATGGGCCAGACAGGGCCAAACTAGAGGCTCTTACAGGTCGTCTTAACCTCTCTGGGCGCGTTATTTTTACTGGGGTGGTATCCAAGAGGGTTTTGGGGCAGTATTTGGCAGCGGGGGACGTATTTGTGCTTAATACTGGTTATGAGGGCTTTTCACACCAAATTTTAGAGGCGATGTTTGCTGGGATTCCTGTTATAACTACCGATTCTGGCGGCAATAAAGAAATGGCCCATGATGGTCAAAACTCACTTATTGTCCCATACAATAATAAGAAGAAGTGGGCCGATAGTATACACGAGCTCTTAATTAATAAAGACCTTCGAGAGCGCATTTCTAAAGATGCTATGAAGCACAAAGAGGTATATACCATTGATGCAATGATTAATGGGATCGAAAAAACATTGAACATATGAATCCCGTACGAAATGTAAACAGTACAACCATACAAACCATGACATATCAATATCCACCCACCAATATTAACTAGTAGTAAATACGCGGAACCATCTCAAGAAATATCATGAAAATACAACAAACAATACAAGGTCGTGGTAATGCTTTAATACAGGAAAGACTCGGGCTACGCTTGAGACAGTTCCTATTTCGTACGGGATGAAAATTTTAATGATTAGTGGGGATGATAGCGCGCTTCGTCCTAATTCAGCATTTCGTGGGAGACTTATCGATTATGGCAAGTTATTTGATGAGCTTTGGGTCATTATTCTTACAGACAATATTTCAGAACCAATAGAGTTTGGTGGCAACATTCATGTAATACCAGCCAACTCATCATATAAATCATTGGCTGTTGCAAAAGCACTTTGGCGTTCTTTTATGGTTGCGCGGCGTGACAAATCATTTGTTGTAAGTTCACAAGAAGAATTTGGTGCTATCATTGGGTTTTGTTTGAGAGTCATACTTAGGACTCCTTGGCAGGCACAAGTTCACAGTGATGTTTTTAATAGCCACTTCCAAAACTTTTCTTTCAAGAACAAAACACGTACTTTTTTGGCTCGATTACTATTACCGCATGCTACTTGTATCCGTGTTGTGAGTGCAAGAATCAAACGAAGTTTGGAGGAAAATGGAATCACAAAGGTTCCCATTGTGGTGCTGCCTATATTTGTTGATGCAACATTTAAAAAAAGTGACGGCTCTGGAGATGGTGAGAAATTACATGTGCTTATGGTCTCACGACTTGCCAAGGAAAAAAACATTCTAATGGCCCTAAAGGCTGTAGCAAAAATATCAAACATTATTTTGCATGTTGTTGGAGATGGACCAGAGAAAAATTTTTTGACCATACAGGCAAAAACACTTGGTGTTTCATCAAGGGTTATCTTTGAGGGTTGGCACGATAACACAGATGAGTTCTATAACAGTACTGATGTATACATGCTTACCTCATGGTATGAAGGATATGGAATGAGTGTTGTTGAGGCTTTGGTACACGGCATGCCAATTGTTATGACAGATGTTGGTATCGCTCGTGATGTGGTGCGTGACAATGTATCAGGGCTTCTTGTACGTCCAGGAGATGAAAAACACCTTGAAGAGGCACTATTAAAACTACAAAAGGACAAGAAGCTTCGTGAGAGACTATCAAATGAGGCTAAAAAAATAGTAGACGCACTACCAGATAAGAACAGGTACCTTAAGGAATATAAGGAGTCATTTGATTTATGCGCGACATAAAAAAGAAATTAGTCTATATACTTCCAGAATATAGAAGCGATATCGATACACATTTCTATCATAAGGTGGAGTTTTTGCGCCGAATAAAAGACGAGGTGGACCTTCAAGTTATTATTGAAAGAGGAGAAAAGCCAGAGGGTCTAGAGGCTCATACGTATGTTCAAAAAATAAATTGGGCACCACTTCGTGTTCTTGAGTTTATATTTGTGCTCATGCGCTTACGATTGCGTGGATATAATATTTTCTGGACACACTATTCTTATGTTGGAGCATTAGTTGCCCCATTTTTTGGTAAAAGTCTTTATTGGAATTGTGGTATGCCATGGCTATACAAGCGTCCACTGTTGCGTGAATGGGCATTTCGTCGCGCGCTTTTGGGTTCTATTTTGGTAACGGGAACAGAGAGGATGAAGAACCTATATATAGAGCACTACAAACTAGATAGTGCGCGTGTAAGGGTTGTTCCAAATTGGATAAACATTAAGCGGTTTGCTAGTTGGTATGGGAAAAAAGAAAAAGCTAGAGATGAACTAGGTCTAGATCAAAATAAAAAGATAGTTCTATTTTTGCACCACTTATCCAAACGAAAGGGTGCAGACAAAATAGAACCCACCGCAAAATTACTTGAAGAAAATAAAGACATAGAAGTTGTTGTAGTTGGGACAGGACCGATGGATGGACGAATAAAGGGCCCCAATATAACTCTAATAGGCTCTGTCGCTCAGAACGAAGTACCTAGATATTTAGCAGCAGCAGACATATTTTTTATGCCATCAGAAGAAGAGGGCTTTCCAAATGTACTTTTGGAAGCAATGGTGTTAGGAATTCCAATTGTTGCTAGTGATATAGGGGGTGTACGAGAAATTGTATCCCCATGGTTGAGAGATTATGTATCTCTCCAAGACCCAGCTATTTTTGCAAAGAATATAAAAAAACTAATAAAAGAACCAGCTCTTATAAAAACCATCTCCGAAGAAGAGCGGAGATGGGTTACAAACTATGAGATCGATTCAGTCCTACACGCGTTTATGAGCGCGCTCTAGAGGCCTGTTGCTAAATAAGATTTCGATGAAAATTTTTTTATTTTGAGCGAAACGCAGTAGAAAATTATGAGGCAGTGCCGGGGTACCGTCGAATAATTTTATGCAAGTTGCAGCCTAAATATGGAAATTTTAGTGAAAAAATTATTTTGTGACAGGTCTCATCTTTACATCGTCCTCGATAGAGTTTGATTTACGAATAGCATTTTCTACAGCAAAAAGTACAAAGAGAATACTCATGAGTAATATATAGTAGGTGAGTAGCGGGTGAAAAATAAAGTCTGGTGATATAAGTCGCTCAAGAATTATAATAAAACCAGTTGTTGCAATAACAATAAAGAAGTCTTGAAACTGGTGAATTATTTTAACAAATATACGCAAGTGTGATAGGGCCTCAAGTCCTGGTTTGTCTTGTGAGATTGCCTGAGGCTCTTCAGGCAATCCGAATCGTTCAGGATCTTTAATATATTTTTTTGCATAAATTTGTGGGGCCAGACTATGAATAACACGGTTTGCTATAAGTGCTATTGCACCTATTACAGCAACTCCAAGGAAGAAGGCTCCAACTTCAAGAAAAATTGAAAGAGGTGCGATTCCAAAAGCTAACCCAAACCAAAATAAGGGAGGGATAATGAGGTGGTTAATTTCATCCCAGTATACACCACGAAGAGAGTGTGTATTTCTATATCGAGCAAGCTCTCCATCCACCTTGTCTGATAAAATATGTAGATAAATTAAAAATAAACCAATAATTTTTAAGTACCACTCAGGTTGCATTACAAATCCCACACCAAGAAATCCAACAAAAAGCCCAGCAATTGTTATTTGGTTGGGTTTTATTCGGGTATTAATAAGTGCACGTGTAATATAAATAGATGGGCCCCGTTGGAAGGTTTTATATCCCCAGGGGCGTTTCCATCCTCCATGTGGCACAACTTTTTCTCCCTGTAGTTTTTCTCTTAGTTCAGGTATTGATTCCATAGGATTCTAATATATTCATAAATGCTTTTTGTGTTGTCCCTTGTATACGAATTGCTTCTTTAATATGGTGTATAGTCTTTTCCCTGTCATTTTTTTGGTCGTAATAATATGCGGCAAGATATTCATGAAGTCTTCCGTCATTCGGGCGTAGTTTAAGGGCTTCTTGCCATAAAATACCACCACGCTCGAATTCTTTCTTGTGGCCATAGTATATCACACCCAGCTCGATTAATGATTCTGCGGATGCTGGATTGGCACTAAGTTCATTTTTAAAGGCTTTCTCTGCCTCATCAATATTACCAGCATCCATAAAAAGTATACCCAGATTTCTATTAACGTTCCACTCCCTAGGACTTAAATCCAGAGCTTTTTTATAGTGCTTAACTGCATTTAAAGCATCTTTCCTAACTTGATATGCAGAACCAAGGCCTATATGGGCTTTTGGCAAATTTGGAGATGCTGATACAGCGGTTTGCCAAAATATCAAATCATTTTTATATGAAAGAGAATACTACAGTGGCAAACCAAAAAGTGTGAGCATAAAGAGCAACCCCAGCAATCAGTAGGACAAATATTGGGTAATACCATTTTTTTTCAAGAATCATACTAATGACCCTTTAAGCCGCCGAGTGGGCGCATATATGCAACGGGCTTTATTATTTCCGCCTTCTCTAATTTTTGTGTTACCTCGAACAAGCCCTCGCTTGTTTGGTGGGGGATACGAGTTAATTCTTTGTTTTTTCTACGTGATACAAGCGTCTCATGACCAGCGTCAGGGCGAGATGGATGGCCAGCTATAGTTTTTGCAGCACTCGGTGTCGCAGACCAAAGACTTTTATCGGCAGTATCAAGGCCACATCCAAGATAGGAAAGCGCATTGTTAGAGCCGGCGATCATTACTGGCTCCCCAGGAAGAACTCGCATAGCGTCTTGTCGATGAACCACAAGACCGTTTTCCTCAAGAATCGAGTTGTGTGCTGCATCCCATAGAAACGAAGCATCTCCTTTTGGTAATGAATCTTTTATTCGTCTTAGTAGTGCTACACGAAATGCATAGCCGTAATTGAGAGCTATTTTTATTGAGTTCATTAGACGTCTTCCTTCTACTGTTGAAATTGATATAGATGGAAACAATTCCTTGCTCATATACATTCGCCAGCGATCATGAAAATTTCTAATGCCGTCAATTGAAGTAAAGTGAAATAAAAGTTTTAACCAAAAGAGTGCGAATTTTTCAAAAGTGGAATTTTTTTCTCGGCGAGCAAAATATCTTCCGAGGTGGTATGTCGCATGCCCTCCGCCACCGTGATATAACATTACAAGCTGACCTTTTTTGATGTTCCAATCCTTTGCTTTTTCTTCGTCCTCAATTTTTTCAATAACTTGTATTTCAAGAAAGTGATTGCCTCCAAAGTTATATCCCATTTCGTGCCGCCCATTACTATATGAAGATCGTGGGACTATAGTATTGAGTGGACACATTTCATAACCAACACGGCCACCATACTCTATTTTAGTCAGCTCATTTTTTGGAAGGTCATAGATTTCGACGGCTGCTTCAGCTCCTCGTTGAAATATATCTTCTAGTTGTTTTTTTGTGAGATCGTATGGTTGCTTTGCTCGTGATTTGATCCCGAGCCAACCAAGAATTGATTCAAAACGTGTTACGCGTGCTGGAATTTTTGAACGAAGATTTTTGGCAAACATAGTAAGAAATTCTGGCGAAAAATCTTTTTCAGTAAGAGTTGTCGCAAAGAGGCTCATACCACAGTTCATGGCAGGAGCCGAAAGCATTGGAATTACCTTATCTCTTGTGGCTGCAACAAACTGAGGGGGGGACTCAAGATTCTTTTTGGGATGGATATTCGGAAGACATAAAGGAGCGCCTTCGAGTGATTCGATTTTTTCGATTACGTCGAGTTTTTTTCTTATCTCTGGGTCTGTGATGTTTTTGCACTCAAACATATTATCCTTTGAATACAGCTAATGGGCGTAAAGATACGACAGGGCTTAGAATCCCCTCGTCTTTTAATTTTTCTACAACGTAATCTATCCCTTCATTTGTTATGTGTTCAACTACCTGTTTTTTTGGTGATTTTGTTTGATAGATTCGTGTGGTGAGGTTTTTGGGGTGCTGGCTTGTTTTCCCGTCTTTTGTAAAGTTTTTTATGGTTTCTCCTGCACCATGATCTGATGCAAATAAGTTATTTTCTGCGTCTGGCAGTCCAACAGCCAAATACGAATTGGTTGTATTAAATCCAGAGACTATTACTGGCTTTCCATCAAATACACGGTTGGCTGTATGACGATGAACGATTACATTTTTGCCATGCACTACTTCTGGTACAATTGAATTATGAATAGAGTCCCATATAAGACTGGTTGTCGGTTTTTTATGGGGGAGGGCTGCTTCAAGACTATCTGATATTCGACGAACCATTGCCATACGGAATCCATAGCTGTAGTTGAGAGATGCTTTTGTTGCGGCCATGAGTCGTTTGCCCTCATCCGTGTTGAAAGGGATTTCCATAAATGGTTTTGGAAAGAAGTAATACCTAAAACGTTTTCCGGCGTCTCGCCAGTGTTTTGGCGAGCCAAAATGAAAAAGTGTTTTGAAAACAGACAAGACAAGTTTTTGTTTTAATGTGTTTTTCTTTCGATTACCAAAGTAACGTCCTACATGATAAGAGACGGCACCACCACCACCATGATACATGATGATAACCTGTCCTTTTGAGAGCCCCCACTTAGCTGCCACTTCCTCATCAAATATATTTTCTATGTATTGAATTTCAAGAAAGTGGTTTCCTTTAAACCCATATCCAAGGTCATGTCGTCCTGATCTATATGATATTCGAGGGAGGATATCTTTTAGCCTCAAGGTTTTTAGTTCTTCTTCAAAAAACATAGAGCCACCATATTCTACGTGTTCTAGAGTTTCTTTTGGAAGTTTATATTTTTGTACAGCGCTTTTGGCACCCCTTTTGATTATATCTTCAAATTCATCGACAGAGACATCATATGCGCTGTGAGGTCTATTAAATAATCCGAGCCATAAAAGAATATTTTTAAAATGCCCGTATCGTGGACCGAGTTCGCGTTGCATATTTTTATAAAAAGATTCAAAAAAATTATGGTCAAAATCTTTTATCGTAAGCGATGTCGCAAGCGCACCCATGCCACAACCAACCGATGGCGCAGTTAACTCTGGTACGATTGTATTGTTTGTTGCCGCGGCAAACGAAGAAGGACCCTCCGTTCGTTCTTTGATGTGGAGGTCGGGGAGGCACACTGCTGGAGCCTCCAGACTCTTCAATTTCGTTATACGAGCAAGGATGTTTTTGGTTCGTTCATCATCCAAATTACATCCGAGCGCATGAATTTTCTTCATGTCCATGATATGATGAGTATACTTAAAAAATCCCTTATTTTCAAATGATTTTACGGTATCTAACTCTAGCTGAATATCCCTCAAAATTAGCAAATCGCCTCCAGACAATGAAGATGTCCGAGGCGTTTTCGCGCGACTCAGACTTTCAACTTTTTGTAAAAAAAGCACCACAAAATTGTACCGATATTTTTGGCGCATACGGCATAGGGTGTGAGATAGATATTCAGAGAATAGGTTCTTTAGTCGGTCGTATAGCATGGCCTAAGAGTTTATTTTTTGCTTTTGTGTATGGAAAAATAATCAACAAAGAAAAAGAAGCTATATTTTATATTAGAGATGTGTTGCTAGCCTTTTTTCTTGTCTTCATAGCACCTGGATTTCGTGAGCGCTTTGTTTTTGAATTACATTCACTGGGTAAATTTCCGCACTTTATGTATTCGCGCGTGTTTCGTGAGGCTCGCGGTATCGTTTCAACAAATAATGGAAAAAAAGAAGAACTTGTTAGTAGATATAAAATATCTGAAGAAAAAATTTTTGTAGCACCCAATGGTTTTGATCCGGTTCTTTTTGCAGATGTAGAGCCACGTGAGAACGTTCGTCGTAAACTTGGTTTTAAGGATGCGGAAAAGGTTGTTTTGTATGCTGGTAGCACACAGGCATGGAAAGGTATTGATATGATCAAGAAGCTTGCGAAAGAATTTTCTGACGTTACCTTCGTTATTGTTGGTGGAGACTCTTCGTCTCGTGATGGCAATGTTATCTCAATACAAGCACAAGAACATAAAATAATTCCTTCATATTTATGTGCTGCTGATTTATTGATTGCGCCTTATGATCTTTCTGATAAGCGTGTTGCACGACTCTTCTCTCCAATTAAGGTGATAGAGTATATGGCATCTGGCACCCCCATGATTGCGACTGATGCACCATCGATTCGTGAATTTGTAGGTGAGGGAGGAGCTCTTTTGGTCTCCCCGTATTCGTATAACGCATTTCATGATGCACTAAGCTTTGCGCTTGAAAATGATGGTAAAATGAGGCAAAATGCATCGCGTAGTCTTGAGCGCTCAAAGCAGTATTCTTGGAATGCTCGAGCAGAGTCCATAGTGTCATTTATAAAATCTAAATCATGAAGCTTTCAATTATTATCCCAACGTACAATGAAGAAAAAACCATTAAAGATATACTGGAGCGTATTCGTAATGTTGAGATTGGCATGGAAAAAGAAATTATTGTCGTTGACGATGGCTCAAAAGATAAAACTCGTGAGATTGTAAGCGCA